>JAFAGM010000009.1 GCA_023422775.1 Pseudomonadota bacterium
GTCACGCACCGTGCGCGATACCGCGGCCTTCGTCGATGCCTGCCGTGGACCGGCGGCGGGCGAGTTCATGCCGTTCTGGAGTCCGCCGGAGGCCTACACCCGAATGATCACGCGCGATCCGGCGCGGCTGAAAATCGCGCTGTCGTACAAATGGGGCGATTACGAAGCAACGCCGCACATCGTGACTGAGCTGGAAAAGGTCGGGCGCTTCCTCGAAGGCCTCGGCCACCAGATCGATTATGCGCTGCCGGAGCTCGACTATCGCGAGGCGTTTGCGGCACAGACCACCTGCTACATCAGCAATTTTGCTGTGGTCATCGGCAACATGCTTGCCGCGCGCGGACTGGAAGCGCCGCCGGCCGATCTGATCGAACCGATCAACATCCGGATATGGGAGCATGGCCGCAACACCAGCTATGCCGACCGGGCGCGGATGCAGGCGGTGTTCAACACGACCTCGCGCGGCTTCGGCGCGTTCTTCGAGGATTGGGACATCATCCTGACGCCGATCACGGCGCTGCCGACGCCGAAGGTCGGGACCACTGAGTTTCTGACCACCAGCGACAACCCTGATGTGCTCGACTGGTTTGGCAATCTCTGGCGCAATTTTGCCTTTACACCGCTCGCCAATCTCTGCGGGATCCCGGCGATCTCGCTGCCGCTCGCCACCCATGAGCACGGCCTGCCGCTCGGCATCCAGGCGATCGCCAAACAGGCCAATGACGGACTGCTGTTGCAACTGGCCGCGCAGATCGAGCGCGCGATCGGCGGCAAGTGGAATGCCGGGCAGAAGCCCGGGATTCATGTGACGAAGGGTTGAGCGGCGCAACATCGACGTCCCGACATCACGCCCGACGCCACGTCCAGTCTGCGAAGCGTGTCAGTTCAGGAAATGTAGCGGCCTGGGGCGAACGGCGCGACGTCGCAGGGCGGCGGCGCACCGGCGATCATGGCGGCAATGGCGGCTCCCGTCGCCGGACCGGTCGTGAAGCCGATATGCTGGTTGCCGAAGGCAAGCCACAGGCCGGCATGGCGGGGCGCCGGGCCGATCATCGGCAGGCTGTCGGGCAGCGTCGGCCGCGATCCCCGCCATGTGTCGCCGACACCGTCACCGAATTCGACCACGTCGCGCGCGAGCGGCACGATTTGATCGAGCTGGGCGAACGAGGATGGCGCATCGCGATCGGTCAGTTCGACGCCCGAGGTGACGCGGATGCCCTGCTCCATCGGGGTCATCAGAAAACTGCCGTCGGCGTCGTGGATCGGACGGCGCAACGTGCGCGCCGGATTCGGTTTGAATTCGCGATGGTAGCCGCGCTCGAAGGCCAGCGGAACGCGATAGCCGAGCGGCCGCAGCAGATCCGCCGACCAGGGCCCGAGCGCGACCACGACATGGCGCGCCAGAATCTCGCCATCGGCCAGTACCACGCGCCAGCGCTCGCCATCAGGCACGATCGACTGGATGTCCGCGCGCCTGCGATCGCCGCCGGCGCCCGCGAACATCCGCGCATAGGCCTTGACCACCTCGCCCGGCGAGTCGACAGAAGCGGTCTGGCTGTGCAGCAGGCCCACTTTATAGACCGGCACGATATCAGGCTCGATTGCGGAGATGCCCTGCCGGTCAAGCAACTCGCTGGCGATGCCGAATTCAGCCAGCAGGGCCTGCTCCCGCTTTGCGGCGGCAACGGCATCGCCGCGCCACGCCTTCAGCCAGCCGGTCTCGCGGATGCGATGGCCGGCGCCCGCCCTGACGATCCATTCCCGATGCAGCTTCAGCGATGCGCCGATCAGCCCGTGCAGCGCGGCCGCCCGCGGCCGGAGGCGCGAGCCGGCCGAATTGGCGAGAAAACGCGCGACCCATCCCGCGTTCCGAGCCGCCCAAACCGGATTCCACCGCAAGGCCGCGTGACGATTGGTCAGGTATTTCGGCAGCGCCGTCCACAGCGAGGGATTGTTGAGCGGCGCGATCGAGCCGCTGCTGATGATGCCGGCGTTGCCGTACGAGGTCTCGCTACCGGGCTCGCGCCGGTCGACCAGAACGACCGACATGCCCCGCTGCCGAGCCGCATAGGCCGTCGACACCCCGACGATGCCCGCGCCGAGCACAACGACATCCAGTTCCGCTTCCGACATCGGCTTCCCAACGTGTCCACGAGATCACTGGCATAGGCCGACGCTTCCTTCGGCGCAATCATGATCTGGTCGGTTGCCGGCTCGATAAACTGATGCGAAGAAGGCACCGCTTCAGCCGCGCTAGGCGGCGCGTACGGTCTCCAGAAAGCGATCGACCTCGA
Organism: Pseudomonadota bacterium; assembly: GCA_023422775.1. GTDB lineage: Bacteria > Pseudomonadota > Alphaproteobacteria > Rhizobiales > Xanthobacteraceae > Bradyrhizobium. The sequence goes on from JAFAGM010000009.1 coordinate 2,295, forward strand.
GCGTGAGGCGATTGCTCTCGCCGGACAGGGACTGTGCCGACGACAGCACCTGCGAGGAGGCAGAACTCGTTTCGTTCGCGCCCTTGTTCACTTCGGTGATGTTGGTAGCCACCTGGCTGGTGGATTGCGCCGCACCTTGAACGCTGCGGACGATCTCCTGCGTGGCGCTCCCCTGTTGTTCGACCGAGGAGGCGATGACCAGGGCAATTTCCGAGATGCGGCCGATGGTGACGCCGATCTGCTTGATCGCATTGACCGACTCCTGCGTCGCCACCTGCATTTCGGCGATCTGCGAGCTGATCTCGTTGGTTGCCTTGCTGGTCTGGGTCGCCAGCGTCTTGACTTCCTGGGCGACGACGGCAAATCCCTTGCCGGATTCGCCGGCACGGGCAGCCTCGATGGTCGCGTTCAATGCCAGCAGATTGGTTTGCTCCGCGATGCTGGTAATGAGGTTGATGACATCGCCGATGCGTGTCGCGGCCCTGGACAATTCGTTGATGCGGGCATCGGTGACTTCGGCCTGATGCACCGCGTCGGAGGCGATGCGGTTGGATTCCTGCACCTGGCGATTGATCTCGGCTATCGAGGCAGTCATCTCTTCAGTGGCTGCGGCGACCGAATCGACATTCCGGGAAGCGTCGCCCGATGCGGTTTCCACCATCGCGGACAGATGCTGGGTGTTGGTCGCGGTGTGCGTCAGCGTCTTTGCCGAAGCCTCGAGTTCGGTCGAAGCCGACGACACTGTTTGTATGATCTCGCCGACCGCAGCATGGAACTCATCGGCAAGCTGATGCATTTCGGTTCGCCGATCGGCTGCGGCGCGCTTTTCGCGTTCGATGCGCTCGGCGCGCAAGCGGTTGGATTCCGCCATGTTGTCCTTGAACACCTGAAGCGCTTCGCCCATCGCCGCGATTTCGTCCGAGCCCCTGGTGGCAACTTCCACCGCGAGGTCTCCGGCTGCGATCGCCTTCATGCTGCCCTGCAATCCGACGAGACGGCGCACCACGCCACGGCCAACATAAAACCAGCCGATCAGGAGCGCCGCGAGCAGGCTCGCAAGAGCGATACCGACCAGCACTACCCTGCCCTGGCGGATTTCCGCCTGCGAGGATTGCACCGCGGCCGCGGCCGCGGCTTCGCTGCGCTGGCCAAGCCCGGATACCTGCTTCTCGAACTCGGTGGCCAGCACGCGGTTCTCCGCCACCACGTTCATGCCGGCCTTGGTTGCAGCAATTTCCTTCTGCTTCAGATCGAAGATGTTGTCCTTGCCGCGTCCGATGGCGACCAGTTGATCGACAAGCTTGGTCGTTTCGGCGTCCTTGAGAATCGCAGCAGCCTTGCCGATACGACGGGCGGTGGCCATGAAGCGATCCTTCACCGGCGGCAGCAGGTCGGCCGTCGCCAGGTCGGCGGCCTCGACGAGAATGCCGAGCGTAAGGTTGGATTCGGCACGCAGGGCCAGCACGGCCTGCAGCGCGCCGAGTTCGTTGTCGGCCAGCCCCATCAGGGTCTTGTGGATGGTCGCGGGATCCTGTCCATCGGCCGCGGTCTCCAGCGCCATGGCGAGCGTGAAGGCGACGTCGTCCGCGATCGGGATCATTTTTTCGGCGAGTTTGCCATGCGTCTTGCGCAGTTCGCCGATCAGCGCGATCCGGGCATCGGCGATCCGCTGACGCTCGGTCACGGATTGCTCGAGCCGCGTCAGGTTTTCCAGAATGCGCCCGGCAGTCACGTTGAGCTTGGCGGCGTCTTCGGCGCTGAGCGAACCGACAGCGCGCTTCATCTCCTCTCGCGCGGTCGCGAGCGTCTTAAAGGCGTCGCTGCGCTCGGCGTTGTTTGCGGCGGCAAGCAGGCTCGGCGCAGCCGCACCGACATCGCCTGCCGCCTTGATGACGTTCGAAGACCGCGTAATCCCCGGCAAGCTCTGCTCGGCGATCACTCCGAGAGAATTTTCAAGGCTGACATAGGAGAAGATCGCGTTGAGGCTTGCGATCACGGTCAGCGCCGCAACCAATCCAAATGCCGTGAACAGACGGCCTCGCAAACCGAAATGCAATTTCGACGTCGCTGCCTTCATGATTTCCCCCGAAACTCGGCTGTACCCATTTCCCCGTATTGGCCGAAGCGGCCGTCGTCACATTCCCGCTTTTGGCAGGCGCTCGACCGCCTTGAAGCTGCCGTCACCCTGAATCACCGTAAGGAACACCTGGTCCGAGCCGCGATTGCTGGTGGCGCTGTAGGACAGTTTCAGGCCGCCGACGTCGATCGGGCTGGCCTTCTGCATCGCCTCGATCAGCGCCTTGCGCGTCGGCGCTCCGTCGATCTTCTCAAGCGCGGCGATCAATGTGCGGCCGACCAGATAGCCCTCCAGCGAGACAAAGCCGGGCTGCGCATCCGGCGCCACGGCCTTGAGCGAAGCCTGATAGCGGCCGACCACCGGTATCTTGCCATCCATCGGGAACGGCACCACTTGCGTTATGACGACGCCCGCCCCGGCGGTCCCGAGTTCCTTGGCGAGGGAGTCGGAGCCGACGAAGGAGACGTTGACGAAGGTCGGGTCGAACTTGATCTGGCGCGCCAGCTTGATGAACTCGGCCGCCGGCCTGTAGGCGCTGATCATCACCACGGCTTCAGGCCTGGCCTTGCGCACCGCAAGCAGCGCACCCTTGATGGCGACCGTGTTGCGCTCGTACGTCCCCTCGCCGGCGAGCTTCATGTTGCGCTTCTCCAGCGCGCGCTGCAGCCCGGCAAGACCCGCCTGCCCATAGGCGTCGTCCTGATACATGATGCCGATGCGGGTGTAGCCGAGATCCTTGGTGAGGTGCTCGACCATCGCCTCGGTCTCCTGATAGTAGGTGGCGCGGACGTTCACGACCAACGGCTTGTAAGGCTCGCGGAGAAATTCGACGCCGGTGAACGCGCCGATCATGGGAACGCCGGCGCCGGTCGCAATCGGCTGGATCGCGGCGGCGGTCGGCGTGCCAACGGTGCCGACGATCGCGAACACCTTGTCCTCCTCCAGCAGTTTCTTGACCACGCCGACCGAGCGTGTCGGCTCGTAGCCGTCGTCGACGCTCTTGAGTTCGAGCTTGCGTCCCTTGACGCCGCCGGCCTTGTTGACTTCGGCGAAGGCGGCCTCGAGCCCGACCTTCATGTTCTGCCCCAGGGCCGCAGCCGGACCGGACAGCGCGGCGGCCTGGCCAAGGACAATTCTGTCGCTCGAAACGCCGTCCTCGGCGTGGGCCGCGGGCAGAATGGCAATGAACGCAGCCAGCGCAATCGGAGCAATTCCTGACGACAGGCGCATGGAGAAATTTCCCTCGGGCTTTCGGTTCGTGACCTTTGATTGGGCGGAGCCGACGGACGCCGCCCGACGTATCGCCGCGCGAAAAAGTGGCGACCCCCATACGATTGGTTGAAAGAATATATTTTGAGTTAATCTTTGCGATCCCGGGCCTAAGCAAAACTACCTAGGTCGATGGTTTCGCGGGTCGTCAGGGGGCAGCGCACCGGATGTTCGCAGAGGGACGTCACCGCGGCCCGCAGCGAGCTTGGCGTCCGCACCGACAAGGCGTTCGCGCTCGACGACGCCATCCTGACGCTACGGGGACGGGCCGCCTGGGCGCATAACTTCGATGCCGGCCGCAGCATCGGCGCGACCTTCCAGACCCTGCCCGGCGCATCCTTCGTCGTGCACGGCGCAGCCCTCGCCCCCGACGCCGCCCTCGTCACCGCCTCGGCCGAAACCCGCTGGCGCAACGGCCTCTCGCCGGCCGCCACCTTCGAGGGCGAATTCTCCAACGTGACGAATTCCTGCGCCGGCAGGGGCGTCCTCCGCTACGCCTGGTGAATTCGGAGTGAACCACGACGATGCATTTGTCCGCGGCGGACGTAGAGAGAGGGACCAGCTAGCTGATCGTGCCTTTCCGGATCAGAAAGCAACCGAAACTGCGTGTGTCGCCGACTTGCACCACGCCGAAGCTGCGCTTCGCACTGTCATAGAATGCAAAGCGCTCGATCGCCCCGAACGCCATGGGCTGGTCCGAACCGCCGTTGATCTCCCGCAGCACCGCACCGTGAACCTCGGGCGTATTGTCAGGGTTGCCTGCATCGATCATGACGCGAATCGGATCCGGTTCCGAAGCATCGAGCGGAAGGACCTTCAGAATTGCGCCGATCACCTGCGGCAGGTGCAGGCCAGGGAGCCGGATCAGGCGGCCCGTGACCGACGCGCGGGCGATGCGCTCGGCCGGATGGTTGGCATCGACCACGGCCAGATCGTCGCCGTGCCCCATCGACGCCATCAGCCAAAGCAGGTCCGGCGTCAGGATCGGATCTAATCCCTTCAGCATGCGATGTTCTTTCCGCGATGAGACAAATACGTGCCAACGGCGTTGCCGCCGAACACCCGCGCTTGCGCGGACGCGTCGAGGCCAGCCATCAACTGCCCGGCAGTCGAGATCCAGCGGCCGTAATCCGCGGCGAGATTGACGACCGGCCAGTCGCTGCCCCAGATCAGTCGCCCGGCGCCGAAGCAGATCAGGAGATGTTCGGCATAAGGCCGCAGATCGTCGACAGTCCAGCGCGCCGGCGCCTCGGTGACAAGGCCGGAGAGTTTGCAGGAAACGTTCGGGAATTGCGCAACGGCGGCGACGTCGTTCCGCCATGCCGCACTGGAGCCACCCCCGATCGCAGGCTTGGCCGCATGATCGATAACGACACGCAATTGAGAGTGGCGTTCGAGCACGTGAATGAGCCGTTGCAAATGCCGGGGCTTGAGCAGCGCATCGAAAACCAGGTCATGCGCGATCATGGCGTCGAATGCGGGCGCGAGATCCGCACGCGCAAGCCAATCATCGTCGTCGATGTCCTGCACCATCGGCCGCAGACCGACGAGCAGCCGATCGCCGGCCATTCCTGCGATCGCGGCGGCGGCGCCGGGCGCGGCAAACTCGGTCCAGCCGACCACGCCGGCAACGAACGCGGTCTTGCCCGCCAGATCGAGCAGGAAAGCCGTCTCGGCATGCGTCGGTGCGGCCTGCACCAGGATGGTGGCCGCAATTCCATGCGCGGCGAGATGCGGGGCAAGGTCATCGGGATTGAAGTCGCGATAGATCGCGTTGAGCCCGGGCGTCAGCCACGCGTAGTCGCCGCGCGCGATTTGCCAAAAATGTTGATGGGCGTCGATCCGCGGTGTCATGGTCATGCCGGCACCGGAACGTGGGCCTCGAGCAGGCCTTCCGTCTTGAGGTCCGACCACAAGCCTGCCGGGATCTTGCGCGACTGCGAAGCGATGTTGCGGCGGACTTCCTGATCCGACGTTGCCCCCAGCACGATGCTCGATACGGCGGGATGGGCGAGCGGAAACTGCAGCGCCGCGTCGGCGAGCCTGGTGCCGTGAGCACGGCACACCGCGTCGATCCGTTCGACGCGGGCCATGATTTCCGGCGGCGCCACGGCATAGTTGTAATGCGCGCCAGGCCGCGCGCCGGTGGCGAGAATGCCGGAATTGAACACGCCTCCGAGCATCACGCCCAGTCCCTTGCGCTCGGCGGTGGGCAGGAAGCTTTGCAGCGCCGGCTGCTCCAGCAACGAATAGCGCCCCGCCAGCAGCATGACGTCGAAATCGCCGGCCGTGGCGAAGCGCTCACACATCTCGGCTTCGTTGACGCCGACGCCGATGGCCGAAATCGCCTTCGCGCTCCGTAGCCGATCGAGCGCACGGTAGGCTCCGTCCATCGCCTCCCCGAAGCGCCGCTCGATCGCCGCCGCGCCATGCGTCCACACGTCGACGTCATGGATGAGAAGAATATCGATGCGGTCGAGGCCTAGCCGCAACAGCGACTGCTCGAACGAACGCATGGCGCCGTCATAAGAGTAATCAATCACTGCAGCGTGCGGCAGACCGCCGACATATCCCGACCGGTCGCCCGGCCCTTTCGACGGATCCATCCAGCGGCCCACTTTGGTGGACAGCACGAAGCTGTTGCGCGGATGCGCGCGTAGCGCGGTGCCGCAGCGGTGCTCGGCCAGGCCGTGGCCGTAAAGCGGGGCCGCATCGAACAAGGTAATGCCGGAATCGATTGCCGCGGCCACCGCGCCGATGGCCGCTGGCTCGTCGAGACGCTCATAGAGGTCCCCGATCGGCGCCGCGCCGAACCCGATCGCGCTGACGTTCAGTCCGGTGCGGCCGAGCGGCCGCGTCGGCAGGCCGTTGCCGGTGGCAGGTGCCGCAGTCAAGGCGCGATCTTTCCTGGATGACCGGGAATCCGGATGCCGATCGGCAAGCCGTCCTTCCGAAGCGCGGCCGGCGCGCCGGGCATGATGAGATCATCGGACATCGGCAGCCTCGGCATTGGGCATGGACGCGGGGGCGGCGCAGGACTTTCGCACCATCAACTGCGGCTCCATCACGGTGGTGGTTCCAGGACCGAGACGGGTACCGGCAATGCGCTGGGCCAGCAGGTCGAGCGCCGTCTCGCCCATGGCGCGCACCGGTTGCGCGACCATGGTGAGGCGCGGCGCGACCGCCTCCGCCCAGGGGAGGTCGTCGATCCCGATGATCGAGATGTCGTCCGGGCAATTGAGACCGAGTTCGGCGGTGGCGCGCAGCACGCCGATGGTCATCAGGTTGTTGGCCGTGAAGATCGCGGTTGGTCTTTGGTCGCCGCGCAACAGCTGAAGCGCGGCTTCATAAGCGGACTGCTCGCGGAAGCCGGCGTCCCTCACCAAAGCGGGGTCGTAAGCGAGGCCGGCGGCCAGCAGCGATTCCCGATACCCCTGCAGACGATCCGCCGCGGTGCGGACGGTGTTCGGACCATTGATCAGCGCGATGCGCCGATGGCCGCAGCCGATCGCATGGGAGGTGGCCTCATAGGCGGCGCGGTGATTGTCGAGCACGACCGCGTCGTAGCCGAGCCCCTCCATGGCGCGGTCGACCAGCACGACCGGCATTTCGAGTGCGGCAAGCAGGGCCGCGCGGTTCATCGATGCGGTACCCGTCGGCGCAAGGATCAGGCCGTCGATGCGCTGCGAACGCAGCATCCGCAAATGGGTCTCCTCGCGCTCGGTGATCTCGTTCGAATTGCACAGGATGACGGAGAAGCCGCGCGCGGCGGCGGCAAGCTCGATGGCCTCGAAGAGCTCGGAAAAGAACGGATTGGTGATGTCGGCGACGATCAGGCCCAGCAGCCCGCTGGAACGCTTGCGCAGACTGCGCGCGGCAGCATCGGGCGCATAGCCCAGCTTGTCGACCGCGGCGCGCACCCGCGTCAGAAGCTCGGGGCTCACCCTGGCCGGATTGTTGAGGGCGTTGGAGACGGTGGCCACTGACACGCCTGCAAGCTGAGCCACGTCGCGGATGGTCGCCATCGGCGCCTCTTTGAAACGATACAATTCAAGAATCACATTTCTTCATTATGATCATATTCGCAAGCAAAAAATCGGGATTGATACCTGTTTTGATCTGTGAAAGATTGATTTAAACGTTTTAACGACAAGGCGCATGACAACGTCGCCGATGAGTGGGAGGGAGCGTTGGCTCACAGCAGCACGGGTGCGAATACGGTGGTCCGGCCATGACGGGCTACGCACTTCGCCGTGTGCTTTCGACCGTGCCGGTCTTTATCTTCGTGGCGCTGTTCGTGTTTTTCCTGCTGCGCATCACGCCGGGCGATCCGGCCATCATGATTGCCGGCGACCAGGCGACCTCGGCGCAGATCGAAACCATTCGCGACCAACTCGGGCTCAATCGCCCGCTGGTCGATCAGTTGATTGCCTGGGCAGGCCAGTTGCTGCGCGGCGATCTCGGACGCTCGGTGTTTTCCGATATTCCGGTAAGCCGCCTGATCGGCCAGCGACTGGAACCGACGGCGATGCTGGCGCTGGTTTCGATCGTGTTTGCGATCGTGATCGCGTTGCCGCTCGGCACGCTGGCTGCGGTGCGCGCCGGCGGCCTTGCCGATCGCGTCGTGATGGCCTTCGCGGTGCTCGGCTTTTCCTCGCCCGTGTTCGTGATCGCGTTTCTGCTGGTCTACGTGTTCGCACTCAGCCTCGGCTGGTTTCCGACCCAGGGTTACGTGCCACTGTCGCAAGGCGTCCTCGCCTGCCTGCACAGCCTGATCCTGCCGGGCATCGCGCTGGCGCTGCTGTACGCCTCGCTGCTGGCGCGCGTGACGCGCGCCAGCCTGCTCGAGGTGCTGTCGGAAGATTATATTCGCACCGCGAACGCCAAGGGGCTGATGCCAGCGCGCATCACCATCCGCCACGCGCTCAGCAATGCCGCGGTGCCGATCGTCACGGTGATCGGCATCGGGATGGCAGCGCTGCTCGGCGGCGTGGTCGTGACCGAGACCGTGTTCAATATTCCGGGACTCGGACGGCTCGCCACCGACGCCATCCAGCGCCGCGACTATCCGGTGGTGCAGGGCCTGATCCTGGTGTTTTCCGCGGTGTATGTCGTGATCAACCTTCTCGTCGACCTAAGCTACGTGCTGTTCGATCCGCGGGTCCGGTACTGATGTCGATGGCAGGCAGCACCATCATCGATACGGCCGCCGCCGTGCATGGTCGCCCCGGCGCCGCTCGCAGGACTGCGTCGTTCCTCGCGAAACACCCGGCGATCCTGATCGGCGGCGCGGTGCTGTCGCTGTTCGTCGTCGTTGCACTGCTGGCGCCGTACGTGCTGCCGGATCCGGTGCGGATCAATCCCCTGCAGCGCCTGCGTACGCCGAGCCTGCAGAACCCCTTCGGCACCGATCAATTCGGACGCTCGACGCTGTCGCGGACGCTGAACGGCACGCGGATCTCGCTGACCGTCGGCATTCTCGTGGCAATGGTGACGACTGCGGTCGGCCTTCTGTTCGGCCTGCTGGCAGGCTTCCTGCGCCGGGCCGACAACGTCATCATGCGGCTGATGGACGGCATCATGGCGATCCCCGGCATTCTTCTGGCGATCGCCTTGATGTCGCTGTTCGGCTCCAGCATCCAGAACGTGGTGGTGGCGATCAGCATCGCTGAAATCCCGCGCATGGCCCGCATCGTGCGCAGTTCGGTGCTGGTGATTCGCGAGCAGCCCTATATGGAGGCGGCCGTCACCAACGGGACCAGGCTGTCGCGGCTGCTGTGGCGGCACGTGCTCCCCAATATCGCCGCGCCGGTCATCGTGCAGGCGACTTATGTGTTCGCCTCCGCCATGATCGTGGAATCGGTGCTGTCGTTCCTCGGCGCCGGCACGCCGCCGACGATTCCGAGTTGGGGCAACATGCTGGCCGAGGGCCGCCAGTACCTGCAGCGCGCGCCGTGGATGATCGCATTCCCCGGCGCCTGCCTCGCGCTGCTGGTGCTCACCGTCAATGTACTCGGCGACGCCTTGCGCGACGCGCTCGACCCGCGCCTGTCGCGGTCACGGCGCTAGGAGACGGCGATGCAGCAGCCGGTACTCTCGGTGGAACAGCTCAACGTCTCGGTGCAGACCGCAGACGGCTGGCGCCCGATCGTCCGCGACCTGTCGATCGAGGTGAGGGCCGGCGAAACGCTGTGCCTGGTCGGCGAATCCGGTTGCGGCAAGAGCCTGACGGCGCTTGCGATCATGCGGCTGCTGCCGCGTGGCGCGCGCATCGACGAGGGGCGGATTCGCCTTGGTGGCGTCGACCTTGCCGCGCTGGACGAGCCTGCGCTGCGCGACATGCGGGGACGCGACCTCGCGATGATTTTCCAGGAGCCGATGACGTCGCTCAATCCGGTGATGACGATCGGTGAGCAGATTGCCGAAGGCGTTCAACGTCATGAAGGCGTGTCGTCCGTCGCGGCGCGTGCCCGCGCGCTCGAACTGTTCAACAAGGTCCGGATTCCCGATCCGCAGCGCCGGCTCGCCGCCTATCCGCATCAGTTGTCCGGCGGCATGCGCCAGCGCGTGATGATCGCGATGGCGCTGGCATGCCGGCCCAAACTGTTGCTGGCCGACGAGCCGACGACCGCGCTCGACGTGACCATTCAGGCGCAGATCCTGGAAATGATGGCGGAGTTGCGCACCGAGATCGGAACCGCGATCGTCTTCATTACCCATGATCTCGGCGTGGTGGCCGAGATCGCCGACCGCGTCGCCGTGCTCTATGCCGGCAGGATCGTCGAGCAGACCGACGTGTCATCGCTGTTCGACAATGCCCGCCACCCCTATACGCGCGGGCTGATGCGTTCGATACCGCGGCTGTCGCGGCAGGCGGGCGGCGCCGTCGTCGATCGCCTGACCGAGATCAAGGGGACCGTGCCGGCGCCGACGGCAATACCGGCCGGCTGCGCCTTCTCGCCGCGCTGCGCATCGGCGACCACTCAGTGCGCCACGGAGCCGTTTGCCCTGCCACTTGCGCCGTCGCATCTGGTGGCCTGCTGGCATCCGGAGAAGGCTGCGGTCGCGGCAAATGCCGGGGGTGCGCAATGACCGCTGCGCTCGAGGTCGATCGGCTGACCAAGCACTTTGCGTTTCGTCGCGGTCTGTTCGGTGGCGAAGGGGCGGTCCGCGCCGTCGATAGCGTCACGTTTTCGCTGGCGCAGGGCGAAACGCTGGCGCTGGTCGGCGAATCCGGCTGCGGCAAGTCCACCGTGGCGCGGCTGGTGCTTCGGCTGACCGATCCGACGTCGGGCAGCATCCGCCTGAATGGCGAGGACATCACGCGCACGGCAGGCGAAAGCCTGCGCCGGGCTCGCCGCAACGTGCAACTGGTGTTTCAGGACCCGTTCGCCTCGCTCAACCCGCGCATGACCGCTCGCCAGATTGTCGCCGAGCCCCTGATCAACTACGGCGCGGTCGATGACGCGGCGTTCGGCCGCCGGATCGAAACGCTGTTTGATTGCGTCGGCCTGGCGCGACATCACTGGGAACGCTTTCCGCACGAATTCTCAGGCGGCCAGCGGCAGCGCCTGGGTATCGCGCGCGCATTGGCGCTCAATCCTGCGGTGGTAGTTGCGGACGAGCCGGTCGCGGCGCTCGATGTCTCGATCCAGGCGCAGATCCTCAATCTGCTCGCCGACCTCAAGCGCGACCTGGGGCTGGCCTACCTGTTCATCAGCCACGACCTGAGCGTCGTGGAATTCATCAGCACGACGGTTGCGGTGATGTATCTCGGCACCATCGTCGAAATCGCCTCCCGCGATGCGTTCTTCAGGAATCCGCGGCATCCCTATGCACGCGCCCTGCTGGACTCCGTTCCGGTCGCTCATCCGAGCCGGCGCGGCCGGCGTGCATTGCTGCAGGGAGAGATTCCGAGCGCCAGCGCGCTGCCGTCCGGGTGCCGGTTTCGAACGCGGTGTCCGATGGCGACGGCGATCTGCGCCGAGCAGCCACCGCCGCTCGAGGAGAAGACTGACGGTCACCGGGTGGCTTGCCACCATGTCGAGCGACAGAAATCCGCACCAGCCAACAATGCAAACGACAAAATCGTGTGAGGGGAGAAGCCACAATGAACAGATCTCTGGGAATGATCATCGCAGCCGCACTGGCCGCTACGGCCGTGCCGGCCTGGGCGCAAACCACCTTGAAGGTACGGCCCTTCGGCGATCTCAAGACCATCGATCCGATGGTGACGTCGGACTACATGGTCCGCAATCACGGCTACATGGTCTACGACACCCTGTTTGCCCAGGACGAGAAGGGCGCCATCAAGCCGCAGATGGTGCAAAGCTTCGCCACCACGCCGGACGGCCTGACCTGGACGTTCGTGCTGCGCGACGGCCTGAAATTTCATGACGGTGCGCCCGTCACCGCCGCCGACGTCGTCGCCTCGCTCAAGCGCTGGGGTCAGCTGGATGGCCTCGGCCAGCAATTGACCGCGCACACCGCCTCGCTGGAGGCCGTCGACGCCAGGACCATAAAGCTCACCCTTCGGGATCGCTGGGGACTGGTGCTTGAGGCGCTCGGCAAGCCGAGCTCCATGGTGCCGTTCATCATGCCCGAGCGGATTGCCAAAACGCCGACCAACGAGGCGGTGAAGGAGCCGATCGGCTCCGGCCCGTTCATGATGAAGCGTGACGAGTGGTCGCCGGGCTCGAAGGTCGTCTACGTCAAGGCGCCGACCTACGTGCCGCGACAGGACCCGCCGAGCGGTCTCGCCGGCGCAAAGGCGGCGAATGTCGATCGCGTCGAATGGGTGATCATTCCCGACGCGCAAACCGCGCTCAATGCGCTGCAGGCCGGCGAGATCGACATCTTCGAAGAGATTCCACCCGACATGATGACGCTGCTGAAAGGCAATGCCAAGGTGGGCATCGCAAAGCTCGCCGCGCTGCAGGGCGTGATGCGGCTCAACCAGGCGATCCCGCCGTTCAACAATGCCAAGCTGCGCCAGGCGATGCTCCATTTGGTGGATCAGGAGCATTTTTTTTTTTATTATTTGGAGTACACCTAGATCTACACCAGTTGCCCCTCGTTCTACATGTGCGATTCGCCCTACTTCACCAACGCCGGCTGGCCGAAGCCGGACATCGCCAAGGCGAAGCAGCTCGTGAAGGAAAGCGGCTACGACGGATCGCCGATCGTGCTGCTCGATGCCACCGAAACGGCGCTGCATCCGCAGACCTTGGTGGTGGCGCAGGCGATGCGCGATATCGGGCTGAACGTCGACTACCAGGCGATGGACTGGCCGACGCTGTCGACGCGGCGCGCCAGCAAGAACCCGATCGGGCAAGGCGGCTGGTCCGCCTTCATGTCGGGACCGGCGGCGCCGGACATGTTCGAGCCGGTCGGCCATCTGGCGCTGCGTTCGAACTGCGAAAAAGCCTGGTTCGGTTGGCCGTGCGACGAAGCCATCGAGAAGCTGCGGGCGGAATTCACGATGATTCCGGACCTCGAGGGCCGCAAGGCCAATGCGCGTGCGGTCCAGCTGCGGGCCGTCGAGACCGTGCCCTATGTCCCGGTCGGACAGTTTTACCTGGTCCGGGGCTATCGCAAGGATCTCACCGGATTGCTCAGCGCGGGCGTCCCGGTCTACTGGAGCGTCGGCCGCGGCAAGTGACCGGCGGCACGTCGAAGGCGGCATCGCCGCTTCGTTGAGTGGGCGCCGGCAATCCAGCCGGTTGCCCCATATCCGGGCGGCCATGACCGGGGGCGCATTGCCAAAATATCGAAAACAACCCCATGCAAAGTAGCCGGCAGCCGCCGGCATCCGACAAGGCGATTTGACACGTCGGGCAAATCAGGGGCATTCTTTCACTATTCCGCAATCCTCCATGCGCCCGTCGCCCCGCAATAGCGCGCGCGCCGGCCGCGATTGCAGCCGAACAATCCTCACCCACCATTGGAATTGCACCGGACCGCGACGGCGTGCCCCCGCTGATGCCAGGCGGGATGTTCGGCATGGATGCGATTGCGGAGCGAAGGCGGATACAGGTGTTGTTGGGTGAGGCGCGGAAGCTGCTGTTGAAGATCAAGTGAGTGGGTTGCGCAAATGGCGCGTCATCTGCAACCGAGCCACTCATTCTGTCTGATCAAACGTCAATATTGCAGCGTCGCTTCGCGGAGCGCGATATCGGAGCAAAGCATCGCCAGCCGCGTGTCATCAAGCACAGATCGTGTTTCCGCCTCCTTGTTCGATCCTCCTGGCGCGGTCCGGCAATGTAGTACGCGATCAGCGCTAATGGGTCAGGGTTCTCGATTTGTCCGCCCCATTTTCCATTCAAGCCCCCTTTCTCAACGCACCGAATGGTGTACTGTCCTCTGTCCCAGGACAGCGGACACGCGTCCTGGGACAGAGGACAGAGGTTTATTCGATGAAGGGTCAAGACATTGTCGTATTACTCAAGCTCGCGAGCTTGGAACTGACCAAGCATGGGCCGAGTGATGAAGGAAGTTCCTACCGCGAACACTCCTATTCCGTTCGTGGGCTAGAAGCCGCTCTCGGAATCAGCAAGACCGAAGTCAACGCCTCAATCAAGCGATGCATCTCGTCGGGCCTTGCTATCAAAGAACCACGCACAGGACGGCCAGTACCCAATCGACGCAACCTCTACAATTTCATTATCCACGGACTGAAGTTCGTCTATCCAGCCAAACCCGGTGCAATGACACGAGGAATTCCAACCGCATTTGCGGCCCCCCCTTTAAAAAATCTACTGATCAGCGGAGGCAACTACATCTACGTCTGGCCTTACGCGAGCGGCAAAACGATGGGGCAATCCGTAGAACCGCTATTCAAGAGCGTACCGGAGGCAGTCAAAAAGGATGATCGCCTGTATGAATATCTGGCACTTGTCGATGCGATTAGGCTTGGAAACCAGCGAGAAGCCGGTCTTGCAACTGAACGTCTTTCAGAAAGGCTTTTGAAGAAATGACGACCGTAAAAGGTCAATTGCTTCATATGCTGGAAACCGTGGCGAACGCGTTAGGAGACGATCTTCGCGAACGGCTGGTGTTTGTCGGCGGCTGCACCACGGCCCTTTTCATTACCGACGAGATTGTGCTCGAATCCGTTCGCGCAACTGACGATGTGGATCTTATTGTTGACCTCGTCGGACGTGCGCAATGGGCTGAACTGCAAGATCAATTACGCAAAAAGGGTTTCGCTGAATCCCCGGATGACAACGTCATTTGCCGGATGCGGCTTGGCGACCTCAAGGTCGATTTCATGCCCGATGACGAAAGTATACTTGGCTTTAGCAATCGCTGGTACGCCAAAGGCATAGAAACCGCCGTCACGTGTTCTCTTACCAGTGTGCTAGGCATCAGGCGCCTCACACCCGAGCTGTTCGTCGCGACAAAACTGGAGGCATATCTCGGCCGCGGCGACAATGACCTCCTGGGGAGCCGCGACATGGAGGACATTCTTCTCATTGTCGACGGCCGGGACGAACTCGTGGCTGAGATTCAACAGGCGGATGACAATGTTTGCCATTTCATCGCAGAGCAGTTCAAGGCGTTGCTGAACGATGAAGCTTTCGAACATTTTCTTGAAGGCAACATCAACGGACCCCCAGGCCGCGTCGATATTGTGCGAGAACGCTTTGCTGCGATAAGCGAGCAGCCCGCATGAGCGTAGTGATATGCCAGGATGGAGCAGTCCCGGATGTCGCTGCGCTCATCCGGGCTACGCTTGCCCAAGACAGAGAGCCCGGCCACTTAAGCCGGTCGCAAAGTCTAACGATAGCAGCCCCCTTCCAAGTGAGACCAATCGCGTTCACCAGGGATGAGATCGTCGAGCGGAGGCAGATTCAGGTGTTGCTGGTGAAGCGCGGAGGGCTGCTTGAGTACATGAAGTGATTGGCCTCGCTCGCCACTTACGCCGCGGTCAACTTGCGAGCCCTCTTCGCTCGCACCGGCACCCTGCTTTCGACTGAAAACCCGACATTCAGCGCCCGCATGATGGTGGCTATCGTTTCGAAACGCGGCTTGGCACCCGGTGCCAGCGTCTTGTAGAGGCTTTCGCGACCGAGACCGGACGCCTTCGCAACCTCCGCCATGCCGCGCGCCTTGGCCACGTCACCAAGCGCCTTGAGCAACACGCCGGGGTTTTCGTCGCGGGCTGCGAGCGAAAGATATTCCGCAATCGCTTCCTCGCTATCCAGATAGTCAGCGACCTCGAATGGCGCGTAAGTGACCTTTGCCTTCGCGCTTCGCTTTACGTTTTCCTTTACATTTCCCTTGGCTTTGGCCTTCTTCATCGCCCGCTCTCCTTCAATTCCCTGGCCATGCGCTTTGCCGCGGCGATATCCCGGCGCTGGGCTGGACTTGTCGCCCCATGTATCCAATCGGATACGACCGGTCAAGAAGAGCCGCGCGCAGGTCCATTCCGCCTTGGACTCCTCACCGCAATTCGAATGGCAGGCCCGCTATCGACCTTGACGTGCCGCTCGAAAGCATGGGCCTCGTAATTCCTTTGTTCGCTTTTTGGTTGCGAAGCTCTATCCTGTGGCCATCGTGGCTGCCGCGTTGGATTTCGATCTCTTCAGGGAGTGGGGATGCGAGCACTTTTAGCACTCGTTCTATTGGCCATCGGTACGTTGCCGCTGTCTGCTCAAGGCAACCTGTCAAGAAACCGGTACGATCCTAATTCAACCGGCAATCCTTACGGCGCCGGCAACCCTTACGATCCAAACAGCATCAATAATCCTTATGGGCGTTACGGAAGCAAATATAGCCCCGACTCGGCCAACAATCCCTATGCGACCAACGCGCCAAAGCTTTACGACTCGGACGGGAATTATCGAGGGCGGTTGAGCGCAAACCCGTACGATCCGGACTCAACTTCGAATCCCTATGGCCGATACGGCAGCAGATTTTCTCCAGACAGCATCAACAACCCTTACGGCGCGGGAAATCCATACGCGCCGAACAGTCCCACCAATCTTTTCGGGCGAGGCCTCACTATCGAAGGGGATGATGATTAAGCTACCCGAGTTAAGGTCAGCACTGTCACCGCAGCTCTACAAAATCCTGTCACGCAGCCTCCGGTGCCTTCGCCCGCATCAAATCCTTCAGGAACTGATCCATGAGCGGCTTGTTGCCAAACCGGCGATAAGCGCGCTCTGACTCCAGCGAGAATGTCGGTTGGGCCCCTACCAGGTTTGCCATCGTCAGTTGCGCCGCTTCTATATCACCGCGCCCCCCTTGCAGCGCAGCCTGGATTAGCAGGCAGTTGGCATCGCGCGGCGCCCTTACAAGGCATTCGGCGATCACGGTAGTCGACTCATCGCGACGATCAGCGGCGTAAAGAGCCTGGCCATGCACATAGGCGTAATATTCCGGCGCCATGGGATGAAGGCGACGCGCCCGCTCGGCATTGGCAACGGCGTCCGCGTAATCCCCGAAACGGACTTGCGCTTTTGCCAATGCCATCATGCTATCCGGGTCATTGGGATTCAGTTCGACGGCGCGCCTGGCGGCCTGCAAGCCGCCTGCATAATCGCCCTGCACCGCGAGCCCGAAGCTGATCACCTGATAGCCGAGCGAGAGATGGGGATCGAGGCGCACAGCCTGGCGCGCTTCGCCAAGACCCAGTTCCAGCTCATGCGCTGTCGCCCTGCCATTCGACCTCCTGGCCACTTCCGCGATGTAGGTGAGGGCCAGGCCCGCACGGGCTGCGGCATAGGCCGGGTCCATTTCCAGCGCGCGCTGATATATGCCGCGTGCCTCCATAAGTGCTTCCGCATCCTGGGCGCCATGCCGGTATCGATGACGGGCCCGCAGGACAAGATCGTAAGCCCGAAGATCGGTCGGACGTTGCGCGGCAGCGGTGGCTTCACTTCGGCCGATATACGGCGCGAGCTGGGCGACGATTTCCGTGGTCAGCTCGCTTTGTACGGTGAATACGTCGGCAACCTGCCTGTCGAAGCTGCGCGACCAGAGGTGCGCGCCCGATTTCACGTCGATCAGTTGCGCCGAGACGCGAAGCCGGTCTCCCTCGCGGCGTGCGCTGCCTTCCACCACGTAGGAAACGCCCAGCTTTACCCCGAGCTTGCGCACATCGCCGTCCTGCCCGCGTACGGCATATGTGGAGTCGCGCGCGATGATCTGAAGCTCGGAATTCCTTGCAAGCGCCGTGGTCACATCCTCGGTCAGCCCGTCTGCAAAGTACGACTGGTCGCCGCTCATGGTCGCAAAGGGCATGACCGCAACCGACGGCCGTGGGTCGGCGCGGGTCTGGTCGAAAGACAGCGCGGCCGGGAGCCGGCCGACCATCGCCGCCAGGGAAAGCGGCTGGATTTGGGTGCCGATGAGGACAAGGGCTACGGCGGCGACGCCATACGACCAGCGCGCAGCGGTACCGCGTAGAACGCGCGGGACTTTCCGCCGGCGAGACCACGAGGATTGCGCGCGCCGTACCCGATAGACATCAAGAAGCTCGGGAATGTTCTTGGCGCGCCTGCGGCCCACACGCACGAACACCTCGCCGCGATTGCGGTCTGAGGCCATGACGACAGCGCCGCTGACAAAGATGCTACCGGGGTCGGCCATCGCCTCGAGCCGTGTGGCGACATTAACGCCGTCGCCGTACATGTCGCCATTATCCTCGATGACATCACCGAGGTTGATGCCTATGCGCAGCTCAAACGGGGCGTTGTCGAACCCTTGCTGGATAGCAACGGCCGCATCGACGGCTTCGTTGACGCTCGGAAACATCGCCAGGAACCCGTCCCCGGTCATCTTGAAGATGCGTCCGCCATGCCGCGCGACTGTGGGTTCGATCAGATTATCGAAGACCGTGCGCAGCTCGTTATAGGTGGAGGCCTCGTTTTCGGCCATCATCAGGCTGTAGCCGACGATGTCGGCGGCCATGATCGCGGCGAGCTTGCGTTCCATCAACGGTTTTCCTGTACAGGGCCAGGCACAAACTGCCATTGTGGACATTCAACGCGCAGCCCTCTTGAGATTAAACCTTCCAACCCGCACGCGGTTATCAACACAGCTCATATGCGCGTGAATATTGAGACCCGTCCGGCGGCGCGCCGGCGGCGGCAGTGCCCGGATTTGGTCGGAAATGGCGCACCGCACCGGGCGAAGATGAGAACTTTGTCTACTCCATAACCCTCTAAGACCCGCCTTTTGTAGGAATCGGGGTCTACAGTTCTCGGGGCGGTGACATCGGTTGACTTGGAAACCCGATGAAGCGTTGTCACGCTCTATTTTCCCTATAGCAGGATAGGCTCGTCGAATTAGCCGCCTGGTGGCGTTATCCTAAACCTCTTGACATGGTAAGGAATATTCCTTACTTTTAACAAAGATCAAATGGGAGCCGACCATGGCTGCATTGCTGAAGGAAGAAAGCACGATCACCGCGAAGGGCCAGACCACCGTTCCCAAAGCCGTTCGGCGGGCGTTGGGCGTGGACTATGGCGGGCGCATCACCTTCCTCGTCGACGATCAGCACCGCGTCTATGTCGAGAAGGCCGCGGAAGAGGCGAGCGATCCGGTTGTCGACCGTTTCCTTGCATTTCTGGCGCAGGACATGGCCAAGCATCCCGGCACATCCATTGTCTCCTTGCCGTCCACGCTGCGCGATCGCATCACCGCGCTGACCGGGACTTTAGACGTTGACCTTGATGCCGAGATCGACGGGGATGTCGCACTCTAGCCATGCTGACGATCAATGGCTGGACCATTCTCGCGCATCCCCTCTTTCTCGATCAGTTGGAAAAGCTGGTTGAATCCGTCGAGGCACTGAAGGCGAAAAAGCCCGATCAATACCAAAAGAACGCAAACACCAAGCTGCTGGCGGCTTTGAATAAGCTCGTTTTTCAGACGATACCGGCTGATCCCACCGCAACCGTTTTTCGGCAAGGATCGACGCTCGGTGACGGACGCAAGCATTGGTTTCGGGCAAAGTTCGGCAACGGCCGGTTCCGGCTGTTCTTCCGCTATGATTCGAGCGCAAAGATCATCATCTTCGCTTGGGTGAACGACGAAACGAGTCTGCGGGCCTACGGCGCGAAAACCGACGCCTATAAGATATTCAAGGGAATGTTGGACGATGGCAATCCGCCTGACGATTGGACCGCGCTCCATAAGGCAGCGTCCGAGAGCGTTGCGGTTGCGCGTCTCGACAGCGCTATGCTCACAAATCGATAACCCACCGGCTCACGATCGTTGGTGGTGACAAGGGGTTAATTTGGCACGCCACTCAGAATAAAATCGCGAACTCTTATGTAATTGAAATAACGATATGATTAACAACGAGGTCTTGGGGATATGCTCGGGACGTCTATCAATCGGCTGACAAGCTTTTCCAGCCAACCGACACCGAAGAACTTTTTGCCCTTTCTGAGCAGGCCATCCAGCGATGGGTGTCTGCCAATCGGTGGGCGTCCGACGATAAAGTCGTCAAGTTGGCGAGAGAAGCCGGGGATGCGCTGCTCTTCCTGGCTAATGTCAGCCAAGAGCAGGTTTCTCCAGAATATGCCGCTCGATCCGCCAATGTAGTCGCAATCCGCCCTCCTCTCCGCTTGGCAGTGGACGAGCTTATGTCCCGTTAACTGAGATAGGTGCAGTCGAAGCCTGCTGCGGTGCTCCGCACCTCACTCGGCGCGGCGGTTGTCGGAACGAGGGTATTCGCACAAACGACAATGCAGTGGCGCGCCCGAAGAGATTCGAACTCCTGACCCCCAGATTCGTAGTCTGGTGCTCTATCCAGCTGAGCTACGGGCGCGTTTTTCGCCTGCACGTTTGGGCCTCACGGCCCGGATGCATCCGATAATGGTTCGGAGGATCGCGAAAGAGCGCTTTAGCTACCCGCTCCGGCACCGCTTGGCAAGGTCCTGAACGCGGGATCTGACGTGCGAATCGGGCGGTTTTCTCGCCATTCCGGGGCGCGCATCGGCGCGAACCTCAATGGCACATCGGGGGATCTCGTGCCTCACCCCCGGATTCCGGGTTCAATGCTTCGTATCGCCCCGGAATGACGTAAAAGGGCAGCCACCTAAGCCGCTTACGCCCGCGCCCGCTCGTTGCGGACGCTCTGCAGTTCCACCGGGCGATCGGGAATCGAGAACCGGAAGGTGGCGCCGATGGTGCCTTCGACCAGGTGGATGTCGCCGTCATGGGCGCGAACCAGTTCGGCGGCGATGGCCAGGCCAAGCCCGCTGCCGCCGGGGCGGCCGGAGGTCTGGAACGCCTCGAACAGGTGCTCGCGCGCCTTCGCCGGCACGCCCGGTCCGGTGTCGGACACCTCGATGATCGCAACCGTGCCTTCGCGACGGCCGGTAATGCGAATCTGCAGCGGAGACCCCTCGCCCCTGGGCCGGCTTTCGAGCGCCTGCACCGCGTTGCGCACCAGATTGAGCAGCACGCGGAACAGCTGGTCCGGGTCGGCGTCGATCGAGAGCCCGCGTTCGATCGCGCTGATCCAGGTAATCGAGGCGTCGGCGGCAAGACCTGCGGATTCGCGCACCTCGGCCACCACGGGTTCGACCAGCATCATGCGGCGGTCGGGGGCGGCTTCCTGCGCGCGGCCATAGGAGAGGGTCGACTGGCAGAAGTCGATGGCGCGCTCGAGCGAGCGCATCAGTTTCGGCGCAAAGCGCTGCACCCGCGGATCGGGCACGCTGGCGAGCTGGTCCGACAGCAATTGCGACGAGGCGAGAAGGTTGCGCAGGTCGTGGTTGATCTTCGACACCGCAAGCCCGAGCGCGGCGAGCCGGCTCTTCTGGGATAGCATCGAAACGAGATCGCGCTGCATGTCGGACAATTCGCGTTCCGCCACGCCGATCTCGTCGCCGCGCTGGCTCGGCATGATGATGCGCGCCGCGCTCTCCGGATTTTCGTGGAAGCCGACGAGATTTGCCGTCAGCCGCCGCATCGGCCGCACGAACAGGTAATGCAGCGCGAGGTAGACCAGCCCCGCCGTGAGCACCCCGATCAGGAGCGCGACCAGCAGCAGGTTGCGGGAAAACCGGTACATCCCTTGGCGCAGCGGCGCTTCGTCGATCACGACCTCGATGAACTGCGCGCCGCCGGGCGCCGGCCCCACCACGCGGATCGACTGGTTGCCCCGCTCCATCATGGTCTCGACGGACTGGACGATCGCGGACCACACGGTGAGCGTCCGCATGTCGATGTCATGGTCGATCCTCGCCGGCGGATCGGCACTGGCGAGCAGCCGGCGCTGCTGACCCATCTTGATGGCGACGGCGCGCGCGCCGACACTCTGCAGGATCTGCCTGGCCAGCGAATCCGGGACCATGCCGAGCGGCGCGGCGTCGAGCACCAGCGCTGCGGTGTTGGCCGCGGCGAGGCGGTCGTTGAGGCGGTTCATCCAGAAATTCGCGATCGCGGGCACGTAGATCATCAGCCCGGCGATCATCACGAGCGGGATAGTGAGCAGCAGCAGCTTGCCGGACAGGCCGAGGCGGCGCGGAGCCAGAGGCCGCGGTGCGTCAGGACTAGGCTGGTCGGTTGCTGACACGGATATCTGCCTTGATGACCTGTCTTTTCGATGCCCGCCCGGCAAACAAAGCCGGCCCGGCCCCTATGGCGGTACGCCGATTCCAAGGATGCGTTTGGGCCCCCGACCGGTCAAATTACCGATCGCTAATGTCTGCCGGTTCCAATGGTCCGGCGTGTCGCCCGCTCGTTCGTAAAAACCCCGTGAAAACAGATATATTCGCCCCAATTGCGACGTTTCAAAGATCAACCGTTGCGACAACCCCTGACATTGACGAAAACAGGTCGCTCCCGTATAAGCCGCGCCAATTGTCCGCGATGGCCCGGCACTCCCCGGGGGCGGCTCATTTTGGGGCCGTAAATGGCCCGATTGGGCCGGCTCGCATCATCGGACGCATCTCAATTCAACAGGCAAATTGCCCGGTCAGCGGAGAAATACCCGTGAAGCGGACTTATCAACCCAGCAAACTGGTGCGCAAGCGCCGTCACGGCTTCCGCGCCCGTCTCGCCACGACCGGCGGCCGCAAGGTCCTCGCCGCACGCCGTGCGCGTGGCCGCAAGCGCCTGAGCGCCTGAGCCGGATCCTTCCGGAGATTTCATTATGGATCGGCTGAGGCAGCGGGCGGACTTTCTCGCCGTTGCCAATGGCGCGCGGGCCAACAGCGCTGCCTTCGTGCTGCAGGGCCGCCCGCGCGACGATGACGGCCCGATCCGGATCGGCTTCACCGTTACCAAAAAGAACGGTACCGCAACCGAGCGCAATCGCATCCGGCGCAGGCTTCGCGAGCTCGTGAAGCGGCTGGATGTCATACCGATGCGGCCGCACCATGATTATGTGCTGGTCGGCCGCCGGGCCGCGCTCACCCGCGATTTCGCGACCATGCTCGAAGATCTCCGTTCGGCGCTGCATCGGCTCGGCCGGCAGCCGGGCAAACCCAAGAATTGAATGGCGAGACCCCAAAACGATGACCGACAATCGCAACACCATCCTCGCCGTCATTCTATCCGGCCTCGTGCTGATCGCCTGGCAATATTTCTACAACGTGCCGCAGATGGAGCGGCAGCGCGCGCAAACCCAGACCCAGACCGAACTCGCCAAGCAGTCGCCGCAGGCGACGCCGGGCGACGCCACCACCACCACGCCGACGCCAGGCTCGACCCCGTCCGCCGCCACGCCCGCCGGCCAGCCGGGCGCGGCAGCACCAATTGTCGGCCGTGACACCGCGATCGCCGCGACGCCCCGCATCAAGATCGAGACGCCGCGCCTTTCCGGCAGTATCGCCCTGAGGGGCGCGCGGATCGACGACCTTCGGCTGGAGAAATTCCGCGAAACCGTCGACCCCGCCTCGCCCGCGGTCGTGCTGTTTTCGCCTTCCGGCACGGCGCATCCCTATTATGCGGAGTTCGGCTGGGTCGCAGCCTCGGGTTCGACGGCGCGGCTTCCCGACCGCGACACGGTATGGCAGCAGGAAGGCTCCGGCGCGCTGTCGCCGGGCAACCCGGTGACGCTGAAATACGACAATGGCGAAGGCCTCACCTTCCGCCGCACCATTGCGATCGACGACCGCTATCTCTTCACCGTCAAGGACGACGTCACCAACGTCGGCAGCGCGCCGGTCACGCTCTATCCGTTCGCCCTGATCTCCCGCCACGGCACGCCTGAAGTCTCGGGCTACTACATCCTGCACGAAGGCCTGATCGGCTATCTCGGCGAAAAGGGCCTGCAGGAGCACGGCTACAAGGCCGTCGCCGAGGCGCCCGTTCTCGGCAATGGCGCGCGCGGCTTCGAGTTCAACGTCACCAATGGCTGGCTTGGCATCACCGACAAGTATTGGGCCGCGGCGCTGCTGCCCGACACCTCGGCACACCTCAAGGCCCGCTTCCTCGCCGAGCCGGGCGCCAAGGTTCGCTACCAGACCGACTACCTGCAGGATCCGCAGACGATCGCGATCGGCGGCACCGGCAGCGCCAATGCGCGGCTGTTCGCCGGCGCCAAGGAAGCCGGCGTCGTCGGCATCAACTTTCCGTTCGCCGGTCTCGGCGGCTACAACAAGCAGCTCGGGCTCAACCATTTCGATCTGCTGATCGACTGGGGCTGGTTCTATTTCATCACCAAGCCGATGTTCCTGGCGCTCGACTACTTCTTCCACCTGTTCGGCAATTTCGGCGTCTCCATCCTGCTGGTGACCGTGCTGATCAAGCTGCTGTTCTTCCCGCTCGCCATCAAGTCCTACGAGTCGATGGCGAAGATGAAATCGGTGCAGCCGCAACTGGCGGCACTGAAGGAGCGCTATCCCGACGACCGCCAGAAGCAGCAGCAGGAGATGATGGAGATCTACCGCAAGGAGAAGATCAACCCGATCGCCGGCTGCCTCCCCATCGCGCTGCAGATTCCCGTCTTCTTCTCGCTCTACAAGGTGCTGTTCGTCACCATCGAAATGCGCCACGCGCCGTTCTACGGCTGGATCAAGGATCTGTCGGCGCACGATCCGACCACGATCTTCAACCTGTTCGGCCTGATCCCGTGGGATCCGATGACGCTGGGAACTCATGTCGGCCCATACCTGATGCTCGGCGTCTGGCCGATCATCATGGGCATCACGATGTGGTTCCAGATGAAGCTGAACCCGACGCCGCCGGATCCGACCCAGAAGATGATCTTCGACTGGATGCCGCTGATCTTCACCTTCATGCTGGCCGGCTTCCCCGCGGGTCTGGTGATCTACTGGGCCTGGAACAACCTGCTCTCGGTGCTGCAGCAGAGCTACATCATGCACAAGAACGGCGTGAAGGTGGAACTGATGGACAACATCAAGGCGACCTTCACCAGGAAGGCTGCCGGGAAGACGTGACCAACTCGCTCCTCGTCATTGCGAGGAGCGAAGCGACGAAGCAATCCATGCTTCCGCGTGCTGAACCATGGATTGCTTCGCTTCGCTCGCAATGACGGACGGAAGACCCTTCGCATGACCACCGACATCGATGCGGAGCTGATCGAAGAGGGACGAAAACTCTTCGCCGGCGACTGGCAGTTCGTCTGGGCTTCGCCCTCGATCGAGACGCTGCCGCCGATGGCGGGCGTCGAGGTGGCGTTCGCCGGCCGCTCCAATGTCGGCAAATCGAGCCTCATCAATGCCCTTACCGGCCGCAACGCGCTGGCGCGCACCTCGCATACGCCGGGCCGCACCCAGGAGCTGATCTTCTTCGACGGCCCCGACAAGGCAGGCCTCCGGCTGGTCGACATGCCCGGCTACGGCTACGCCTCGGCGCCGAAGACCCAGGTCGCGTCATGGACCAGACTGATCCACCAGTTCCTGCAGGGCCGCGCCACACTGGCGCGCGTCTACGTGCTGATCGACGCCCGCCACGGCATCAAGGAGGTCGACCAGGACGTGCTGAAGACGCTGGACAAGTCTGCGGTCAGCTATCAGGTCGTGCTGACCAAGGCCGACCAGGTGAAGAACGCTGAACTGGAGAAGACCATCACCGATACCACGGCCGCGCTCGCCAAACACCCCGCCGCGTTTCCGGAGGTGCTGGTGACGTCCTCGCGCTCCGGCGCCGGCATGCCGGAATTGCGCGCGGCCATGGTGCGCCTGTTGCACGAGCGCGCCTGATGAGCCGCGCCTGCCGTATCCTGATCGTGCTGGCCGCCGTCATGGGCGCCGATGGAGTCGTGCTGGCGGCAGCCTCCGCCCATGGCGCGGATGCGTCGCGGCTCACGTCCGCCTCCTCGATGCTGCTGTTTCATGCCACCGCGGTACTCGGTGCCGTCGCACTGGCGGAGCGCGGCTTGATCCACGCCCGCATCGGGATCGTGGCCGCCTTCGGCTTCGCGATTGCGGCGTCCCTGTTCGCCGGCGACCTCACGCTCCGGCAATACGCCGGGCACGGGCTGTTTCCGATGGCCGCGCCGACCGGAGGAACGCTGCTGATCGCAAGCTGGCTGGCGCTGGCCGTGGCGGCCGCCTGGCCGCGGCGGGGATGACTCCTCCCCGTGGGAGAAGCAAGATCCCCCACTTTGCGCCGTGCCCGCCAATCAGATAGAACCCGGCCCGGCATCCGGAATGGCGAGACCCGCTTCATGACAACGCAGAATATCAGCCCCCTCGACCAGGCGCGCATACTGTCCGAGGCGCTGCCGCATATGCAGCAGTATGACGACGAGACCATCGTCATCAAATACGGCGGCCACGCCATGGGCGCCGAGGAAACCGCCAAGGCCTTTGCCCGCGACATCGTGCTGCTGGAGCAGACCGCGATCAATCCTGTCGTGGTGCATGGCGGCGGGCCGCAGATCGCGACCATGCTCAAGCGGCTCGGCATCCAGTCGGAATTCGCCGCCGGACTGCGCATCACCGACGCCGCCACCATCGAGATCGTCGAGATGGTGCTGGCCGGCTCGGTCAACAAGCAGCTGGTCGGCTACATCAACGAAGCCGGCGGCAAGGCAGTCGGCCTTTCCGGCAAGGACGGCAACATGGTGAAGGCGTCGAAGACGACGCGCACCATGGTCGATCCGGATTCCAATATCGAGAAGGCGATCGATCTCGGCTTCGTCGGCGATCCCGACAAGGTGGACCTGACGCTGCTGAACCAGTTGATCGGCTACGAGCTGATCCCGGTGCTGGCGCCGCTGGCCACCTCGCACGACGGACAGACCCTCAACGTCAATGCCGACACCTTCGCCGGTGCGGTGGCGGGCGCGCTCAAGGCCAAGCGGCTGCTGCTCCTGACCGACGTTCCCGGCGTGCTCGACAAGTCGAAGAAGCTGATTCCGGAATTATCGGTCAAGGACGCGCGCAAGCTGATCGCGGACGGTACGATTTCCGGCGGCATGATCCCGAAGGTCGAGACCTGCATCTACGCGCTGGAACAGGGCGTGCAGGGCGTCGTCATCATCGACGGCAAGATGCGGCACGCGGTGCTGCTCGAATTGTTCACCAACCAGGGCACCGGCACGCTGATCCACAAGTGACGAGCAACGCGGCGAGGCGAACAAAGGCCGTCATGGCCGGGCTTGTCCCGGCCATCCACGCCTTGTTTGCTCCCGGCGAGAAGAAAGACGTGGAAGCCCGGGACAAGCCCGGGCATGACGAGTTGAGGATTCGACCACGACGGCGCAAAGCCTTGACGCGCTTCCTGTTGCCGCTACCCGCAGCGCTCGTTTCATTCTTCATCTCCTCCCTGCCCGCTTTCGCCGACCTGAAACTCTGCAACCGCATGAGCTACGTGGTCGAGGCCGCGATCGGCATCGACGATAAATCGGCGACCGCCACCCGCGGCTGGTTCCGGATTGATCCCGCCGCCTGCCGCGTCGTGCTGCAGGGCGCGCTGACCGCCGACCGCATCCTGTTGAACGCGCGCGCGCTCGGCGTCTACGGTGCCTCGCCGATTCCACAAAGCGGCAGCGACACGCTGTGCGTCGCGCCGGACAATTTCATCATCGCCGCGGCCCGCCAGTGCCGCGGCAACCAGACGCCGGCGCCGTTCACGCAGATCACGCCGACCAGGACCGACGACGGCCATCTGGTCGCCTATCTCGCCGAGGACTCCGAATATGACGACGAGCAGGCGCGGCTGGCCGGCATCCAGCGGCTCCTGGTGATCGCGGGCTATGACGCTGCCCCGATCGACGGCGTCGACGGGCCGAAGACGCAAGCCGCGCTGGCGGCGTTCCTGAAAAGCCGCGGGCTCTCGGCCGACATCGTGCAGTCGCAAAACTTCTTCACCGCCATGATCGAGGCGGTGCAGAAGCCGTCTTCCGCCGGGCTGACCTGGTGCAACGACACGCCGCACCGGATCATGGCGGCGGTTGCCACCGATGACGGCAAGGCCGTGACCAGCCGCGGCTGGTACCGCATCGATCCCGGCAAATGCCTGCATCCCGACGTGATCGGCCAGCCGAAGCACGTGTTCAGTTTCGCCGAAGCCGTCGACGGCGAGAACCGCACCGTAAAGCTGAAGGACAAGCCACTGAACTGGGGCGGACCGAAGGAACTGTGCACGCGCGAGAGCAAGTTCGAAGTTTCCGAACAGGGCGATTGCGGCAGCCGCGGCCTTGCCCCGATCGGCTTTACGCCGGTCGACATGTCGAGCGGCGGCAAGACCATTCGATTTGCGATGCCGTGATGGTTACGCATTCCCTCCACAAGCCTACACGTCATCACCCGCGAAGGCGGGGCATGACAGCGAGAACATGAAATGATCCCCCGCCCCTTCAATCACATCGACACCTGGGTGTTCGACCTCGACAACACGCTGTATCCGCACCACGTCAACCTGTGGCAGCAGGTCGATGCGCGGATCGGGGAGTTCATCGGCGCGTTTCTCAAGGTCTCCGCGGAAGAAGCCCGCGTGATCCAGAAGGACTATTACCGCCGCTACGGCACCAGCATGCGCGGCATGATGACCGAGCACGGCGTGCATGCCGACGACTACCTGGCCTATGTGCACCGGATCGATCATTCGCCGC
Source organism: Pseudomonadota bacterium (assembly GCA_023422775.1). Lineage (GTDB taxonomy): Bacteria > Pseudomonadota > Alphaproteobacteria > Rhizobiales > Xanthobacteraceae > Bradyrhizobium. The sequence goes on from JAFAGM010000009.1 coordinate 30,632, forward strand.
TGGAGCCGAACCCGGCGATGGGTGCTGCGATCGCAAGACTCCCCGGGCGCAAGCTGATCCTCACCAACGGTTCGACCGACCATGCCGGCGCGGTGCTGGAACGGCTCGGCATATCCCATCATTTCGAAGCGGTGTTCGACATCATCGCCGCCGAACTGGAGCCGAAACCGGCGCCGCAGACCTACGACAGGTTCCTGCGCGTCCACGGCGTGGACCCTGCGAAATCGGCGATGTTCGAGGATCTCGCCCGCAACCTCGTGGTGCCGCATCGGCTCGGCATGACCACGGTGCTGGTGGTGCCCGACGGCGCGAAGGAAGTGGTACGCGAGGATTGGGAACTGGAAGGCCGCGACGCGGCGTACGTCGATCACGTCACGGATGACCTGACGGGGTTTTTGCAGCGATTGACGTGATCTGGGCCCCTTCGGTCGTCATGCCCGGGCTTGACCCGGGCATCCACGTTCTCCGCGCAGCGAGTAAGAAAGTCGTGGATGGCCGGGACAAGCCCGGCCATGACGAGTGTGTTCTTGACTCTCCCTCCCCAAATCCCGAAAAAGCCCCCCGGCTTCGCCCGAACATCCCCGCCTCCGAGGAAAACTCCGATGTCCCTGTCCGCGCTCGAATCCACCGTCAACACCGCCTTCGATGCCCGCGACGGCATTTCGACGACGACCAGGGGCGAGGTTCGCGAGGCCGTCGATCACGCACTCGAACTGCTCGACAAGGGCGAGGCCCGCGTCGCCGAGCGCGAGGCCGGCGGCAAGTGGAAGGTCAATCAGTGGCTGAAGAAGGCGGTGCTGCTGTCGTTCCGCCTCAACGACATGAGCGCGATTCCCGGCGGCCCCGGCAAGGCGTCGTGGTGGGACAAGGTGCCGTCGAAGTTCGAGGGCTGGGGCGAGAACCGTTTCCGCGATGCCGGCTTTCGCGCCGTGCCCGGTTCGATCGTGCGCCGTTCGGCGTTCATTGCGCGCAACGTCGTGCTGATGCCGTCCTTCGTCAATCTCGGCGCCTATGTCGATGAAGCGACCATGATCGACACCTGGTCCACCGTCGGCAGTTGCGCGCAGATCGGCAAGCGCGTGCACATTTCGGGCGGCGTCGGCATCGGCGGCGTGCTGGAGCCGCTGCAGGCCGAGCCCGTGATCGTCGAGGACGACTGCTTCATCGGCGCCCGCAGCGAGGTCGCGGAAGGCGTGATCGTGCGCAAGGGCGCCGTACTGGCGATGGGCGTGTTCCTCGGCGCCTCCACCAAGATCGTCGACCGCGAGACCGGCGAGACCTTCATCGGCGAGGTCCCGGAATATTCTGTCGTGGTCCCTGGCGCGCTGCCCGGCAAGCCCATGAAGAACGGCCAACCCGGCCCGTCCACCGCCTGCGCGGTGATCGTCAAGCGCGTCGACGAACGCACCCGTGCCAAGACCAGCATCAACGAGCTGCTGCGCGACTAGGACAAGCCGGGCTATGAATGACGCTGTCTCCATCACCCGCGACCTCGTCCGCTGCCCGTCCGTGACCCCAGCCGATGCCGGCGCGCTCGGCGTCCTCGAACGCCTGCTGAAGGGCGCCGGCTTCGAGGTGCATCGCGTCACCTTCGGCGAGCCGGGCACGGCCGACATCGACAACCTCTACGCCCGCATCGGCGACAGCGCGCCGCACATCACCTTTGCCGGACATACCGATGTGGTCCCGGCCGGTGACGAAGCGGCATGGAGCCACGGCGCCTTCTCCGGCGAGATCAAGGACGGCTTCCTGTATGGCCGCGGCGCGGTCGACATGAAGGGCGGCATCGCCTGCAGCGTCGCCGCCGTGCTGCAATATCTCGCGGACAATGGCGGCAAGCCCAAAGGTTCGATCTCGTTTTTGATCACCGGCGATGAAGAAGACATTTCCGTCAACGGCACCATCAAGCTGTTGAAGTGGTGCGCCGAGCGCGGCGAGAAGTTCGATCATTGCGTGCTGGGCGAACCGTCCAACGTCGAGATGCTTGGCGATTGCATCAAGGTCGGCCGCCGCGGCTCGCAGTCCGGCACGCTTTATGTCGACGGCGTGCAGGGCCATGTCGCCTATCCGCATCGCGCGGCCAACCCGGTACCTGATATTTCGCGGCTGATCGTGGCGCTTTCCGACGAACCGCTCGATCACGGCAGCGCGCAGTTCCAGGCGTCCAACCTCGAATTCACCTCGGTCGATGTCGGCAATACCGCGAGCAACGTGATCCCGGGGCAGGCGCGGGCCAGGTTCAACATCCGCTTCAACGACAACCACACGCAAGAGACGCTGCGCGCGCTGGTCGAGGAACGGCTGGCAAAGGCCTGCGGCAACCGCATCCGCGCCCGCATCGTGTGGGAATATTCCAACTCCAACGTGTTCGTGACAAAACCCGGCGCGTTCACCGACCTTGCCGTCAGCGCCATCGAGGACGTCACCGGGCGCAAGCCGGAGCTCTCGACCTCGGGCGGCACCTCGGATGCGCGCTTCATCTCGAGCTATTGCCCGGTGATCGAGTTCGGCCTGGTGGGCCAGACCATGCACCAGGTCGACGAGCGCACGCCGGTGTCCGACCTGGAGAAGCTGACGAAAATCTATCGCGGCGTGCTGGACCGGTATTTTGCGTAATCCACCGGTGTCATCGTTCGCCTTGTGCGCAATTGCGCACTGGGGCGGACGATCCAGTACGCCGTGATGTCTTGGTCAAACCTCAGGGCCGCGGCGTACTGGATACCCCGCCTTCGCGGGGTATGACGATAAGTGTGCCGAGACAGCACGCCGTCTTCAATACTCCACCCGCACCAGATACAGCCCCTCCGGCGGTGCCACCGGGCCACAGGCGGCGCGGTTGCGGGCGGCGAGGGCGCCTGCGAGATCATCGGCGCTCCAGCGGCCTTCGCCCACCCAGACCAGCGAGCCCACCATCGAACGCACCTGGCTGTGCAGGAACGAGCGCGCGGAAGTGAGGATCGAAACCTCGTCGCCTGCCCTGACGACATCGAGCTGATCGAGCGTCTTCTCCGGCGATTTTGCCTGGCACTCGGTGTCACGGAAGGTCGTGAAATCGTGCTTGCCGAGCAGCCTCTTGGCGGCGGCATCCATCGCGTCGGTATCGAGATGGCGCGGGACGCGCCAGGTCCTCCCGATGTCGAGCGCGAGGTTGGCGCGATGGTTGGTGATGCGGTAGCGGTAGTGGCGCCGTGTCGCCGAGAAGCGTGCCTCGAAATCATCGGCAACGATCTCCGCCGAAAGCACGCCGATCGGATGCGGCCGCAGATGCGCGTTCAGCCCGTCGCGCAGGCGGCCCGGCGGAAACGGCTTTTGAATATCGCAATGCGCCACCTGCGCCAGCGCATGGACGCCGGCATCGGTGCGGCCCGAGCCGTGCACGCGCGCGTCCTCGCCGCTAATCGCCTTGACCGCCGTTTCCAGCGCGCCTTGCACGGTTGGCGCATTGTCCTGGATCTGCCAGCCGGAAAACGGCGTGCCGTCATATTCGATGATGAGCTTGTAGCGGGGCATCAGCCAAGCTGCGCCGGTGGTTTGAGCGGCGTGCCGCGCAGGAAATCCGCCGCCTTCATCGGCGCCTTGCCGGCGCGCTGCAGTTCGAGAATGCGGATCGCGCCGTCGCCGCAGGCAATCGTCAAGCCATCGTCGAGCACCTCGCCGGGCGAACCGGAGCCCGTTGCCGGCTCGCAGCGCAGGAGCTTGATACGGGCCGGCTCGGCATCGGTCGCCAGTTCGCACCAGGCACCGGGAAACGGCGACAGGCCGTGAATGTGCCGCAGCACCTCGCGCGCCGGCCTGCTCCAATCGATCCGCGCCTCAGTCTTTTCGATCTTGGCAGCGTAGGTGACGCCGTCCTCGCTCTGCTTGCGAAGCTGCAACCCGCCGCGCTCCAGCGCGCCCATCGCGCGCACCATCAGGTCGGCGCCGAGCGGCGCCAGCGCGTCATGCAGGTCGGACGCGGTCATGGTGTCCGTGATCTTCAGCCGCTCGGCCATCGCGACGTCGCCGGTGTCGAGGCCGATATCCATCTTCATCACCATCACGCCGCTTTCGGCGTCGCCAGCCATGATGGCGCGGTTGATGGGCGCGGCACCGCGCCAGCGCGGCAGCAGCGAGCCGTGCAGGTTGAAACAGCCGAGCCTGGGCGTATCGAGAATGGCCTGCGGCAGGATCATGCCGTAGGCGACGACGACGGCCGCGTCCGCTTCGTGCGCGCGAAATTCCTCGAGCGCTTCTGCCGTTTTCAGCGTTGTCGGCGTCAGCACGGGAATGCCGAGCCGCCGCGCTTCCTGCTCGATCGGGGTCCGCTGCAGCTTCATGCCGCGCCCGGCCGGCTTCGGCGCGCGCGTGTAGACGGCCACGACCTCGTGGCCATGGGCCACCAGTTCCAGCAGCGTCGGCACCGCGAAGTCGGGCGTGCCCATGAAGATCAAGCGGAGCGGCATGAGGTTCGAAATATCCCGAGGTCGGTCGATTTTACTCCGTCATGGCCGAGCTTGTCCCGGCCATCCACGTCTTCGGTGCAGTACGAAAGGAAGACGTGGATGCCCGGGTCAGGCCCGGGCATGACGGTGGATAGAGTGGGGCCTACCCGGTCGCGCGCTTGGCGGCCTTGGTGAACTTCTTCATCACGCGGTCGCGCTTCAGCTTCGAGAGGTAGTCGACGAACAGCACGCCGTTGAGGTGATCGATCTCGTGCTGGATGCAGGTGGCGAACAGGCCGTCGGCGTCTTCCTCGTGCACCTTGCCGTCCAGATCGGTGAAGCGGATGCGGACCTGCGCCGGGCGCTCGACCTCCTCGTAGTACTCGGGGATCGAGAGACAACCCTCTTCGTAGACCGACAATGCTTCCGAGGAAGAGATGATTTCCGGGTTGATGAAGACGCGCGGCTGCGGCCTGGTTTCGCCGTCCTCGCTCTTCTTGGCTAGATCCATGGTGATCAGCCGCAATGGCTGTGCGACCTGAATCGCCGCCAGCCCGATGCCGGGGGCGTCATACATGGTCTCGAACATGTCGTCGGCGAGCTTGCGGATCTCCGCCGTCACCTTTTCGACGGGCTTGGAGACGAGCCGCAACTGCTTGTCCGGCAGGATGATGATTTCTCTGAGGGCCATAGCGCGCGATTTAAGCTGCGGGCCTGCCGTGGTCAATCCGCGGAGGAACCCATTAAGGGCGCGTTAACCATGATTTTTAAGGCATCGTTAACCACGAAAATTAAGCGATCGTTCACCATATATGTTCCCTCTTCGTTCGCGAAAACCTGCGAATCGGGCTACATAGCCGCATGAACGAAATTCTTTTCATCGTCGGCGACCTGCCGATCCACGTCCGCGAACTGCTGATCGGCTTCGGCGCCCTCGCGCTGGTGCTGCTGCTCGTGATCGCCATCGTCATCGCCCGCGCCGGCCGCCGCGGCGCGGAACTGACGATGGCGCAGGCGATCCGCGCCGATGAACTGGAGGAGCGCCTGAGCGAGATGTTGCGGGCGCAGAGCGAATCGACGGGCCGGGTCGACGCCATGGCGCAGGCCCTGACGGGCCGCCAGGCCGAGATGGCGCGCGCGGTCAACGAGCGGCTGGATTCGGTGACCCATCGCGTCGGACAGTCGATGGAAGCGACCACGCGCCACACCATGGATTCGCTGCGCGTGCTGCACGAGCGGCTCGGCATCATCGACAATGCGCACAAGAACCTCACCGACCTGACGTCGCAGGTGACCACGCTGCGCGACGTGCTCGCCAACAAGCAGTCGCGCGGTGCGTTCGGCCAGGCGCGGATGGAAGCGATCGTGCAGGACGGCATGCCGCAGGGATCGTACGAGTTCCAGTACACGCTCTCCTCGGGCAAGCGCCCGGATTGCGTGGTGTTCCTGCCTGACCAGCGCCCGCTCTGCATCGACGCCAAATTCCCGCTGGAGGCGATGACCGCGCTGCATGACGCACGCAGCGACGAGGAGCGAAAATTCGCCAGCCAGCGCCTGCGCAACGACGTGATGAAGCATGTCAGCGACATCGCCGAGAAGTATCTCATCACCGGCGAGACCCAGGACACCGCGCTGATGTTCGTGCCGTCGGAATCGGTCTATGCCGAAATTCACGACGGCTTCGACGACGTGATCCAGAAGGCCTACCGCGCCCGCGTCGTATTGGTGTCGCCGTCGCTCTTGATGCTGGCGATCCAGGTGATGCAGCAGATCCTGAAAGACGCGCGCATGCGCGATGCCGCCGACCAGATCCGCACCGAAGTGCTCAATCTCGGCGACGACCTCGGCCGCCTGCGCGACCGCGTGCTGAAGCTGCAGAAGCACTTTGGCGATGTGAACGAGGACGTCCGCCAGATCCTGATCTCCGCCGACAAGATCGAAAAGCGCGCCGGGCGAATCGAGGAGCTCGATTTCAGCAAGACCGACGCGCCGGTCGAGACGCCGCGCGTGGTCAAAAGCGGAACGCCGGAACTGTTCCCCCTGCCGCGCAAACTGCAGGCGGGGGAGTAGTTTTCGATGCTCAGCCCCAACGTCATAACAGGTCGTCATCGCCCGGCTTGACCGGGCGACCCAGTATCCCAGAGGCGGCAGATGGGAGCACGCAACTACTACGTCTACATTCTCGCCAGCCGCCTTGGCGGTACGCTTTACATCGGCGTGACTAACGACCTCATCCGGCGCATCGCCGAACACAAGTTGAAGATGGCGGAGGGTTTCACCAAAAAGCACGAGGTGACCCGGCTAGTCTATTTCGAAATCTTCGATCAAATCGAATATGCGATCCAGCGAGAAAAACGCCTCAAAAAGTGGCCGCGAGCCTGGAAGATTTCGCTGATCGAGAAAGACAATCCCGACTGGTTAGATCTCTACCCGGAGATCGCGGGACCATTGTAGGGATTCGGATGGGCCTCTGGGATACTGGATCGCCCGGTCAAGCCGGGCGATGACAGTCTTGTTGTATCTCTGCTAACACCCTTTTATGACAGCACCCCAAGCCACCTCTACACCTGAGAAGGCCACAGCCCCCACCTGGCGCGAGAGCCTTGCCGTCTATCTGCAGCCGCGCGTGCTGATCGTGCTGATGCTCGGCTTTTCCTCCGGGCTGCCGCTGGCGCTGTCGGGATCGACGCTGTTGGTGTGGATGCGCGAATCCGGCGTCGATCTCGGCACCATCGGGCTGTTCGCGCTGGTCGGCACGCCCTACACGCTGAAATTCATCTGGGCGCCGCTGGTCGACGCGCTGCATGTTCCAGTTTTCACGCGCGCGTTCGGCCGCCGCCGCGGCTGGCTGGTGTTTTCGCAACTGCTGCTGATCGGCGCGATCCTGCTGCTGGCGCTGACCGATCCCGCGCGCTCGCCGCTGTTCGTGGCGCTCGGCGCACTATTGGTCGCCACCATGTCGTCGACCCAGGACATCGTGGTCGATGCGTTTCGCGTCGAAAGCCTGCCCGAACGCGAGCAGGCCGCCGGAATGGCGTCCTATGTCGCGGCCTACCGGATCGGCATGCTGATCTCGACGGCCGGCGTGCTGTTTCTGGTCAGCGCGTTCGAAAGCACCGGCATCGGACGGCAGGCGGCGTGGATGTGGGGCTATGTCGCCATGGCGGCGCTGGTGCTGATCGGCACCATCACGGCGCTGGTCGCCACCGAGCCCGAACAATCGGTGCGCGCGGAGGCCGAAATCCGCGGCGAGGCCGCGTTCACCCGCGTCCTGCATGCGGCGATCGGCGCGTTCTCGGAATTTCTTTCCCGAAAGTACGCATGGGTGGTGCTGACCTTCGTGGTGCTGTTCAAGTTCACCGACGCGTTCTCCGGCACCATGACTGCGCCCTTCGTGATCGACCTCGGCTTCACCCGCAACGACTATGCCGCCATCGTCAAGGGCGTCGGCCTGATCGCGACGCTGGTCGGCGGTTTCGCGGGCGGCTTTTTGGCGCGACGCTATTCGCTGGTCGCAAGCCTGTGGATCGGCGGCGCGCTGCAGGCGGTCTCGAACCTGGTCTTCGCGTGGCTCGCCCTTGTCGGCGTCAACCAATGGGCATTGGCCGTTGCTATCTCGGCGGAAAACTTCACCGGCGCAATCGGCACCGTGATCTTCGTCGCCTATCTCTCGGCGCTGTGCCAGAACCCGCTGCACACCGCGACGCAATACGCGCTGCTTACCGCACTCGCCGCGGTCGGGCGCACCTATCTCTCCTCCGGCGCGGGCTTTGTGGCGGCGACGACGGGCTGGCCGCTGTTCTTCGTGATTTCGGTCGCGGTCGCGGTGCCGAGCCTGATCCTGCTGGCATGGCTGCAGCGGCGCGGACATTTTGACGAAGTGGGGACGGTGCGGGTATAGTTACGTCGTCGTGCCCCGCGAAGGCGGGGGACCCAGTATCCCAGAGCAGTTGCGATAGAGCCGAGAGAGCGCGGCGTACTGGGTCGCCCGGTCGAGCCGGGCGATGACACCTGTCGTGTGGCTAGCTCAACGCTTCGTCACCATGCTCCACTTGGTGATCACGGCTTCGCTCATCTGCCCGACGTCCTGCGCGCAGGCGACTTCATCGACCTTCACGGAAATTTCCTTGCCGATGAAATTCTTCAATTGCGCGGCCTGGGCGTCGCTCGAGGTGACGAGCTGGAACGTCTCGGGCCCAGTCTCGAGATTGCAGAGGCCGCCCGGCGCCGGCAACCGGCGCGGCTCGCTGGTGATCTGGTAGGTCGCGGCGCGCTTGCCTTTCCTGCCCTTCATGGCGTTGAGTTCTCCGGACAGCACGTCGCCGGCATTGATCGGCTTGCCGGGCTTCGACGCGGGCTCGGCCTGCTGCGCCCACGCCGAAGGCGCGACGAGGGCCGCGGCAATGATGATCGCAAAGCGGGAGCGTATGGCGAATCGTCGTTTCGTCATGAGTCGGTTCCGTTTGTGCTGGTTAGAACAGCGTGCGCTGCCGCATGGCAGCCGATAGCGTACCTTCGTCGAGGTAATCAAGCTCGCCGCCGACAGGCACGCCATGCGCGAGCCGGGTGACCTTGACGTTGGCGTCCTGCAGGAGATCGGTGATGTAGTGCGCGGTGGTCTGGCCATCGACCGTCGCGTTCAGCGCCAGCACGATCTCGCCGACCTGCGGCTCATGCGCGCGCGCCACCAGCGCGTCGATGGTGAGATCCTGCGGGCCGACGCCGTCGAGCGGCGACAACGTGGCGCCGAGCACGTGATAGCGGCCGTTGGTCGCATTCGCCCGCTCCAGCGCCCAGAGATCGGCGACGTCGGCGACAACGACGATGGTCGAAGGATCGCGCCGCGGGTCGGTGCACACCGTGCAGGGGTTTGCCGTATCGATGTTGCCGCAGGTCTTGCAGACCTGGATCTTGTCGATCGCCACCTGCAGCGCGCCGGCAAGCGGCGTCATCAGCGCTTCGCGCTTCTTGATCAGGTGCAGCGCCGCGCGCCGCGCCGAGCGCGGGCCAAGGCCGGGAAGCCGCGCCAGCAACTGGATCAGGCGTTCGATTTCGGGGCCGGCAACGCTGGCAGCCATTTCAGCCGAGACCAAGCCCGGGCGGCAGGCCGAGCCCGCCGGTCAGCGCCTGCATCTTTTCCTGCATCGCCTGTTCCGCCTTGCGCCGCGCGTCGTTGTGCGCGGTGACCAGAAGGTCTTCGAGGACCTCGCGCTCCTCTGCCTTCATCAGCGACGGATCGATCGTGACGCCCTTCACTTCCATCTTGGCGGTCATGCGCACGGCCACCAGTCCGCCGCCGGAAATGCCCTCGACCTCGACATTGCCGAGTTCTTCCTGCATCGCCTGCATCTTGGACTGCAGTTGCGCCGCCTGCTTCATCATGCCGAGAAAATCAGCCATTCGTGCGTCCTCTGAAAATCACTCGTTTTCTTCACGCGAACCGGTTTCCACTTCGCTGGAAAACGCTCTAGTCGTCATCGCTATCCGAACTCTCGGCCGGATCTTCACTAATATCGGATTCCGGCGCCTCGGCGGCAAGCCGGCGCACCTCGACGACCTTGGCCCCGGGAAACCGCGCCAATACCTCCTGCACGCGCGGATCGGCCTCCGCGGCCCGGGCGTGCTCGTTCTTCGCCTGCTCGTTCTGCGCGCGCAGGGTCGGCTGGCCGGCCTCGTTGGAGACGATCACGGTCCAGCGCCGGCCGGTCCATTGTTCCAGCTTGCGCGCGAGGTCGCCGACCATCCCGCGCGCGGCGCTGCGCTCCAGCGCCACTTCGAGCCGGCCGTCCTCGATCCGGACCAGCCGCATGTCGGATTCCAGCGCCGCCTTGGTCAGGACGTCGCGCTTCTCGGCGGCGATGGCGACGAGTTGCGGAAAACTGGTGATGCGCAGCACCGGCGTGGACTGCGCCTCGGCGGACGGCGCGGCCATTTGCGGACGCGCGGACGCTTCCGCGCCGGACCGCGGCGATGCAGGCGCGCGCATCGGCGATGCGGACATTGAAGGCGCCGGCGGGGGCCGCGAGGACGTCGCGCTGACAGAAGCTACGGGAGAACCACCGCCGTTCTGGTCGAGCATCCGGATCGCCTCGTCCGGCGTCGGCAGGTCGGCGACATAGGCGATGCGCACCAGCACCATTTCGGCGGCCGCCGCCGGCCGCGTCGCGGTCTGCACTTCGGCGATGCCCTTGAGCAGCATCTGCCACATCCGCGACAGCACCCGCATCGACAGCCTGGCGGCAAATTCGCGGGCGCGAACCCGCTCGGTCTCGCCGAACGCGACGTTGTCGGCGGTGGCCGGGACGATCTTCACGCGGGTGACGAAATTGACGAATTCGGCGAGATCCGACAGCACCACGACCGGATCGGCGCCGACGTCATATTGCGCGCGGAACTCACCAAAGGCGCTGGCGATATCACCGCGCGCCAGATGCTCGAACAGATCGATCACACGGGTACGGTCGGCGAGGCCCAGCATCTGCCGTACCGCATCGGCGCGCACGAGGCCGGCCGCATGCGCGATCGCCTGGTCGAACAGCGACAGCGAATCGCGCACCGAGCCTTCGGCGGCGCGCGCGATGATGCCGAGCGCCTCCGGTTCGACCTCGACGCCTTCCTTTTTCGCGATATTGGACAGATGCCCCATCAGCACGTCGGCCTCGACCCGGCGCAGGTCGAAGCGCTGGCAGCGCGACAGCACCGTGACCGGAACCTTGCGGATTTCGGTGGTGGCGAAGACGAACTTGGCGTGCTCGGGCGGCTCTTCCAGCGTCTTCAGGAAGGCGTTGAAGGCCGCCGTCGACAGCATGTGGACTTCGTCGATGATGTAGACCTTGTAGCGGGCGCTGGCCGGCGCGTAGCGCACGCTGTCATTGATCTGGCGGACGTCGTCGACGCCGGTATGGGAGGCGGCGTCCATCTCGAGGATGTCCATGTGCCGGCTTTCCATGATCGCCTGGCAGTGCACGCCCAGGTCGGGCATGTGGATGGTCGGCCCCTTCACCGAGCCGTCGGGCTTCTCGTAGTTGAGCGCGCGGGCGAGAATTCGCGCGGTGGTGGTCTTGCCGACCCCGCGGACGCCGGTCAGGATCCAGGCTTGCGGAATTCGCCCGGTTTCGAACGCATTCGAAACGGTGCGGACCATGGCCTCCTGGCCAATCAGATCGTCGAAACTGGAGGGGCGGTATTTGCGCGCCAGCACCCGGTAGGGCTTTGTCCCCGGCTCACCGCCGAGCCCGAGGCCGCCTTGTGGGCCGCCCACGCCTTCTGGATTGTCGGGGGGAACGCCAGCATCACTCATCGGTCGATCCGCAATGGTTTGTCTCTCGGGGCCGGCTTGCGGACAGGAGCGAAATCAGACGCATGGGTGCGGACCGGCTGCCGCCATGCGCATTTCGCTCGAAAAACGAGTAGGAGACTGACGAGCGACCCGATCCGGACCTCGTTAGGGCTGCTTCCTTCCGGACCTGACCCGGTTGGCGAGTGGCTCGTCCACCGCCAATCTCCCGGTCCCTATTTGGGGCCAAAAGGCCCGGAACGCAAGCCGCCTTTCCCTGTCATACCCCGCTTTCGCGGGTGATGACGCCTTGCTATGAAACTGAAGGAGTGCCCTCCAGAAGGCACTCGAAAGGCCCGACATGCATCGGGCATGGGAACCGTTGATGCCCTCTGACGCCTCCACCTGGTCGCTGCACTCCCAGCTCCAAAAGGACACCATCGACATCGGCGACCTGCCGCTGTGCCGGGTGCTGGTGATCAAGGATGCGCATTACCCGTGGCTCTTGCTGGTGCCGCGCCGGGAGGGCGCGGTGGAAATCATCGACCTCGACGAGGTCGCGCAGGCGCAACTGATGACCGAAGTTTCCCGGGTTGCGCGGGCTTTGAAAGACATCACCAAATGCGACAAGCTCAATATCGCGGCATTGGGTAATGCGGTGCCGCAGCTCCATGTCCACGTCATCGCGCGCCGTACCAGCGATGCGGCCTGGCCGCGGCCGGTCTGGGGCGTGATGCCGCCACTGGCGCATGACGCCGGGGAAGTTCAGAATTTCATAAACGCGCTTCGCCGCAAGATCTGGTTGGGTTGAAAAGAAAAGCAAATGTCCGCATTCGACGCATATCCATTAGGCAAGCCCGCTTTCGTCACCAATACGCTCGACCGGGCCGCGCATTTCCGCACCAATGACGACAAGCTGTTGGCGCTGGAAGGCCAGAGCAACGCGCGGGCCTACGTGATCTACCGCGACTCGCTGGTCATGAAACAGGAGGAGAGCGGCCCCCGCGCATTGCTCTCGATCAGGGAAGCGCTGGACTACGGCGCCAATCCCGGAACGATCTTCCTGGGCTTGCGTGACGGCGCGCCGATCTTCGGCATGGGCATCGCGCCGGCCGCCACCGAAAAACTGGTCGGCCGCAGCGACGTCGCGGTAACGGAACTGCGCGGCATGGCGATGCAGGGCGTGCTGCCGCTTGAACAACTGTCGGCGATCGCGATGGCGAAATCGCTGGTGGGCTGGCATCAGCGCCACCAGTTTTGCGCCAATTGCGGCGCGCGGACCTCGATGCGGGAAGGCGGCTGGAAGCGCGAATGCGGCAGTTGCAAGGCCGAGCATTTTCCGCGCACCGATCCGGTCGTGATCATGTTCGTGAGCCTCGGCGACAAGGCGCTGCTGGGCCGCCAGAAGCAGTTCATGCCCGGAATGTATTCCTGCCTCGCGGGCTTCGTCGAAGCCGCGGAGACCATCGAGGACGCCGTGCGCCGCGAGATCCTCGAGGAAAGTGGCATCCGCGTCACCGACGTGAACTATTACATGACGCAGCCCTGGCCCTATCCGTCATCGCTGATGATCGGCTGCACGGCGCGCGCGATCAACGAGGACATCGTGGTCGACCGCGTCGAACTCGAGGATGCGCGCTGGTTCGACCGCGCCGAGCTTGCGCTCATGCACAAGCGCCAGCACCCCGACGGCCTGTTTGCCGCGCATCCCTTTGCCATCGCGCATCATCTGATCGGGCATTGGCTGCATGGCGGCGGCAACGACGGCGCATAGCCGGAACCCACCGTCTGCTGCTCCATTGAGCCGGGACTGAAACGGACAAGACGGGTCCTCGCATGAATTTTCCGGACAAGGCGCCCAACAAGCCTCCACGCATCCTGTGCATCGGCATGCCGGTGCGCGACCTCACCTTCCATACGCCGGCTGTTCCAGCACGCGGTTCCAAGGAGAACGCCACCGCCTTCGACGAGATCTGCGGCGGCAATGCGCTCAATGCCGCGATCGGTATCGTCCGGCTCGGTGGCCGCGCCACCATCTGCGGGCCGATGGGCGACGCCGGGGAAACATCCAGCCGCTTCATCTTCGACCAGATGGCGCGCGAGGGCATCGAGACCAAACATCTCATCCACATGCCCGGCCTGGTCACGCCGATCTCGGCGGTCATGATCGATCCCAGCGGCGAGCGCACCATCGTCACCTTCCGCGATCCGAAGCTGTGGAAAATCAAGTTGCCGCCCACCGACACGCTGCTGGAGGATTGCGCCGCCATCCTCACCGAGAGCCGCTGCGCCGAATTCTGCACGGATCTCTGCGCCGAGGCCGTCAGGCGCGGCATTCCCGTCATCGTCGATGTCGATCGTGCAATGTCGCTGCGCGAGGGCCTGCTGAACGCCTCCTCGCATCTGGTGTTCTCGAGCGAGCCGCTGCAGGAAACCGCCGATATCGCCGACGACGCCCAGGCGCTGAAAAAGATCGCCAAATTGACCCCGTCCTTTCTGGCGGGAACGCGCGGCCCCCGCGGCACGATCTGGCTGGACGAGAACGGGACCATTCAGGAAACCCCGGCCTTCCCGGTGCACACGGTGGATACGCTTGGCGCCGGCGATGTCTTTCACGGCGCGTTTGCGCTCGCCATCACCGAGAAGCAGGAATTGCAGCAGGCGCTGCGGTTCGCCTCTGCTGCTGCCGCGCTGAAGTGCACCCGGTTCGGGGGCGCCTTCGCAGCCCCGCAACGTGCTGAAGTTGAAGAGCTTTTGGGTCAGGGCCAGGCGGGCGCCAGGGCGCCGACAGCACAATAAGCAGGCTTGATATAGAAGAATTTTCTATATATTAGGGTATCAAACCTAATGTATGGAACATTTTTCTCATGTCTGACCTAGCCGTACAGCTTCCCGAAGCCAGCCGCCGCCTCGACGCCATCGATCGCAAGATCCTGACCGTGCTGCAGGAGGACGCATCCCTGTCGGTCGCCGAGATCGGGGACCGGGTCGGGCTGTCGTCGACGCCATGCTGGAAGCGCATCCAGCGGCTGGAGGCGGACGGCGTCATCCTGCGCCGCGTGGCGCTGGTCGACCAGAACAAGATCGGGCTCGGCATCTCGGTCTTTGTCTCGGTCGAGAGCTCCGATCATTCCGAGGCCTGGCTGAAGACCTTCGCCGGCGCCGTCAGCGCCATGCCCGAGGTGATGGAGTTCTACCGGATGGCCGGCGACGTCGACTACATGCTGCGCGTCGTGGTCGCCGACATGGCAAGCTACGACGTGTTCTACAAGAAACTGATCAGCGCCGTGCCCTTGAAGAACGTCACCTCGCGCTTTGCGATGGAGAAGATCAAGTCGGTCACCGCACTGCCGGTGCCGGCGGCATAGGCAAAATGCGCAATCCTCAAAATACGCAGTACTACGGACGACGTTCGTTACCGAACATTAGCCCTATTCCCGTAATCATGGGGGATGGGTCAGACACACATCGCTAGCCGCCGTTGGCCGGCGTGGCTTAACGCCATGCTGTTGCTGGCCGTGAGCTTCGGCGGCATCGCGGGGCTCTCATTTCAGGCCCGCCCCGGCGCCGAGGTCGTGGCCGTGGCCTTTCCGGTCTGGTGGGACTCCCAGCAGGCCTTCTCCGCCGCCGCTTCCGCCAACGCCGCCATCGTCCGCGTGACCGCCGTCCCATCGCTGCTGGTGGTGCGGCCCGACGGCCATGAGGGATTGTCCCGGCTGCAGGCGGCCGGGGCCTGGTTCACGGTCGATCCGCAAGCGATCGCCGCCTGTTTCACAAAAGTCATATAGGGGATTCGAGCATGACGACCGCCAACCGTGACCTCGAGGCATTGCGCGAGACCGCGAGCAAGACACTGATCGTCCTGCTCTGGCTGCATGTTCCTGTCGCTGCCGCCATCGGCATGTTGCGCGGCGCCGATTGGACGATGCCGACCCTGTTCACGATGGTGCTGGCTGGCGCCGCTACACTTTCGTGGCGCACGGCAGGCAACGGGCTATCGACCCGGCTCATCGTCTCCGTCGCGGCAATGGGCGGCGTGGCGGTGTTCGCCTCGCAGATGTCGGGACATCGCTGGCAGATCGACCTGCACATGTACTTCTTCGCGACGCTGGCCTGCCTCGTCGCCTATTGCGACTGGCGGCCGATCATCGCCGGCACGATCGCGGTCGCACTGCATCATTTGATGCTTAACTTCATCGTCCCTGCCGCCATCTTTCCTGGCGGTACCGATCTCGGCCGCGTCGTTCTCCACGCGGTCATCCTGATCATGGAGGCCGGTGTCCTGATCTGGCTCGCTTTCCAGCTCGAGCAACTGTTCGCGACCACGGCCGAGAAGACCGCGGAAGCCGATGCGGCCAACGCCGCAGAAGCGCGCGCCAACGCCGAGCGCAGCGAATCCGAGCGGCGGGTCAAGCTAGAGGCCGATGCTGCGATGCGCAGCCTCGCCGACGATTTCGAACGCAAGATCGGCCACATCGTGCAGGCCGTTACGGTCGCCGCCGGCGAAATGCAGGGCATGTCGTCGTCCATGAGCCGCAGCAGCGAGGAAACGGCGCGGCAAACCGAAGCGGCCGCGGCCGCATCGACGCAGGCCTCCGTCAATGTCGGCACGGTCGCAGCCGCCGCCGAGGAACTGACCGCCTCGATCAGCGCGATCGCCAACCAGGCCACGCGCTCCGCCGAAGTCGCCGGCAAGGCCGCCGAGGAAGCGCGTCGCACCAACACCGTCGTCGAGGGTCTCGCCAGCGGCACCCAGAAGATCGGCGAAGTGGTGACGCTGATCCAGAGCATTGCCAGCCAGACCAACCTGCTGGCGCTGAACGCCACCATCGAAGCGGCGCGCGCCGGCGAGCATGGCCGCGGCTTTGCCGTGGTGGCGAGCGAAGTGAAGGCGCTGGCCAATCAGACCGCGAAAGCGACCGAGGAGATTTCCGCGCAGATCCAGGACATTCAGACCGCCACCGGCGAAGCCGTCACGGCGATCCAGGCGATCGGCGGCACCATCGCCGAGATCAACGAAATCTCCGGCGCGATCGCCGCCGCCGTCGAACAGCAGGGCTCTGCCACCAGCGAAATCTCGGGCAATGTGCAGCAGGCCGCCAACGGCACCCGCGAGGTCAGCGACAACATCACCGGCGTGGCGCGCACCTCCGGTGAAGCGGGCGCCGCGGCCTCGAAACTGCTGAACGCCGCGAATGGATTGTCGTCGCAATCCGAACAGCTCAGGGGCGCCGTCGACAGCTTCCTGGGTTCGATCCGCGCGGCGTGAAAATACGAAGACGCTGTCATCCCCGCGAAGGCGGGGATGACGGACAGCTTTGTCGCGCGATCAGATCTTCTGATTGTACGCGCCGACTTCCGGATGCGTGCGCAGCACGGAATCCATCGCCTCGAACATGTCGCGCATGCGCTGTTTGGAAACCGGGCTCTCGACCACCACGACGAGCTCCGGCTTGTTGGATGAAGCCCGCACCAGGCCCCAGCTGCCGTCCTCGACGGTGACGCGCACACCGTTGACGGTGACGAGGTCGCGGATTTTCTGGCCCGCGACCTTGCCGCCCTGCTTCTGCAACGCCTCGAAGTGCTTCACCACGGCATCCGCGACGCCGTATTTGGTCTCGTCGGCGCAATGCGGCGACATCGTCGGCGACGACCAGGTTTTCGGCAGAGCATCCTTCAGGTCGGCCATCGACTTGCCGGGCGCGCGATCGAGCATCTCGCAGATCGCAATCGCCGAGACCAGGCCGTCGTCATAGCCGCGGCCAAACGGCTTGTTCAGGAAATAGTGCCCGGATTTCTCGAAGCCGGCCAGCGCGCCCGTCTCGTTGGTGCGGCGCTTCATGTAGGAATGGCCGGTCTTCCAGTAGGCGGTGCTGGCGCCCTGCTTCTGCAAGACCGGATCGGTCGCGAACAACCCGGTCGATTTCACGTCGACCACGAATTGCGCATTCTTGTGGATCGCCGACATGTCGCGCGCCAGCATGACGCCGACCTTGTCGGCGAAGATTTCTTCCCCGGTATTGTCGACCACGCCGCAGCGGTCACCGTCGCCGTCGAAGCCCAGGCCGACATCGGCCTTGTGTTTGAGCACCGCGTCGCGGATCGCGTGCAGCATCTCCATGTCTTCGGGGTTCGGATTGTATTTCGGAAAGGTGTGGTCGAGCTCGGTGTCGAGCGGGATCACCTCGCAGCCGATCGCTTCCATCACCTGAGGCGCGAACGCACCCGCGGTGCCGTTGCCGCAGGCGACCACGACCTTCAGCTTGCGCTTCAGCTTCGGGCGCTTCGTGAGATCGGCAATGTAGCGTGCCGGAAAATTCTCGTGGAATTGATAGGAGCCGCCGGGCTTGTTGCTGAACTCGGCGTTGAGCACGATCTCCTTCAGCCGCGTCATTTCGTCGGGACCGAAGGTCAGCGGACGGTTGGCGCCCATCTTGACACCGGTCCAGCCATTGTCGTTGTGCGAGGCCGTCACCATCGCGACGCAGGGCACGTCGAGATCGAACTGTGCGAAGTAAGCCATCGGCGTCACCGCGAGCCCGATGTCGTGCACCTTGCAGCCCGCCGCCATCAGGCCGGAGATCAGCGCGTATTTGATCGAGGCCGAATAACCGCGAAAATCGTGGCCGGTGACGATCTCCTGTTTGACGCCGAGTTCCGCAATCAGCGCGCCGAGGCCCATGCCCAGGGCCTGCACGCCCATCAGGTTGATTTCCTTCTCGAACAGCCAGCGCGCGTCATATTCGCGAAAGCCGGTCGCCTTCACCATCGGCCCGGATTCGAAGGCATAGGTATTGGGAACCAGCGCGGGTTTCGGCTTCGGGAACATCAGGCGACCTTGTCGTGGAAATGCAAAAAGGATCGCACAGCCTTTACCGAATGCGCAGACACGGCGAAAGGCGAGACTCGCGTCTCGTCGTGGTTAATTATTGGGTTTTGGCGATTACGGTAAGGAGGCATCGTTGCGCTGCCTACTTCTCGTAGCGCGCGATTTCCTCGTTAACAACGGCCCGCAGGGCGGGCAAAGACCGCTCAACCGTATCCCAGACGATGTGAGCTACGACATCCTCGTAGTCATGACGGTAAACATTGCCGGCTCCCGCCATCTGTTTCCACGATATCGCGGGGTGCCTAGCCTTCAACTGATCCGGCAAGCGCCGCGACGCCTCGGATATGATCTCAAGACAGCGGGTAACGGCATAGACGGTGCGTATATCAGACTTGAACGAATCGCGGTGGAAGCCTTCGATGAAGCCTGCGGCCAAATCTATGTGATGCAGGATATCGCGAAGAGCGATGTCCGTCTGCTCAGAAGGCATAGATCGCGTCAGCCATCGCGTTGCGACGGACATAGGGCTTGAACCCCTCGCTACTGACAACGTCGACGGGCTGATCAAAAAGGCTCGCAATGTATTCCTTGATGTCCACGTAATCGAAAACTGTAATGCGGGCATCTGGATCGAATTCGACCATGATGTCGATGTCGCTACCCGAGCCGTTGTCACCCCGAGCCACCGAGCCGAACAGCGCGGCATGCCTGATCCCACGCCCACGCAGGGCATGTTCAAAGCGGCGCAGGGTCTGAAGGGCTTCGGAACTATTCATACCTTGTAACATATCACGTCGTTCGCCCCACCGGGAGAGGCCGACGGCACAAAATCCGGGCCTTTACTGCTCGAGCACCATCTTGCCGTTGGCTACCTCGAAGCGCTTCAGCTTCGACAGGAACGACATGCCGAGCAGGTTCTCCGACAGCGCCGCGTCGGGCAGCACCAACGCATCCACGTCGCGGACCACGAGGCCGCCGAGCTCGATCATGGCGATCCGCGTGCGCGCGGCCTTGATGGTTCCGTTGGCGGTGGAGACGGTTGCGTTGTAGTCGCTGCGGGAAGGACGCAGGCCGAACCGCGCCGCCGACTTCTCGTTCAGCGCCACCACCGAAGCGCCGGTGTCGACCATGAAATTGATGCGCTGGCCATCGATGCGGCCATCGGCCTGGAAATGCCCGCGGGCATCGCGAGGAATGTTGAGGCTGCGGCCGGAAGCCAGCGCGACCGTTTCTGTCGAAGCCGTCTTCGGTGGTGCGCTGGGGGATGCCGAAGCCGGCTGCATCCTGTCCGCCACCTGAGCCATGTAGGTGCCGAGGCCGACCAGGACGGCGGCAAGGATCATCAGGTTACGCATTACGCCACACTCGATTGCCAGACTGCCGATATCACCACGCCGGCCGCCAAACCGTGCCTAACAGAAGCGGCCCGGAAGCATCCCGGTATGTCATTTCGACGATTAGGATGAGCGAAGGGTTAACGGCGTTGCTCAAGTCCCGCGCGGCTTGACCCGGCGGGTCGGCAGCGCGCTGGCAGGGTCTTCCGGCCAGGGATGCCGGGGGTAGCGGCCGCGCAGGTCCGAGCGGACGGCCGCATAGCTGCCGCGCCAGAACCCCGGCAGATCGCGCGTCACCTGCACCGGCCGCTGCGCCGGCGACAGCAATTCCAGCACCAGCGGCACCGCGCCCCTGGCGATCGAGGGATGGGTATTGAGCCCGAACAACTCCTGCAGGCGAACCGCGATGGTCGGCCCCTGCTCGGCTTCATAATCGATCGCCAGCATGGTGCCGGTGGGCGCTTCGAAATGCGTCGGCGCCTCCCGCTCCAGCCGTGCGCGCAATTCCCACGGCAGCAGCGCCAGCAGCGCGTCCGAGAGTTCGCCGGGCGAAAGTTCCTTCAGCGCGGTCTTGTCGTAGAGCACAGGCGCCAGCCAGTTGTCGGATTCGGCAGCGAGCGCCGCATCCGACAGATCGGGCCAACTGTCGCCTTCGGCCTTGCGCAGGAAGGCGACGCGGTCGCGCCATTGCTTCGACGATTTCGACCATGGCAGCTTGTCGAGCCCGGCGGCAACCAGCCCGTCGGCAAATATTTTCGCGGTCGCAGCCGAAGGCGACAGCGCCATCGGCGCTTCCGACAGCGTGATCGCGTGCAGGGTTTTCCTGCGGCGCCCGCGCAGCGCCATGGCGCCGCGGTCGAACGAAATTTCCTCGGTGCTCTCGATCTGGTCGGCGAAGCGCTGCTCGATATCGGCCTGCGCGATCGGCGCGGCCAGCAGAATTCGGCCCTGCGCGGCGGTGCCGGTCAGTTCGGCGACCGCGATATAGGGCGCGCGCGCCAGCGACGAAGTCTGATCGACGGCGGCGCCGCGGCCGTTGGCGAGCACGAAACTGCCATTGCCGCGGTTGCGCGCGACGCGATCGGGGAAGGCAAGCGCCAGCATGATGCCCGTGGATGGCTGGACATCCGCGCCGGGCGGCCCTTCCGTCGCCGCCACCTGCTGGGCCCAGCGCTGCGCCAGACTGCGTGCGCTGCTTGCGCGTGGCGCGCGGTCGCGGCGAAACTGATCCAGCCTGTGATCGAGATCGACACTGTCGCCGCCAAGGCCGCGCTCGGTCAGGATGGCTGCAATCCCGGCGGCATCTTCGCCGGCTCCCAGCCGATGCGAGTCCACGATCATGCGCGCCAGTCGCGGCGGCAGCGCCAGGGCGCGCAGGCTCTTGCCTTCGGCCGTGATCCGTCCGTCGGAATCGAGCGCGCCAAGTTCTGACAGCAAACTGTTGGCTTCCTTCAGCGCAGGCGCCGGCGGCGGATCGAAAAACGCCAGCGTGGCGGGATCGCGGACGCCCCACTGCGCGAGATCGAGCACCAGCGAGGAAAGGTCGGCCGAGAGAATTTCGGGCTGCGTGTAGGCTGCGAGCGAAGCGGTCTGCGGCTCGTCCCACAGCCGGTAGCAAACGCCGGGCTCGGTGCGGCCGGCGCGGCCGCGGCGCTGATCGACCGCGGCGCGCGAGGCGCGCACGGTCTCCAGCCGGGTCAGGCCGATATCCGGCTCGTAGCGCGGCACCCGCGCCATGCCGGAATCGACGACGATGCGCACGCCCTCGATGGTCAGCGAAGTCTCGGCAATCGAGGTCGCCAGCACCACCTTGCGCTGCCCCTTCGGCGCCGGCGCGATGGCGCGATCCTGCACGCTCGCATCGAGCGCGCCGAACAGCGGCACGATCTCGACGCTCGCATCATGAACCCGCTCGGCGAGAAAACTCTGCGTCCGGCGGATTTCGGCGGCACCCGGCAGGAACGCCAGCACCGAGCCGGGATCGGCGCGCAGCGCAGCCGCGATCGCATCCGCCATCTGCCGCTCCAGCGGCGCATCGGCCTTGCGGCCGAGATAGCGCGTCTCGACCGGAAAGGCGCGGCCTTCGCTGGCAACCACCGGCGCGTCGCCCAGCAGCTTGCCGACCCGTGCGCCATCGAGCGTCGCCGACATCACCAGAATGCGCAGGTCCTCGCGCAAACCCGTCTGCGCATCGCGCGCCAGCGCAAGCCCCAGATCGGCATCCAGCGAGCGTTCGTGAAACTCGTCGAACAGCACGGCGGCGACGCCGGTCAGTTCGGGATCGTCGAGGATCTGCCGCGAGAAAATCCCTTCGGTCACGACTTCGATCCGCGTCGCGCGCGATATCTTTGAGCCGAAGCGGACGCGATAGCCGACGGTCTCGCCGGCGCGCTCGCCCAGTGTCCGCGCCATCCGCTCGGCGCTGGCCCGCGCCGCGATCCGCCGCGGCTCCAGCATGATGATCTTCCGGCCCTTCAACCAGGGCGCATCGAGCAGCGCCAGCGGCACCCGCGTGGTCTTGCCGGCGCCCGGCGGCGCGACAAGGACCGCGGTGTTGTCGGCCGCGAGCGTGCGCGCGAGTTCATCGAGCACCGTGTCGATCGGAAGAGGGGTATCGAAGCTGCGGGGCAAAGGCTCTCATCCGTCATCACCCGCGAAGGCGCATAGGCGTTAAGTTTAGACTTGCATGCTGGAATCACTCGTGATTCGAGCATGATATGACTCACGAATCGCTTGTAAATGAAGACTGGACGAGAGTGGTTGGCCGGCTTGGCGGTGCCTCGC
>JAFAGM010000029.1 GCA_023422775.1 Pseudomonadota bacterium
GTTTCACGTCGGGCGCCGGGCCGGCGGCTGTTCGAATAGCAAGAAGACGGACCGCGCCATGCTGAACGATCCTGGTCAATGGCTCGCTTTCGCCTTGAGTGGCTGGACCACGACATGGCCCACGCAATTGCTCGCCATCATCTGGATTCTGTGGGTCATCAGCTGGGTCGTGGCGTCGTTCTGGTCCGGTCAGACCAAGAAACACGTGATGACCCTGGACTCGCTCAAATATCGCCTGCCCATT
Organism: Pseudomonadota bacterium; assembly: GCA_023422775.1. Classification (GTDB taxonomy): domain Bacteria; phylum Pseudomonadota; class Alphaproteobacteria; order Rhizobiales; family Xanthobacteraceae; genus Bradyrhizobium. The sequence goes on from JAFAGM010000029.1 coordinate 245, forward strand.
CTCGCAGGCGCCATTCTTTTCATGCCGTTGGCCGGCAAGCTGCTGGGAGAAAAGCCGCTCTGGCAGTTTGGCAGCGCCGGCGTCTACCTGCTGGCGTGCCTTGTCCTCGCAGGGATCTCGTTCACCTGGTGGGCGAGAATTCATCTCGGGCGTTTCTGGTCGAATGCGATCACGCACAAGGAAGGTCACCAGGTCATCGACACCGGCCCCTACGGGATGGTGCGCCACCCGATCTATACCGGGCTGATCGCGGGGATGCTGGTGACGGGCATCGCGGTCGGAACGGTGACCGCGATATTGGGCGCGGCGTTGATCTCGCTCGGGATGGGGTTGAAGGCGCGCATGGAGGAGGGCTTCCTCACCGCCGAACTCGGCGCGGATGCCTATGGATCGTATTGCCGCCGCGTTCCGATGCTGGTTCCGTTCACCTGACGCTGCAACGCCTGAAGGACCGATAAGGCGCTATCGTTTCTGTCGCGGCGCCGCTGCTGCTGTCGCGACAGGCGGTACGAGACGGCGCGGAACCAGGATGCGCTGACCCGCCGGCAGCGGCGCGCTGTCCGAAACCTCATTGGCCTGGGTAAGCGACCACAGCGGCACGTTGTTGAGTGCCGCAAGCTTCTGCAAGGTGTCGCCGGCGCGGGCGAGTTGCGGCGCGCCGCTGTCCCACAGCACCAGCGGCGCATCGGGAGGAACGACGTAGCGCAGGGGCATCGCCTGGTCCTTCGCCGGCAGGGGCGTCGTCGCCAGTTGCGCAATGGCCGTCACCAGTTGCTCGTGGATCGAATCCATCTTGTCGATGTTGATGTGGGTGACTTCGTCGTGCTGCTTCATATCGAAGCTGGCGTAGTGGCCTTGATAACCTGGCTCCGGCACCACATCGCCGCCACCCAATACGTTGTCGGACAGGAAAACATTGATGAAGCGCTCGACGTTCAACGGCACCTTCGGACTTGCCTGAGCGGGATCGATGGTGACCACCAGGCTCACCGGGATGTTTTCAGACTTCAGAATTCCGGCAAACGTCAGGGCGCACAGCCCGCCCATGGAGTGACCGATCAGGACGATGGGTGCGCCATTGTCGCGGAAATCGCGGATCGCCTGATCCGCGATCAGCCGGCAGATCGTGAATTCGTAGACGTCGGCGCGGATGCCGGCTTTCTGGAGACGGTCGGTCAGGCGGTCCATCCCGCGCGAAAAGATCGGGCCGAGCGCGCCGCGGAACAGATAGACGCGCGCCTGCGGGAGCGGCGCGGCCGGCGGCGCGTCGGGAACGGCCGTCACCACAGCATTGGTCGTGCGGGCGACCGGACCGGCGACGGCCGGATTGCAGGCGGTCGCCAGGATGCAGACCGAGAGGGCTGTGCGGATCAGCACGGCCGCAACATGCGTCGGACTTCTCATGTATGTTCCGCTCGCGATTTGGGCGCAAAGCTACGCCAAACCCAAATGCCGGCGGCGATGCCATCCGGCGCTCTGCGGGTAATCTATCGTCGAGGAATCGGCAGAATTTACGGCATTCGCAGCTTCTGCGACAGCGTTGTACTACTCGCGTACCGCCGCCGCCCTTGCCGTGCCTGGTTTGGCCGCGTTGGCCGCCCCCGGCTGTCGCGGCTTCTGCGCCCCGGAAGATGGCGCCGATCGGCCGAACACGACGGCGTCGATCTCGGCGATCACTCTGCGCTGCATGATCTTGTTCTTCTCAATGGACATGTGTCCGACGCCGGGCACGTTCTGCACATTGATATTTTCGAGCTTGCCCTGCAATTGCGCGCCCCTCGCGACCGGTTCGCCATTGCCGTTGGCGATGTAGAAGTTCACGTAGCGTCCCACGCGCCCCGAGAGCTTGGTGCGAAACACCGAATCCAGGCCGATCGCGAGCTTCACGGGCGCGCCAAGCCGGTCCAGCTTGGCGACCATGTCGGGCAGCGCGGTCGCTCCCGAGGAATGCCCGACCAGAACAATCGTCTTGATCCTGCCGCTCTTGAATCCGGCGGCGGCTTCGTCGGCGAGCGACGACCAGGAGGCGAAGTTCGCGACCGTGACCGGGATGCCCTGCGCCCGTAATTGCGCGGCGATGTCGTCGAGGCCGAGGGAAAAGATATTGAGCACACCGCGCAGCAGATAGACATGCGCGGTCGAGGCTGCCGGCGCAGAGGTTCTTGCCTGTGTGGGGCTTGCGTCGATCGCCAGTAGCAGCGACACGGCGATGGCCATCGCGTACAGTCGACGCCACGGAGCCCGGCCGGAAAAAGACGACCGGCCGACGGATTCGATATCGCCGCGATGTGGCTTCATTGCGCTCCTCGAAGGGCTGCGAAGTGTTTCGGAAGTGTTGCGCTTGGCGACCGTAGCGCCCGCGGGAACGGAACTGCAATAAACGTGGCGTGAGGGCCGCAATTTACCAATGTGACGTGTCTCTGCCGCAACACCGAAACTGCTGGGTTCAGCCGGGCGCCCGAGCACAACGCATGCCGGGACCTGGCTCTCAAGGCTTGATCCCGATCTTCTCCCTGATCGCGCCGAGTTCCGCCTCATCCCAGATGCCGATCAGGACGCCGTTCTTCACCTGAAGCTGCTGGTTGGCATAGGCCGCGATCTTCGCGTTCGGCGTCGTCACATGCATCCTCGGATGCAGCGCCCAGTCGAACAACTCCGATTGCAGCCGCGCCACGATCTCGGCGCATGATGGGTCGGCGCCGCGATCGCAAAATTCCTGCGGATCGCTTTCGAGGTCATAGAGCATCGGCCGGAAGCCGGAAGCATGAATGAATTTCCAGCGTCCGTCGAACACCATGAACAGGCGGCAGCGCTCGATCGGCTGGTTCAGCATCAGCCGGACGTCCTGCATCGCGTAGTCGTATTCGGAGAACACCACCTTGCGCCAGTCGGCGGGCTTGTCGCCGTGCAGCAGCGGCAGCAGCGAGCGTCCCTCCAGGATATGATCCGGCGGGTTGCTGCCGAAATAATCGATGAAGGTCGGTGCCAGGTCGATCGCCTCGACCAGTGCATCGTTCACGGTGCCGCGCGTCGCATCGGCGGCAGCCGAAGGATCGATCACGATCAGCGGGATCTTCGCCGACTGCTCGTGGAACAGATCCTTCTCGCCCATCCAGTGATCGCCGAGATAGTCGCCATGGTCCGACGTGAACACGATCATCGTGCTGTCGAGCAGGCCGCGCGCTTCCAGGAATTGCATCAGCACGCCCATCTGGTCGTCGATCTGCCTGATCAGGCCCATATAGGCCGGGATGACTTTCTCGCGCGCCTCGTTGCGCGCCATGTTGCGCGAATAGCGCATCTCCATATAGGCGGCGAACACCGGATGCGCGTTGGCGCGTTCGCCCTCGCAGCGGATCACCGGCTGCACGTCGTCAGGCCCGTACATGCTGGCGTAGGGCTCCGGTGCGATATAGGGCCAGTGCGGCTTGATGTAGGAAAGATGCAGGCACCACGGCCGGCCATCGTCCTCGGCCTCCGCGATGAAATCCATCGCGCGCCGCGTCATGTAGGGCGTCTCGGAATGCTCGTCCGGCACGCGCGCGGCCTTGTCGGCGTGAACCAGCAGCCAGCCGTTCTGCAAGCTGCCGTCCGGCGCCGCGCCTGAATTGGCCCAGTGCTCCCACGGATTGGGCGCGTCGAAGCCATGCTTGCGCAGATAGTCGTCGTAGGCCGGGCGTGGCCGCCCTGTCGGATGCAGGCCGTCATCGCGCTCATAGGGTTCGAAGCCGCATTCCGACACGTGAACGCCGATGATCGAATCCTGGGGGATGCCGAGATTCTTCAAGCCTTCGAGGTCCGGCGCCATGTGCGTCTTGCCGACCAGCACGTTGCGCACGCCTGCCTTCTTCAGGTGATCGCCGAGCGTGGGTTCGCCGACACGCAGCGGCCAGCCGTTCCAGTGCGAACCGTGCGAGCGCATGTAGCGGCCGGTATAGAACGACATCCGCGACGGACCGCAGATCGGCGACTGCACATAGGCGTTCGAGAAAAGCACGCCGCGCCTGGCCATCGCATCGATGTTCGGCGTCTTGAGCACGGGATGCCCGGTGCAGCCGAGATAGTCGTAGCGAAGCTGGTCGCACATGATCCAGAGCACGTTATTCGCAGGCTTTTTGGGAGGCGTCATCGCGGGTCTTGGGCTGGCGTTGGAGGGGCGGGAATGGTGCGATATCGCCGCCCAAATGACAATCGACCGGATCGCGCCGCCCGTGGCGGCTCGAGGTTTCGTCTCCCGATCGCCGATGCGTTAACGCTTCGATAGCGCAAAACCTCTGATTTGAACGTTGATCGAGCCTTGCACGTTAGGCTTACCGGCAGTTTGGGCGGCCGCCTTAACCTCTCAAAACGGCCGCTGGATTAGAATGAAAGCTGAGGAAAGCGGGGCTTGAGGCAATGCGCGTTGGCGTGACACTGGCTGTTTTGATGGCGACGGCGTCGACGGCTTTTGCCGGTGGCGGTTTCGATATCGTCATTCCCGGCCGCCCCGGCGTGCCCATCATCATTAACGGCGTCGATGCATCCTATGCGGTGGTCGTGGGTGAATGGGGTCTCGGCAAGAACAACCAGGTCCAGCCGACGATTTACGGTGGCCGTTACATCGATCCGGCTCCGCAGGTCGGGCACTATTATCCGAGCGCCGGCCGTACGCCCGGTTACGGGCGCCTTGAAGTCGAACCGCCGCCCAACCGCCGTTTGCCGCAGCCCGCGGAAAGCTATCACCAGTCCTGGTCGGCGCAGTCGGCGCCGCTGCCGGCGCAGTCCGATGTCCCCGTCAATCCGCCCGCGATCATCTATGCGCCGGAGATCGGCGGGCGGAGGCCGTACCCGTTTCCACGCTAGATCACACCAACGAAGACCATCCACAGGAGAGCGTAATGCGTCATTTGATTAAGGGATTGATCGCCGCCGTCGCCGTCATGGCGGCAGCGCCTGCGATGGCTTGCGGTTACAGTGCCTGCTGGCAGCCGCCGGTCGTTATTGCGCCGGTCGCGCCGGTTGCCTTCGGTTATGCCGGTTGCGGCGGCTGTGGCGGTTGGGGATGGGGATGGGGCGTCCGCGAGCGGCTGCCCGATCCGCAGCAGCAGTATTATTACGTCGACCAGGGTCCGACCTTTACCGGTCCCGGCAACATCGCACCGTACCGCGTCTATCGCGAAGGCAGGATCTCCGGCTACGGCTATGGCTACAACCGTGCGCCCTACGGCTATCGTGTCCACCGCTACGGCCACGCCGGGCGCTACTACGGCCAGCGCGTGCTGCGCCGCTCCTACTGATCCGGCGACATTCTGAAAGCTGCAGCGCCCGTTCGCTTCCCGCGAGCGGGCGCTTCTCATTTCATCAATCCGAGCCGGCTCGCGCCGATATAAAGCGCCAGCACCGCGGCGTTCGACACGTTCAGGCTCTTGATCTCGCCGGGCATGTCTAGCCGCGCCACCACGCGGCAGGTCTCGCGGGTCAGTTGCCGCAGGCCCTTGCCTTCGGCGCCCAGCACCAGCGCCAGCGGTTGCTGCAACGTCACCGCGCCGAGATCCTCACCTCCCTGGCTGTCCAGCCCGACCGTCATGAAGCCGCGGTCGTTCAGTTCGTTGAGCGCGCGGGCGAGATTTTGCACCGTGACCAGCGGCACCAGTTCGAGCGCGCCGGATGCGGACTTGGCCAGCACGCCGGTCGCTTCGGGGCTGTGACGGGCGGTAGTGACGATCGCCTTGACCGCGAACGCCGCCGCCGAGCGCATGATCGCGCCGACATTGTGCGGGTCGGTGATCTGGTCGAGCACCAGCACGATGCCTTGCTGCGGCAGCGTATCGATGTCGGGTGAGGCGAGGGGATCGGCCTCCGCCAATAGTCCCTGGTGCACGGCGTCGGGCCCGAGCCGCTGGTCGATCGTGTTCGGCCGGACGATCTCAGGGGGCACGCGGGTGTCGATGTTCTCGTCGGCAAGGCGGCGGGCGGCGTTCTCGGTCAGGAACAGTTTTCGGATCCTACGCCCGGGGTTGGCCAGCGCCGCCGTCACCGTGTGCCAGCCGTAGAGAATCACCGGTCCGTCGGGGTCCGCGTCCCGCTCGCGCCGGCCCGGCGGGCGGGCGAATTTCCGCCCTTTTTCGAAGGGTTTGCCGCCCCCGCGGCGGAACGGCGGCTTTCGGTCGCGATCGCTCATGGGGAGCTTGTGTCACGGGTCCCCGAATATGGCAATTTGGCCCCCTCAAGGGTGTTTTTGCTGGCCTGCCTTGGTTGACTTTGCCATCCCCCTTCGCCCATAAACGCGCCGGCCGCAGCCGGTTCGATCCGGCGGGGCCTCAGCGTCATCCATGGTCCGGTCCTCCGCCACTCGGGCGGCCGGTTCCTGACGCTGATGGACGGGGAAGTGTCCCGAGTGGCAAAGGGAGCTGACTGTAAATCAGCCGCCGTATGGCTTCGAAGGTTCGAGTCCTTCCTTCCCCACCACCTTGAAATCGCAGGGGTATCCCCGACGAGAAGCTGCCGGCAGTAAGCAATCCGATGGCCAACGGCCTGACTGCCGCCAGAGCGAGAGCGATGTGCAAAGACGTACCGCCTGGTGAGATAGGCTCGACTAACGGGCTCCTGCCGGTTGAAGCACTACGACCCTGTATTGTCTCCGCTGTGGACCGACGACGGCCCGATCGATCAACTTCATCCGCGGATTCTTCTGGCTCAAAGCCAGCCTTTCTTCTGGAAGCAGGATGGCGACGGCAGAAGTTTTCAACCTGGCCATGTCGTCGATCGTCACTGCGCGAATTGTCCCGCTGACATAGCCAAGCATATTGTATTCGGTCGTTGCGCCAACGACGTACAGAGGCAGCCCAGGGCTTTGCTGGGTTACCGAAGAGATCGCGTTGCCAGCAATCTGGCTCTCCTCAAAGAGGTGAGGCCAGAAAGGCATTGCCACCCATCCTCGAACAAGCAGCCCAGCAAAAATGAGATAGGCCACCACTAGCGCCGACACGATCACTCTAGGGTGGCTGAAACGCCAACTCTCAAACATCAGTCCGCAGACGACAGCTAACGTCATCGTCGCCGGCATGGCGTACCGCGTGGCTATCTGGCCAGGCCAGAACAAAAGAACTAGCGTGCACGTCACAGAGTACAGGACAGCGGCTAGCATCAAGTCATGCTGGGTGCTTCTCCATGACCGCGCAACGATCACGACAGCCGGTCCTATCAGGATCATTCCCGGTAAGAACTCAACGGCCAAGCTCTTGACGAAATCGAGATGGCTTAGAACCATCCCAAGGCCAGCAGCTGCGTTCGACAAGCGCGAATGCGCTCTCCATGTTTCGATATCGCTCGGCTGGTAGACCCCGACATACCAGCTGCCAATCATCAGTCCCGCAATCAAATTTGCGACTATGAATGCTGGAATTTGACCGCGCTGTTTCAGAAGGAGATAGGCTCCAACGCCGAGCGTAAAGTAAGCCACAGGCTGCGGCCCCTTTGTCAGGCCGGCAAGGGCAATCAGGACGCTGACGCACAACCATCGCCAAGGTGTCATGCTCTTGCCGCTGGTTCCCAGCCACCAGATGCAAAAAGCTGCGAACAGCAAAGTTGAAAGAACAATGTCCGGTTCAGCGTTGATGAACTTCGGGGCGACTACCGGCATACTGATCCAGCAAAGCGCGCCAAAAATGGCGGCGCTTTTTCCGGTTATCGATCGGAGCAACCCGTAGATCATCAACGCGCCAGCGAGGAAGAAGCAAAGATGCGGAATGCGCAATGACCAGAGTGTGACCTCACCGGCTACTTCGCCAAAGACCGCTGCTATCCATGACAGCAAAACCGGTCTTTCGGGGAATCTCGCTCCGTAAATGAAGGGCGTGAGCCAATGACCATCTTCAACTGCGCCACGCGCCATGGCGAGGATTCTGCCTTCCTCCAAGTTCGAGGCGCGGATGATGGTGGCGGGAATGGCTTGAAGGAGAAAGAGACCTGTAACCCAGAGGATTGGATGTCGCGTTTGATCTAAATGAGAGAACCCAGAAAGCAGCCTCTCTCCAGGCCGAAAAGACAAATCCCAAGCACGCCCAAAGGTAGAGCGTGACGAAAGCCCTTCGAAACCCATTCGATTCCCCTAGCCCAACTGCACTCAACCGCAACTCTTGCTCGAGATCAAGGAGAGCTCCACACGCAAAAAAAGCCCCGCCGCCCGGGTAGGGCTGAGCGGGGCCAAATCGGAGAAGCGAAAGCGCGGCTCGCCGATCGACCGACATCGCCGACCATCTGCAAAAGAGCGACGTGGAGGGAACGAGGCGGGATTACGTCATGGGGAACGTCAAGACCACCCGCCGGGTGGCCCGAAAGCGGTTGGCGTCCCGGCCGAAAGCCACCGGAACAGTCGGAAATTGATTACAAACGTGAGCAATTTCAACGGCTAGTAGGAGACTGTAAATCAGCCGCCGTATGGCTTCGAAGGTTTGAGTCCCCCACCAGCCTTCGCTTGCTGCGCAAGCTACGGCTCGGCAAGCCCTCAAGTAGCGAAGCCCGCAGGGCGTAGTCGGGCATTGTGCTGTTGGCCTCTGTCGGCGAATTTCGATTGCAGGCCGGGTAGCAGCGCCTCGCGCTAATCGAGCGGTCCCTGCCAATCCGTGAAACTGTATCGGCCGCCCCGCCAACTATGGACGGTGGCTTTGCACCTTATGCAGGTAAAGCGGCTGACAAGGATGCCCATGCTTCTTCTCTGTTCGGCGCTATAGAGCGCCCCGCATGACAGGCAACTGAAAAAGACGCGCAATGGAGGTCGCTTCGTCATCGATCACTGTTCGCAAAAATGGTGGGTGAGCCAGCCGGAACGGGTAGATGAAAAAGCCGGTCGGTTCTTGTGACGGCGCGCCAACTACTTGTGAACGCGCGCCATGGTCGGCTTTATTGCGGTCCGTTTCGGTTCGGCCCATCATGATCGCAATGCGCCGGCAGTTCCGGCCATCGCGTCCGGCAGCCGGCAACGACAGGTGTCGAACGGGAACGTTTGCGATCAACCGCCATTGCGGCGAGAAGCACGGGAGACGGCCATGACGAGACCGGTGATCCTGCTTGGTGCGATTGCCCTTTCATCCACGCTCGCCGGCCCGGCCCTGGCGCAGCATGTCGCCAGCAAGCCAGGCTGGTGCGCCCAGTTCTATCCCAACGCCAATTGCCGAAATTGCGATCGGGGCAATCCCAGCACCAGCCAGAACTGGCGGCGTGCCCATAATTCAAACGGCTACAGGGGACATCATCGGTACGACGGGGACCATCGTGATTACCGGGTGGGACAAGCCAATCTGAGCTCTTACCACTGGTGATCCAGGAAACATCCGGGCATCTGCGCGAACGGTGTCGGGATAGCCTGCTCGTGCGGCGTCTGCCCGCGCGGGTTGATTCAAATCAATACCGGCAAAGGCTTCCGCCACTCATCTGCGGCCGGTGAAATCTCCGGCCGACTGCTCGTCATGGCACGTCAGTCATCCGTCTTCTTGCGCCGTCGTCCCGCGTGGGTCCCTCGTCATGGAATTAGCGAGAAAAGAGGGCTTTGGTTCGATACCGAAGGCTGCCGGCGGGATCGCCCGGATGGCGTGCGCGCGGCTTGGCGAGATGGGCAAGGACCCCGCAGCGGTGCTCGCGAAGGCGGGGATGACGACGGAACAGGCCAGCAATCCGGCCATGCGGCTCGAAGTGCGCGCCCAGATCAGGCTGCTGGATCTGGCCGCCGCCGAACTGCAGGACGATTTGCTGGGCTTCCATCTGGCGCGCAGCTTCGACCTCCGCGAGATCGGCCTGCTATACTATGTGATCGCGTCGTCGGAGCGGCTTGAAGATGCGCTTCGGGACGCCGAGCGTTACAGCCGGATCCTGAATGAAGGCATTCGGCTGCGCTTCAGCCTGCAGGACCGGGCCGCGACGATCGCGCTTGATTACGTCAACGTCGATCGAAAGGCCGACCGGCACCAGATCGAGTTCTGGCTGGTGGCCCTTGTGCGCATGTGCCGGCAGGTGACGGAAACCCGGCTGGCGCCGTCGCAACTGAAGATGAGGCATTTTCGGAACGAGACGCCGCCGGAGTTCAGGACGTTCTTCGGCTGCGATGTCGAATTTGGCGCCGATGGCGACGCGGTGTCCTTTGCGGCGCCGTTTGCAGCGCTTCCCGTTGCCGGGCGCGACGACTACCTCAACGAACTGTTGCGGCGATACGCCGAGGAGGCGCTCGCGCGCAAGTCCGCGGAGCGGCCCATCCTTCGTGCAAAGGTGGAGGAGGCATTGCCGGGATTGCTGCCGCACGGCAGGGCCGTGGCGCCGGAAGTTGCGCGGCGGCTGGGGATGAGTTCGCGAACCCTGTCGCGCAAGCTCGGCGAGGAGGGGACATCGTTCGCCGAAATCCTGGACCAGCTTCGCGCCGTGCTCGCCAAGCACTATCTCGATGACGAGACGCTGCCGGTTTCCGAAATCGCCTGGCTGCTCGGGTATCGCGAGGTGTCCTCGCTGACACATGCGTTCAAGCGATGGACCGGCACGACGCCCCGGCAGTTTCGTTCGCTCGAGGCTGGAACGGGATGAGCCGGCATCGGTCGCGCGGGTCCAGGCTCTCCATGCGACGGCTCAGTCCGCCGTCTGATCTGCCGCGGTCTCCGGCAACGTCTCGCCGGGGATATAGAGTCGGATGGGGCGGATCTCGTAGACCGCCGTCGGATTGACGCGGCGCAGGTCGCGGGCAACGGCGATCGCCTCCGCCTCGTCAGCGCTGTTCACCACATAGAGCCCGAGCAGTTGCTCTTTCGTTTCGGCAAACGGCCCATCGAGCACCATCCCGTTTCCCGGTCCGCGCAGCGTGCGGGCGTCTGCCGTCGCACCGAGCCGCGCCGACGGTCCCAGCAGCTTCTTTTCGTTGAGCCGGTCGTGCACCTGAAGCAGGTTGGTCATCAGCGCCGCATCCTCCTCCGGTGTCCAGGACGTGACCTCGGCTTCGACGTGATAGGCCAGGATGGCGTAGAGCATCGGTATCTCCTGTGTGCGCGTGCTGGATCGGCCGGCGTTCAAGGACGAATAGCTGCCACCAATCCCGACACCCCCAACGAAATAGGCGCGGCGGGATTGCTCCCGTCGCGCCCCAACGTCGTTCTCGCTGGTCCAGGGCTGAGAGCGCCCCGATGCCGGGCTCTGTACTCAAAAGCCTAGCGGGCGATCCCAGCGAGGTGACAGCGCTTGGTAAAAGACACTGGATCACCTCCTTTCGTTGTTAGTGGAAACATCAATATAGGCAGCGAATCAGCGGGTGTTAAGGCCCGAACCGGCCGCAAACGCGCTGGAACAGGGCTTCAGGGGCTGCGCGAAGCAAGCCGGCCGGGCGGGTTGAGACCGCCGGCACGGCGTGTTAGGTCAACGCCAGCGCGGGTGTAGCTCAATGGTAGAGCAGCAGCCTTCCAAGCTGAATACGAGGGTTCGATTCCCTTCACCCGCTCCAGGTTTTTCAACGACTTAGCGCAAGAGGCGGCTCTTTTTTGATGATCTCATTCTGACAAAAGGCTGCTCTACATTTTCAGTTGCTCGCTTTTCGACCAACCGTTTTTTCGTGTCTCGCGTATTCCTACACTGCTGTTTTCAGACAGGTGCGAACTCATCAAAACCGAAGATTTTGGTTTGGGGAAGAGGTGCTAAACGCGCGTGCGGCGATCGGCGGCGATGGCGCAAAAGTAAGATAATCGCACAAACTACGATGCGCTTCGATAGATGACCCGTGTTGGACGTGAAGCCTTCAGGCTGCCTTCACGTCCTCAAGCTCGATGTGCAGCCTGAATCCGGCGGCCGCAGCGATATTGACGAGTGCGTCGAGCGAGAACTTGTCGAGTTTGCCACGCATCAGGTCGTTGAGGCGGGGTCGCGTCAGCCCGAGGCGCGCGGCCGCATCCTCCTGCGTGAGATTCCATTCCTTTATCCGCTTGCGGATGGCCAACAGCAAATCGGCGCGAGCGGTCATGTTGGCCGCCTCCGCCTGAGTATCCGCCAGAGCGTCGAAGACGCTATCGAAGGTCTCCACATTCATTGTTGTGCCTTCCAATCCTTGAGCCGTTTTGCGGCCAGTTCGATATCCCGCTGCGCCGTCTGCTGCGTTTTCTTCTGAAACGCATGGAGCACGAGGATCCGATCCGCCAGCGCCGCCAGATAGATGATGCGGAACGCTCCCGATGCGTCCCTGATCCTGATTTCGCGTACGCCTGAGCCGGCCGCCTTCAACGGCTTCCAATCGTCCGGGTCCAAGCCGTTCTGCACTGCACGAAGCTCGACGCCAGCCCGGTAATCGAACGCCATCGGGGAAGTCGCGAATGGCATCCCGGCTATCCCCGAGGAACGAAATGGGCTTCATACATCAAATGTATCAGAATTGATACACTGAGGCAAGGCTCTCAAGCCCCCGACAAGGGAGGCGCGGCCAAAAGAGCCGCATCGAAATTATTGTGGCGGACACGAATGTAATATGTATCGGCACTTTATTGCGCTCGGGGGGAGGGGGATCTGAGCATCCTATATCTTTAATGCATCGCATATTGCATGTCTGAGACCGGCTCGCCGTTTTCGGCTGCAGAGCAAGGACTTGGCTACATTTTCCAACCCAGATTTGCTCTGCTGAGAATTTTGGCACTTCCTGAAGACTGCGTCGTCTACATTGAACGAAACGACGACGTTGAGTTCGAGGCAGCGGACGGCCGAATTTCGTTGGCTTCCCTCAAACACAAAGCGCAGGGCGACCGTCTCTCGGATCTTTCGACCGATTTCTGGAAGTCCGTGCGTATCTGGTTGGCTCATTATAAGGCTACGGGCAGAGCTGGATCCAACGCATACTTTCTGCTCTTCACTACTGCAGTTATTTCGACGGGCTCTTTCCTGGAGCAGTTCGCCGACACGGATGCCGATGGCGACGCGAGGGCTAAGGATGCGTCGAACGCATTGGCAGCCAGTCAGTCGAAAGAGATCGCCAAGGTGAAGGCTGACCTCGCGGATTTAAGCGCTGACGAGGCCATCGACTTCTATGCTTGCATCACGATCTTCCCTGACACACCGCGCATCGACAAAATTCCGAAACTCATCAACCGTCGCCTGATCACTGTGGGGAGCCAGTCACGACAGGACCTATTCGAACGACTTGAAGGATGGTGGCTCAATCAGATCATCGAATTTCTGTCCGGCAAACGTACAGAGCCCATCAAGGTTCAGGAGGTGACAGATAAGCTGGCGGTCCTCGCCGACGAATATAAGGTCGACAATTTACCGATCACATTCGGCGATAGCCTCCCCGAGGGAGGTGTGATTGACGCTCCTACCAGCTGAAGACGGCGAATCAGTAGAACAGTTCATTCGTGAGTTCTGATCGGCGGATATCGAAAGAGTATCCCAACCCCGCCACGCCGATGCCATTGCGGCAGATGGACCAATTCGCCGCCGCTTGACTTGACCGCCACTAAGAGTCGGTAGAAGTTCACGCCTTTAGCTACTTGGGGGCGTGAATGGCAAGTCATCCTTATATTTCCGGTGCTGGCAACATCACTCAGATGGTTGGTTTTCTCAGGAAGAACTTCCCAGCCACCGTCAACGCAGACACGGTTCGTAAACTCGGGCTGGCATCCAAGAACGAAAGCTACGTCATCAACGTCCTACAGTTTCTTGGCCTTATTGATGAGGAAGGGAAGCGGACGGACCTTGGTCACAAGGTGATGACCACTCACAACGAGGACGAGTTCAGAGAGGCTTTCGGCGGCTTGGTCCGCGAAGCGTATCAGGATCTCTTCGCATTACGTGGAGACGATGCATGGACCATGAGCCGAGACGATCTCATCGGCTATTTCCGATCTGCGGATAAGACGAGCGACATTATTGGGAGTCGCCAGGCCGGCGTCTTCGTGGCGTTGAGTGAAATTTGTGGCCACGAGGCTAATCCATCGGCAGGAAATTCAAAACCAAAGACGGCATCCACAGCCGGTGCAAAAAAAGCTGCAAAGAAGCAAGCGCCCGCCGTGCAGAAGCTATCGGATACCACCAAAGTGGAGGGCGATCAGTCTTCCTTGAAAGCTAAGGGAGATATGGCACTCACAGTGCGAATAGAAATCAATTTGCCTGCTGAGGGAACACGCGAGACGTATGACGCAATCTTCAAGAGCATAAGAGCTAATCTGTTTCCATGAGCGACGATCTTAGGCTCTTTGAAAAGATCGTTCGCGTTGCCAAGAACATTGGCCGGCCAGCGGCTATAGAAAGCCGCGGAGTGCATCCGTTTGATGAACGAAATATCCATAGCGAGATAGCGCTGGTTTCATTGAAGCTATTTGATGATGGTCACTATGCCCAAGCAACTTTCGAGGCTTTCAAGTTGATTGAGAGTCGCGTGAAGGCAGTCTCAGGTATCGAAGACACCGGCTTTAGCTTGATGATGAGCGCGTTCAATGAAGGCGGCCCAAAGATCCGGCTGACCGATCTTATGTCGATGAGCGATAAGGACGAGCAAAAGGGTTTTCGTCATATGTTCGCTGGGGCGATAGCTGGGATTCGAAACCCTCGGGGGCACGATAACCGAACCGACCCCATTGATATTTGTTTGGATCACCTATCGGTTGCTTCTGTGCTGCTGCGCTCATTGGAGGCCAGAAAGGCTCCATGAAAGGAGCGAGGGATGAGGGGGCGCAGTTGGTTGACACGGCGCATTTCTTGTGACCTGCCGCCCCTCTACAGCCCGTTTTTTAGCCTACACATAGACCACAAAATTCCGAGGTCGAGCGTGCTTTTGAGTGAATTTGGGTGAACGTTAGGTCGGGGGTAACATGTTGAAATGTAGGGGATAAATGACGTTTAGTGAAGTTGGGATAGTGCTGAGATCGGACTTCCAAGCTGAATACGAGGGTTCGATTCCCTTCACCCGCTCCAGCCTTCGCTCGCAACGCGAGGGAAGGCTGCCGCGCCGAAGCCCGGCGGGCGAAGGCGGGCTCGTGATCGCGAGCGACCGCTAGGCAAGCCATGGCATGAATGGTAGCGAGCGGTCCTTGCTTCGAGAGACACACGGGCGGCAGGTCTGATGCGCATCATCTATTTCAGCCTCGGTTGGGTGATGGTCGCGCTTGGCGCGATCGGCCTCGTGATGCCGCTGATGCCGGGGGTACCTTTCCTGCTCCTGGCGGTGTGGTGCTTTGCGCGCTCGTCGCCCCGTTTCGAGGCATGGCTGCTCGATCATCCGACATTTGGCAAGCCGTTGCGGGATTGGCGCGCCTCGGGAGCGATTCCGAGGTCGGCCAAGGTAATGGCTTGTGCGGGAATGACGATCGGGTTTGTCACGTTCTGCTACAGCGTCGATCCATCGCTGCCCCTTGCCGCGGGTGTGGCGGTCCTGTTCCTCCTCTGTGCCGGCTACGTCGTATCGCGCCCGGCGATGGCTGACGAGGATTCCTCGATCTAGCAGGTCGACATCGCAAGGTCGGTCGCGGGTCTGGTCTTGCGAAGTGAGCCGTCCCGAAGGATGCTTGCAATCTCCGCAAGCCTCCAAGGTGCTTATCATGCCCGTCGACACCAATGCCGCCACTGACCGCCTCATGCGATTCCTCCGCGTCGAGGGCGTGACCGGAAAGGAGGCGGCTATCGGACGCGAACTCAGCGCGGCGCTGCAGGAAGCCGGCGTGCCGGCGAGCGCGATCCGGCTCGACGACGCCAACACGCGCATTCCGGTGCCGACCGAGACCGGCAACCTCATCGTCGATCTGCCCGGCCGCGGCGCCATGCACAACCAGCCGCGGATCATGTTCATGACCCACATGGACACCGTGCCGCTCTGCGCCGGCGCGAAGCCGAAGCTTTCTGGACGCAAGATCGTCAACGAGGCGAAGACCGCGCTCGGCGGCGACAATCGCGCCGGCTGCGGCGTGCTGGTGACGCTGGCGGCCGAGCTTGCCAGGCAAGAGCTCGATCATCCGCCGATCACGCTTCTGTTCTGCGTACGCGAGGAGAGCGGGCTGTGGGGCGCCCGCCACGTCAAGACCACCGATCTCGGCTCGCCTTCGATGGCCTTCAACTATGACGGCGGCGCGGCCTCCAACGTCACGATCGGCGCCGTTGGCGCGGATCGCTGGCAGGTCGAGATTTTCGGCCGCGCCTCGCATGCGGGCGTCGCGCCGGAGCGCGGGATCAGCTCGACCATGATCCTCGCGCTTGCGCTCGCCGACGTGAAGGCGGGAGGCTGGTTCGGCAAGGTGGTGAAGGGCAAGCGACAAGGCACCAGCAATGTCGGCCCCGTCACCGGCGGCGAGGGCCGCCCCGCAGGGGACGCCACCAACGTCGTCACCGACTATGTCCATGTGCGCGGCGAGAGCCGCAGCCACGACAGCAAGTTCTTCAGGGAGATCACCAAGGCCTACAAGGCGGCGTTCGAGAAGGCCGCCAAGCGCGTGAAGAACAGCGACGGCAAGACGGGCCGTGTCAAGTTCAAGGCCGAGACCGACTATCATCCGTTCCGCATGAAGGACGGCCTGCCCGTGGTCAAACGCGCGGCCGCGGCAGTGGAAAGCCTCGGCGCAACGCCGAACATCCGCTCCGCCAATGGCGGGCTCGACGCCAACTGGATGGTCCGCCACGGCGTTCCGACGGTGACCTTCGGCGCCGGGCAGAACGAGCCGCACACGATCAACGAGTGGATCAATCTCGACGAATACGACCGCGCATGTGCACTGGCGGTCAAACTCGCGACGATGCGATGAGCCTCACGTTCCCGGATCAGGTGATTGCCCGGCTGGTTAGGCTGTCGCGAGGACGAGCGTGCCGCGGCCGCTCTGTCTGCGCGCCATGGTTGAGGGGTGGCGCGACGACACCAATGTCGTGAAGTTCCGGAGGCCAGACATACGCTTGACTAACCATGTCGCAGAGAACGCCTGGACTCGACACAAAATCAATCCGATTGGGACACAATGTTGGCGAGCAGCGCTGAAACGCTGATCGCTCGCCTTTCGAGGCACAACAAACATCACACAGACTAGGCAGGGGGCTGCAATGCGGGCCGGGTTCGACAATCATTGGCGTATGGGACAAGCATCCGGGTGGGGTGCCCGCGACGCTGTACGCCGGTTCTTCACTGCGCCCCGGCGCAGCGCTGCGCTGGCGCTGGCAGTTGCCGCGGTGGCGGGTTCGGCACTCTCCGCCCAAGTGTACGCGGCGCCTCCGGCCAGCAACGAAATCCGGGTGGGCATGACCTCTCCCATTACCGGTCCGGCCTCCGCCTACGGCGTCATCGGCAAGGTCATCGCGGCCTATGCGGACAAGGTCAACGCCGAGGGCGGCATCAACGGCCGCAAGCTCAATCTGATCATCTATGACGACGCCTACAATCCCAACAAGGCGATGGAGATGACCCGCAGGCTCGTCGAGGAGGACCAGGTCCTCATGACGATGGCGACCGTCGGCACCAATACCAACGCCGCGATCCAGCCCTATCTCAATTCAAAGAAGGTGCCGCAGCTTTTCGCCTTGTCGGGCGCGGCGGCCTGGGACCAGCCGCGCGAGTTTCCGTGGACCATGGGCTTCCTGCCGAGCTACACGGCTGAAGCCCAGATTTTTGCGCAGTATCTGCTGGAGACCCATCCGCGCGGCAGGATCGCCGTCCTTTATCAGGACGACGGCATGGGCAAGGAATACATGAAGGGCCTCAAGGACGGCCTCGCTGGCAAGATGCCGATCGTGGCCGAGGCTACATACAAGGTCTCGGACGCCACGATCGATCCGCAACTCGCCAAGCTCAAGGCCTCGGGCGCCGACGTCTTCATCGAATTCACCACGCCGAAATTCGCGACGATGTCGATCCGGCGGATCGCCGAACTCGGCTGGAAGCCGCTGCATTTCATCCCGACGATCGCCAATTCATACTCGGCCGTGCTTCAGCCGGCGGGTCCGCAAAATGCGGAAGGCGCGTTGTCGGTGGCCTACCGGCTCGAGGGAGAAGACGCGGCGGGAGCCGGCGACGTGGCGTTCCGCGAGTGGAGTGCCTTCATGCAGCGCTACGTCCCGAGCGTGAGCAAGGTCAACGGCCAGGCCGTCCTCGGCTATCTCGTCAGCAGGACGCTCGTCGAGGTACTGAAGAATTGCGGCGACGACCTGTCGCGCGAGAACATCATGCGCCAGGCCCGCGGTCTCAAGGGCCTGCAGCTTCCCATGATGGTGTCGGGCATCGTGCTCAACACCAGCGCGCTGGATCATGCCCCGATCGAGCAGATGCGGATGATGCGCTTCACCAACGGCCAGTGGCAGCACTTCGGCCCGGTGCGAAGCGGCATCGATCCGGGCACCGTCAGCGATTCCTTCAAGACGATCTTCAAGTACGGCACCGCCACCAAGCGCGACCTGGCGAACCAGCTCAACGCCAACACCGTGAGCCTGATGACCGGTTCGTTCGGCAGCACCTATGCCCAGGTCGGCGCGGATCTCGCTTCCGCGCTCGACAGCGGCACCAGCTTGCGAATCCTGCCCGTGATGGGCCGCGGGTCCGTCCAGGCAATCTCCGACATTCTGCTGCTGCGGGGTGTGGACGCCGGAATCGTGCGCAAGGACACGCTGTCCTATCTCGACCGCAAGGACTTCGCCAAGGACATCCGCAACCAGTTCGTCTACGTGGCCAAGATGTTCAACGAGGAAATGCACGTCATCGCGCCGAGGTCGATCGGCAGCATGAGGGACCTCGACGGCAAGACCGTGGTGGTCGACTTGCCCGACAGCTCAACCTTCGTGACCGCAATCAACGTGTTCGAACGGCTCGGGATCAGGCCGCATCTGATCTATGAGGAGCCGCGGCTCGCGGTCGACATGCTGCGCAAGGGCGAGATCGACGCGATCGTGGCGATCGAAGGCAAGCCGCTGCAGTGGCTGAGCCAGATCAACGACCGCAACCTGCATCTGGTCCCGGTCGAGTACGCCAAGCCGCTGCAGGAGGAGTATCTGCCCTCCAAGCTTTCCTCGGCGGATTACCCGAACCTGGTGCCCGAGGGCCGCCCGGTCGAGACCATCGCGGCCGAGGCCCTGCTGGCGGCGTACAACTGGGCGCCGAACAGCGAGCGCTACCGGCGCCTGGCGCTGCTGGTGGACACGATGTTCGACAAGGTCGGGCAGCTGCAGCGGCCGCCGTTCCATCCGAAGTGGAAGGAACTCGCGCCGAGGGCGACGGTGGCCGGCTGGACCCGCTTCAAGGCGTCGCAGGACTGGCTCGACCGCAACATGCCCGTGGGCGCGGCGGTGTCGGCCGCATCGGGTAGCGCGTCGGCGCCCCCCGCGGCTGCGGCCGAGATCTCGCCGCAGCAGCGCGATCCGCTGTACCGCGAATTCCTGGAGTGGCGCGCCAGCCGCGCCAAGGCCAGCGGCGCCCGGTAAAGGCATCGAAGACGGTGGCGCGCGCTGGATGGCGCGCGCCACCACCGGCCGCGGCTACGATCTGTCCGGTTATCCGGGCCCTTGCTGCGCGTGAAAGCCTCACCGACGATTCCCATTTCCGGCCTTGCCACTTCCATCCACCTGCGCGCGGGGCGGATGGCGGGCGGGTGCGTCATGCCGGGAATGCAGGGCTCAACGGCGTAAAATAGTGTATCGGCTGGGTGTCGCAGCGCGGCCGGGTGCGTTCGCGCGCCACCAATCAAGATTTGGAGGAAGTTCATGTCGGCTCTGCCACTTTCGGGCATCAAAATTCTCGACCTGACGCGGGTGCTCGCGGGTCCCTTGTCGGCGCAGATGCTGGCTGATCTTGGCGCGGAAGTGATCAAGATCGAACGCCCCGGCGGCGGCGACGACGCCCGTGCCTTTGGCCCGCCTTACCTGACCGACCCCGAGGGCAAGGCGAACAACAACAACTCGTTCTACCTCTGCGCCAACCGCGGCAAGAAATCCGTCACCGTCAACATCGCCACGCCCGAGGGACAGGACATCGTCCGCGAACTCGCCAAGACCTGCGACGTGATGATGGAGAACTACAAGGTCGGCGATCTCAAGCGCTACCGGCTCGATTATGAATCGATCAAGGCCATCAATCCCGGCATCATCTACTGCTCGGTGACCGGCTTCGGCCAGACCGGTCCCTACGCTCCGCGCGCCGGCTACGACGCGATCCTGCAGGCGATGGGCGGGCTGATGAGCGTCACCGGTCATCTCGACGGCGAGCCCGGCGCGGGACCGATGAAGGTCGGCCCCTCCATCGTCGATTACATGACCGGAATGAACTCCTCGATCGGCATTCTCGCCGCGCTCTACCATCGCAAGGCCAATGGCGGGGAGGGGCAGCATGTCGACGTCTGCCTGTTCGACACCGTGATCGCCTCGCTGTCGCATTACGCGCAGATCTTCCTCGTCAACGGCCAGACCCCGCCGCGGCGCGGCACCTGGGGCAATGGCGGCATGCCGGCCGGCGTGTTCCGCTGCACCGACGGCGAACTGATGCTGGTGGTCGGCAATGACGGGCAATTCCAGCGCACCTGCGCGGTGCTCGGCGCGCCCGAACTCGCGACCGACAAGAGATTCCTCAAGAACAACGACCGCGTCGTGCACGGCAAGGAGATCATGGCGATCTTCGCCGGACTGTTCCTGAAGAAACCCGTCGCCCATTGGCTGGGAGAACTGGAAAAGGCTGGCGTGCCCTCGGGCCCGATCAACGATTTCTCGCAGGTGTTCAACGACCCGCACGTGCAATCGCGCGGCATGCGGGTGAAGGTGAACCATCCGTTCGAGTCCGAGCTGTCGCTGATCCGCAACGCCATCACCTTCTCCGGCACCCCGGTAAAGGACTATCGCGCCCCGCCGCTGCTCGGCGCCGATACGAAGGATGTGCTGGCGACGATCGGCTACGATGACGCCAAGCTGGAAAAGCTGAAGGCGCAGAAGATCGTCTGATCTGTGTCTACGTCATTCCGGGCTCGCTTCGCGAGCCCGGAATGACGTGCGCGTGCTTTGCCCGCCCTGCAACAGCCGACTGTCGACTGCGTCGCGTCGCTCGCAACGACGATGTTGCAACGTCCATGCGACAAAGCAACGCGACGGGCAAATCACCAAAAGCCTGTCCATCCCGTTTCGCAAAAATATTCCGCTCGCGTCGTCGGGCAAATCAGTGATTTGATTTCGCCCGTCTCACCCGAATGAGGGGCGTTGGCCATCGTCACGAACGTGCGGTGAGATGCGGTGGACGCGGATTGCGCAAAAGACGAGCGCGCATGATGCGTACGGCGAAGTCGTGTGGTCCTGACGTCGCGGTGCTGGCGTCAAGTTGGCGGGAGGTGTCCCGCCGGCGACGGAGGCAAAAGAGCCGTTCTCCGGGGAGATCACGAAGTAAGCCGTAAAGCCACTGCGCAGGGAAGGCCGGGATGCTCCCGCTGAACCTGTATGCTCGTGTGCGCGTCTTTTTGTGCGCAACTGCACACGAGACCGCGGGTGCAGCGCGCACCCGGTCTTCCCTGCGCCCTCTGACTTCGAGGAGGGACAACGAAATGCAAAACTTCGGACGCAATGCGTCGCGGGATCGCGAAGTCATTTTCAGTTGTCATCACCCGCGAAGGCGCATAGGCGTTAAGGTATGGCACTCATAAATTGATAGCGACGTCTTCGTGGAGGCTCATGGAGATTTCGTCTGAGCGCTCGTCTACAGCGGCGCAGGCAGCGAATGGTCGGCTGCGGGATGATTG
>JAFAGM010000036.1 GCA_023422775.1 Pseudomonadota bacterium
GGGGCGTGCGCACGTCACGAACGCGCGGTGGGATGCGGTGGACGCAAAGCGTGCGCAAGACGAGCGTGCGTGGCGCGTACGGCGAAGTCGTGTGGTTCCGACGCCGCGGTGCTGGCGTCAAGTTCGCGGGAGCAGGCCTCTCGCGAGCGACGGTGGCAAAAGAGCCGTTCACCGGGAAGAGCACGAAGTAAGCCGTAAAGCCACTGCGCAGGGAAGGCCGGGATGCTCCGCCTGTACCTGTATGCTCGTGTGCGCGTTTTCATGTGCGCAATGCACACGGGACCGCGGGTGCAGCAAGCGCCCGGTCTTCCCTGCGCCCTCTGATTTCGAGAGGGAGCAAACGAAGATGCAAACCTCGGGCAGAACATGTCGCGAGATCGCGGAGTCACATTCACCTGTCGTCACCAGCGAAGGCGGGTGACTCAGTATTCCAGAGACATCCGTGGGTGAACCGAGAAGCCGCGGCGTACTGGATCCCCGCCTGCGCGGGGACGACGAACCCGGGTGTCGAGACGCCGTCGCCAAACCCACCCAAGCGCCGTTCCTTGCAAAAGCTTGAAGTTTAAAATATATGCTGGACCTTCATCCAGGAGGCTTGACCGATGTCGCAGCTATCGCGTTCCTCCCATGCGCTCGTCACCGGCGGCGGGCGGGGAATTGGACTGGCGATATCAAAGGCGCTGTCGCAAGCTGGTGCAACCGTGACCGTGCTCGGCCGCAACCGGGCGACGCTCGACGACGCCGTTGCATCCGGCGCTGCGCATTTCGCTGAAGTGGCCGACGTCGCAGATCGGACTTCGGTCAAGTCGGCCATTGCCGCAGCCGCGGCGCGGCAGCCGGTCGATATCCTCATCGCCAATGCGGGCGCGGCGGAGTCCGCACCGTTCGGCCGCTCCGACGCGGCGCTGTTCCAGCGGATGATGGACGTCAATTTCATGGGCGTGGTCCACGCCGCGCAGGCGGTGTTGCCTGGGATGGTCGAGCGCCGCCGCGGCCGGATCGTCGCCGTTGCCTCCACGGCAGGCCTGAAGGGCTATGCCTATGTCTCGGCCTATAGCGCAGCCAAGCATGCGGTGATCGGCCTTATACGTTCGCTCGCGCTCGAAACCGCCAAAAGCGGCATCACTGTCAACGCGGTATGTCCCGGCTTCACCGAGACCGATCTGCTGGAAGGCTCGGTCGACAACATCATCCGGAAGACCGGCCGCAGCCGCGAGCAGGCGATCGCAGAGCTGTCGAGGCACAATCCGCAAGGGCGCCTCGTTGCGCCGTCGGAAGTGGCGGATGCTGTGCTCTGGCTGTGCGGCGAAGGCGCCGGCGCCGTCACCGGGCAGGCCGTAGCCGTTGCCGGCGGAGAGGTCTGACCGGTCGCTCTTGCAAACAACAACATCGAGGGAGATCCCATGAGCAAGCCAGCCAATCCCGTCACGCTGCCGCTGGCGGATTATTCGCCGAAGCATTTTCTGCTGGCCGTGATCGGCGGCGTCGCCACCGTGACGCTGAACCGTCCGGAGCGAAAGAATCCCCTGACGTTCGACAGCTACCGCGAACTCACCGACTTCTTCCGCGCCTGCGCGATGGACGACGAGGTCAAGACCGTCGTCGTGTCGGGGGCGGGCGGCAACTTCTCCTCGGGCGGCGACGTGTTCGAGATCATCGACCCGCTGGTGCAGATGGATACCAGGGGCCTCACGGCCTTCACCCGCATGACCGGTGACCTCGTCAAGGCGATGCGGGCGTGCCCGCAGCCGATCGTCGCCGCCGTCGAAGGTATCTGCGCCGGCGCCGGCGCGATCATCGCCATGGCTTCCGACCTCAGGCTTGCGGCTACCGGGGCCAAGGTTGCCTTTCTGTTCAACAAGGTCGGGCTTGCCGGCTGCGACATGGGCGCCTGCGCCATCCTGCCGCGCATCATCGGCCAGTCGCGGGCCTCGGAACTGCTTTATACCGGCCGTTTCATGACCGCGGAGGAGGGCGAGCGCTGGGGTTTCTTTGGCCGTATCGTCAGTCCGGAACAGGTGCTGCCGCAGGCGCAACTTCTGGCCAAGCAGATTTCCGAAGGACCGACATTTGCCAACACCATGACCAAGCGTATGCTGGCGATGGAATGGGCGATGTCGGTGGAGGAGGCGATCGAGGCCGAAGCCGTTGCCCAGGCCCTGTGCATGACGACGGAAGATTTCGCCCGTGCGTTCGAGGCGTTCTCGAACAAGCGGACCCCGCAATTTCAGGGGAATTGAGCAACGATGCTATTCTCTATCCCCTCATGGTGAGGAGGCGCGCCAGCGCCGTCTCGAACCATGTAGGCCCGCGGCCCATCCTTCGAGACGCCGCTCGCGCGGCTCCTCAGGATGAGGGCGGAACGTGCGGAAGAGAGCTTGTTGAAAAATTGTAGGTTTGCCCTTGGCCGGCTTCGGAGGCGCGAATGAAGGTTGCGATAATCGGCGGCGGACCGGCCGGTCTCTATGCGGCGATCCTGTTGAAGAAGCAGCGGCCGAAGGCCGAGATCACGGTTTATGAGCGCAACCGCCCCGGCGACACGTTCGGCTTCGGCGTGGTGTTCTCGGATGCGACGCTCGACAATTTCGAGAAGTACGATCCGCCGAGCTACCGCCGCATCACGCAGGAATTCGCCTATTGGGACGATATCGCCGTGCATTTCCGCGGCACCGTGCATCGGGTCGGCGGCAACGGCTTTTGCGGCTGCTCGCGCCGCACGCTGCTCCTGATCCTGCAGGAGCGCGCCCGCGAACTCGGCGTGAAACTCGAGTTCGACGCCGATATCGAGGACGAAGGCCGCTTCGCCGACGCCGACCTGATCGTGCTCGCCGACGGCGTCAACAGCCGCTTTCGCGACAAGTACGCCGATCATTTCCAGCCCGAGGTCGATCTGCGCTCCAACAAGTTCGCGTGGATGGGCTCGACCCGGCCGCTCGATGCCTTCACCTTCATCTTCCAGGAGACCGAGTGGGGGCCGTTCATCGCCCATGCCTATCAGTACGAGGAAGGCCGCTCGACCTGGATCTTCGAGACCGACGCCGAGACGTTCAAGCGCGCCCGCCTCGAAGGCTTGAGCCAGCGGGAATCCGCCGATCGCATGGCCGAGATCTTCGGCTGGTTCCTCGAAGGCCACGAGTTGCTGGTCAACCGCTCGATGTGGCGCAATTTCCCCATGATCCGCAGCCAGCGCTGGGTCAAGGGCAACATGGTGCTGCTCGGCGACGCCAAGGCGACCGCGCACTTCTCGATCGGCTCGGGCACCAAGCTTGCGATGGAAGACGCGATCGCGCTGGCCGATGCGATGGCGCAGGCGCCGACGGTCGATGCCGCGCTGCAGACCTACGAGCAGGGGCGGCGCGAGGAGGTCGAGAAGACCCAGCATGCCGCCGACGTTTCGCTGGTCTGGTTCGAGCATGTCGACCGGTTCTGGGATTTCGACCCCGTGCAATTCGCGTTCGGCGTCATGACCCGTGCCAAGGCGATCACCTACGATAACCTCACGTTGCGCGCGCCCGAGTTCGTCCGCGAGGTCGACACGGCGTTTGCGAAGCAGGTCCGCGCCAGGGGGTTCGATGTCGATGTCGACAAGCCCGTGGCGCCGATGTTCCAGCCCTTCAAGTTGCGCGAGATGGAAGTGGCGAACCGCGCCGTCGTATCGCCGATGTGCATGTACTCGGCAAAGGACGGCGTGCTGGGCGATTTCCACCTGGTGCATTACGGCTCGCGCGCGATCGGCGGCGCGGGGCTGATATTCACCGAGATGACCTGCGTCGGCAAGGACGCCCGCATCACGCGGGGCTGTGCCGGACTGTGGAACGGCAGGCAGCAGGCTGCGTGGAAGCGTGTTGTCGGTTTCGTTCACGCCAATTCCGCCGCCAAGATCTGCCTGCAGCTCGGACACGCCGGCCGCAAGGGCGCCACCAAGCTGATGTGGGAGGGCATGGACCGGCCGCTGGAGGAGGGCGGCTGGGACACGATCTCGGCGTCGCCGCTGCCTTACTTCCCCGAAAGCAAGGTGCCGCGCGAGATGGATCGCGCCGCGATGGACAAGGTCAAGAAGGAGTTCGTCGCGGCGACCGTGCGCGGGGAGGCCTGCGGCTTCGACATGCTGGAACTGCACTGCGCCCACGGCTATCTGCTCGCGAGCTTCATCTCGCCGCTGACCAACCAGCGCACCGACGAATATGGCGGCACGCTCGCCAACCGGCTGCGCTTTCCGCTGGAAATCTTCGAGGCGATGCGCGCGGCCTGGCCGGCGCACAAGCCGATGTCGGTGCGCATCTCCGCCACGGACTGGGCCGAGGGCGGCATCACCGGCGACGACGCGGTGCTGATTGCGCGGGCGTTCGCGGAGGCCGGCGTCGACCTCATCGACGTCTCGACCGGGCAGACCGTGCGCGATGCGCAGCCGGTCTACGGCCGCATGTTCCAGACGCCGTTCTCCGAGCAGGTTCGCAACGAAGCCCGGGTCGCGACCATGTGCGTCGGCAACATCACGACCGCAGATCAGGCCAATACCATCCTCGCCGCCGGCCGCGCCGACCTGGTGGCGCTCGGCCGGCCGCATCTGGTGGACCCGTCGTTCACGATGCGGGCGGCGGCCTGGTACGGCGCCTCCGACATCGCCTGCCCGCCGCAATACCTGCCCGGCAAGGAGCAGATTTTCCGCAACAGCGTGCGCGACCGGCAGGATCTCGAGGACCTCAAAATTAAGGGTAAGCCGAAAACCCGCGCCGAGCTCAAGGCCGAGGCGACAAAGCCGCTTGCAGCCGAATAGGCCGGATGGCACGCTCCGTCACTGCCTCGCCCGCGCCAGCGGGGCGAGGTTGAAGATCGAGTAGAGTGGAGTAACGCGGATGAAGGCGATCATCGTCGGAGGCGGCATCGGAGGCCTCACCACCGCGCTGATGTTGCGGGCGCGCGGCATCGACTGCGAACTGTTCGAACAGTCCGATACCATTCGCGAGCTCGGCGTCGGTATCAATACCCTGCCGCATGCGATCCGCGAACTGGCCGGCCTTGGCCTGCTGGACCGGCTCGATGCTGCCGCCATTCGCACCGATCAATTGTATTATCTCAACCGTCACGGCCAGGAAGTCTGGCGCGAGCCGCGCGGCCTCGATGCCGGTCACGACGTGCCGCAATTCTCGGTCCATCGCGGCCGCCTGCAGAGCGTCATCCACCGCGCCGTCGAGGAACGGCTGGGCGCGGAGGCGATCCACACCGGTTGCCGGCTGGGGGCGTTCGCGCAGCACGAGGGCGGCGTGGTTGCGCATTTCTTCGACCGCATCGGCGCTCATGTCAAAACCGCGCGCGGCGATATCCTGATCGGCGCAGACGGCATTCATTCGCGTGTGCGCGAGATGCTGTTTCCGGACGAGGGGCCGCCGTGCTGGAACGGCCTGATGCTGTGGCGCGGCGCGCGCGACTGGCCGGCGTTCCTGACCGGACGTTCGATGATCGTGGCCGGCGGGCTGCACGGCAAGGTCGTGGTCTATCCGATCGCGGAAGGATCGGGCCCGTCAAGCCGGCTGACCAACTGGGCGGTGCTGGTGAAGGTCGGCGACGGCAATGCGCCGCCTGCGCGTCGCGAGGACTGGTCGCGGCCCGGCAAGCGTGAGGAGTTGATGCCGCATGTCGAGCGGTTCTCGGTGCCGCATGTCGACGTCCGCAGCCTGATCTCGGCAACGCCGGAATTCTACGAGTATCCGTGCTGCGACCGCGACCCGCTGCCGTACTGGACCTGGGGACGGGTGACGCTGCTCGGCGATGCCGCGCATCCGATGTACCCGGTCGGATCGAATGGCGCGTCGCAGGCAATCCTCGATGCACGCGCGCTTGCCGATGAACTGGCACGATCGGAACATCCGCGCCAGGCGCTGGTAGCGTATGAGCAGAAGCGCCTGCCGATGACGGCCGAGATCGTGCGCTCGAACCGCCGCGGCGGCCCGGAAGGCGTGATCGACGCCGTCGAACAACTGGCGCCTGATGGTTTTACCGATATCGAGAAAGTGCTGAGCCACGCCCAGCGCGAGGCGATCGTCCGCGGCTATGCTTCGAAGGCGGGCTTTGCGCCGCCGCCGCTCGGACTCGCGGCGGTGCGGGCGTAGGTGAGATCCTCATCCTGAGGAGACCGCGAAGCGGTCGTCTCGAAGGATGGCCGCAAGCGAGGTCGGGGCCTCATGGTTCGAGACGGCGCGCAAGAGCGCCTCCTCACCATGAGGGGTCGACAACTCATGCCCCCGGGGGCGGTGGCAGGAAGTGGATGTTGTGCTCGGCCGCCAGCGCCACGACGGCGTCCGGCGTCTGTTCCTTCATGTTGTGGATGCCCCAGAACAGGTCGTACAGCCGCCGCGTCGGCGACACCCAGAAAAGTGTCTTCGCGGTGCGGCCGGACTTGTTGAAGATGCCGTGCGGCTTGCCCATCGGCAGCCGTACCAGATCGCCCGGCGTGGCCTCAGTCTCTGTGCCGTCGAGGAAGAAATCGAGCTTGCCCTCCAGGATGTAGAGATACTCGTCCTGGTCGGGATGGATGTGCGGCGGCACGAAGGTGTCTGGCGGAAAGGTCGCGTGCCAGGAGAAGGAATGCTCGGTGACGTTCTTCGGCACATAGGTCTGGCCGAGGATGTTCCAGGAAATCCCCTGGATGCCTTCGTTGGCGCGGGTGATGCCGGCGATTTCGGTCTTCATGATGCTACTCCCTCCCAATCATTATTTCGCGGCCGTGCAGTCCTTGGCGTAACGGTCGCCGTAGTTCGAAAACACCTTCTCGACGATCTCGGTCTGGAACTTGCCGTCGGGACGCTTCGCAACCTTGGTCAGATAGAAATTCTGGATCGGGTAGCCGTTGACGTTGAACTTGAAGTCGCCGCGCAGCGAGGTGAACTCGGCCTTCCTCAGCGCCGCCGAGACCGCGTCCTTGTTCTTGAGATCGCCCTTCACCGCCTTCACCGCACTGTCGATCAGCATGGCCGTGTCGTAGCCCTGCATCGCGTAGGTGCCGGGCACGCTGTTGTAGGCCGCCTCGTAGCTGGCCACGAACTTCTTGTTCTGCGGATTGTCCATGTTAGGCGCCCAATTGGCGCCGCCGAACATGCCGACGGCGGCATCCTGCTGCGCCGGCAGCGTCGATTCATCGACCGTGAAGGCGGACAGCACCGGAATCTTGTCGGCGAGGCCGGCCTGCCGATATTGCTTCACCAGACCCACGCCCATGCCGCCCGGCATGAACGTGAACAGTGCATCGACCTTGGCGGAGGCGATTTTGGTCAGCTCGACCTGGAAATCCAGAGTGCCGAGCGGCGTGTAGCTTTCCTCCACGATCTCACCCTTGTAGTCGAGCTTGAAGCCGGCCGCCGAATCCTTGCC
The DNA here is from genome assembly GCA_023422775.1 of Pseudomonadota bacterium. Classification (GTDB taxonomy): domain Bacteria; phylum Pseudomonadota; class Alphaproteobacteria; order Rhizobiales; family Xanthobacteraceae; genus Bradyrhizobium. Next base: position 7,369 of record JAFAGM010000036.1, read on the forward strand.
GGCCTGATAGTTCGGGACCAGCACATAAACACGCTTGTAGCCGCGGTCCTGCGCGACCTTGCCGAGGATCTCGTGAACCTGGTCGTTCTGGTACGAGGTCACGTAAAAGAACGGATTGCACTCCTTGCCGGCATAGCTCGACGGCCCGGCGTTGGGGCTGATCAGGAACGTCTTGTTCTCGGTGACCGGCCGATGAATCGCCTGCAGGATATTGGAGAAGATCGGCCCGACCACGAAATCGACTTTCTCGCGTTCGAGCAGGCCCTTCGCCTTGGTCACGGCGCCGTCAGGCTTGAGTTCGTCGTCGACGACAACGACCTCGACGTCCTTGCCGCCCATCTTGCCGCCGAGGTCCTTGACCGCGAGCTGAAAGCCGTCGCGGGATTGCTGGCCCAGCACGGCGGCCGGGCCGGACAAAGTTACGATGATGCCGACCTTGATCTTTTCCTGGGCTGCCGCCGGACCGGCGGCGCTCCCCAGCAAGACGGCAAGTCCTGCCAGCTTCAACGACTGCTTCATGTTGTTCCTCCGTTCGGCCGCCGCGCAGCCGAAGCCGATGCCACACACCAATATGCTCAAGATGCAGCTTATTCTGATGACGTCCGCACCTGCAAGCTGCGAAGGGCGCCATGCAAGCGGTGCGCCAATTACTTGAAACTTAAAGAAATCTGGAAAATGATCCCATGCTGCGGCTGTTCGGGCGCCTTCCGAACGCGGAGCAGACGAGATCGCGCACCCAAGATTGCACCCATGACTCTTGATTCAGAGACCAAGGCCGTCGAACTCCCGGAGGACCATGGCGACGAACTCCGGCTGTGGCTCCGGCTCTTGACCTGCACGACCCTGATCGAGGGCGAGGTGCGCAGCCGGCTGCGTGAGCGCTTCGACGTGACGCTGCCGCGGTTCGATCTGATGGCCCAGCTCGACAAGGCCCCCGAGGGCATGACGCTGTCCGACCTCTCCAAGCGGATGATGGTGTCGAACGGCAACGTCACGGGGCTGGTCGAACGCCTGGTCGAATCCGGACACCTCGACCGCCGTACCTCGGATGCCGACCGCCGCGCGCAGGTGATCCGCCTGACCAGGGCCGGGCGCGCCGAATTTCGCAGGATGGCGTCGGAGCATGAATTGTGGATCGCCGATATCTTCGCCGACCTGACGCCGAAGGATGTCCGCGAACTGATGCGTCTGCTGGCGAAGACCAAGGCTTCGGCGCAGAAATCCGCCAAGGCGCGGACGGAGTGAAATTCGATGGCCGGAGGTGATCCGTTGAGCCCGGACGTCGACTACGAGACCGAATACAACAATCGCGCGCGGGTTCCGGGGAATCCCGCGATCATCGCCGGCTGGTCGCGCGATGCGAAAGCCTATCGCGAGACGCATCAGGCGCGTCACAAGGTGATCGCCTACGGTGCGGGCGATCGCAACCGGATCGACCTTTTCTCCGGCGACGGTACGGGGCCGATCGTCGTCTTCATCCATGGCGGCTATTGGCAGGCGCTCGACGGCTCGTTCTTCAGCCATCTCGCAGGCGGCCTCAACGCCCATGGCATCGATGTCGCGGTGCCGAGTTACGACCTCTGCCCTACAGTTTCGATCGCCGAGATCATCGCCGAGATGCGTGCAGTATCCCGCGAACTGGCTAAGTTCGGGAGACCGCTCGTCGTGAGCGGTCATTCCGCAGGCGGTCATCTCGCCGCCTGCATGCTGGCGACGGACTGGCGCGCATTCGATGCATCGTTGCCGGAAGGGCTCGTCACTGCGGCCTATGCGATTTCAGGACTGTTCGATCTGCGCCCGCTGGTCGGCACATCCATCAACACCGTGCTGAAGCTCGATGACGCATCGGCGAGGGCGGTAAGCCCCCTGTTCTGGAAACCGCCGGTGCGCGGCTCGCTGGATGCTGTGGTCGGAGGCAATGAGAGCGCCGAATATTTGCGGCAGAGCCGGACCATCGCCGATGCCTGGAACGCCGGCGGCATCGCGACGCGTTTCGCGACGATTCCCGACGCCAATCATTTCACCGCCATCGCGCCGCTCGCCGATCCAAGTTCGACGATGACCTTGCGGCTGAAGCAACTGGCGGGACGCTAGCGGATGATCTGAACACCCTAATCACATCAAAACCGAGGAGATGGCGACATGGCAACGCTCGAAAAAGGTATCACGGCCAGCGGCACCGGCTACGGCGGCAAGACATGGAATATTCTGGGTCAGGTCTACTTCCCCAAGGCCATCACCGATTCCACCTTTGCATTCGAGACCAACAGCGAACCCGGCCAGTTCGTGCCGGTGCACGTCCATCCGACGCAGGACGAATTCATCCTGGTGCAGGAAGGTGTGCTGGACCTCAAGCTCGATGGCGTCTGGGTGCAGGCCAAGGCCGGCGATCTGGTCCGCATGCCGCGCGGCATCCCGCACGGCTACTTCAACAAGTCCGACAAGCCGGCGCGCGCGCTGTTCTGGGTGTCGCCGATGCAGAAGCTCGAAGCTCTCTTCAACCAGTTGCACAACCTGACCGATCCCGAAGAGGTGGTGCGAATATCGGCGCAGCACGAGGTGAATTTCTTGCCGCCGGAGGCCAACGAATAGGCACGAAGCGGCCGAGCGGCTTTGCTCGACCGAAGCGCCAGTTCCAGGGCCGGGGGCCGCGCGATACGGCTGCCGGCCTCATCTATTTGTGAACCAGGCCGCATTCCCCACTTGCGTTGAATTACTTTAAACCTAAAATGATTTATGAGATAGCGCTGCCGGGCGTCCTCGATATTGATCTCGAGCCTTTGAAAGCGAGGGGCGATCGAAATGTCAGGTCACACTCTGAGCCGATCCTCCGGTCCAGTCCTTGGCCCATCCGGCCATGTCGACGATTTTGCGCGACGAAACCTGCCGCCGTTCGAGCAATGGCCTGAATTGCTGCTCGACCGGCCCGAGTTTCAATATCCGGAGTATCTGAACGCGGCGGTCGAACTGACCGATCGTATCGTTGAAAAAGGGTGGGGCGACCGTATTGCACTGATCGGCAACGGCCGTCAGCGCACCTACAAGGAACTGGCCGACTGGTCCAACCGCCTGGCCCATGCGCTGGTTGAGAACTATGGCGTCAAGCCCGGCAACCGCGTGCTCATCCGATCGGGCAACAATCCGGCGCTGGTTGCGGCATGGCTTGCGGCCACCAAGGCAGGCGCCGTCGTCGTCAACACCATGCCGATGCTGCGCGCCGGTGAACTGGCCAAGATCATCGACAAGGCCGAGATCACGCTGGCGCTGACCGACAGCCGTATCGCGGACGAACTGGTCGCATGCGCGAAGACCAGCCGGTACCTCAAGCAGGTCGTGAATTTCGACGGCACGTCGAACCATGACGCCGAACTCGACCGGGTGGCGTTGAACAAGCCGGTGAAGTTCGATGCGGTGAAGACCGGTCGCGATGACGTAGCCCTGCTTGGATTTACCTCCGGCACCACGGGTGAACCCAAGGCGACGATGCATTTCCATCGCGACCTGATGATCGTCGCGGATGGCTACGCCAAAGAAGTCCTCGGCGTTACCGAGGATGATGTCTTCGTCGGCTCGCCGCCGCTGGCATTCACGTTCGGCCTCGGCGGGCTCGCGATCTTTCCGCTGCGGTTCGGTGCGACGGCGACGCTGCTGGAGAATGCCGCGCCGAGCGAGATGATCAAGATCATCGAAACCTACAAGGCCACGGTCTGCTTCACCTCGCCGACGGCGTATCGCGCGATGATGGCCGCGATGGACAATGGCGCGGACCTGTCGTCGTTGCGGATTGCGGTTTCCGCGGGCGAGACGCTGCCGGCGCCGGTGTTCGATGCCTGGACTGGCAAGACCGGCAAAACCATCCTCGATGGCATCGGCTCCACGGAACTGTTGCACATCTTCATCACCAACCGCGTCGGCGATGCCATCGCCGGAACGACGGGGCATCCGGTTTCCGGCTATGAGGCCAGGATCGTCGACGAGGATATGAACGAGTTGCCGCAGGGTACCGTCGGCAAGCTCGCAGTGCGCGGGCCGACCGGATGCCGTTATCTCGCCGACGGCAGGCAGTCGAACTACGTGCGTCACGGTTGGAACCTCACAGGCGATACTTTCGTCCGCGACGCGAGCGGCCGGCTGTCCTTTGTCGCCCGGTCGGACGACATGATCGTGTCGTCCGGCTACAACATCGCAGGTCCCGAGGTTGAGGCGGCACTGCTGTCGCATCCCGCGGTCGCCGAGTGCGGGGTGGTCGGCGCTCCCGACGAGGCGCGGGGCCTGATCGTCAAGGCCTATGTCGTGCTCGCAGATGGCGCCGAAGCCGACGCCGCGCTGACACAGGCGCTGCAGGATCACGTCAAGCGCGAGATCGCGCCCTACAAATACCCGCGCGCGATCGAATACGTCACGCAACTGCCGAAGACTGAAACCGGCAAGCTGAGGCGCTTTACACTCAGGCAGATGGCGGCGGCCGGCAGCGCGTCGGCTCCTGGCGTCGCTGCCGAATGAACTCGATTGCGAAGGAGAACAGCCGTTGACCACACCAGATAGCCCCGCCTTGAAGGCGGTGGCTGCCCCCAGGAGCGATAGCCCGCAGGTGCTGCAGCCGAGCGGCTGGCCGATGCCGAAAGGATACGCCAACGGCATGGCGGCCGATGGCCGTCTCGTGGTGACCGGCGGCGTGATCGGTTGGGACACCGAGGGCCATCTGGAGTCCGACTTCGTCGCGCAGGTGCGCCGGACGCTGAGCAACATTGCCGCAATTCTCGCCGAAGGCGGTGCGCGTCCGGAACATCTGGTGCGCCTGACCTGGTACGTCGTCGATATCGAAGAGTATCTCGCGAACCTCAGGAATCTCGGCCGGGTCTATCGCGAAATTCTCGGGGCCCATTATCCCGCCATGGCGCTGGTGCAGGTGGTGCGCCTGGTCGAGAAGGCCGCGCGCGTCGAAATCGAGGCGACGGCGGTGGTGCCGCGCTGATTTGACGTTGTGTCCGCGAAGGTCAGCCGCTACCCGGGCGCCCGTACCTGCTTGGCCGCCTCGAAGAGCGCCAGCCGCTCGCTGAGTTTGCCGGTCGCGATGCCGGCCCGCGCCATGATGGTGGGAACGGGCAGCGTCTCGAAAAAATGGCAGGCAACCCGGTGGCCGGGCGACGCCTCGCGCAGTTTCGGCTCCTCGGCCGAGCAGCGCGCCTGCGCGTGCGGGCAGCGGGTGTGGAAACGGCATCCGGTCGGCGGCTTGAACGGGCTCGGCACGTCGCCCTGCAGCATGACGCGCTTGGTGCGCAGGCCGGGGTCCGGCTTGGGGATCGCCGCCAGTAGCGCCTGGGTGTAGGGGTGCAGCGGACGGTCGTACAGCGTCTTCTTGTCGGCGATCTCGACCAGCTTGCCGAGATACATCACCGCGACGCGGTCGCTGATGTGCTTCACCACGGCGAGATCGTGGGCGATGAACAGATAGGAGAGGCCGAAGCGCTGCTGCAAATTCTGCAGCAGGTTGACGATCTGCGCCTGGATCGAAACGTCCAGCGCCGACACCGGCTCGTCGCAGACGATCAGGTCGGGGTTGGCGGCCAGCGCCCGCGCGATGCCGATGCGCTGGCGCTGTCCGCCGGAGAACTGATGCGGATAGCGCCTGGCGTGTTCGGGCAGCAGGCCGACGATTTCCAGAAGCTCGCGGCCGCGCGCGGCCTGCGAGGCGGCGTCGCCGATCTCGTGCACGCGCAAGGGTTCGGCCAGGATCTCGCCGACGGTCATCCGCGGATTGAGCGAGGCGTAGGGATCCTGAAAGATGATCTGCATATTCCGGCGCAGACGGCGCAATTCGTCCTTGTTCAGGTTTGCAATTTCCTTGCCCTTGAAGCGCACCGAGCCGCCGGTGGGGTCCATCAGGCGCAGCACCAGGCGTCCGGTGGTCGACTTGCCGCAGCCGGATTCGCCCACCAGCGCCAGCGTTTCGCCGCGGGCGATCTCGAAGCTGACGTCCTCGACAGCGCGGACCAGTCCGACGACCTTGCGGCGGATCAGGCCGCGGCTGACCGCAAAATGCTTGATCAGGCCGTTGACCTGCAGGACCGGGATGTCGTGGGCGACAGCACTCATGACGTCACCTCGACGGGCGCCTTCCAGCACGCCACCTGGTGGCCGGGCGCAATATCGCGCAGCGGCGGCGGCTGCTGCCGGCAGCGCAGGTCCGCGAACGGACAGCGCGGCGCGAAGCGGCAGCCCTTGGGCTGGTTGTTGGGGCTGGGCACCATGCCCTCGATGGTGGCGAGTCGCTTGCGGTCGACGTCGATGCGCGGGATCGAGCCGAGCAGCCCGATCGTATAGGGATGCTGGGGATCGGCGAACAAATCGCTCACATCGGCGCTCTCGACGATCCGGCCGGCATACATGACGAGCACCTGGTCGGCGACCTCGGCGATGACGCCGAGATCGTGGGTGATGATCAGGATCGCCATGCCGAGCCGTTGCTGCAGGTCGCTGAGCAGATCGAGAATCTGGGCCTGGATGGTGACGTCTAGCGCGGTCGTCGGCTCGTCGGCGATCAGGAGCGAGGGTTCGCAGGAGAGCGCCATCGCGATCATCACGCGCTGGCGCATGCCGCCCGACATGTTGTGCGGATAGTCGTCGACGCGCTGGGCCGGCGAGGGGATCCGCACCAGGTCGAGCATTTCGATCGCGCGCGCCTTTGCGGCGCGCGGCGACATCTGGGTATGGGCCAGGATAGCCTCGACGATCTGCTGCCCGACCGTATGGACCGGGTTGAGCGAGGTCATCGGTTCCTGGAAGATCATCGACATCTTGCCGCCGCGCAGCTTGCGCCGCTCGTCGGCCGACAGTTTCAGCATGTCGCGATTGCCGAACAGCACCGCATCGGCCTCGACCTTGCCCGGCGGGCTCGGCACCAGCCCCATCACCGAAAGCGACGTGACGCTTTTGCCGCAGCCGGACTCGCCGACCAGGCCGATGGTGCGTCCGCGGGGAACGCTGAAGCTGATGCCGTCGACCGCGCGGAACAGGCCGCGGTCGGTGGCGAAGTGGGTCCTTAGGTCGCGAACCTCGAGAAGCGTGTCCATCAGAAGGAGTAATCCAGTCCCTTGTAGAAGGTGTTCTGATAGAGCATGTGCGGCCGGACACCCTTCAGCTTCTTGACGCTCGTCGTGTACATCGCGATGTTCATGACGGGCATCCACAGATGCTCCTGGGTGACGCGCTGTTGCGCCAGTGCGTAGTACTTGGTGCGGTCGGCCTCCGTCAGCGCGGCGCGTCCCATCTTCAGGTACTCGTCGGTCTTGGGGTCGTTCCAGTTCATCCGGTTTGGTGCCGGCATGTTTTTCGAATCGAAGTAGAAATTGAGCAGGTCGCCCGCCGAGATGTAGGGGAACGTCACCGTCCACAGTTCGTAATCCTGCTTGGCCATCTCGGCCGGCGCGATCGTTGAATCGTAGCCGACGATCTTCCAGTCGATGCCGATCTTGCGCATGTAGCCCTGGATCGCCTCGGACACGCGCGGGAAATAGGCCACCTGGGTGAACAGGACCCTCGGTGCGAGCTTGACGCCATCCTTTTCGCGGATGCCGTCGGCGCCCACCTTCCAGCCGGCCTCATCCAGCAGCTTCTTCGCCCGTTCGGCGTCTTCCTTGATGATACCCTTGGTCGATTCCGAAAAATCGAGCGCCTTGGGATCGATGAAGGTGTAGGCGGGATCGGCGTTGCCCAGCATGATGCCCTTGACGATCTCGGCGCGGTTGATGGCGATATTCATCGCCTCGCGCACGCGGGCGTCGGCGACCATCGGCCGCGTCGTCTTGTAGCCGTAATACATCAACTGGAAGTTGGGCTTGGCTTCCTGAACGGTCAGGGTCGGCGCGGCCTTGACCTGCTGGATGAACGCTATCGGAACCTGGTGCGTGACGTCGAACTGTCCGCCCATCATGGCGGCGACCCGGGCGGAGTCCTCCGGCACGATCTTGATGCTGAGCTTCTCGAACTTGACCGGACCCTTGTTCTGGTACATCGACGGGCCCCATTTGTAGGCGTCGTGGCGCTTGAGCACGATCTCGGTGCGCGGCTGCCAGTGGTCGAAACACCAGGGTCCGGTGCCGTCGGCGCCCTTGATGCCGTAATCCTTGCCCAGCGCCTCGACGCTCTCCTTGTTGTGGATGACGTTGGTGAACATCGTGAGCTGCAGCAGCAGTTCGGAGAACGGCTCCTCGAGTTCGTAATCCACCGTATGGGGATCGGTCGCGCGCAGTTCCTTGATGGGGCCGGCGCGCCAGGCATAAGGCCCCTTGATCGCGGGGTCCTTGAGCCGCTTGA
>JAFAGM010000045.1 GCA_023422775.1 Pseudomonadota bacterium
CAAGAAAAATTCCCCGGAAAATATCGGTTTCCTACCCGAAATTCCATTCCGTTCGTACTTCTGGAAATTTTCAGAAAGATCGTTCGGGGCGGTGCATTGCCGCGGGCAAGCGGTGTTCCCAAAGGGCTGAAAAAGAAAAAAGCTCAGCGTAATGCTGAGCTTTTTGTTGCTCCTGAAGCTGGGCTCGAACCAGCGACCCTCTGATTAACAGTCAGATGCTCTAACCAACTGAGCTATTCAGGAGTTTAAACCGTCCCTTTCGTTTTCGGTGATGCAATTATCGGAAGATTCACCGAGAAGTGCAAATATTTTTAAGCGTTTTTTCGCAAGTTATTCAGAACCAATTAGAATAATTAGTACATGATATCCCGGAGGATGTAGGTTGCGAAGCTGAAGTAAATTACCAAGCCTGTTACGTCCACCAATGTGGATACGAATGGTGCAGATGAACTTGCCGGGTCCGCACCGAAGCGCCGAAGGATAAAGGGCAGCATGGAGCCGACCAAGGATCCCCAAAGCACGACTCCCACCAGGGAGCAGCCGATCGCCAGACCGTACAGCGGCCAGTCGGCACCGTAGGTCGATTGGATCGCTTCCTCAGCTCCGATCCGGAAGAACCCCAGAAGCCCGAGGATAATTCCGAGCAAGGTTCCGGAAAGAAACTCACGTCGCATAACCAACCACCAATCGCGCAGGGTCACCTCACCCATGGCCATGGCCTGGATGATTAGGGTCGATGCCTGCGAACCGGAGTTACCCCCGCTGGACATGATGACCGGCATGAGCAGGACAAGGATAGTCGTTAGGCGAGCCTCGTAATGTTGGAGGACGTTGAAGGTCAAGAGCTGTCCGAGGAAAAGGACGATCAACCAACCGGCGCGTTTTTTCACGAGGTGGAAAATCGACACATCCAGGTACGGCTCATCCAAGGCCTCGGTACCCCCGAAGCGCTGCATGTCTTCGGTATACTCTTCGTTGGCGACCCAAAGGATATCATCGATCGTCACGATCCCCAACATGATGTCCTGTTCGTCCACCACCGGGAGCGCGACACGATTGTTCATCCGGAAGATGTTCACCGCTTCCTCCTGCGGGTCGTTGGCGCGGAGAGAGATCAGCCTGTTGTCGATCAGGTCGGAGACCACAGCCTCCGGATCCGCGATCACGATGTCCTTGATCCGGACGTCATCAATCAGCTTACCATCGGCATCGATAACATAAAGCACATCGATCGTCTCTGATGCCGAACCATAGCGACGGATGTGATCCAACACCCTTGGCATCGTCCAGTGTTCTTTCACGGTGATGTAGTCGGGCGTCATCAGACGACCGACCGAATCTTCGGGATAGCCCAACAGGGAAAGTGCCTCTTTCCGCTCCTCCGGAGTCAGGAGAATAATGAGCCTTTTTACGACATCACCAGTCAGCTCCGAGAAGAAGGAGGTACGGTCATCCGGAGGCATCTCATTCAAGAGCTCTCGGATTAAATTCGCCGGTAATTTTTTGAAGATTCTTTCTTGGGTGGGGAAGTCCAAAATACGGAAAACATTAACCGCTCTTTTGAGACTTAAGGTTTCTAAAAATAGAGGACCGTATTCGGGTAACTCATCGATCAATTCCTCGACATCCGAAATATTCAGTTCGTTCAAATAATCCGCAAGCTCGGTCTGATCACCACGTTCAATCAACTGCTCTACATGAGCAACAAGCATTGCTAATTCTTCCATACGCCTCCTTTATTTTTGTAATCCTACATGGGTCCGAAAATCGTTTGTGCAAAAGTCGTTTTTTTTAACCGGATAATATAATTAAATTTTAACGACCCCATGGTCGTCACGACTACACCAAAAACAACAGCCGCAACCAATAAGCAAAACATGTCACAATGACAGTTAAATAAACGAACACAAAATCCACGTCCATTCCCTCATTTGGAGTCAAGAAATACAAAACCCAAAACATCCCATTCGACAAAAGAAAAATCCGACCGATTTTTTCCCGCGCCACCAAAAGCAAAATTTAGGCAAGGCTGCAGTAATTTAATTCGACTTATTCAGTAGGCAATTTTAAAAATTCCAATTCTCCGTTAACGCTGATCCCTACACCACTCATAAAAATCTTGTAAATTCTAACTATTTAACATACATTTACAACACAAATCAAGAGCAGCTATTTTATTCACAATCATGGGATAAAACAAGCATATTAACCGAAAAATCAACAGAAAATAACAAATATATAAAACGATATATGAATCTATTTTTCAATATTTTACAAAATTCAAATGAATTTAAAATTCATAAAAAATACGCTATTTTTACTAATATATTTAGCAAATGAGGTTTTTAAGCTTTTTTATAGGTCATAAACAATTATTTATCAGTATTTTATGTAGTATTATATCAATAATAAATATACAACATTCAAAATCACAGATAATTAACACCGACCAGGCCCCTGCATCCATTCAATGGAGACAGATTTCAACGACCAATTTCCAATTGATTTATCCATCGTCCTTTGAAAGTTCAGCCTCCCTCCTCGCCCAGCAGATCGATCAAATGATCATCTTTTCAAAAGCGCAGCTTGCATCGAAACCACGAAAGATTTCCATAATTCTTCACGAAAATAACATCGAACAGAATGGATTTGCCCAGTTGGCACCCCGGAAAGTTGAAGCATTTTCCACGCCTGGGCCGGCCAGTGATAACGTGACGTGGTTACCAAACTTAGTTCAACATGAGCTCAGACATGTCGCACAATTTGACAAATTGACAGGCAAGATAAAGGGGCCTTTTTTCGAACAATTGGCCCTTGCTCTCTATGGTCTTCACCTTCCAGCTTGGTACTTTGAGGGTGATGCCGTCTCCATTGAAACGGAATATTCAACAGGGGGAAGAGGCCGAAGCAGCACCTTTCTGATGCCGCTCCGGACCAACATCCTCTCGGGTAGAGACTACAGTTTCAGCAAGAATATCTTGGGTTCATTCAAGGACCTTACCCCCTCCTACTACTCTACAGGTTACAGCATGAATACCTACCTGACCAATACTTTTGGATACGCCGTAAAAGAGGAAATCATGGAAGACATGCGCCGCCATTTGGTGCGTCCATTCACCTTCAATCGGGCATTAAAAAAAGCAACGGAATTGCGTGCTCGGAAGCTCTATCTGGCGACGATGGACTCCCTGAAATCACAATGGAAAAAGGAGGAAATCGGAGAAGAACCGACCCTACTTTTGGCGCGAAAATCTCGGTATCCGACCCATGATTACCTCCCTCAATCGAACACATCAGGTGCCCTTTTTACCCTTGTTTCATCGCCGGAATTCATCCCGGAAATCCGAAAAACCAACAACGGAAAGGAGGAAATCTTGGTGGAAATCGGCTATCAATTGACACCATATTTCCATGTAAACGATCAATTTTTGATATGGGACGAGCTCCGCAAAGATGCTCGGTATGGAAAGCAAACATATAATATCATCCGGATTTTGGACCTAAAAACAGGCAAAACGACGGACCTTTCCAAGAATTCCCGATTTTACAGCCCTATAATAAGCGCAAATTCCGAAAAGGTATATGCGGTCCAT
>JAFAGM010000090.1 GCA_023422775.1 Pseudomonadota bacterium
GCGATCGTCTCGATGATGTTGAGCAATTGCCGCTTGTACTCGTGGATGCGCTTGATCTGGACGTCGAACAGCGCCGACGGATCGACCTTGACGCCGAGGCGCTCGCCGATCAGCCGCGCCAGCGCCAGCTTGTTGTGGTGCTTGATGTCGCGGAAGCGTTGCTGGAAGGCCTGGTCGCTGGCGCGGGCCTCGATGCGGTCGAACAGCGAGAAATCGTCGAGCACGGCGTCGCCGCAGACCTCGCGGAGCAGAGCGGTCAGGCGCGGGTTGGCGAGCATCAGCCAGCGGCGGAAGGTGATGCCATTGGTCTTGTTGGTGATGCGGCCGGGATAGAGATGGTTGAGATCGTGGAATACGGTCTCCTTCATCAGGTCGGAATGCATCGCCGACACGCCGTTGATGCGGTGGGAGCCGACAAAGGCGAGCTGGCCCATCCGCACCCGGCGGCCGTTCTTCTCGTCGATCAGCGATACCGAAGCGCGGAAATCGATGTCGCCCGGGCAGCGCTGGTCGGCCAGCGCGAGATGCGCGGCATTGATGCGGTAGATGATTTCGAGATGCCGGGGCAGCAGCCGCTCGAACAACTCGACCGGCCAGGTCTCGAGCGCTTCCGGCAGCAGCGTGTGGTTGGTATAGGACAGCGTCGCCATCGTGAGCTTCCACGCTTCGTCCCAGCGGAAATTGTGCAGGTCGACCAGGATGCGCATCAGTTCGGTGACGGCGAGGCTCGGATGGGTGTCGTTGAGCTGCACCGCGACCTTGGAGGGCAGGTTGCGCAACTGTCCGTCGGAGGCGAGGTGCCGCTTGACCAGGTCCTGCAGCGAGGCGGAGACGAAGAAATATTCCTGCCGCAGCCGCAACTCGCGGCCCGCCGGGCTTTCGTCGTTCGGATAAAGGAATTTGCAGATCGATTCCGCGCGCGCTTCCTCGGCGATGGCGCCGAGGTAATCGCCGGTGTTGAAGACGTCGAGCCGCAATGGATCTGGCGAGCGTGCCGACCATAGCCGCAGCGCATTGACGTGGTGGCCGCGCCAGCCGACGATCGGGGTGTCGTAGGCGACTGCCTGAACGGTTTCCGCCGGACGCCATGTGGCGCGGTCGCGCCCGCGGTCGTCGACATGCTCGACATGGCCGCCGAAATGAACGTGGTAGATCACCTCGGCCCGCTGGAATTCCCAAGGGTTGCCGAAGCTCAGCCACTCGTCGGGATATTCCTGCTGCCAGCCATCCGCGACGATCTGGCGGAACAGGCCGAAATCGTAGCGGATGCCGTAGCCGATGGCGGGGATGGCGAGCGTTGCCATGCTCTCCATGAAGCACGCCGCGAGCCGTCCCAGGCCGCCATTGCCGAGCGCCGCATCCGGCTCGCATTTGCGCAGGTCGTCGAGTCCGACACCGAGGTCGCCAAGCGCCGCCTCGAACACCGGCAGCAGCCCCATATTGTTCAGCGCGTCGGTGAACAGGCGGCCGATCAGAAATTCGAGCGAGAGGTAGTAGACCCGCTTGCTGCCGGCATCGTAGCTCTCCTTCTCGGCGGTAAGCCAGCGATGGACGATACGGTCGCGCAGCGCCAGTGCCGCCGCCTTGTACCAGTCGCGCCGGGTCGCCATGCCGGCATCCTTGCCGATCGCGAGCCGCAGCTTGGCGAGGATCGCGCCCTTGATCTCTGCCAGCGCCAGTTCGTCGATCGGCTGGCCCAGCGCCGGATAATTCCCTGGGGTTTGTTCCTGCAATACGTCGATCCCTGCAATTTTGACTGAAGCCGAAGATACGCGCCTTGCGGCTCGATCGAAACCGCCCACAGCGACGTTCTGCACTGCGCTGACATGATTTTATGCAAGGACCGGGCCGATTTCGCGGCATCGGCGCGGCGGTTGCCGCCCTGTTTCCGTCGTCCCGTCCTTCGCCGACGACGCTTGGATCGGAGCGTTGCCGCATCGCCGGAACGAATTAAGAACACTTTAGCAAGTCTTTGATATATCATTGTGATTCGACGCTGCGTCGACACAACATCTATGGCCTGTCAGAGTTCGTGAGGACTACATGTCCACCATCGCCTTCGATCAGTTCGCTCTCACCCGCATTGCCGATTTCGCGCGCTCGCTGTCGCGTTTGCACCAGGCTTCGCGCCGCCGGGTCGTCGACGACGACGCCATCGACCGCGAGTTCAATGCTGTCTGCATGTCCGTGTGGGGCTACACGACGGACGATTTCAGCGACGACCTGTTCTCGGACGAGGATCACGCCTTTCTCGATACGCTGGACGAAGCGCATGCGCGGATATTTGCCGCCGAGCAGGGCTACGACCTCGTCGACGACCAGGGCATGCTGACGGACTGGTGGGGCTACTGCTGGATGATCCTGGCCGAGAAGCGCGGATTGCTGACGGCGGAAAACCGCGCTGCGGCGCGCGCGGCGATCGAAGAGAAGTATCTCGCGGCGCCGAATGTGATCGGCGTCATCGTCGGGCGGTGAGTGAGGTTACCGTCCTCATCCTGACGAGGCGCGCCAGCGCCGTCTCGAAGGATGGCCGCATCGCAGCTCCATGGTTCGAGACGCACGCTTCGCGTGCTCCTCACCATGAGGAAATCAGTTAACTTCCGCCCGCTTTGCCGCCTTCGGCGTCGCTGTCCTCGGAATGCTCGACGTCACCTCGCGCGTTTCCGGCGTCACCATCTCGCCGACCATTTCGGCCGTGACCGGCGCGACCTTCATTTCGCCGAGCCGGGCGCGGACATCGCCGGTGAGGCCGGCATAGGAAGCGACCGGCGTGAACTCGGTGGTGTGGCCCGCACCCGCACGGCCGGTATAGGCCACCAAGCCGTCCGTGGTGGCGATCACGTCGCCCGGGCGGAGCGAGGTGTCGAAGGCGAGATCGACCGGCGCCAGTCCGGACGGGCTGCGGCCGTTGCAGGTGCAATCGGCCCGCAGCGCCTTGCGATAGGCATAGGCGTTTTCACTGCTGGAATAGCGTTCGCCGTTGCTCGCGGTCGCGCCGTCGATGCTGCTGCCGTAAAACACCTTGGTGACGCTTGCCGGACAGAACGCCTGGCAGGTCTGAACCGGCGAGGCGTTGCCTCGGGTCAGCGGAAAATACTTGCCGTCGCAACTGCGCACGCAAAACGCAGGCCCGGATCCGGCCACGCGCGGCGCCGGTGCAGGCGCCGGTTGCTGCTGATTGAGGCCGAACGGATCGGCGAAGAAGCTGGCCTGGCGGGGTTGCTGCTTCTGGGCGCCGCCGAAGAAGAAATCGAACAGGCCTTCGGCGGAGACGCTGCCGGGTGTGAGAATGAGAGAGCCGGCCAGGGTGGCGGCGGCAACGAACGTCGTGCGGCGCCGCACGCGCGAAAAAGTCAACTCGGTACGCAACGCTTACTCCACACAACGCAACAATACGCGCTGAAGCGGAAGAGGCTTCAGCCGGGAGTAACCTTAATGCGCGATGGTAAACGAGCGGTTGAACCCGGGTGAAGGCGGAAGAGAAATGCGATGCTCTCTCATCAAGCCCGGGCATGACGACGGTGAGAGCCGATGGCCGCAGCAATCAGCCCTTCAAAAACTCGCTGGCCTTGTACAGCGAGCGAAACGCGAGTCCGGCTTCCGCAAAAGTTTCGCTCGCGCCTTCTTCGCGGTCCACCATGGTGAGGACAAGCACGATCTCGCCGCCGGCTTCGCGCACCGCTTCGACCGCCTTCAGCGCCGAGCCGCCGGTCGTGGTGACGTCCTCGACGATCACGATGCGCTTGCCCTGCAGGCTCTCGCCCTTGGCGAGGCCTTCCACCGCGAGCCGGGCGCCGTGCTCCTTCGGCTTCTTGCGCACGAAAAAGGCCGCGATCGGGTGGCCCTTGAGCCATGACAGCTGCGCGATCGCACCCGCCAGCGGGACCGCGCCCATTTCCAGCCCGCCGATGAAATCGAGATTGTCGTCCTTCAGCGCCTCATAGGTCAGTTCCGCCAGCAGCGCCGCGCCTTCGGGATCGAGCATGGTCGGCTTGAGGTTGAAGTAGAAGTCGCTCTTGCGGCCCGAAGCCAGCGTGATCTCGCCGCGGCCGAACGAACGCTTGCGGATGATCTCGGCGAGGCGGGCGCGGGAGGCGGATTTGGACAAGGCGGTTTTCCCAAGGGCGTTTGAGGCGGGCCGCAATCTATCGGCGGTCGCCGGCACATTCCAGCGCCGATCCGTTGCCGTCAACAGGGCACGGTGTCCCGCCGGAACGGCAGGGACGGCATTCAGAAAGGCCCGTTGTAAGGCCCTTCGGTTCCGCGCTAGGGGAGTGGTAAAGCTTCTATCAAGGCTTTCTCTTGGGGGAAAACGGGAATGACGATCGAACTGCACACCTGGAACACGCCGAACGGCCGGAAGATCTCCGTGGCACTCGAGGAAATGGGGCTGCCGTACAAGGTGATCCCGGTGAACATCAGCAAGGGCGAGCAGATGGCGCCCGCCTTCCTCAAGATCAGCCCGAACAACAAGATTCCCGCGATCGTCGATCCCGACGGCCCCGGCGGCAAGCCGGTCGGCATCTTCGAGTCCGGCGCGATCCTGCTTTACCTCGGCGAGAAGACCGGCAAGTTCCTGCCGAAGCCGCTCGCCGAACGCATCCCCGTCTATGAATGGCTGATGTGGCAGATGGGCGGTTTCGGGCCGATGCCCGGCCAGGTGCACCATTTCATCGCGCTGGAGAACGAGACCGACCGTGCCTACGGCCTGAAACGTTACATGGCCGAAACCCGACGCTTGTATGGTGTGCTCGACCGGCGGCTGGAAGGGCGCGAATTCGTCGCCGACGCCCTCTCGGTCGCGGATTTCGCCATCCTCGGCTGGGCCTGGCGCCACCCGCGCCACAAGGTCGAACTGAAGGATTTTCCGAACGTCGAGCGCTGGTATAACGCGCTGATGGCCCGCCCCGCGACCAAGCGCGGCATGGAAGCGAAGCTGGATTGACGTTTGTTCCTTCTCCCCTTGTGGGAGAAGGAAGAATTCGCCCGCTCAGTGCGCTTCGTCCCAGTTGTTCGCGGCCCGCGCGTCGACCTGCAGCGGCAGCGACAGCAGCACCGCGGGGAACGGGGCGTCCTGCATCACATGCTGCACGACCGGCAGCGTCGCTGCGACTTCGTTCTCGGGCACTTCGAAGATCAATTCGTCGTGCACCTGCAGCAGCATCTGCGCGGAGAGCTTCTTCTCGGCGAGCGCATCCTCCATCCGGATCATGGCGCGGCGGATGATGTCGGCGGCGGTGCCTTGCAGGCGCGCGTTGATCGACGCGCGCTCGTTGAAGGCACGGACCGAGGCGTTGGAGGCCTTGATGTCAGGGTAGTACATCTTGCGGCCGAACAGCGTGGTGACATAACCGTTCTTGCGGCACGACTCCTTGGTGTCGTCCATGTAGGCGCGAATGCCCGGGAAGCGTTCAAAATACTTCCTGATGTAGGCGGAGGCCTCCTCGCGGGCGATGCCGAGCTGGTTGGCGAGCCCGAATGCCGAGATGCCGTAGATGATGCCGAAATTGATCGCCTTCGCCCGGCGGCGGATCTCGCTCGGCATGTCCTTGATCGGCACGCCGAACATCTCCGATGCCGTCATGGCGTGAATGTCGAGCCCGTCGCGGAAAGCCTGCTTCAGCACCGGGATATCGGCGATCTCGGCGAGCAGCCGCAGTTCGATCTGCGAATAGTCCGCCGAAACCAGTCTGTGTCCGGGCGTCGCGACAAAGGCGCGGCGGATCTTGCGGCCATCCTCGGTGCGAACCGGAATGTTCTGCAGGTTCGGCTCGTTGGAAGACAGCCGTCCGGTGGTGGTCGCGGCCAGCGCGTAGGTGGTGTGCACGCGATGGGTCTGCGGATGGACATGGTTCGGCAGCGCATCGGTATAGGTCGATTTCAGCTTCGACACCTGCCGCCATTCCAGAATCTTCTTCGGAAATTCATGGCCCTGTTCGGCGAGTTCGTCGAGGATCTGTGCCGAGGTCGACCACGCGCCGGTCTTGGTCTTGGTACCGCCGGGGATGCCCATCTTGCCGAACAGGATATCGCCGATCTGCTTCGGGCTGCCGACATTGATCGGCTCGCCGGCGAGTTCCTGCAACTCGGCTTCGACGCGCGCCGCGATCTGGGCGAAATCGCCCGAGAGCCGCGACAGCACCTGGCGGTCGATCGAGATGCCGCGCCGCTCCATCCGCGCCAGCACCGAGACCAGCGGCCGCTCCAGCGTTTCATAGACTACCGTCATTCGCTCGGCGGCGAGGCGCGGCTTCAGCACCCGCCAGAGCCTGTAGATCACATCGGCGCTCTCAGCCGAATATTCGGCGGCCTTGTCGATCGCGATCTGGTCGAACGTCAGCTTGTTCTTGCCGCTGCCGGTGAGCTCGCCGTAGCTGATGACGGCGTGGCCGAGCCACCGCTCGGCCAGCGACTCGAGGCCGTGCGCATTGCGTCCGGCGTCGAGCGCGTAGGACATCAATTGCGCGTCGTCATGGTTGCGCAGCGTGATGCCGTGCTGCGCCAGCATCACGGCATTGAACTTGATGTTGAATCCGATCTTGAGAATGCCTGCCGATTCCAGCACCGGCTTCAATGCCGCGAGCGCATCGGCGGCCTTGATCTGGTCCGGGGCAAGACCGGCATCGAACAGGCCGGTGCCTCCGCCGGATTGCTTGTGGGCGAACGGAACGTAACAGGCATCGTTCGGCGCGAGTGCGAGTGCGATGCCGGATAGTTCGGCCTGCATCGGATCAATCGAGTCCGACATCGCCTCGATGACGAGATGGCCGACATCGTGCACGCGCGCGATCCACGCCTTGAGCTGATCGAGGCTGCCGATGGTCTGATATTTCCCGCGATCGAACCCGATCTTGCGAATGGCTTCCTCGCGCGCCGCGGCGAGCGAGACCGGCGTGCCCTTGACGCTTGCAGCCTTGTCGTCCCGGGCCGCGCCGGGCTTTGCGACCGGCGTCGCGGCGCCTGCAAAGAGATCGCCGGTGCCGCCGGCCGATGCCTTGGCCGGCGCGGCAGACGCCGCATCCTTCGCGCCCGCGCTCTTGTTGGCCGCATCCGCTTCAACGTCGGACGGATCGATATGCGAATAGTCGGCGACGCGGCGAGTGAGGGTGGAGAACTCCATCGCCTTGAGGAAGGCGATCAGCTTGCGCGCATCCGGCTCGTGCACCGCGAGGTCGTCAAGCGGCACTTCGAGGTTTACCTTGTCGTCGAGCAGCACCAGTTGCCGCGAGATCCTGGCCTTCCCGGCATTCTCGAGCAGCGCCTCGCGCCGCTTCGGCTGCTTGATCTCGCCGGCACGAAACAGCAACTGTTCGAGGTCGCCATACTCGACGATCAATTGCGCGGCGGTCTTGATGCCGATGCCGGGCACGCCGGGCACGTTGTCGGTGGAGTCGCCCGCCAGCGCCTGCACCTCGACCACCTTCTCCGGCGGCACGCCGAATTTTTCGATCACCTCCGGAATACCTATATGGCGATCCTTCATGGTGTCGTACATGACGACCTTGTCGGTCACGAGCTGCATCAGGTCCTTGTCGGAGGAAACGATGGTCGTGGTGGCGCCGCGCTCGCTGCCGAGCCGCGCATAGGTCGCGATCAGGTCGTCGGCCTCGAAGCCGGCCTGTTCCAGGCAGGGCAGGTCGAACGCCCGCACCGCCTCGCGGATCAGCGCGAATTGCGGAATCAAATCGTCCGGCGCCGGCGGCCGGTGCGCCTTGTAGTCGGGATAGAGCTTGTTGCGGAACGTGATCTCCGACTTGTCGAAGATGATGGCGAGATGCGTCGGCCGGTTGTCCTCGGGCATGTCGCGCAACAGCTTCCACAGCATGTTGCAGAAGCCGAGCACGGCATTGACCTGCAGCCCGTCGGATTTGCGGTTCAGCGGCGGCAGCGCGTGATAGGCGCGGAAGATGTAGGAGGAGCCGTCGACCAGAAAGACATGGTCGCCCCTGCCGGGTTGTTTGGCAGGCGCCTTCGTTTCAGCCTTGGCAGGGGCTTTGGAGGCAACGGGTTTCGCGGTGGCTTTGGGGGCTGATTTCGGCATGGCCGAAATTTAGGGATTTTTGCGCGGATTGACAGCCTTGGGGGACGGTTTTTGAGCCCAATACACACCCGTCCTCATCCACACTCCGCCGTCATCACCCGCGAAGGCGCATAGGCGTTAAGTTTAGACTTGCATGCTGGAATCATTCGTGATTCGAGCATGATATGGCTCACGAATCGCTTGTAAATGAAGACTGGACGAGAGTGGTTGGTCGGCTTGGCGGTGCCTCGCAGCTCGAAGCCAGCGCGCGCGCGACAAAGGCTTTCGTGCGTCGGCGTGAAATTCCGGATGCAGTGGCGCTGCTGCGGTTGATGCTGGCCTATTGCCTGGGTGAGAGAG
>JAFAGM010000111.1 GCA_023422775.1 Pseudomonadota bacterium
GTGCCGAGCCACGCGGAGTATAACTACGCCGTCGTCAACGAGCGCCGCGTGATCGTCGAGCCGCGTACGCGCAGGGTCGTCAAGATCATCGATTGACGAAGATCGCGTGTCGAAGATCGATCCTCGCGGGCCTCGAGCCGGCGGGGATCGTTCGCGTCAGGGCGTTTCCATCCGCGGTCGTCGCACGCGCCGGATGGCCCAGTCGAGGCCGGCGGCGAATGCGAGGCCGGCGCAGGCTGCCAGCGCATCGACGACAAAATCGCTGAGCCGCGCGTGCCTTCCCGGCACCAGGCGCTGCAGCACTTCGAGCAGGCCGATCGTGACGAGGGAAATCGCCGCCGTCTTCCACCGGTTGCGGCTGTAGGCCAAGCCGAACGCCAACCCGACGAGGACAAAGGCGAAGGCATGTTCGCCGTTCTGACTGAGATCGGAGTGAGGTCGATATGTCGCCGGACCGAGTGTTGCGAAGGCCACCGCGGCGGCCAGGGTCCAGGCAATGATTCTAAGTATGAAATTCATCGCGGCCCGATAGCACGTTCACCGGCCGGGTGCCGATCACACGACCGTGAGATGCAGGACAGTCCGACCATGACGAACTGTCCACGTTCTGCGCCCGACGCGTTTTCCTGCCGTGAACCCGCGCCAATGGCTGCCTGATTAAAGCGGCTCCCGTACGCCCATACCGTGCATGAAGCGTTCCCGTATCTGCACGGGATCGCGGCGGGTGGTGCCGACGCCCGGCTTGTCGTCGATGCGCACGCCGATCAGGGTTGGCCCCGACGCCGACATCGACTGATCGATCAGGCGCTCGAAATCCTCCTCGTCCGCCGCCCACGCGCTGTTGCTGAGCCCGCTCGCGACCGCGATGGCAACGATGTCGGCGACGCTGGCTGCCGGCGTCGGTTGCGCGCCGGTGATCTGATAGACGCCGTTGTCCATCACCACCATGGTGAGATTGCCCGGCGCCAGCGTCGCGATCGTCGCAAGCGAGCCCAGCTGCATCAACAGCGAGCCGTCGCCCTCGAGCGCGAAGACGCGCCGGTTGGGCTGCGCCAGCGCCACGCCGAGCGCGATCGGGAAGGCGAGGCCCATGCTGCCCAGCATGTAGAAATTCTGCGGCCGGTGGCCGGCGGCCCACAGGTCGAAATTGGTATTGCCGATGCCGCCGATCACGGCCTCCTCGTTGTTCAGCTTCGCGACCAGCCGCGAGGTGAGGTCGAAGCGGTTCATGACCTTGGTGTTGCGGGCAGGGCTGTCGGCAGCGGTGTTCATGGCGGTTTTCCTGGCGGCGCTCACTTGTCGAAGACTTTGCCGCCGGTCAGCAGCGGGGAGAGGATCAGCGCCACCGGCGCCTGGGTCGTGGTGGCCTGCTTGATCGAGCGGTCGACGATGAACTCGAGTTCGTCGAGCCGGGTGGCGGTGTGGTGCTCCATCGCGAGCGAATCCAGCACCGGACGCATGGTGCGGCACACCAGCGACTGCCCGTAATTGAATTCGCCGAGCGTGCCGCGTTCGGACACGAACATGATCAGCGGGATCTGGTAGGGCACCGCCAGCGACGCCAGGATGTTGGCCAGCGTCGCGAACCCGGACGTCTGCATCAGCACTGCGCCCCGCATGCCGCCCATCCAGGCGCCGGAGACGATGCCGACCGCCTCCTCCTCGCGCGCGGTGGGGAACGTCGTGAAAAACGGATCGGCGTGCAAATTCCGGATCAGCGTCGTCAGGACGCGATCGGGCACATAGGGGACCAGGCGGATGTCGTTGCGCTTGAGCGTCTGCAGCACCACGGCGTGCCAGCTCTTCTCCGAAGTCCCCGGCGAGGCCTCTGCAACCGCCATCTCGCTCTCCTCCATCCGCGACGATTGTCTCGTGCGCGCGCATCTTTCGAAGCGCCGAAACTTGACGTCCGCGGCGGGATTGTCAACATGTCCCGATCGTATCGGTGTCCTGCGTCTCGCGGCGCTGCGGCGGCGTGCGACGATGCGAGATGACAAGAAAAAATATCGGGAAGGGATGCCATGGGCAGGTGGTTCCGCTTGGCGGCCGCGGTCGCGGCTTTGTATTCCGTGTGTGGCGCAGCCTCCGCCCAGACGGCGTTTCCGTCCAAATCCGTGCATATCATCGTGCCCTATCCCGCCGGCGGGGGAGTCGATGTTTTAACGCGCACGCTCGGCGAGGTCGTCGCCAGGCAATGGGGGCAGTCCGTTGTGGTCGAGAACCGCCCGGGTGCCGGCGGTGTGATTGCCTCGCAGGCGGTCGTGACTTCTCCAGCCGACGGCTACACGCTGATCATGGTGGCCAGCGGTCATGCCACCAATCCGCTGCTGTATGCGAAAATTCCCTACGACACGTTCAAGGATTTCACGCCGGTTTCGCTGCTGGCGTCGTCACCCAATATCCTGCTGGTGCGCGCCGACTCTCCGTACAAGACGCTGGCCGATCTGATCTCGGCGGCGCGGGCGAAGCCGGGGAGCCTGTCCTTTGCCCACGCCGGAAACGGTACGTCGACGCATTTGGCCGGCGAGCTTTTGAAGAGCCTTGCCAAGGTCGATCTCACGGCCATCCCCTATAAGGGCGGCGCCCCCGCGATCAACGATCTGCTTGGCGGGCAGATTCCGATGTCCTTCAACAACGGGCCTGAATCGGTCGGGCAGCTCCAGGCGGGTACCGTTCGCGCGCTCGCCGTTACCACGGCCGATCGCGCGCCGTTCCTGCCTGCGGTGCCCAGCATGTCGGAGGCCGTGCCGGGCTACGACACCGGTGTCTGGTGGGGCCTGCTCGGACCGGCCGGGATACCGCCGGATGTTCTGGCAAAGCTCTCGCGCGATTTTGTCGCCGCGCTGAATACCGATGCCGTAAAGGAACGCCTGGCCAAGCTAGGTGCCCAGCCGATCGGCAGCACGCCGCAGCAATTCGACGCCAAAATCCGTGCCGACTACGAGAAATGGGCGCCGATCATCAAGGCGGCCGGCATGAGGGCGGAATGACATCTGCTCCGATTGTTTCGGATGTGGACGCCTGATAAAGCGATGCCGCAGCGTGTCCTCGTCGCCAATTCCGCCAAGCTCCCAAACCAAAGGTTGTCCAGAGAAATGACCGTCAACAACAAGCGCGTGTTCTATGTCAAATACCTCGCCAACGAGATCTATGTCGAAATCCTCAAGGCGCGTCCCGACGTGCGGCTCGACCGGCTGGAGAACGAGAGTCCCGATGCGGTCGCAGCGCCGATCCTGTCGGCGGCGCATGCCTACCAGGTCGGGGCCGCGCGCGACGAGATCGCTCCGCATTTCCATGTCCACCATGACCTGCTGAAGCGGGCGCCGAATCTCCTGATCGTGTCCTCGAACGGCGCCGGCTTCGATCCTGTCGACGTCGACGCCTGCACGGCGGCGGGGGTGCTGGTCGTCAATCAGTCAGGCGGCAACGCCAATTCGGTCGCCGAACACGCGCTCGGCATGCTGCTGACGCTGTCCAAGCGCATCCTCGAATCCGACCGCGCGCTGCGGCGCGAGGCCAACGTCAACCGCAACGCGCTGATGGGCAACGAGGCGCAGGGCAAGACCATCGGCATCGTAGGCATCGGCAATGTCGGCCGCCGTATCGCCGAACTGTGCAAGGGCCTCTTGCACATGAAAGTGATCGCCTACGATCCGTATCTGTCGGCGGAGGAGATCGCCGCGCGGGGCGGGGAGAAGGTCGAGCTCGACGACCTGATGAAGCGTTCGGATTTCGTCTCGATCTCCTGTCCGCTGAGCAAGGACAACCGTCGCATGATCGGCGCCCGCCAGTTCGCACTGATGCAACCGCACGCCTTCTTCATCACTACCGCGCGCGGCTTCATTCACGACGAGGAGGCGCTTTACGAGGCACTGCGCGACAAGCGGATTGCCGGTGCCGGCCTCGACGTCTGGGACAAGGAGCCGCCGCCCCCTGATCATCCGCTGCTGCAGTTCGACAACGTGCTGGCGAGCCCGCACACGGCCGGCGTGACCCAGGAAGCGCGGGTGAACATGGGCAGGATCGCGGCCGAACAGATCCTCGACGCGCTCGACGGCAAGCGCCCGCCGCGTATCGTCAACCCCGAGGTGTGGCCGGCCTATGTGAAGCGCTTCGAGCGTGCGTTCGGGTTTGCACCGAAATAGCCGGCACCTCGAAGAGAAATCCGGTGATGGCCGAACCGGTAGCGCGTTTCTACGAGTCCCAGGGGCTCCGGCTGCACTATGCCGACTGGGGCAACGAAGACGCGCCGCCGCTGATCCTGATCCATGGCGGGCTCGATCATTGCCGCAACTGGGATGCGATCGCGCGGCAATTGCAGCCGCATTTCCATATCCTGGCCCCGGACCTGCGCGGTCACGGCGATTCCGAATGGGCGAAGGGAAGCAGCTACAGCCTGTCCGACAATGTCTATGACCTCGCCCGGCTGATGAACCATGCAGAGCTGGAAGGTGCGGGAATCGTCGGGCATTCGATGGGCGGGATGGTCGCGCTCGCCTATGCCGGTACTTATCCGGAGAAGGTGTCGCGCCTCGGCGTGCTCGACGGCGCGTTCCTGTCGGGCGCGCAGCCCTTGCCGATCCATCAGCAGATGTCACGATGGATCGATCAGCTCGACGGCATCTCCGAGCGCGAACCCAGCGCGTTCCGCACGATCGAGGAGGCGGCGCAGCGGCTTTCGGCGCGCAACAGGCGGCTGACGCCGGAGCTTGCGCTGCATCTTGCCCGCCATGGCGTGAGGCAGGACGCCGATGGGCTCCATCGCTGGAAGTTCGATCACCATCAGCGGGCGAGGGCGCCGTACCGGCTCCTGCCGGAGGACTATGCGGCCCTGTGGTCGCGTATCACCTGTCCCACGCTGCTGATGTGGGGCGACGAAAGCTTTCTCCCCGATCCGGAAGCCGCCGGCCTGCTTGCGCATTTCAAGGACGCCGAATTGGTGAAGATCGCAGGCGCCGGGCACTGGCTGCACCACGAGCGGCCCGACGAAGTTCTGGATTCGCTTCGTCGGCTCCTGGAGACGGCGCACCCGAGCAAGCCATCACCCCCTATTGAAAATCGAACCTGAAGGCCGCGCCGCTCGAAATCACCCGGCCGGCCGTCGGCGCCGGAAAGTGGGCGGCGAGCAGAATGCTCGGCGTGTCCGCAAGCTGTTCGAGCAGCCTGACGCGCGTCGCCAGCGCTGCCTCGCGGTCGAAATCCGCGGCGTTCGACAGCCAGGGCGCGGCGCATTGGATCGGGTGATGGATGACGTCCCCGGACATGACTGCGTGATCGTGACCGCCCCTGAGGTCGATCATCATGTTCCCGATGGTGTGGCCGGGCGCCGGAGCGAAGCGGAAGGTAGCCTCGCGATCGTCGAACACGCAGTGATCGGTGCCGACGAACTCGGCCTGTCCTGTCGCGACGACGGGCAGGACCGAGTCGACGAATGAACCGCGGTTGACCGCGCCTGACGGGTTCGACTTGTGCTGCTTCTCCCAATGCTCATATTCCACGCGTCCCATCAGATAGCGCGCGCGGGGGAACGTCGGCACCCAGCTTCCATCGACCAGCCGCGTGTTCCAGCCGACATGGTCGACATGCAGGTGGGTGCACATGACGAAATCGACTTCGTCAGGATGCACGCCGAGCGCCCGCATGTTTTCGAGATAGGGCTGGTTGAGCCGGTGCCAGAACGGTACTCCCGGACGTTCCTTGTGATTGCCGCAGCAGGTGTCGACGATTGCGGTCCAGCGCGGCGTTCGCACCACGTAGGAATGGTGGCTGAGAATGAAGCGGTCCGTCCCCGGTTCGATGAAGCGTTCATCGAGCCAGGAGCGATTGGCCTCGATCACCTCGCCGGTGACGTTGGCGAACAGGAATTCCTTGTCGAGCGGGAGGGCAGGGATTTCGACCAGCCGGTCGATCCGCATGTCGCCGATTTTCAGTTGCCGCATTGAAGTACCTTCCACTCGGTTGGGCCGCGTCGCGAAACGCTGACGGTTGCCGGATCGATCAATTCCGCAACAACTCGCCAAAGCTGACCCACCGCGTCCCGTCGAAGCGGATCAGTTGCAGGCTCGTCATCGGCGTGTAGCGCTCCGGCGAGTTGTTCACGGCGGTGCCGTTGATCAGCATCGGCAGGCGAAGATCCTTCAGGTTGGTTGCCTGCTTTATCACGTTGGCGCGCGTCAGGTCGTCGCCGGCGGCCTTGAGCGTTGCAACCAGTGTCTGCGCGATGGTGTAGCCGTAGACGTTGAGCCAGTCGCTCTTGTTGGCGTCAGGCAGATACTTGTTCATGAACGCCAGCCATTCCTTGTAACCGGGATCATCCTTCAGTCCGGGATCCGTGCTGTCTTTCAGGTACTGGCTGGAGATCACGCCGATCGAATTCTCGCGCCCGGCCGGCTCGAGCACGCCGCTGATCGACGCCGACACGTTTGAAATGATCGTCGTCGGCTTCCACCCGATTTCGGCGATCTTGCGGATCGCCTGCGCGGCAAATTTCGGCGTCGCCGCCACCAATACCACGTCGGCGCCGCTGCTCTTGAGCAGCAATATCTGGGTGTCGATTGTGGGCTGGGTGGTTTCATAGGGGGCCCTGGAAACGATCTTGTCGCCGCTGCCCAGTCCTTCTTCCAGGGCTTTCAGATAGTCCTTTCCGAGGTCGTCGTTCTGATAGAGGACGCCGACCTTGGCATTGGGATGGCTGGCCTTGATGTACCTGGCGTAGGCGATCGCCTCGTCGCGATAGGTCGGCTGCCACGCCACGGTCCATGGGAAATTCTTCGGATCATCCCATTTCGCCGCCCCCGAGCCGAGGAACAACTGCGGCACCTTCCTGTCGTTCAGGTATTTGTGCACGGCGCCGTTGGTCGGCGTGCCGACCCCGCCGAAGACCAGCAGCACCTCGTCGCTCTCGACCAGGCGCCGCGTTTGTTCGACGGTCTTGGGAGGGCTGTAGGCGTCGTCGACGATGATCATCTGGATGTGCCGTCCGTTCACGCCGCCTTCGTCGTTGACCTTCCTGAAATAGGCTTCGGCGGATTTGGCGATCTGCGCAAAGGCGGAGACGGGCCCGCTGAGCGGAGCTGTGGTGCCGATCTTGATGATCTTGTCGGTCGCGCCGGCGTCGTATTTCGGAGCGGATTGCGCCTGTGCGGGGATTGCGAGCATCGCGAGCGCGATGCCCAGGGCATGAAGCTTAATTCCTGAAAGGCGGCGCATCGGTCATTCCTCCCTGTTGTTCCGCCTCTTCGGGCGGCTCGCCGATCGTCGGCCGTGCGTTAACGAACGATCGTTCGTCTCTTGACTAGCGAACGAGCGTTCGTTAGTCAACGTACATGGTCTCCACGGCTTCCAATGCGGCCGACATGGTCGCGCCCTCGACCCGCGAGCGCATTCTCGCGGAAGCGCTGCACCTGTTTGCCGAAAGCGGCTACGGCGGAGCCTCGATGCGAGAGTTGGCGCGCCGAGTGGGGGTGCGGGAAAGCAGCCTCTACAATCACTTTCCGGGCAAGGCGGCGATCCTCGAAGCCATCGTCAGCGAGTATGGTCCGGCCAGTTCGGCGAGCCGCCTGGAAGAGCCGCGTTATCGGCAGCTGAGCAAGCAGCCAGCCGCCTTCTGCCGTCAGTTCGCGCTCGATCTCGTGGCGCAGTGGTCGGATCCGCGCGAACACCAGTTCCAGAAGGTCATCACGGCGGAGCGCAACCGCGTGCCGGGCATTCGCGCGAAATTCGCCGATCAGTTCTATTCGCGCGAACAGCGCCTGATGACGGACTATTTCCGCGGCTTCGCGCTTGCCGGCCTGATCTCAACCACCGATCCGCGCGAAATGGCGCGGCTGTTGTCGGCCGGTTTGATCTACATTCGCCTCGAGCACTATGTCATGGGCGCGCAGCCGTCGCCCCATGCCAGGGTGATGGAAGCCGTCGATCATTTCCTCGCCTTCTTCCTGTCCTTGCTCGGCGTGAACGGAGGACAAGCAGGAACGAAGCCGGACAAGGCAACGGCCAGGCAGCGAAAGGCCGGCAGAGAGTCGCGAGGCTAGCGCCCGCGCTCGGCATGGACCGGTGCGCAAGCAGCATGTGAGACGAAAATGTCAGACAAGATTCGATATGTTCGCCCGCCCAGCCCGGAATCCGCAGGCGAGGCGCCGGGCCGCGGGCGCCTCAAGGGCCGCAAGATCCTGGTCGTCGGCGGCGGGCAGCGGACGTTCGATGCCGCCACCGATCCTGTCGGCAACGGCCGGGCGATGTCGCTGCTGTTTGCGCGGGAAGGCGCCCATGTCGCGGTTGCCGACATGAACCGCGAAAGCGCGGAGGACACCGTCCAGCGCATCGCGGCCGAGGGCGGTCAGGCGTTTTCGATCGAGGCCGATATCGCCCGCGAGGCGGATGTCAACCGGATGATCGACGAGGCCGTGGATGGGCTCGGCGGCCTCGATGGCATGGTGCTCAACGTCGGCATCGGGGTCGGCGCGCTCGGCCTCGACGGCGTGGACCTGAAGGAGTGGAACGACACGTTTGCGGTCAATCTGACCGGGCCGATGCTCTGCTGCCGCAAGGCGCTCAAGCATCTCGCCGACGGTTCTTCGATCCTGTTCATCTCGTCGATCGCGGCGATTCGTTCCGGTTCGCGGCTGATCGCCTATGACACGTCGAAGGCCGCGCTCGGCGGCCTGATGCGCAACGTTGCCAGGGAGGGCGCAAGGCGCGGCATCCGCGCCAACATCATCTATCCCGGTCTGGTCGACACGCCGCTCGGCCGCCACACCAGCGCCGGCCGGCCGTCTCGGAGCGCGTCGGGAGTACCGTTCGGCCGGATGGCGACGGGGTGGGAAATCGCCTATGCGGCGCTGTTCTTCGTTTCCGATGAGAGCGTCTACGTCAACGCCCAGACGCTGGCGGTCGACAGCGGCATCACCGGCCTATGAGCCCGGACCCGGGGAGGAAATTTCATTCGCCGGCTGTCCGATCAAGGCAATAAATCCACTGCCGGTCGGCGTCCGGACGAAGCGCATATTGCTATTTTCCCTGACATCTCGACTAGTTAGCGACACGGGACCATCTTCGCGGTGCGCCATCTTTTTCCGGCGCGCTTGGAAGATGAGAAGATGCGACAGGTTCATGGATTGCTGCGCGGCGCCGCGTCCCGGATCGGACGCCGGCTGGCCCAGATCGTCGCGATCGCCGCCGCCAGCCTGCCGGTCGCCGGCGCATAGATTTTTCGCCGAGGCGCTGATCTGGACAAGCCGGCACGGTCGGTGGAATAACTGTTCCCGTGAAGGCCGTATACACCGAACTCCATCGCAGCCACGATCCGCAATTCTTCCTGGTGCGGGGTGTCGTCAGGCGCACCACCGAGCAGCCCGAGCGCGCGGATCGATTGCTCGCGGGATTGAAGGCCGGCAGGCACGATCTGGTCGCGCCGACTGTCTTCGGCCAGGGGCCGCGGGCGCGGGTCCACAGTGCCGAGTATCTTCGCTTTCTGGAGGAGGCCTGGGATGCGTGGACCGCACTGGGCGATGCCGGTCCGGAAATGATTGCCAACGTGCATCCGGTGCGCAACGCCGCCACGTACCCGACCCACATCGTCGGCCGCCTTGGCTGGCACACGGCCGATACGGGCTGTCCGATCGGGCCGGGCACCTGGGCTGCGGCATGCGCGGCGACCGACGTTGCAACAACGGCTGCGCAACTCGTCATGGACGGCGAAGATGCGGCCTACGCGCTGTGTCGTCCGCCCGGCCACCATGCCTTCAGCGACATAGCCGGCGGGTTCTGCTTTCTCAACAACAGTGCGGTAGCGGCGGCGCAACTTCGGCTGAAGCACGAGCGCGTCGCAATTCTCGATGTCGACGTGCATCACGGCAACGGTACGCAGGGCATCTTCTATGAGCGGCCAGACGTGCTCACGGTTTCGATCCATGCCGACCCGGTCTTCTTCTATCCATATGTCTGGGGATATGCGCATGAGCGCGGCGCGGGCCCCGGCCTCGGCGCCAATCTGAACATTCCGCTGCCGAAGGGCACGGGCGATGACGCCTATATCAAGGCGATGGGAGAGGCAGAGAAAACCATCCGCGCCTTTGCGCCGGGCGCGCTGGTGGTTGCGCTTGGTCTTGATGCCTCCGAACGCGATCCGCTGGCCGGGCTGGCGGTGACGACCGAAGGCTTCCGGCGAATTGGTGCCGCGATTGCGCGGCTCGGCCTTCCGACGGTGCTGGTTCAGGAGGGCGGCTATTTGTCCGACATCCTCGGCGCCAATCTTACGGCGGCGCTCGGCGGTTTCGAAGAAGCGCGTTAGCCCGCGAGAAATCCGCCATCGACGGCGACGACAGTGCCGGTGGCGTAGCTTGACGCCGGCATGCATAGAAACGCCACCGCGCCGGCGACGTCTTCCGGCTGGCCCCAGCGCTTGAACGCGGTACGATCGGCGATGCGGCGATAATGCACCTGGTCCTGCCGTCCGGCTTCGTTGATGCTGGTTTCGATGTAACCCGGCGCCACCGCGTTGACGCGAATGCCTTCCTCCGCCCAGGAAAGCGCAAGCGCCTTGGTCAGCATCACGACGCCGCCCTTGCTGGCGCAATAGGCTGGAATGCGCGGCAGCGCCAGCGTCGCATTCATCGACGCGATATTGACGATCGAGCCTCTGGTTCGCGCCAGCGCCGGGCGGAACGCCATGCAGGTCCGGAACGTGCCGGTGAGGTTGACGTCGAGCACCTTCATGAAGGTGGCGATCTCGTATTCCTTGTCGCGTGCCAGGATGCCGGCGCAATTGACCAGCGCGTCGACGCGTTCGTGTGCCTTCGCGAAGGCGTCCACGGCCTCGTCGCTGGTGACGTCGAGCTTCTGCACGGAGAGCCCCGCGCGCGGGCGAAGTTGCGAGCGCGAGATCGCGGCATCATCGACGGCCGTTGCCGTTACGGTGGCGCCGAGATCGCAGAGCAGATTGGAAATCGCAGCGCCGATGTCGCCGGCGCCTCCGATGACGGCGGCATGAAAACCTGACGGTAGTGAAAACAGGGCGGTCATGGGGGCTTCCTTGATGCGTTCGCGTCAGGCGCGTGGTGGCGCGGTAGATTCCCGGACGATCAGGGAATAATCGACCTCGTGATGCATGATGGTTTGTTCGCCGGCCAGATGCCGGACCAGATATTCCCCGGCGCGCTGCCAGGTGTCGCCCGTCGGCACGTGGATCGTGGTGAGGCTCGGCCTGAGATGGCGGCTCCAGTCGAGATCGTCGAAGCCGACGACCGAAAGATCGCGCGGGACCGCGAAGCCGCTGCGTTCGGCTTCCAGCAGCACGCCGTAGGCGATCACGTCGTTGCCGCACACGACGGCTGTTGGCCGGTCGTTCAGGTTGAGCAGATAGCGCGCCGCCTCGCGAGCGTCGTCGAGCGTATAGGGCACCTCGATGTGCCATTGCGGCGGCAGTTCGATTCCATTTTCGGACATTGCGCGGCGAAAGCCCTCGACGCGCGCGCTGGCGCGATCGTTGTTCCGCTGCAGTGCCGACACCACCCCGATCTTGCGGTGACCGAGTTCGACGAGATGCATCGCGGCGCGATGCGCCGCTGCCTCGTTGTCGGTGCCGACGCAGGGGTAGGGGCGATCCGGCCGGTAGATTCCGACATTGACGAAGGGGACGGCGTTGTCGGCGAGCAGCTTGCGCAGGGTGTCGTGGTGACAGTCGCCGCGCAGGACCAGGCCGTCGACGCCGCGGCTGATCAGGTTGCGTGCCTGCTCCAGCTCCGCGTCGAGATCGTAGCCGCTGGCCGTCAGCAGCAGCATGTAGCCGACCGACGACAGGTACTTCTGCAGCGACGCAATGCCACGCGCGAACATCGTATTGTCGATGGTTGGAATGATGGCGCCAAGCGTGCGGGTGCGCCGTGACGACAGTGCACGCGCGGAAGCGTGCGGGATATAGCCGACCGATTGCACCGCCTCGTCGATGCGGCGTCGCAGTTCGGCGCTGACGGAATCCGGGCTGTTGAGCGCGCGCGAGACCGACGCCGTCGAGACGCCGGCGCGCGCCGCGACGGCGCGAATGCCCTGCTTGGACGACCTCCCGGATTGCGCCTCTGTCACGTCGCGCTCGCTGTTTGTAACGTTACATCTATAATGATGGCTTCAGCCAAGTAATCTGTCCAGCAATTTCGGAGATTCCATGCGCTTGACAGGGGGCGTCGAGGGCGTAGTCTGTAACCGTTTACATATTCGATCTGGCGTGAACCAGACACGGGTGGATGCAAGGGAGGAATACATGTCCGGAAACGCAATGGCGACGCGCGTCGCGGTTACCGTTGTTGCGTTGGGGGCCGTCACGACGGCAGCCAGCGCGGCCGATTTCGACTGGAAGAAATTCCAGGGCAAGACCATCACCTTTCTCGCCAACAATAATCCGGTGTCGCAGGCGCTTCTGACCAACAAGGACGCTTTCGAGAAACTGACCGGCATGACGCTCAAGGTCGACGGTTACCAGGAGCAGCAGATGCGTCAGCGGCTGGTCACTGTCATGAACGCGCGCAGCGACGAGGTCGATGTCTTCATGACGTTGCCGTCGCGCGAGGGACCGCAGTTCGCCGCAGCCGGCTGGTATGGCGATCTCTCGGCGCTGGCCAAGAATGCGGTGGCAAAGGATTATGATTACGCCGGCCTGAGCCAGGCGTTGCTGAAGGCTGGAACCTTCGGCGGCAAGCTCACCAGCATGCCGATGAATATCGAAGGACCGATCCTCTATTACCGCACCGACATCCTCAAGAAGTGCGGCGTCGAGAAGCCGGCGACGATCAAGGACCTCGAGGCCGCCGCGCAAAAGATCAAGGCATGCGACAGCGCGATCACGCCGTTCGTGTCCCGCGGCCTGAAGCCCGCGGTCGCCTACACGTTCAGCAACATGCTGCACAATATCGGCGGCAGCTACATGGCCAACGGGAAGTCGAACCTCTGCTCGCCGAAGGGCAAGGAGACGCTGGACACCTATAGCCGCCTGCTGCGTGACTACGGCCCGCCCGGCGTGGTCAACTACAGCTTCCAGCAGATATCGGCGCTTTATCGCAGCGGCCGCGCCGCGATGTCGTTCGAATCCTCCAACGAGCTGCGTACCGTGATGGAAGGCGGCGAACGGCTGAAGGACACCGGCCTGGCGCCGTTCCCGGCGGGTGAGGCGGGGCAGGTGCCGACCGCGATCGGTTGGGGCATGGCCGTTTCCGCGCATAGCAAGCAGCCCGAGGCTGCCTGGTACTTCGTGCAATGGGCGACCAGCCCCGAGATCCAGATGCGCATGGCGCTGCAGGGTATCGCGCCGCCGCGCCCGGCGGTCGCCAACGATCCGGAATACCGCAAGTGGATCGACGAGCAGCCGGTACGCAAACAATGGCAGGCTGCGCTCGACGTGCTGGCTACCAAGGGCTCTTCGGAGGTGGGGTATCCCATCGTAGCCAATCCGCAGTCGCGCGAGTTCATCGGCCAGGCGGTGCAGGACCTGATCCTCAAGCAGAAGACCGTGGATCAAGCCTGCGCGGACGCGGACAAGGGCCTCGACGAACTCATCGCCCAGAAGTAGCGCGAAGGCGTAGCTTCCTGAGGCGGACCACCACACGGACCCTGTCGTCATGGCCCATGCCGCCAACGCCGCAACGCCGGACCGGCAGCGCACCGAACTCGCGGCGCTGTCGGCTCCTGCCGTCATATTCACCCTGGCGATGATCGCGTTCCCGGTCGTCTATACGGTGTGGCTCAGCTTCCATTCGTTCTCTTCGACCGGGCGCCAGTCGTTCGTCGGCCTCGGCAACTATGCCAAGCTGATTGCCGACGGCGAATTCTGGCATGGGCTCTGGGTCACGTTGGCGCTCTATGTCCTCTCGCTGGTTCTGCAACTGGTTCTCGGCATCTGGCTCGCTTTGGTCCTGTTCAATGCCAGGCGGTTGCCGGGAATCGTCCGGTCGCTGTTCATTTCGCCGTTCATGATGCCGCCGGTGGTCGCCGGCATGATGTGGCTCGTGATCCTCGATCCGTCGCTGGGGGCGGCCAACTTCCTCCTGCAGAGCGTTGGATTGCCGCCATCGGAATGGCTGGCCTCGCCGGTCTGGGTGATTCCGACGGTGGCAATGATCGATACCTGGCAGTGGGCCCCCTACGTCGCCCTGATCGTTCTCGGCGGACTGCAATCGCTGCCGCCGAGCGTCTACGAGGCGGCGCAGATCGACGGGGCATCCGCGTTCAAGACCTTCTGGCGCATCACGCTGCCGCTGCTGCTGCCGACCATCGTCACCGCGACGATCCTGCGCAGCGTCGATCTCTTGCGGTTCTTCGACATCATCTACATCACGACGCAGGGCGGGCCGGGCAACGCCTCCAACGCGCTCAACATCTACGGCTTCCGCGTCGGCTTCGAGTTCTTCAACATCGGCTATGCCAGCGCATTGATGCTGACGCTCACCGCCATCGTGTTCGGCGCGGTGCTCGCATTCAATCGCCTGCGCGGCGCGGTCGCCTGGTGAGATCGCCGATGAATGACGCCCCGATGAGCGATTCCCTGATCCGCAAGCTCAATGTCGTGCA
The DNA here is from genome assembly GCA_023422775.1 of Pseudomonadota bacterium. Taxonomy (GTDB): domain Bacteria; phylum Pseudomonadota; class Alphaproteobacteria; order Rhizobiales; family Xanthobacteraceae; genus Bradyrhizobium. The sequence continues at coordinate 14,557 of JAFAGM010000111.1, forward strand.
GTTGGTGCTGGCCGGCATCCTCATCATGACGCCTACGGTGTGGATGGTGTTGTCGTCATTCAAGCCGTCGTTCGAGGTCACGGCCTATCCGCCGACCTTGATCTTCCAGCCGACGATCGAGAATTATAGCCAGTTGCTGAAGACGACGCCGTTTTTCTCCTACACCGTCAACAGCCTGATCGTGACGCTGGGATCGGCGGGGCTCGGGCTGCTGTTTGGCATCCCCGCCGCGTTCGCCGTTTCGTGGACGCGGATTTCCTGGCCCGCGGTTCTGACGCTCGCGGCGCGCATGGCGCCGGGAACGCTGTTCCTGCTGCCCTGGTATGTCATGTTCCGCCAGGTCGGGATGATCGGCTCCTACACGGCGCTGATCCTGAGCCACGCCGTCATCACGCTGCCGATCGTGATCTGGGTGTTGCTGCCGTCATTCGACAATATCCCGCGCAGTATTTTCGAGGCGGCGCAGGTCGATGGCTGCAGCGTCACGCGCATCCTGTGGAAGATCGCATTGCCGCTGGTGGGATCGGGGATCGCAGTCGCCGCCATCCTGTCGTTCGTGTTCTCGTGGAACTACTTCCTGTTCGCGCTGGTGCTGTCGAACGGCGACACCAAGACGCTGATCGCGGCCGCGTTCAACTTCGTCGGCGAAGGATCGACCCAATGGGGCGCGCTGATGGCCGCCGCGACGCTGATCGCACTGCCGCCGCTGCTTCTGGCCACGGTGGTTCAGCGCTGGCTGGTGTCCGGACTGACGCTGGGCGCAGTGAAGGGATAGCAGGTAAGCAATGACGGTACTCGATCGGACCAACGCCACCATGGAAGCGGCCGTGTTTCACGGCGGCGAGCGCATCACCATCCAGCGCGTCGGGATTCCCGATGTCGGCACGGGTGAGGTGCTCGTGCGCGTGTCGCGTACGGCGCTGTGCGGTTCGGACTTCAAGCTGTGGCACAAGGGCGCCGAGTTTACCGCGGGCCACGAGATCTTTGGCGTCGTCGAGCAGCCCGCCCATCCCATGCACGGCCGTCGCTGCGCCGTCTACATCCCCGTTCACTGCGGGCGGTGCGCCGCCTGCCGCCGCGGCGACACCCAGATGTGCCTGGAGATTTCCAGCCTGATCGGCTGGAACCGGCCGGGCGGGTATGCCGAGTATTTGCCGGTGCCGGAGAACTGTCTGTTGCCGGTGCCTGACGACATCGAGGACAGCCTCGCGCCGCTGCTGCTGGACACGATCGGCACGTCGGCCCACGCGGTGCGCTTTGTCAGCCGCGTCGTGCCGTCGGATGGAAGCGGACCGGTGCTCGTCACCGGTGCCGGTCCGGTCGGACTGGGCGTCATCCTGGCGCTCAGGGACGCCGGCTACAGCGACATCCACGTTTCCGATCCGAACGCGGAACGTCTAGCAATCGCGCAAACCTTTGGCGCGCAGAGCTATCCCGTCGGTGACACCAGCAAGCGCTTCGCGCTGATCATGGAATGCTCTGGCGCCCATGCTGCGCGCAATCTCGGCATCGAACTGGTGTTGCCCCGCGGCGCGCTGGTGCTGGTCGGCGAGAACGCAGCGCCCTGGACGATCGAGGAGGGCAAGATATTCCGGCGCAAGGATTTCTACATGATCCGGACCTTCTATTTTCCGATCGGCGATTTCGAGCCGAACATCGCGCTGCTGCGCCGCTACAGGGATGAGTACCGCATCTTCGTCGACGGCGAATTCGGATTGCAGGCGCTGCCGCAAAACTTCGCGCGGTTCGCCGAGGGCAAGCTGATCAAGCCGGTCCTGGCGCTGGGGCCGCGCTGATGGCCGCGATTACGATCCGCAATCTGGTCAAGCGCTACGGGAACCTCACGGTCATTCCCGATCTCAACCTGGAGATTGCCGACCACGAGTTCGTCGTCTTTGTCGGGCCGTCGGGCTGTGGCAAGTCGACATTGTTGCGGATCATTGCCGGCCTCGAGCCGATCACGAGCGGCGAACTCTACATCGGCGACAAGCGCGTCAACGCCATTCCGGCCGCACAGCGCGACATCGCCATGGTGTTCCAGGATTACGCGCTCTATCCGCATATGCGCGTCTACGATAACATGGCGTTCGCGCTCGAACTGCGCGGGATGTCGAAGCCGGACATCGATGCGCGGGTGAGGCAGGCGGCGGCCATGCTGCACATCGACGCCTATCTCGACCGCAAGCCCAAGGAGTTGTCCGGCGGCCAGCGCCAGCGGGTGGCCATGGGCCGGGCCATCGTGCGCAACCCGCAGGTATTTTTGTTCGACGAGCCGCTGTCCAACCTCGACGCAAAATTGCGCGGGCAGGTGCGGGCGGAGATCAAGTCGCTGTCACAGCAACTGCGGACCACGATGGTCTTCGTCACCCACGACCAGATCGAGGCGATGACGATGGCCGACAGAATCGTCGTCCTGCAAAGCGGCGTCGTGCAGCAATACGACACGCCGGAGATGGTCTATGAACGCCCGGCGAACCAGTTCGTCGCGGGGTTCATCGGTTCGCCGACGATGAATTTCCTGCCTGTCGAAGTGAATCTCGACAATGCTGTCTTTTCGCAGGACGGGTCGCCTGCGCCGCTCGACGCCGCGGCCAGGAGCAGATTGAAGGCTGCGGGAGGGAAGGGCGTGCTGGGTGTGCGGCCCGAACATTTCGAGGTCGTGCCCGACGGAGCCTCCGGCATCGCCGCGCGGATCAAGCTGGTCGAGCCGCTGGGATCGGACACGCTGATCCATTTTGATGTTGCAGGCGCGGAGGTGATCGCGCGCGTCGATCCTTCGCTGAAGCCGAAACTCGGCGAGCGGCTGGCGTTGCTGCCGAAGGCCGACAAGATTCACCTGTTCGACATCGAGACCGGCCGGGTATTGCCATGAGCAGGCATGGATCCCCCAGGGACCCGATTCAACCGTCCGCATTTGAAGGGCTCGCAGCGCGCGCGAACAGGACGCGCGTGATCTGTCTCGGCCTTTCCGCGCTCGACCAGGTCTGGCGCGTGCCGGAGTTTTTCTCGGGCGGAGGCCAGAAGATCAGGAGCCTGGAGTACGGCACCGCCGGTGGCGGAATGGCTGCAACCGCGTCCGTCGCCGTCGCCAGGCTCGGCGGCATCGCCGCGTTCTGGGGCCGCGGCGGCGACGATGCGGCCGGCCACGAGATGCGCAAGGCGCTTTCGGAGCAGGGGGTCGACGTCAGTCAGTTCCGGCTCTTCGCAAATGGCAAATCATCGGTATCCGGCATACTGGTGGATTCCGCGGGCGAGCGGCAGATCGTGAATTTTCGCGGCGAGTTTCCCGAACCTGCGGACTGGCTTCCCCTCGAAGAAATCGACTGCGCGTCGGCGGTTCTTGCCGATCCGCGCTGGGTTTCGGGCGCGAAGGCGCTGTTTGAAGCGGCGCGAGCCAAGGCCGTCCCAACCATCCTCGATGCCGATGTCGCAGACAGCCCCGTATTCGAGACGCTGCTGCCGCTGACCGATCACGCCGTGTTCTCCGAGCCGGCGCTGGCCGGCTTTGCCGGCTCGACCGACGACGCGGCATTGGCGATCGTTGCGAAGTATGGCTGCAGCGTTGCGGCGGTTACGCGCGGCGCCGATGGTGTCTCCTGGCGCGAGAACGACGTTGTTCGTCATCAACCGGCTTACAGGATCACCGCCATCGATACGACGGGGGCGGGTGACGTGTTCCACGGCGCCTATGCGTTAGCTGTCGGTGCCCGGCTTGCGGCAGACGATGCGATGTCGTTCGCCGCCGCCGCGGCGGCGCTCAAATGCACCCGGCCGGGCGGCCGCGCCGGCATCCCGACGCTTGAAGATTGTCTTGCATTTCAAAGGAACGGCCAATGAAAACGATCGGAAAAACACGGGGACTCGCGCGGCTCGCGGATGCCGACGGTCACTTTCGCATGGTGGCGCTCGACCAGCGGCCGCCGATGTTCGACGCCATTGCGCAGGCGAAGAAGATCACCAGGGACCAGGTCGCCTATGCCGACGTGACCGCGGCCAAGCGGCTGCTGGTCGAAGCTCTGGCGCCGCATTGCAGTTCGATGCTGTTCGATCCGAATTTTGCCGTGCCCGCCGCGATCGATCTGCTGCCGGCGCGCTGCGGGCTGATCATGACCCTCGAAGAGCATCGCGTCGAGGAGACGTCCGGCGGACGCAAGTCGCGCGTCATCGACAATTGGAGCGTTGCAAAAATTCGCGCGATGGGCGGCGACGCGGTAAAGGTGCTGGCCTGGTACCGGCCCGACGCGGAACCCGCGGTCATCGAACATCAGAAGCGTTTTGTCGGCGAAATCGGCGAGGAGTGCCGCCGCAACGATATTCCCTATGTGCTCGAACTCCTAGTCTATCCCTTCCTCGGCGCCGCCAATCATACGGCCGACTATGTCGAGTCGCCGGGCAAGCTGCCGGCCCTGGTGATCGAGAGCGTGCGCGAGTTCGCCAGGCCCGAATATGGTGTCGATCTTCTCAAGCTCGAAAGTCCGCTTGCCGCCAACAGCCTGCCGGCGCGGGATGGGGGCAAGGCGGCTGCCGCCGCGCAGGCGGAATTCGACGCGGTCGGCGACATATGCCGGGAGCATGGCTTGCCCTGGGTGCTGCTGTCCGGCGGCGCTGCGCCGGACAAGTTCGAGCGGGTGCTGCAATACGCCTATGCGGCAGGGGCGGGCGGTTTCCTGGCGGGCCGGACCATCTGGCTCAATGCCGTGCGGTCCCATTTTCCGGATCTCGACGCCGTTGCCGCCCAGTTGCGGAAGGAAAGCGTAGGGATACTCGACCGCCTGAGCGGGCTGACGAAATCGGAAGCCAGTTCCTGGACCGCGAACTACCCGACGTTCGATCACGTCAAGGCGGAGGGCGACTTCGCCCGGGCTTACTAATCCGGATGCCGTCGCCTCATCGTCGCAGGTGCAACCACGCGGCCGTTCATGCGTTGGCCCTCATGGAGCATCGACATATGACCACTGAATCGAAACCCGCCATCTCCCACAACGCGCTCGTTCTCGTCGGCGACGGCGAAAGGGCGCTCTTTCTGCGCAACCGAGGCACCGCGCGACAGGTCAGGCTCGAGGTGGAGCAAATCCTCGAACAGGACAATCCGGCAACGCGCGAGCAGGGCGCCGATCGTCCCGGCCGATCGATTGCAAGCGTCGGTTCGGCGCGGAGCGCGATGGAGGAGGCCGACTGGCATCACATCGCCAAGGAGCGGTTCGCCGGCGAGATCGCGGAAGCGCTCTATCGCCATGCCCATGACAATCGTTTCGACGATCTGGTGGTCATTGCGCCGGCAAAGGTTCTCGGCAATCTCAGGAAGGCATTTCATTCCGAAGTGAGCGACCGCGTCACGGGTGAGATTGCGAAGGAGTTGACGTCGCACCCGATCGCGGAAATCGAACGGCTGGTAGCGGCCTAGGCTGGCGGTGGCGTCCCGGAGTTCAGCAACTGGGATACGGCCGTGACCAGTTGCGCCGGCGCGAACGGCTTGGTGAGGAGGATGCTGTTGGGAACGCCCTTCGAGGGCCATTCGTCGGCGCTGTCGCCGGTCATGTAGACGATCGGCATATCGGGCTTGTTTTGCCTGGCATGCCGGGCGACCGCCCAGCCATCCCTCGCGCCTTTTCCAAGATTGATGTCGGTCACGAGAGCGCGGAACTCGGGGCTTGTGCCGTCGAGCAGGTCCATCGCCTCTTCGCCCGACGACGCTATCGCTGTCTCGAATCCGCCATCTGTCAGCGCTTCTTCGATAACGCCTTGTATCAACTGATCGTCTTCGACGATCAGGATTACCACTTGATTTTCCAACGCGCTCTCCCCTTGCAGCTGCGTTGCAGCGCGCTCGGGGTGTAAGCGCCGGGGCGCGAATTGGTTCCGCGCCCGCGGGCAGGGGCTGCGCCAAAATCACGGAATTGTTCCCGCGGCAGGCGCCCGGTCGATGCTCATCGCCAGCACGCGGGCGACGTGGATGGCTTCGCGCGCAGCGCCATCCCTGATCTGGTGGCGGCAGGAGGTTCCGTCAGCCACGATCAATGTGTCGCCGTCGGCGCGGCGGACCGCCGGCAGCAACGACAATTCGGCCATTTCGATCGACGCCTGGTAGGTCTCGGCGCCATATCCGAACGCGCCGGCCATTCCGCAGCAACTCGATTCGATGGTTTCGACGGCGAGACCCGGGACGAGGCGGAGCACCTTTTCGACCGGCTTGAATGCGCCGAATGACTTCTGGTGGCAGTGGCCGTGCACCACGGCCTTGTCGGCGATCGGGCCGAGCGGCAGTTGCAGACGGCCGGCTTCGGCCTCGCGCACCAGGAATTCTTCGAACAGCAGCGCATGCGCGCTGATTGTTCTGGCCTCGTTGTCGGAGCGTAGCGACAGCAATTCATCGCGGAGCGTCAGCAGGCAACTCGGCTCCAGCCCGACGATCGGCACGCCGCGCGCGGCGAAGGGGGCATAGGTCGCGACAATGCGGTCCAGTTCAGCGCGGGCTTCGTCGACCAGACCGGCCGACAGGAACGTGCGTCCGCAGCATAGCGGCCGTGCGAGACCGACCGGCTTCGGCAGATGGACGCGATAGCCGCCTTCGACCAGCACGCGCAGCGCGGCGTCGAGGTTTTCCCGCTCATAGGCGCGGTTGAACGTGTCGGCGAACAACACGACTTCACGGCCGCCTTCGGGGCCGGCCGTCTCGGCGGAGGTGAACACATCGCGCCGAAACGCGGGCAGCGCGCGCTGCGCGCTGATTCCGGCGAATTTCTCGAACAATCTCCGAAGCAACGGGCTGCGGTTGCGCCAATTGGCAAGCGGCGCAAGACGCGCCGCCAGGCCCGCGTATCGCGGCAGATAGCCGACCAGCCGGTCCCGCAGCGAAAGTCCGTGCTTTCTTGCGCGCGCCGCAAGCACCTCGATCTTCATCTTCGCCATGTCGACGCCGGTCGGGCATTCATGGCGGCAGGCCTTGCAGGACACGCAGAGTTTCAGCGTCTCCATCATCTCGTCGGATGCGAGCGCATCGGGCCCGAGTTGACCGGAGATCGCAAGCCGCAGCGTATTGGCGCGGCCGCGCGTGACATCCTTCTCGTTGCGGGTGGCGCGATAGGACGGGCACATCACGCCGCCTTCAAGCTTGCGGCAGGCGCCGTTGTTGTTGCACATCTCGACCGCGCCCTGAAAGCCGCCGCCGGCGCCGGGATAGGCCGACCAGTCGAGCACGCTCTGCAATCCATCGATGCGATAGCCCGGCGGATAACGAAACAGCGCGCGATCGTCCATTTTCGGGGGATCGACGATCTTGCCGGGATTGAGCACCTTGTCCGGATCGAAGCGCTGCTTCACTTCCCTGAAGTCGGCAATGATACGTTCGCCGAACATCTTCTCATGGAATTCCGAGCGCACCAGGCCGTCGCCGTGCTCGCCGGAATGCGAGCCCTTGTACTCGCGGACCATTTCGAAGGTCTCTTCGGCGATGGCGCGCATCGCCTTGACGTCCTTGTCGAGCTTGAGGTTGAGCACCGGACGAACATGCAGGCAGCCTTCGGACGCATGCGCGTACATCGTGCCGCGGGTGCCGTGCTTGGCAAAAATCCCGTTCAGCCGCGCGGTGTAGTCGGCAAGGTGCGGCAGCGGCACGGCGCAATCCTCGACAAAGGAAACCGGCTTGCCCTCCTGCTTCATCGACATCATGACGTTGAGGCCGGAGGTACGGAAATCCGCAATGGCGGTCTGGGTCGCGGGTTCGATGACATCGACCACGCCGCCCCATTTGCGTTGTGGACTGTTCCAGTCGAAGCCGAGATCGGCCATAAGTTCGGAGAGCTGCTTGAGTTTTGCCAGGTTGTCGGCCTGATTTTCCTCGGCGAACTCGACGATCAGGAGCGCATCGGGATCGCCGCGCACGGTGGCATCGATCACGGGCCTGAACATCGCGATGTCGCGGCCGAGCGCGATCATGGTTCGGTCGACCAGTTCCACGGCGATCGGCCGCAATTTCACCAGGTGCTGCGCGGCGTCCATCGCCTCATGGAAGCTGCCGAAATGGCAGACGCCGAGCACCTTGTTGCGGATCACGGGCCACAGCTTCAGCTCGACCTGGGTGGTAAAGGCGAGCGTGCCCTCCGATCCCACCAGCAGGTGCGCCATGTTGTTCGCCGCGTTGCGCGGCACCAGCGCATCGAGATTGTAGCCGCCGACCCGGCGCTGCACCTTTGGAAATCTTTCCGCGATCTCTATCGCTTCGCGCTCGCCGAGGCCGAGCATGTCGCGAAACAATTTTATCCCGCTGTCCGGGGCGGCTACTCCCGCCAGATCGCGCGGCACCTCGCCGAAATGAAGGCGCGTGCCGTCGGCAAGCGCCGCATCCATCGACAGCGTGTTGTCGCGCATGGTGCCGTAGCGCAGCGAGCGGCCGCCGCAGGAATTGTTGCCGGCCATGCCGCCGATGGTCGCGCGCGAGGCGGTGGAGACGTCTACCGGAAACCACAGCCCGTGCTTTCGAAGCTGCCGGTTGAGGTCGTCGAGCACGATGCCGGGTTCGACCACGCAGGTGCGGTTTTCGACGTCGAGCGAGACAATCCGGTTCAGGTGCTTGGAGAAATCGACGACGATGCCCTCATTGACGGTCTGGCCACACTGCGAGGTGCCGCCGCCGCGCGGGGTGACCACCCGCCCGTCTTCGCGGGCGATCGCGAGCGCCTGCAGCGCCTCGTCCATCGTTCGCGGCACCACCACGCCGAACGGCATGATCTGGTAGAACGAGGCGTCGGTCGCGTAACGGCCGCGGTTGAAGGGATCGAAGAAAACGTCGCCCGAGATGGCCGATTTCAGGCGCGCTTCGATCTTCGAGGGGGTGGCTTTGGGCATTTTTTGTCCGGTAATCCAGCCACTTAGAGGGCTTTTGTCACCCTCAACTATATGATCCGGTGCGGTTAGTCGAGCACAAGCAGTCGCCGGGAACGATGGATATGATTCCGCGTTCTCGCGGCTGGAAAAGCCCGAGGTTTGCGTTTGCTCCCTCTCGAAATCGAGGGCGCAGGGAAGGCCGGGTGCGCGCTGCACCCGCGGTCCCGTGTGCAATAGCGCACATGAAAACGCGCACACGAGCATACAGGTTCAGCGGGAGCATCCCGGC
>JAFAGM010000026.1 GCA_023422775.1 Pseudomonadota bacterium
TCACCTTCACCGCCGAGGACATCAAGCGGTTCGCCGCCCAGTTCGACCCGCAACGCTTTCACCTCGACGAGGAGGAGGGGCGCAAATCCCTGTTCGGGGGACTGGCCGCCTCGGGCTGGCTCGTCGCCGCGGTCTGCATGAAGCTTCTGGTCGCCGACGGCCAGCGTCTGGCCCGAGAGGCCGCCGCGCGCGGCGAGAAGGTCGCTGTCGGCGGACCCTCGCCGGGCTTTCGCGAATTGCGCAGGATAAAGCCGGTGCTGGCCGGCGACACCATCCGCTATTACAGCCGGGTCGAAACCAAGCGGACCTCCGAGAAGCGTCCCGAATGGGGCATCCTGCAGATCCGCAATACCGGCACCAATCAGCGCGGCGAGGTGGTGTACTCGTTCCTCGCGACCGCCTTCGTGCAGCGGCGAAATCCGGGGGCCTGACGCCGGATATGGTTAGCGAATCGTCCCGCTGGATCATCGCGTGCGAAGATTCGGCGGAACGAATTTTTCGCTAACGCATTTTGAACCTATTCCCTGCCATATGCGTCTCAGGGGAAGTACCGAGGGGATGACCATGGCGGACCGCAGCGGCCTGAAATTCGTCGGATTTATCTTCGCGACCGTCACCATGGCGGTGATGCTGACCACTGCAATGGTGGTCAAGACCTATGCCGACGGCGGCTACACGGTCGAGGGAAGCTCGTTCGTCAACGAATGATTTCAGACCTGGTAACCATGCCTACTGATTCGCAAGGGAATCAGCTGCTCCAGATCAGCGCCATCACCGCCACAGATGCCAGCAGCAGGCCGATGAAGCGGATCGCAATGCCGCCGACGCTGTGCTGTGAATGCTGCAGCGGAATCCGATCCGCATTGTCGGGCTGAACGCTTTCCATCGACGATCCCAGTATTCCAGTTTCCGGACTTCATTCCCGGCGAGGACCGCTGCCCTTGATCGCGGCCTCATCCGGCGGTCCATATCAGTCCGACCAAACGAAACCGCCGCGCTCCGGATGCAGGAGGCGGCGGCCGGTCAGGTCTTCACGAAATGCGCCTAGCTGTTGCGCAGACCGTCGGCGGCGCGCTTCCACTGCGTGACGTTGTCGGCGATCATGCGCGTCGACTTCATCGCGGCCTGGCTGAGTTGCGCGTAGCCGGAAATCTCGCGCTGAACGCGCTGACCTTCGGCATGCAGGAGGTCGCGCAGGCTTTCGAGCTCGGAAATCAGCTTCTCGATTTCCGCCAGTGAGGTGCCGGCGACGCGCTGGATCAGCGAGTTGACGTTGTTGACGGTGGCTTCAGCGCTTGCGTCGAGCGGTGCGGCTTCCGCGGCGATCGGCGGCCGGCGCAGATAGGCGATGTCGTTGCGAACGAAATCGCGGATGCCGGCCTCGACTTCGGTGACGGCAGCGAGATTGTTGTCGCCTTCCTCGGTGGCTTCGATTTCTTCGGAACGATTGGTCGCGTTCATCGGCTATTCCTTTGTTTCGCTTTGGCAGCGAGCGCGGACGTCCCCCGCACGACGAAGTGATGCATAGGCATCTGCGCCTCTGATTTTGACCGCATCTGGGCCAATGTGCGGCAATGATGGATCATTTCTCGGGGGCGGGGTCTCCGGGCCGGCGATTGTGGCTTACCAGCTACGCCTGAACCCCGCGCTGACGCTCGCGTTGGCGGCGCCGGAGGACGTTTCGCCGATCGAGCCCGAGATGGTAACGCCATCGCGCAACTTCTGTTCGGCGCCGACCCTGCGCAGCCATTTGTCGTCCGAGCTCGAGATCGTCTGCCCGGCGATGAAGCTGGTTCCGGTGTCGGCGATGCTGAGCCTCGCGGACTGGTCGGCTTCGTAGCTGCGCGAGGGGTGGCTGATGATGCCGGGTACCGGCACGATGCCCTGCTGGATCAGGTTGTAGCCGTTCTGCAGGGTCAGCGAGTATTGCTCGTCGAGCGGCAGTGACTTGCTCAAGGTGGTGCCGAGCCTGCTCTGCTCCTGTCCGGGGTCGACGCGGGCTTCGACCGAGGTCTTGTCCCAGATCGAGCCGACGCCGGGGGCGGAAATCGCGGCCCAGGCGGTGCCGGACGATTGCGGCAGGCTGCCGCCATTGGCGAGTTTTTCGGAAAGCTGCTCGGACGTGGTCAATGTGCCCTGCCGGGCGACCGTCATGTCGGCACCGATGCGCGTGTCCCAGAACGGCGTGATGGATTGCCTGACCGACACGGCGGAAGTGCCGTTCGGCCGGTCGCTGGACGACCAGGTGGCTTCCGGAGCCTCTGCGCTGCTTGCCGCAGCGCTCTTCTTCGGCTCCGGACCCTCAAGCGGCCACAAGTCGGTGTCGAGCAGGCTCCAGTCGAGCTTGCTGACGTCGATGTCCTTCATGATGTCGACGTCGCCGGCGTCGGGCGCTGCCGCTGCCTCTTCCTCCGCTGCGACCGTATCCGGGTCTTCGTCAGCCGGCGGCGTTTGCGCCGTTGCCGTCAGAATCGTGGCTATGCCGATGCCGGCCACCAGCATTGGCAGCCGCGCCCGGCGCATTCGTGGTGTGGAAGTCATTGCCCGCCCGTATTCCCAGTCTCGCCAAGGATGCGTTTATTCTGGTGCAAAATTATGACGGGTGCGGGTGTGAGGAGATCACACAACCGTCATGGCCGGGCGTAGTCCGCCTTGCGGAGACCACTGTGCGCTTGTCGCGCGCCCGGCCACCCACGCCTTCCTGGGGCTGGCGAAGAAAGACGTGGATGCCCGGTCGGTTCGCGGAAAACGCGCTCCCGGCCGGACATGACGAACGGTAAATCTCGCGGGGAGCGCTACACCGCCATGCGGGGCAGGTGGATCGGGTAGCCCACGGTCTGCTCGACCAGATCGAACGTATCGACCAGGACACGGAAGTTGGTGAGGCGGCCCGCCCTGAACTGCGCGAAATGCGCGATCCGCACGCTGATCGGCTTGTTCGAATCCAGCGCCGTCAGCGAATAGCGCATCATCGAGGACGCCGAATCAACTCCCAGCATGATCGATTCGCGGTCGAACCGGTGGACGCGGAAATTGTCCGCGATCTGCCTGATGACATCGATCACGGCCGCTCGGCCGCGGCGCGAGCCGAAGAACGGAAACATGTCGACCGGGCCGTAGATCGCCCAGTCGACGTCCTCGTCGAGAAGGATCTCGAGATCGGAGGGCTGGCGTTCATTGATCGCGCGATGCAACGCGCGCGAAAAACGCCAGAGGCTGTGCTCTGTCATTTCAGGTTGGTCCTTGAAACTGGTTTGCGAACAGCAACGGCCCCTGTGGGCGTCAACATCGACGCTGCGGCAGGTTGCTGGGGTTCATTATTTGAAGCTTGAAATAGACGATCCCGGCCGAAACACAATTGTCGTTTTTGCATTGCACAAATGCGGCGATTCCGTGCGTTTTCCGATCACTTAACGGTCATGACCGGGCGCCGGCACCCGCTCGACGGCGAGTTCGGCCTCGCGAATGGCGAGCATCCCGAACAGCAAGGCGCCGACGAAGGAGCCGATCACGGAGCCGAGCGGCATGAAGGTGAAGAACACCAGCGAGGCGCTATAGCCTTCAAAACTCGTGGTTTTGAAGATTCCCACCCAGGCCAGACCGGCGCCTATTCCCAGTGTCGCGCCACCCAGCGCCCCCAACGCCAGACCAAGCAAAGCCAGCAGCGCGATCTTCATATGTTCTGGTTGTCCGGATGAAGCCTTGTGGTGTGTCACGGCTGAAGCCGTCAGGTTCAACGGTGCGGGGAAAAATACGGCAGGGATGTCATTCCGGGATGGTCCGCAAGGACCAAACCTCAGATGTGCAATTGCGCATCGGGGAATCCCGAGATTCTCAGGTGCGCCATTGCGCACCGCAGTTCGCGTCTTCGACGCGCCCCGGAATGACGACCCTTCAGATCCCCGTCGACTTTCGTCCGGTCAGAATCGCGGCGACGTCGCGTTCGAGCAACTGCTCGACCAGATCGAAGGTATCGATGATTTCCCTGATATGGCTGATCTTGCCCTCGCGCAGCATGTAGAAGGCGGCGATGTCGAACTGCACCATGCGCTGGTTGAGGCTCTTGCGAAAGAACACGCGGATGTTGGCGGCGACGTTGTCGCCCTCACACACCAAGATCGGCACCTCGCAGCGCATCTCGGAATAGCGGGCGGCGACCGCCTTCCACATCTCACGCATTTCGGGCTTGCCGCGGCGGTGGCCCATGTGGGGGAGGATATCGACGGGAGCGTTGGCGAGGAATTCGACGTCGTCGGTGAGGTACGCCAGCGCGCCTTCGACGTCGCCGGAGTAGAGCACCTTGAAGAACTCCAGCATGCGCTGACGATGAGATGCCTCGGTCATTCGTCGCTCCCGCCCTCGTTCGACCCGACTCGCGCGGCCACTCCATTGTGCAGGCAACGGCGGCGGGATCAATCAGCAAAAGGACACAGACTATCCGATGTCCATGGTTTCAAAAGGGTTCACGGCTATCCGGGTACCGCACCGGTTCCGGAAGCCTTTGGCTGTGCACGTCGCCCGGCGGCTCCAGGCGCGGCGGGGGCTCCGTCTCGCCGGGGAACGATTACGCCACGCCTCGCGTTGATTTCTGAATGACGGAGACTTTGATGACGAAAACCGTCCCGCCCGTCCCCCAGGACAACCAGAGCCACAAGGGCCCCGGCAGCGCCCCCAGCGTGCCGCTCGACACCACCAAAGGCCATCGCGACGACGAGAAGAACAACATCCGCGAGCAGGGCGAGCATGGCAACATGACGCAGAACACCAGCAACCGCAGGTCGGGGTGAGGGCGGCTTCCGGATTCGAATGTCAAACAGCCTGCAGGATGGGTGGAGCGAAGCGAAACCCGTCAATCTCGCCGATGACGTTCGCTCAATGATGGGTTTCGCTTCGCTCTGCCCATCGTGCAAAAGATACGACTTCGCATTCTCGCGGCACGATGTGCCCGAGCTATGCGAAACTTGTCCCTCCAAAAGAGGAGGGCGCAGGGAAAGCCGGGTGCCCTCAGCACCCGCGATCGTGCGCACAAAAATGCACACGGGTGACCGCAAGGTGCGCCGGAACACCCGGCCTTCCCTGCGCAATGGTTTTAACGGCTTATAGCGCGCTCTCCCTGGAGACGAATTCCTCTTGCCTCCATCGCTGACGGATTGACGATTGATCGAGACCCGGTTGGGCCCGACAGATCTCCATCAGCTTGACACCAGCCACGGGTGCCAGGACCACACGCCTTTGCCGTCCGCGGCTTCCTCCACCAGAATGCTCCAACCGGCTCATGTGCTGCCGGAAGAAATCCTGGCGAAGGCGTTTAAGCGCCGGTCGTCTGCGCGGCCAGTGTTCGCTCACGGAAAACCGCCCTGCGAACACCTCGCGCGCCCGATGCTGCCGCGTCCATCGCATCCCGCGCCCAACGTCCGTGACGATCGCGATACGCCCCTCCAGCGGGTGCGGGATGGCGGAGATTGTAGTTTTGATTTGCCCGACACGTTAAGCGGAATATTTTCGCGCGAAGGGCTGGACAGCATTCTTGATGATTTGCCCGTCGGGTTGGTTTGTCGCAGCGAAGTGCGTGAATAGTTGTTGCGCTCGATGCAAATCAGTTCGTAGCAACTAGAGCCTTATCGGTTCTGATTGAATCAGAACCGGGCTCTAGTTTTTTGTTTTGACGCGTTTTCTTTACGCGAACCGGTATCCACTTCGCTTGAAAACGCTCTGGACCCTCATGGTGAGGAGGCGCGCAGCGCCGTCTCGAACCATGCGGCCCCGCTCGTGCCATTCATCCTTCGAGACGCGCGAAGACGCGCTCCTCAGGATGAGGTCTGACAGAAGTTGTACGGGGCGAGCACAGCGATTGTGACATCGATCACGGCGCGCTGCATCGTCTGGTCCTTCGGACCATCCCGGGGTGACGTAACCCAACGAGCGGCTTCGTTGACTGCCGCGCGATCGCGGGCGCTTCGTTACCGCGGGCCGGCTTGAGCTTCTCTCGGGCATGCTGTGGCCGGGCTTGCGGACGGACCACACGATGCAACGCCACCGCTGTTTCCTTTCGCCCACAGATTTTCCCAACCGCCTGCGATCGTGTCCGGCAGCCGCTTGACCCAGCCGAACGCGTTGTCCTCCTCCGGCGGCGCGGCGGCTGCGACGTTTTGCGGATCGGCCGGAACCTGCGCGGCCTTGGCCTGTGCAGCCTTTTCCTGTGCTGCCCTGGCCTGGTCACGCGCTTTCTGTGCAGCACGCCGCGCCTGGCGTTCTTTCGCCGCCTTCAATTTGGCTGCCTTGTCCTTTGCTGTTGCAGCCTTGTCCGCAGCGGGCGGTACCGGCAGCGGAGCGGGAGCAGCGATGCTGTTGGCCTCGCCGGCCGTCGCGATGCGCGTGACCGGCTTCACGGCGCCGTCCTGGGATTCCAGGCGATCGCCGCGCGCTGACGATTGGGACGGCGCGTCTTCGGGAATGTCGACACGCAACAATTCCAGACCGCGTTGTCTGATCGCTTCCGTCCGCTCAGGCTGCGTTTCAACCGACGGGACGGCGGACAGTTCGTGCGGCGCAGCGTGCCGTTCGGTCGCGCTTACTGCACCTGCACTAAATTCGCTCCAGGCGAAAAGCAGCAACGCGGCCAGCCCGGCGATGCCAGCCGCAACGCCGGCCCAGGCGAGCCTTCGATCCGCCAACGCAAACGATGCAGCCCGCGACGATCCGAAGAAATCATCGCGAGGCCGGACCGCGTCGGCGACGGTACGGAAAATTGCCGCCGCCATGTGCCGGCAGCTTTCGCAAAGCCTGAAGTAGATGCCTTCGCCGGAACCGGATCCGGTTTCCTCGTCCCCTCGGAAGTCCGTCGTCCTGCGCAGGTCTGCGGGATCCAACCTCACAATCGGCTGTCGTGCCATCGGGAGTGTCCTTTCGAACAGCTCCCAGCCCACTCCACCCCATGAGGCAACGACACTTGAGCCGAGCGCGCAACCGCGGGCGAGGTCGAATGCCAGGCTGCGGAGTTCAATTTTTGTGACGGCTTGAGGTTGTTGCCGTGCTTATGGGGGGGTGGCGCCTCGCCTGTGAGCGACGCTTGCTTTGGCAAATTTTTCCTAGACGGGCGATTGGCAATTCCTGGATGTGCTGACAACTCCGACCCGGGCGTCAATTCGAGCCCAGCGAAGCAATACAATTTTATAAAACGTGCTGTGAGGTGGATTGCTTCGCTGCGCTCGCAATGACGTTTGACGGGGGCGAGTGGCAGTTTGCCTAGCGCTTCTTCCATCCGCCCCGATGCCCCGGCGCGCCGCCGCTCGATCTTGGCGCGGGGCCGAACTCAGGGCCTGACTGTCGCGAGTCCGTCGGCTGGAAGATCTTGCTGCCGCTGGGGAGTTCGGGCTTGCGCGGTTTGGCGCCGTCGGCACGGTAGGGCAGGGACTCCGGACCGTGCATTTCGTCGAGGTGGGGTTTGTGGACTTTGGAGGCGATGCCGCTGGCACCGCCGCTGCGGCTCACCCCACCCCGACCGCCTGCGGCGGCCGACCCTCCCCCTCCAGGGGAGGGTGAAGAGGAGGTGCCGCGGCTGGCTTTGAGGGCGGCCTGCACGCCTTTCTTTTTCATCGCGCTGACGGGGAGGTTGGCGGCGTCGCCGTACTTCTTCGTGCCGGCATAGGCGCCGGCCTGTTTCTGCACGTTGCGCTGCTTCGCGGTGGGATCGTCGACCACGGCCATCTCGGTGGCGCGCAGGCGCTTGACTTCGTCGCGCAACCTGGCGGCTTCCTCGAAATTCAAATCGGCGGCGGCTTCGCGCATTCTGGTTTCGAGGTCGGAGAGAACCGCCTCGAAATTGTGGCCGATGCTGATGACGTCGTCTGCCATGCCGCCGTCGCCGATCTCGACCAGCACGTGGTCGCGCTCGTAGACGGAGTTGAGGATGTCGCCGATCGATTTCTTCACGCTCTCCGGCGTGATGCCGTTGGCCTCGTTATACTCGACCTGCTTCTCGCGGCGGCGGTTGGTTTCGGCGATCGC
>JAFAGM010000040.1 GCA_023422775.1 Pseudomonadota bacterium
TTCTTGCCCAGATCAACGGCAGTTCTGATAAACGTCTTCATTGGACGGCTCCTCCTTTGTGGCGCTCCGGCGACCACGTTTTGGCACTTGATGCCGTTCAGGTGGGGCCGTCCACAACATCATTGCGAGCGAAGCGAAGCAATCCATAGCGCGGCAAACGGAAGGATGGATTGCTTCGTCGCTTCGCTCCTCGCAATGATGGCCCTAACACAAGGAGTCCAAGCGCGAACCATTGCCGACGTCGCGCGCTGAGGCTAATCCTCCTGCGGCCGCGTGCGCGCGATGATTTCGGCGGCGCCCTTGTCGAGCAGTTCGAGGCCGATGGCGCGGCCGAGTTCGCGCGGCCGATCCGCAGCGCCATGTCGCGTCACCTCGATGAAGCGGTCGCCTCCCTCATCGAGCACCGCGGCGGTCAACGTCAGTTCCTTGCCTGCGAGCGTGGCGTGGCCGGCGATCGGCGAATTGCAGTGGCCGTTAAGCACCCACAGCACCTCGCGCTCGGCCTCGGCGCATATCCGCGACGACGCATCCTCGATCTTCGCCAGCCGTTCGCGCGTCAGCCAGTCCTGCTCGACGCATTCGACCGCGATGATGCCCTGCCCCACCGCCGGCAGCATTTCGCGAACCGTGAAATCGTGCGCGATGCGCGACGTCATCCCGACCCGTTCGAGCCCGGAACGCGCCATGACCAGCGCATCCGCAGGTCCCACCTCGCCGCCATCGGGGAGCCGCTGCATGTCGCCGCGATCGAGCTTCGCCACGCGGGTATCGGCCGCGCCGCGGAAGTGGATCACGGTCGCCTCGGGGAACAGCCGGCGCAGGTAGGCCGCACGGCGCACCGCGTTGGTGCCGATCTTGAAGCCCTTGCCCTTTGATGCGCGGAGCGCGTCCAGCGAGACGCCCGGACGCAGCACCAGTGCATCGTTGGCGGGATCGCGCGGCAGTGTCGCCGCAATGACCAGGCCCAGTGTCTCCTCGTTGCCGGGCACGTCCTTGAGCGAGTGCATCGCCGCCTGCAATTGTCCGGCCCGCATCGCTTCGCGGATTTCGGCGACGAACGCGCCGCCCTTGCCGCCATGGCGCAACAGCTTGCTGGTCTGGTCCTGGTCGCCGCGGGTTTCGAACTTGACGATCTCGACGGCGAGGGCAGGATCGGCGGCGCGCAGCAGCCGCGCGATCGCGTCCGTCTGCGCCAGCGCCATCACGCTCTTGCGCGTGCCGATCCTCAAAGACTGTCCTGACACAACATCTCCGTTACGAATCCGAGCACGATCCGGTGCTTTCGAGGCCTACGGGATAGAGCAAGGGACCTGCCAGAACAATGATTTTGCCCCGCCACGGAGCGGACCTGCCGCATGTTCGGGCACGGCCGGCCCAATGGCTCCGATGCCGACGGGCTGCCATTCCAAAACGCCGATTGTGCATCGCAGCAAAGCGGCTAAATTGCCCTCCGCAACAGGATTTTTCGTTTGTCCGATACCAGCGCCAATGCCCTGGCCGCTTCAGGCCACCGCCCGATGGGCTTCCCCGAATTCGTGATCGTGATCGCCTCGATCATGGCGCTGAATCCGGTCGCGATGGACATAATGCTGCCGGCGCTGCCGAACATCGCTTCCACCTTCAACATCACCGTCGCCAACCGCCCGCAGATGGTGTTGTCGATTTTCCTGCTCGGATTCGGCGTCGGGCAGTTCGTGATGGGCCCGCTGTCGGACCGTTTCGGCCGCCGTCCCATACTGCTCGGCGGCATCGCGCTTTATTGCGTCGCGAGCGGGCTTGCGATCGCAGCGCCCTCCTTCGAGACGTTGCTGCTGGCGCGGGCGTTGCAGGGCCTCGGCACCTCGGCCACCCGCGTGATCGCCACCGCGATCGTCCGCGACTGCTATGCAGGGCGACGCATGGCGAGCGTGGTGTCGCTGGCGATGATGGTGTTCATCGCCGTGCCCGTCGTCGCCCCCTCGTTCGGACAGGCGGTGCTGCTGCTGTCGCAGTGGCGCGGTATCTTCATCCTGCTGATGCTCTATGGCGTGATGGCGTTCGTCTGGAGCGCGCTGCGCATGCCCGAAACGCTGCCGCAAGAGCGGAGAAAATCGCTTGCGATCGGCGAGGTGCTTGGCGCCTACCGGCAGACCGTCGCCAACCGCCAGACATTCGGCTATGCGCTGGTCGCCGGCGGCGTGCAGGGCTCGCTGTTCGCCTACGTATTTTCCTCGCAGCAGATCTTCACCGAGATCTATCGGCTCGGGCATTATTTCCCGCTGGCGTTCGCGGTCTGCGCCATCGGCATCGCCATCGCCGGCTTCGTCAATTCGAAGCTGGTCGGCCGGCTCGGCATGCGCGTGATTTCGCACGGCGCGCTGATCGGCTTTGTCGTCGTTTCCGCCATCATGCTGGTGGCGGCGCGAACTGGAATCCTCGGCCTGCCGCTGTTCATGGTGCTGTCGGCGCTGATGATGTTCGCCTTCGGCCTGATGATCGCCAATTTCACGGCGCTGGCCATGGAGCCGCAGGGCCACATCGCCGGCACCGCCTCGTCGCTGTACGGATCGATCACGACCCTGCTCGGGATCGGCGTCGGCGTCATCATCGGCCAGGATTACGACGGCACGCTGGTGCCGTTCGCCACCGGATTCTTCCTCTGCACCCTGGCCGCGCTGGCGGTGGTTCTGGTGATCGAGAAAGGCCGCCTGTTCAGGTCGCATCACCTGCGGGTGTGACCGTTCATTCCGGCGGCAGGGCCGGAAACAACCATCATGGGCCGAACAATTTCCGCGCTCGCGCGTTGGGGCTTCTGGCCGTGACGCGGCGACCGGGGAATCCTCACCGGCCGGCCACCGTCATCGGCGTGAATTCCACAATCGCAGCCGGGTGGTCACCATGCCGGACACGGATAAATGGCAGCTCCGCGACGGCGAGCAGGTCATTGCCTGCAATGCAGGCCTGCTGGGTCGTCGGCACTTCCTGGTCGGCATCACCCGCGTTCGCAACGAAGCGCTCGTCATCAGCGACACGCTGGATTACGTCGGCGGCCAGGTCGATGCGATCGTCGCCTATGACGATGCGAGCACCGATCGCACGCTGGACATTCTGCGCAAGCATCCGAAGGTTGCCCTGATCGTGGCGAACCGGTCGTGGGAAACGGACATCGAAGCCCGCCGGATTGCCGAGGGCCGGCATCGCGGGCTGCTGCTGCAGACGGCGCGCCAACACCTGCAATTCGACTGGACGTTCTGCTTCGATGCGGACGAGCGCGTGACCGGCGACCTGCGCGGCTTTCTGACCGCACATTCCAGCGATTGCGACGGCGTGCGGGTCCAGCTGTTCGACGCCTACATGACCGCCGGAGATCAAGCCCCCTATCAGGCCGGCGAACTGCTGGGCTTTCGCCGCCTCTTCGGTCCGGAACGGCGGGACATCCTGATGCTGTGGCGCAACCGGCCCGAGGTCACCTTCGCGGAGCACCACAAGCGTGAGCCTGATGGCATCGAACGCGTGGCGACTGCGCTCCATTGCCAGCATTACGGCAAGGCGCTGTCGGTCGAACATTGGGAAGAAACCTGCGACTACTACATCCGGCACTTTCCGTTCGATACCTACGGACGGAAATGGCGTGACCGCAAGGGCCAGGCGATCCACATCCAATCCGACTTCATGCGGCCCCTCTACGAGTGGGGTGACACGCTCTTCGCCAACGCGGTCAGGATCTGACCTGTCGAACCGGATTTTCCCTCAACTGTGCGGCGGGATGCACCCGAGCCGAAACGCATGGGATCGTGGTATGATGAGCGGATACTGGCGGCTCCTCCCCTCAAAGCAGGTACGCCGCAGGATAAGGGCCACGGATTCTTCGCAAACCACGTGCGACTGGAGCGGGTGCCGAAATGATTACAATTCCACAATTGACCGCGCATGCGCTGGGCTCGTTCCTGGCACAGGAGACCCAGGACCTGTTCGGCTCGTCGCCGTCGGGCTTGCCCGAATTGCTTCCGTTCGCCGCCAGGCTGACACTGGAATGCATCGGCAACAGCGATGCGCTCTATCACAATATCGAGCACACCATGCTGGTGACGCTTGTGGGCCACGACATCCTGGTCGGGCGGGCGCTGCAGCGAACCACCACGGTCCCCGATTATGCAAATTTCATTATGGCCTGTCTCACCCACGATATCGGCTACGTCCGCGGCGTCGTCCAGGGTGACGAGAATGACGCCTACGTCGCCGATATAACCGGGCGCAAGATCAGCTTGCCGGTTGGATCGTCCGATGCCGCACTCGCGCCCTACCATGTCGACCGCTCAAAGCTGTTCGTGATCGAGCGCTTCGATTCCAACGAGAACGTCGACGCTGCCCGAATTGCCCGCGCCATCGAATACACCCGCTTTCCCTACGTCGATACGCCAAAGCCTGATGCCGACGACCTCAACGAGGAGGAAGGATCGCTGCTGCGCGCGGCCGACCTGATCGGACAGCTCGGCGACCCCAATTACATGCGGAAATCCAACGCCCTGTTTCACGAATTCGAGGAAACCGGGCTGAACAAGACGCTGGGCTACGCCACGCCGGCCGACATCGTCTACAAGTTCCCGCAGTTCTACTGGACCAACGTCGCCCCGCAGATCCAGCTTGCGATCCGCTACCTCAATGTCACCTCCAGCGGCCGCCAGTGGATCGCCAACCTCCACAGCAACGTCTTCCGGGCCGAGCGCGAAGTGAACCTGTCGGGGCCGGAACGATAGACGGACGGCGCGCTGCCGGCGGACGGAAATTCGGTCTGGTGGCGCACGCCGCACGCAGTATTGGCGCATGGCCGATCCGGGCCGTCTTTGACGCGCCGCAAAGACCCCGGGAAATCCGTGGTCTAGACGGTTGCTGTCATCTGACCCGGAATTCCGATGAGCATCGACCTTCAAGCCCGATACCGTGACGAACGCCTGCCGCGCTATACGAGCTACCCGACGGCGCCGCATTTCGCGCCGGCCGTATCGGACCGGCAGTATGGCGCATGGCTCGGATCGCTCGAAACCTGCGCAACCGGATCGCTCTACCTTCACGTCCCGTTCTGCCGCTCGATGTGCTGGTACTGCGGCTGCCACACCACGATCACCAAACACGACGCCCCGATCGCCGGCTATCTGGCGGTGCTGCGGCGGGAGATCGAGATGGTCGCCGACCGGCTCGAACGGCGGTTGCCGGTGCGCCATATCCATTTCGGCGGCGGCACGCCGACCGTCATGACGCCTGGCGAATTCGCAGGGCTGATCGACCTTCTCGCCGAGCGCTTCGCCATCGCCCCCGACGCCGAGATCGCGGTCGAGATCGATCCGCGGACGCTTGCGCCGGCGATGACCGCAGCGCTCGGCCGGAGCGGCGTTACGCGCGCAAGCCTCGGCGTGCAGTCGTTCGATCCGGTCGTGCAGCGTGCCATCAACCGGGTGCAGACCGTGGCGCAGACGGCCGCCGCAGTCGACGGATTGCGCGCAGCGGGGGTGCGCGGCATCAATTTCGACCTGATCTACGGGCTGCCGCACCAGACCATCGCCTCCTGCCGCGACACCGTCGCGGCCTGCCTCGACATGAGGCCCGACCGCTTCGCGGTGTTCGGCTACGCGCATGTTCCGGGCTTCAAGAAGCACCAGCGCATGATCGACGAGGCCGCGCTTCCGGATGGCGTGGCGCGGCACGCGCAGGCAGAAGCAATCGCGGATGCGCTGCAGTCGGCGGGATATCGCCGGATCGGTCTCGACCATTATGCCCTGCCCTCCGATCCGATGGTCAGCGCCCATCTGGACGGTCGGCTTCGGCGCAATTTTCAAGGCTACACCACCGACACGTCGGACACCCTGCTCGGCTTCGGCGCTTCCGCCATCGGCCGTCTGCCGCAGGGCTACGTCCAGAACGCGGTCGGCCTCGGCGACTACGCGGCGCGGGTCGACGCCGGCGTGCTGCCGACGATCAAGGGCTACGTCCTGACCGCCGATGACCGCCTGCGCGCGAACCTGATCGAGCGCATGATGTGCGATTTCACCGTCGACGTCGCCGCGGTCGCCCGCCGCCACCATGCCGACCCGGCGGCCGTATTCCGCGCGCTCCCGCGTCTGGCAGCGCTGCAGGCGGACGGGCTCGTCGAGCGAAGCGGCCACGCAGTCCGCGTCGCGGAGAGCGCCCGGCATCTGGTGCGCACCGTCGCCTCCGCCTTCGATGCCTATCTCGAAGTGCCCGGCCGAACATATAGCCGCGCCGTGTAGCGGAGCCCCAATGCAAAAGCCGCCCCGACGATAATTCGGAGCGGCCCTTGGAGGGTTGTCACCTTGGAGGGGTGAGCTTGAAAACTACAGCAGTTTGCCCGCGATGTAAGGGATCCCGCCTGTTTTGCGAGGCTTTCTAAACTCCGCAGCGGAACTCGTGGAACCGATGCGAGAAATCTCAGGGCGCTGGTGCGCATCTCCACGCTGGCCACGGGGCGCAACTATCCCGTCGGTGCGGCGCGCACCCGGCATTCCCTGCTCCCTCCTCTCTGGGAACAAGATTTGGCAAACCTCGAGCACAACGCGCCGCGAGAGCGCGGGTTTATGCCTGTTCCGGACGAGGAATCGGCGGTTGACTCGGGAACCGCCAGCAATCAGAAAAAGCCTGAAAAATGAATGGCAAGAACAATGGTCGGAGTGGCAGGATTCGAACCTGCGACCCCTGCGTCCCGAACGCAGTGCGTGTTTTCTAACCTATTGATTTTTCTAGACCCCACGGGGGATTTCGCCACGTTTTGTTCACGGCTGTTTGGGGCATTTCATTGCGATTTCATTGCGATGTTCTTGGCTTGATCCAACCCCGCCAGAGAGCGAACGCTGCCACCCGCTGCACTGCCGTACTTGCTGGCGTGACCGCGGGGCCGGGTTCGTTGGCTATTTACAGGCGCACGTATGGGACTTCAATTCCGACTGCAGACGCGTCCGCCCGCAACACGTTGATAGTGACCGCCCGAAAATTTTGCCCAATCGCAAGCAACGCCAGACCGCACAAGTTCAGCTGCGATGTCCCGGCCGTCGACGAAGCATTGCGCCACGATCCGGTCTCGGTTCGTCGCCTTTGATCGACCGTCGCAGACGGTACCAGGCGCTGCGTTGACCTGAACACAGCTAACCGTCTTGCCGTGAACCAGTTCCGACAGTTTTGCCCAAGCTTCTTTTGAACCTGGATCACCGCTCTCGGGCGCGTCGATCCCGCAGATGCGAACCTTAACGATACCGTCGGGCAGCCTCATATCGAAGGTGTCGCCGTCCATAACATTTCGGCCTTGCCCGACGATATCCGCGGCGGCTCCGACCGGCATAGCAATCAAGAAAAATAGCCAAAGCAACCTCATTCCCAGCCCTCCCCAGAGCAACAAAGCATTGAATTTAATCAAATATTCGAGTAGCCGCAATCGTCGCGACATCTTGATCTCCAGCGCAGGTTGCGGGAAGCTTCACCCCATTTCAGGGGAGCCAAATGCGCGGCCTACTCGTTTTAATCATTGGCGTTGGATTTCTTGGATATGCGGTCTCACGGCCGCCGGTTCAGCCAACGTCAAAGCCGGTCGCATTCGCTCCAATACAGCCGATAGAATATCTATCGAAGCAGGCCGGTCCGCCGAAAAC
This sequence comes from Pseudomonadota bacterium, assembly GCA_023422775.1. Classification (GTDB taxonomy): domain Bacteria; phylum Pseudomonadota; class Alphaproteobacteria; order Rhizobiales; family Xanthobacteraceae; genus Bradyrhizobium. The sequence continues at coordinate 7,635 of JAFAGM010000040.1, forward strand.
GCCCCCTCGCCCGGAAGCTCCGAACGTGGCGCGCACATCAGCGCCAATCGACATCGCTTCCCGGCCCGACACCTCATCGGCCAACCGGTCGGCTCAGGCCCCAAAACCGTCTCTAGCCAAGCCAGGTAGCACTGAGGTTGTTCTAACGGCCGCGGCCATCGCCGCCTTGATCGTCGCTGCGAGCCGGCAGGCATACTACGCGACCGGACGCCCTTGCGCATGCCCGGACGATCGGATGCGCAACGGCAGAAGCTGTGGCAGCCGTAGCGCGTACAGGCGACCTGGCGGCGCGTCACCTCTCTGCTATCCAAGCGACATTACGGCAGAAATGGTCAAGAACTATCGGTCCCGCGTAGCGACGGCCCGATGACGCCAGAGCAAAAAGCAGCTTTCGAAGCGATCTTGGGTTTCGTCCATCGCGCCGCGATGAAAGTCGCTGAACTACCCAAAGAAGAGCGTGCGGCTGCGCTGCAGACCGTTCAACGCTCACTGGCGGTAGACTTGGATATCACGGACCCGGATCTGATTGCCGCTTGCAACGCGGGGATAGTAACCGTGCTCCGCCAGATCGAAGCTTCGGGGAGCCCGTCCGGCGGACATGCTTAAGTGAGACGCGGGCACGGCATAAAGGCCAGGAGGTAACGATGTCAGCCGAAGCGATAGAGACTTTAATCAAGAACGCGATTCATACTGCGTATATCAAATACCCCGAAGGCGACGGCGGCCCGAACCTCGATTATGAATGGATCACGGCGGACCAGAGTGCCCATATCACCAAGGCCATCTTGCTGGACCTGGCGGCTAACGGTTATCAGATCGTGAAGAAGACGCCGGCTTAGATTCGACCCTTGCGTTGGAACCGATCCGGGAATTTAATAAGACGCTAGATTAAGATCGACCGGGAGCAGCGCCTATGGGCAATGCACTCATCGTTCGAAAGTCATACCTGCCAAAATCGCTCAATGCGACGCGCGCAGCGCAGTACGTCCGCATGTCCACAGAGCTTCAACGGTACTCGATACAGAACCAGGCCGCTGCAATCGGGGCGTATGCTCAGCAACGCAACCTCGATATAGTACGGACTTATGTTGACGAAGGACGCAGCGGTCTAAGGATTAACAGGCGACCCGGATTGATCGAACTGATTGAGGACGTTCAATCAGGCAACGCGGACTTCAGCCACATCCTTGTCTACGACGTCAGCCGGTGGGGACGCTTTCAGGATGTCGATGAGAGCGCGCATTACGAGTTTGTCTGCAAGCGCAACGGCGTCAACGTCGCCTATTGCGCCGAACAATTCGAAAACGACGGAAGCCTTCTGTCGAGTATCATAAAGAACATCAAGCGCGTGATGGCGGCCGAGTTCAGCAGGGAGCTTGGCGTCAAGGTACACGCCGGTCACTGCCGGATAGCCGGCCTCGGCTACCGCGTTGGTGGCTCGCTCACGTTCGGACTAGGGAGGGAGATGGTCGATGAGAGGCGACGGTCGAAAGGTCGGCTGGCGAAGGGCGAGCACAAGGCCCTGAAAACAGACCGGGTGCGACTTCGGCTCGGCTCTGACGAAGAGATTGCGATCGTCAGATGGATATTTCAGCAATTCGTCACGGAACGAAAGACCGACGTTGAAATCGCACGGCAGCTCAATCGAGGAAATATCCTAAACCACCATGGGCGCCCTTGGACCTGTATTATGGTCCACAATATTCTTAAGAACGAAAACTATATTGGGAATCTTGTCTATAACCGCACGTCCCGGCGGCTTGGACAGAAGCTAGTGAATAACCCTCATCAGTTGTGGATTCGGAGTGCATCCGGGGTAGCACCAGTGATCGACCACGACCTATTTGCACGCGCCCAAAAAATCATGGCCGAGCGATACATCTCGATTCCTGAAGATCAAATGTTGCGCAGGCTCCGCCTCGCACTCAACCGCAAAGGAAAGCTTAGCTCAAGCATCATCAAAAAGGCAGCCGGACTTCCCTCCGTCGCATGCTACATCAAGCATTTTGGTTCTCTAAGGAAGGCCTATGCGCTGATCGGCTACGAAGGATCGCGAGACTGCGTGTGGTTCGATGCACGACAACATTGGTCCGAAGTTTTGTCGAGGCTTGCTGCTCAAGCCGCGGAAAAGCTGAGGACTGACCTTGGGCTTCGAGTGAACGTTGGAGACGATGGTCGAGACCTGACACTTGACGGAAAGCGCAAGATCCTCGCATTTCAGGTTGTCCGGCAAATGGCAAAGAGGAACGCGAACCATGCCGCGCAGTGGAGAGCCAACCGAGCGAAGCCAGCCGAACTGCTCGTCGTTCTGCGATTGAACGATGTCAACAAAGAGATTAGAGACTATGTGCTTGTGCCCTCGCCAGACGACATGAGTCAATATTTGACGCTTTCAGATGGCGCTTTGGCTAGGCAAAAGGCTGTTCGAGTCGAAACAGTGGAAGAGCTGATCCGAGAGATTACGGCGAGAGTCATTTCATCCAACAATGCCGCGCCAGCCAAGCGACGGCGGCAGAACAAGCGAAGGAAATCAAGCCGGGCCCAAACCAAGGTCGGCCGCGCGCGGCACTGACTGATCGCAAGTAGAGATAGGCACCGATCAGCCTGCCGTAGTTTCTTTTGAAATCACCATTGAGCTTCGAAATTTCGACGAGCTCGGAAGGTCGGTCGGGCATACAGGTGCCTCCTCAAAATTCAGCAGGCCCCCTATAAACATCTGATTTGCCCGACGGCGCGAGCGGAATATTTTTCCAAGAAGGGCTCGACGGACTTTTGAGCTGATTTGCCCGACGGGCTACGGGACGCTGATCGACTGCCCCTTTGGGACCGACTGATGTTGGAAGCGGACGTTCTTCCAAGGGACATCACCAGGAACGAGCGATCGGCACACGCGTTCGACGTGAGCGGATCCGAGTGCTGGCGCATTGGGATTGGCCCGGTCCCCCGTGGTCCAGCTTCTAGCGCGCTTGATCGAGCATGATACGCTCACGGATATCAAGCCAGCTTTCGAAAACAACGGCGAAGTCGTCGTGGTGCCTCCAGACAAGTCTGGACTTTGCGACAGTCAAAAAGCCGTCGAACGTGATGTAGAACTTGATCGGTAGAAGGCCCAGTCCATCGACATGCACTCGGGCATCGCTTCGGCTGATCTCGGAAGCCGCGATCCGCATTTCACTGCCGCCATCAAAGAACAACAGGCCATTAGCGTAGGGTATTGCCATGAGCTGTCCAATCCAGTGCGTTGTGGCCGCGGTTGGCTTCGATACTTTTGAAAGGCCACATGTTTAACCGGAGGTAACAATACGCCAGGTAATTTCTTTGAAAATTCGGAACTCGTTTCAAAGTTAAGCTGCTAATTTTAGTAAACTTATGGATGCGTCCGCAATCCACCGAAACGCCGGAACAAAGCGCCCTCGCTATCGTTGTCCGAAACTCTGAAAAGGGAGGCGCTCCATGTTGCGGACTGTCCTTGCGGTGTCGGTTGTCGGTTTGCTCTTCGCAGCTATTCCAGGTGCCCAGGCTGCACCGATCTTTCCGTCCTCGGCGGGCATTACCGCCCACCTAAACGATGTAACGGACGTTCGGTGGCGCGGTCGATGCTGAGAATTGGCCAATATCAATGCGGCGCCGGCCGCAACCAGAAGGACGACGCCACTAACAGCCTCGATGTGCAGAAAGCGTTGAAGGGTGGCTGACGGCAGAGCCGGCTCCGGAAATCTGCACAGTGCGATAAGTGGAGTTTCTGCCTGACGGCGGGCAAGATTGTCCCGCGAATCAGGAGAGACGATGACGAGACGAGCACGCCGGAACCACACACCGGCTTTC
>JAFAGM010000064.1 GCA_023422775.1 Pseudomonadota bacterium
TTGTGCGCGAGCAGCGTCGATGGGGTCTTGGTGTCGACCGCGAGCACGCCCTTCTTTCGCTCGTCGGCGAAATACGGCTGCAGCTTTGCCCAGACGGCCATTGTGCGCTGCGATGGCCCGGCGAGAAAGTCCTCGTTCCCGGTGTAGGGCCTGGCGTTCCGGACGATGAAATCGCGAACGTTGATGGATGTGCTCCAATCGCCGGGCCGAAAGCCGTTCCAGCAATCGCCCGAACCTGCTTCCTGCTTAAGCGCTGCGCTTCCCTTCATGATGCGTCTCCGAGCGGTGCTACCAGGGGTGTTGCGGCGCATCTCCACGGATCACTCCGGATTTGCGGCGCGTGAGCAACCGCCAGCATCCTCGCGCTTGATTGCAGACCATTGATGTATGTCAAACAAGGTTGAACATTTCGGGCCGCCAACCCGAGCACGTTGGTCGGCCGTGTGACGAAGGTGAAGCCAAGCAATATGTCGCATCGGCCGCCTTCATCGTCTTCGCCGGATTAATTTGACAATCATTGGGCGCGGCGCATTGATACGCGCATCCTCCGGCAGCGGGTGGGGTACCCGTCAGAACTGGGGGTCATCGCAGGGAGGTATCAATGAATCTTCGCTTGAAGACGGCGGCGGCATTTCTGTCGCTGGCCGCATTGCCGGCTGCTGCACAGCAGCAACCCCCGTCACCCGCACCGAGCGCACTCGAGACGCTCGGTGCCATGCGTCCAACCGGCAGCACCGCCGAATGGCCGGAAGTCCCGCAGACCGGGGCGAAGGCGGACAAGGTCAGAGAGAACCTGAAGAAGATCAAACTGCCTGAAGGATTCCAGATATCGCTCTACGCGCTGGTGCCGGATGCACGTCATATTTCGGTAGGTCCTCAGGGCGTCGCAACCTTCGTCGGCACGCGCAAATCCAAGGTCTGGGTGGTGACCGACCGTGCGCGCGGCGGCGTCGGCGACGAGGTAAAGGAGTTTGCGCCGACCTTGCCGAAGAAGATTCCCAATGGACCGTGCTTCTCGAAAGACGGCTTTCTCTACATTGCAGAGCAAAATCGCGTGCTGGAATATCCCGCAGCGGAGTTCTTCTACGAGAGCCCGGATGTCGTCGCCAGCGTCGTCGTTCCCGAAGGCCAGCTGATTCCGAAAGCGGAAGAGAGCTACAACCACACTGCGCGCGTCTGTCGCGTCGGTCCGGACAACAAGCTCTATATCCAGCTCGGCCAGCCCTACAACGTGCCGACCAAGGAAAAGAACGATCTGTACCGCAAGCTCGGCATCGGCGGGATCATCCGCATGGATCGCGACGGCAAGAACCGCGAGGTCTACGCGACTGGCTTGCGCAATCCCGTCGGCATGGATTTCAACCCGAAGGACAGGTCGCTGTGGACCAACGACAACCAGGTCGACGGCATGGGCGACGACCAGCCGCCCGGCGAACTGAACCGCATCGCCAGCGCGGGGCTCGACTTCGGCTTCCCGTGGTATGGCGGCGGCAAGGTCCGCACCAACGAGTACAAGAACGATACGCCGCCCGCCAACGCGGTCTTCCCCCAGGTGGAGCAGACTGCCCATGCCGCCGATCTCGGCCTGATCTTCTACACCGGCACGATGTTCCCGGCGAAATATCGCGGCGCCATCTTCTCGACGCAGCACGGCTCTTGGAATCGGACCGTGCCGGTCGGTGCGCGGCTGATGGTCACGTACCTCAAGGATGACGGCAACGTGGCGGGAAAGTCCGAGCCATTCGCCGAAGGATGGAATGAAAACGGCTATTACCTTGGCCGTCCCGTGGACGTCGCGCAACTCCCCGATGGATCGCTGCTGGTGTCGGACGATCTCGTCGGCGCGCTGTATCGCATCTCGTATGAGGGCAAGTAGGCTCTCATGCAGACTCTGATGATCGGGATGGTCCGGCAAGGGCCATCCCGATCCATCGCCGTCCAAACACGCAAAAGGCCCAGGATGAAGTCCACGCTTTCACGGACGGCAATGATGGTTGCCGGATTGCTCGTGCCGGCAGCGCTTCTGCTGATCGGCAGCGGCAGCGCGAGCCATGCCGGCGACGTCAAGGCCGGCCGCGCCAAGGCGATGATGTGCCAGGCCTGTCATGGCCTCGACGGCCTCGCGATAACGCCCGACGCGCCGAATATCGCCGGCCAGACCGAGCCCTACCTGACAATCCAGATGCAGGCGTTCAAGACCGGCGTGCGAAAGAATGACGCGATGTCGGTCGTGATGCCGCCATTGTCCGATGCCGACATCGAGGATCTCGCGGCCTATTATTCGGCAATCGAGATCAAGATCGTGAAGGTGCCGGGCGAGTAGGCGGAAGGTTACGACGGCGGACGCCGCGTCTGGAAAGGCCGGCTATCGCGTCAATTCGGGAAGAAGTCCCGCCGAATTCGAGATTGCTTCCCTTTGACGGCGCGCGATGCGGCGATACGATCGCGTTTGCTACTTTCCGCTTTGCGCAGGAAAGTGTCTGTAACCGCACTTGACCCCGCTCTCTCCCGAGGGCGGGGTCTTTCTATGCCGGTTGGGTAACGATGGCCTTGCGCCGCTTCAGTTCTTCAGCACGATACGCCCGACGACCTTGCCGGCGCGCAGTTCGTCGATCCACTTCTGCACGTCGGCCATCGGCTCCTCCTTCATCGGCGTCGGCTTGATCTTGCCGGCACGGGCGAGTGCCATCAATTCCTTGGCCTCGGCGAGCGTGCCGACCATGAATCCCTCGATGGTCATGCGCTTGTAGACCCACTGCACCATCGGCAGGCTGAAACTGCCGCCCATCAGGCCGGAGACCACGATCTTGCCGCCGCGCGCCAGCACCGACACGGCGAAGGCCATCGATTTTTCGTTACCGGCGAAATCGACGACCTCGTCAAAACCGCCTTCGGTTTCCTTGAGGATGCGCCTGACGATTTCCGGCTCGGCCGGATCGTAGGCGACAGCGGCCCCATTCTTGAGCGCGGTTTCGCGCGCGGCGGGGCTGAGATCGGCGACCGTAATCGGCTGCTTGAACATCGCCTGCGCGAACGCAAGCCCCATCATGCCGACACCGCCGAGGCCGATCAGCAGCAGGTTGCGCTGCCGCGGCCGGTCGACCAGCCGCTTCAGCGCGCCGTAGGCGGTGACGCCCGAGCACATCAACGTCGCCGCCTGGTTGACGGGGAGGGGATCGTAATCCAGCAGGTATTTCGCGTCCGGCACCAGCACGTGGCTGGCAAAGCCGCCGTCGATCGAGACGCCGAGGAAGCGCTGCTTGACGCAGAGGTTCTCGTCGCCGTTGGCGCAATCGCGGCACTGGCCGCAGCCGATCCAGGGGAATACCGCCTGCTTCTTTCCGATCAGGTCCTTCGGCGCATCGGGACCAACCTCGTCGACGACGCCGGCGATCTCGTGGCCGAGCGTGAACGGCAGCGTCATACCGCGCGTGGTGTCGAGCTTCTTGCCGCCACCGAGATCGGCATAGCCGTCCTGGATGTGCAGGTCGGAGTGGCACAGCCCGCAGCGTTCGATGCGGACGAGGACTTCCCGGCCCTGCGGCTTGGGCGCGTCGATGATGGTTTCGCACAATGGCGCATCGAATTTGACGAGGGATTGGCGGACCATTCGTGCCATGGCGTCTACTCCTTAAACGACGTTTGATTTTGCATTGCGTATATCGGTCAATTCACGGGCCATGGCAACAAAGCCGGAAATGGGGATTGTTTCGGCCCGGCGGGTCGCATCTACCCCGGCGGCCGCGGCCAGCCGGGCCGGATCGACCGACAGCGACTTGAGGCTCTGCCGCAGCATTTTCCGGCGCTGGCCGAAGGCTGCGGCTGCCACCTGTTCGAGGGCGCGGCGATCGCACGGCTCTGGCGCAGCACGCGGCACCAGCCGCACGACCGAAGAGGTGACCTTGGGCTGCGGCACGAAGGCGGCCGGCGAAATGTCGAACAGGATCCTGGTCTCGGCGCGCCAGTTGGCGAGCACCGCGAGCCGGCCGTATGCCTCGTCGTTCTCCCCGGCGACGATGCGCTCGGCGACCTCGCGCTGAAACATCAGCACCATCATGTCGTACCAGGGCGGCCACGGCTCGATCGAGAGCCAGTCGACCAACAATTGCGTGGCGATATTGTAGGGCAGGTTGGCGACGATCTTTGCCCTTTCGCCGCCGAGCATCGGGCGCGGATCGAAGCGCTGCGCGTCGGCGTGGACGACCTCCAGCCGGCCGGGGTAACGCCTTGCGATATAGTCGAGCGGCGCCAGCGCGCGCTCGTCGCGTTCGACGGCGATGACGCGCCTGGCGCCCAGCGCCAGCAGCGCGCGCGTCAGCCCGCCGGGGCCGGGGCCAACCTCGATCACGGTGGTATCTTCCAGCGGGCCGGCGGCGCGCGCGATGCGCGCGGTGAGGTTGAGGTCGAGCAGGAAATTCTGGCCGAGCGATTTGCGCGCCGACAGGGAGTGTTCGCGAATGACGTCGCGCAGTGGCGGCAGGTCGTCGATCGCGCTCATGAATGATCTGTCGCCGCCATGCGTGCGGCGAGCCGCAGCGCCGCGACGAGGCTCGATGGATTGGCCTTGCCGGAACCGGCAATGTCGAAGGCCGTGCCGTGATCCGGCGAGGTGCGGATGAACGGCAATCCCAGCGTGACGTTGACGGCGTCCTCGAACGCGATCGTCTTGATCGGGATCAGCGCCTGGTCGTGATACATGCAGATGGCGCAGTCGTAGGTCTTGCGCGCCGCGGCGTGGAACATGGTATCGGCCGGCAATGGCCCGCGAGCATCGATCCCTTCCGCACGCAGCGCTTCGACCGCCGGCGCCACGATTTCGATGTCTTCGCCGCCGAGCGAACCATCTTCGCCGGCATGCGGGTTGAGGCCCGATACCGCAAGCCGTGGACGGGCAAGACCGAAACGGGCCGCCAGATCCGCAACGGCAATCCGCGCTGTAGACACGATCAGGTCGGTCGAGAGCTCGGCGAGCGCCTCGCGCAGCGAAAGATGGATGGTCACGGGAACGACGGCGAGCTCCGGCGACCACAGCATCATCACCGGCTGGAGCGGCCGTCCGCCACCGGCCGCAAGCTCGGCGAGAAACTCGGTGTGGCCGGGATGACGGAAGCCGGCGCGGTAGAGCACGCTCTTGGCGATCGGGTTGGTGACGACGGCGCCTGCTCTGCCCGTCCTGACGTGATCGACCGCATGACGGATCGAGGCGAGGGCGGCGCTGGCGCTGGTCTCGTCAGGCTGTGCGGGACGCGCAGTCGCGATTTCGCCGGTTGCGACCACAGGCAAGGTTTTTGCAAATGCCGCGTCCGCATCTTCCGGTGTGGCGTCGGCGAGTTCGACCTTCAGTCCAAGGGTTTTCGCGCGCCCGGCGAAGAAGGCGCGATCGCCCAGCAAATAGAACGGCGGGAGATCAAGCTCGCGGCGGCGCAGCCACGCCGCGATGGCGATATCGGGGCCTATGCCCGCAGGTTCGCCGGAGGTCAGCGCGAGGGGCTTTGCCATCGATCAGCGACATTCGATCATGGCGGCTCTTCGGATGTCGGCCAGGTAGGCTTTCGATTTCGCCTCGTATTTCTGGGCGTACATCTTTTCCCGGATTTCCCGCCGCTTCGGCGTATCGACCTTGGTCGGCTTTCGCTCGCAGAGGGCAACCATCTCCACGCCCTGCTTGGTGATCTCGGGCGGGGTCAGATGACCGATCGGCGTCTTGTCCAGCAATTCGCGAAGCGGCCCGGGGATATCGGCCGAAGTCTTGACGACAGGCGAGCGGATCGCGGCATTCGGCATCGACTTGAAATAGGAGTTGGCCTGCTCGCAGCTCTGTATGCGTTCGCGCAAGGATTCAGCCTCCTTGCGCCGCGCGTCGATCGATGTGGATGCCGAACCGCGGGGCACGATCAGCACGATCGGCTGCATCTTGTATTCGAACGCTTCCGCCTGGCCGGCGTCGCCGCTTTCCTTTGCGGCGGCGGCAACGTCTTTCTCGCCGACCTGAAGGCTCTCCTTGTACCGGCCACGTACCAGGCTGGTCCAGACCATGTCCGCCCTCAGACGAGCCTTCAGGGTTTCCGGCCGGACACCCTGAGCCTCCAGCGACTTGGCCAACTGGTCGGGCGAGAGCCGCATTCGCTGGCCCATTCCCGCAAAGGCTTGATCGATATCGCTCGCGGACGGATCGACGCCGAACCTCTTGGCCTCCTTGATCTTTACCTTTTCGTTGGTCAGCTCCTCGATCACTTCCTGCCGCGGCGTCCGCTTGCGCGTGGTCAGGAAGTTGAGCTTGGTGCGCTGCTCTATATCCAGGTTGGTGATGGGTTCGCCGTTGACCATGCACGCCACGGACTGCGCCTGCAGCGGGGATACGGCGCCAGCCAGCATCGCGGCTGCCATGGCGCCGCCAGCGATCAGGAACCTGACGCCGGCGACGAGAGACCTGAAACGGGCGATCAGAAGACTGACGCAGGCGATCAGAAGACTGACGCAGGGATGACAGGGAAGCTTGGTGATCGTCATGTCATGTGGGCCGTATCAACCAATTCGTACCGCAATGCTGTGGGGGACCTTCGGCAGGGTCCGGGCTTCTTGTTACTGAAGGCCCATGCTGCCGGTGGACGATGTCGACGAATTCGCGATGGTCCGCAGGCCGATCTGCAGCATGAAGCCGTGACTGAGAACCGGCGGCGCTGCTCCGGCCGAATAGGTGTAGGACGTCACGTAGTTGGCGGCGAGCACGAAACAGTCGTCCACATAGCCGGCGCCAACGATGTATTGGTTCAGCTTGTTGGCTTCAAGATCCCAGCGCGCTGCTCCCTGCACCACCCAGTTCGACGCCACCTTGACCGATGCGCTGCCGAGCAGGCCTTCGCGCCGGGTCAGATATCCGAGTTGCGGCTGGGCGGCATAGTTGCCGTACAGCATGCTCACCGACCAGCGGTCGAACGCTGCCCGTCCCTCGGCCTCGAAGCGATTGATGTTGAGCGTCTCCTCGTCCATGCGCGAGCGCACGCTGAACGTATAGGTCCGGTTCGGCGAATAGTTCACCCGTGCGACATAGTCGGAGCGCGTGTTCTGCAGGCCGGAATCGAGGCCGGTGTTGGTCGGGTCCTGCACCGCAAACGAATTCAGGCCGTAGAGCTGGTATGATTGCCCGAACAGCACGTTGACGCTGCCGCCGCGGTCGAACTGCGTGGTCGCCTGCACACCGACATTGGCGCGTCCGCCGCCCTCGACGCGATCGTAGCCGGAGAACTTGTCGACGGCGAACAGGTTGCTGGCGTCGAACACCAGGCTTTGCGCGTCTTCGTTGGGAAGCTTTCCGGCGTAGGTTTCGTTGGGACGAATGATGACCTGCGCGATCGGCTCGATGGTGGTGGTGCCCCAGGGCTGGACGTTGATGAAGGGGTAGCGGTATTCGAGGCCGACCGCCGGCATCGCCCGCAGCGCCTGGGTGTCGCCGACGGGCAGGAAATTCGAAACGCCGGGCTGGTTCGAAACCGAGGAGTTGATGGCGTCGGCGCGCAGTATCGCGAACGGCGTCCAGATCTGGCCGATCGGATCGGTGAACGATTTCCGCCATTGCGCCTCGGCTGTCAGGCGCGTGTAGGTGCCGGGAAAGCCGCGCAGCAGGCACTGCGACGGCAACCGCGCGAGCGGATCGGCCGATGCCGTCGTGCACAGGCCGTTGGTGTTCGCCAGTGTCGTGATCGGATCGAACGCCGCGGTTTCGCGCGACAGGCTGGTGAAATTCGTCTTGTAGCTGAACTCGCCGCCGAAGATCGGATGGTTGATCACGTTGGAGTAGTCGATGACCGGGTGAATGACCGGAACCTTGTCCTGGAAACCGGAGTAGCTCAGATAATAGATCGTGCGCGCATCGAAGAAGCTGCGATTGCCGACGCCGGTCAGATAGAGCTGCGAGATCGCTTCCGTCGGCAGGCTCAGGAACGAGCCCAGCGGATCCTTGTACTGGGCGAGCCGGTAGTCCGAGAAGAAGTAGTAGTCGGTCAGCAGGACGCCGTCCCAGCCCCAGACCCATTTGTCGTTGATCGCGAACTGGCCCTTGGTGTCGATGCCGCCGCGGAACGGGCGGTCGCCCGGTTTTCCGGCGAAGGCGTCCTGATCCAACTGGTCGATGCCGTAGCCGCGGATCTGATACGATCCGTTGATCAGCTGCTGGCGGAATTCGCCCTGGAACAGCACGCCCTGCCGGCTCGTGAAGCGCGGGCTGAAGGTCGCGTCGTAGTCCGGCGCGATGGCCCAGTAGAACGGGGTTTCCACGGCGTAGCCGAAGGTCGACGCCTGTGTGAAGCCCGGCATCAGGAATCCGGTCTTGCGCTTGACGGTCGGATCGGGCGTCGAGAAATACGGCAGATACGCCATCGGCACGCCGAAGAACTCGAGCTGCGCGTTCTCGAAATAGAGCATCTTCTCGGTCTGGTCGTGGATGATGCGAGCACCCTTGACCTGCCACAGCGGCGGCTTCTTCGGATTGTCCTTGCAAGGCGCGCAAGCGGTGTACACGCCGTTCTCGAACACGGTGTAGTTGCCGGCCGAGCGATCGGCGCGCGTCGCCGCCATGCGCGTGGCATCCGCGGTGTCGACGCGCAGCGAGTCGACGAAACCGTCACGGTAATCGTCGCTCAGGTCCATGATGTTGGCGTAGGTGACTTTGCCTTCCGCGTCGGTCAGTCGGATGTTGCCTTCCGCATGCAGGCGCTTGGTCTTCTGGTCGTAGACGACCTTGTCGGCCTCCACGCTGGTGCCGTTGTAGAACATCTGCACGTTGCCGACAGCCGACACGCGCTGGTTGTTGTAGTCGTAATCCACCTCGACCGCTTGCACGAGCATCTTGCCGTCATGGTTGGCGGGACGCGGCGGCGGCTTGGGCGGCCGTGGATTGTACGTAAAGCTCTGCGCCGAGGCAGGGACCGTGAGGGCGAGCTCGATCGTCCCGCCGAAAACAAGGCCGGCGAGCAGGGCGATCATGGGTGCCCCGAAGGCGGCCAAGCGGTTCCGATAGCGGCGCACGGAAATGCGCCGCCTGAATGCAGGCGTGCTCAACTGGCGGGCGGCGACAACGGCCACTACCCGTCCTCCTGGTACAGCAAGGCCAAAAATCCGGTGAGGCCACCCACAAAGACGGGCAACCACGCCGCAGCGATGGGATGCATCAACTCAGCCTTGCTCAAATCCTCAGTAACTTTCGATAGAACGTAGAGCAGAAACCCTGCGCCCACGCCACTTAAAACCATCTTTTGCACGCCGCCCATCCGGAAGAACCGAAGGCTGACGGATGCCGCCAACATGACCATTGCAGCCAGCAAAAACGGCTGTGCGATGAGCTTATGGTACTGCAAACGATATCCGGCGGTCGCGAAGCCGGAGCTCTCGGACGAACGGATATAGCCGGGCAGTTGCCAAAAGGACACGGTTTCGGGGGTGGAGAAACTGTTGCGGACCTGAGCCGGGGTCAGGGTGGTGGCCAGGTAAAAGCTCTCCTGGTCGACCGGAGGCTTGTCCAGGGAGTATCTGCGTACCGATTTGAACGCCCAGCGGCCCTCCTCGAGGGTGGCCTCCCGCGCTTCGATTCGCTCCTTGAACTGGAGGTCGGTGTCGAACCGGAACACGGTTAGCCCGGTCAGCCGCGCACCCTGCTGCTCGCTGCGCGCCGCATTGATGATCGACTGGCCCTCGCTGTTGATCTGGTTGAGCCAGAAGCCGGACGCGTCCTGGATGCCGCCACCGGGCGCCGAGCCGAACAGTTCGGCCTCCATCCGCTTGGAAAGTTCGCGCAGGTTCGCCGACATCGGATTGTAGGCGGTCGTCGCCAGGGTACCGAGGACGATCGCGCTCGCCAGCGCCGGGGAGATGAACTGCCAGGCGGAGACGCCGGCGGCGCGTGCGACCACCAGTTCGAGCCGCCGCGACAGCGCAAGGTAGCAGGTCATCGCGCCGATCAGGACGCAGAATGGCATCAGCTTTTCGAGCAGCTGGGGCACCCGGTACAGCGATGTCTGCGCCACCGTGATCGCCGACGCCGACGCCAGGCCCGAGGTCTTGCGGACCATCTCGATGTAGTCGACCAGCACCAGCAGCACGAAGATGCTCGCAAACACGCCCACGGCCGAGATCAGGAAGCGGCCGGCGAAGTATCTCCCGAGCGTGTTGGTCATCATGCTCATGCTGTGGCCGGCCGTCTGAACAGCCGCGCAAGGCGGGCATTGGATCTGTTGATCGCTTCCATCAGCGCGGCCGGCGGTTCCACCACGATGCCGCCTATGATCATCCACAACCCGACACCGATCGCGCAAAACAGCATCGAATACTGGACCAGCGCCATGGCCGGCGTCTTCACGGTCATCACCGAGCAGGCGAATCCCGCCATGCGCAGGCCGAACACCGCCACGATCGATCCGCCGATCGAAAAATTGCGGCTCTGCCGCGTGGTACGCGGCGTGCCGAGAAAGGCGAACGTCAGGACCGCGAAGGCAAAAGGATAGAGCGGCGACATGAACCGATCATGCAATTCTGCGAAGAACTGCCCGGACAACTGCTTGAATACCGGATCGTCCTCGGTGGGCGAAAACAGTTCCCAGAAATAGCGTTCGCGAATTCCGAGCGCGACGTCGCGGCCGCGGTTGGAGAACTTCGACATGTCGAAGGCATATCGGCCGAACGCCACTAGCGCCGGATCGCGCTTGCCGGCCTCGAATCGCTCGAGATTGCCGTCCTCGAGCACCAGATAGGAGCCGTTCTCGTTCTTCAGCACCGTGCCGTGATCGGCGATGATGGTGATACGCTCCTTCGGATCGCGGCGATCGTCGACGAAGATGCCGGCGAGCACGCCGCCCGGCAGCCGTTCGCGGATGCGAATCGTCAGGTTGGTGTCGAGCTGGGCGAATCGTCCCGGCTGAAGAATGTTGGTCAGGACGTCGGCGGTGATCTCCGCGTCCCATTGCTTGATCCGGCGCATGCCGTCGGGGGCGAGATAGGCGCCGATGAAGGCAACGCCGGCGGCCACGACGCAGGTGGCGAAGAAGAACGGACGGAACAGCCGGAATGGCGAGAAACCGGCCGCATTCATCACGATGATTTCGGAATCCGTGGCGAGCTTGTTCAGCGTGTGCGAGATCGCGATCATCAGCGCAATCGGCGCGATGATCAGTACCAGCGCCGGAATCACGAGGCTGGTAATGCCGAGAAAGGTGATGATGGTCTGGCCCTGGCTGGTCATCAGGTCGATGCCGCGCAGCGCCTGCGTAATCCAGATCACGCCGGTGAGGCTGACCAGGACAAGCGCAAACGACGCCAGCGTCGTGCGGAAGATGTACCTGTCGATCGACCCCATGCGTTACCGCACAATCCCACCATTGCGCCCCGAAAAGGCAGCTTTCGACCAATCCCCGTTACGGGTTCCCCCTTGGTCGGGCCGCCATCTTTCAGCCGTCTGCATTCTCACCACCATCCCTTTGATCCGTCAACAAAATGGCCGGGCCGTGGCACCCCTCCAATGTGGTTAATAATTCACTTCATGTGGCCTTCCGGCCACGGCGGCGCTTGGCAGCGCTGTGGCTGACAGGCCATAGTGTTGCAAATGTCAGGTCTCGGGCGATCCGGGCCTCTGCCGTAACGAACATTGGACCACGGGCGCCCGATTCCGGCTTGCCCGAACAGCCCCTGAATTCTGGAGGATTTACCCATGTCCGACGCCGTAAAGGTCGGCTTTGTGCCTTTTTCCGCAGCGCCGCGCGACGTTCTGGTCGTGTTTTGCAACGATGAATTGAAGTTCGGTTCACATACGCGAAAGACGCTGGGGGCGGCGGCTGACACCGTCAAGCGGGCGGCTGCGGCCAATCAGTTCAAGGGCAAGGGCGGATCGACGCTCGATATTCCGGCACCGGCGGGAATCAAGGCGGAGCGCCTGATCGTGGTCGGCACCGGCAAGGCAGCCGATATCAAGGAGAAGGATTATCTCAAATTCGGCGGCGTGACGGCGGGCAAGCTCAATGCCGCCAGCGCTGATGTCACCGTGGTGGCTGAACTGTCCGACGGAGGCATGGCGCCCGATGCCGCCGCGGCGATCGCCTCCGGCATCCGGCTGCGCGCCTACAAGTTCGACCGCTACAAGACCAAGAAGAAGGAAGGCGAGAACGGCGCCCTCAAGGCCGACGTTTCCATCGCCGTCGACGATGTCACTGCCGCGCGAAAGGCGTTCGCGCCGGCGTCTCATGTCGTGGACGGCGTGAACATTGCGCGCGAACTCGTCAACGAGCCGCCGAACGTGCTCTATCCCGTGGAGTTCGCGCGTCGCGCCAGCCAGCTCAGGAAGCTCGGGGTCGCGGTAGAGGTGCTCGACGTCAAGGCGATGACGAAGCTCGGCATGGGCGCCTTGCTCGGTGTCGCGCAGGGCTCCACGCAGCCCGGCCGCACCGTGATCATGCGCTGGAACGGCGGCAAGAAAGGCGATCAACCCGTTGCTTTCGTTGGCAAAGGTGTTTGTTTTGACACCGGCGGCATATCGATCAAGGGCGCCGGCGGCATGGAGGAAATGAAGGGCGACATGGGTGGCGCGGCCTGCGTTGTCGGGCTGATGCACGCGCTGGCGGCCCGCAAGGCGAAGGTCAACGCGATCGGGGCCATCGGCCTGGTCGAGAACATGCCCGACGGCAACGCCCAGCGCCCCGGCGACATCGTCACCTCGATGTCGGGGCAGACGATCGAGATCATCAACACCGATGCCGAAGGCCGGCTCGTGCTGGCCGACGTGCTCTGGTACGTGGCGAAGAAGCACAAGCCGAAATTCATGGTCGACCTGGCGACGCTGACCGGCGCCATCATGGTGGCGCTCGGCACCGAATATGCCGGCATGTTCTCCAACAACGACGAATTGTCGGAGCGGCTGAGCAGGATCGGCAACGAGACCGGCGAGCGCGTCTGGCGCATGCCGCTCGGTCCCGAATACGACAAGATGATCGATTCGCAGTTTGCCGACATGAAGAACACCGGCGTGCGCAACGGCGGCTCGATCACGGCGGCGCAGTTCCTGCAGCGATTCGTCGACAACACGCCGTGGGCACATCTCGACATCGCCGGCACCGCGATGGGCGCGCCGAAGACCGACATCAACCAGAGTTGGGGTTCGGGCTACGGCGTCCGGCTGCTCGACCGGCTGGTCGCGGAACACTACGAAGCGAAGAAGTAGTTCATCATAGCGTTTTCGAGCGAAGTGGATACCGGTTCGCGTCAAGAAAACGCGTCAAATAAGGAATCCAAAGTGGTGGAAACCGGATGACGGAAGTCCTGTTCTATCATCTGCAGAACATGTCGCTTGAGAATGTCTTGCCGCCCTTGCTTGAGAAATCGCTCGAGCGCGGCTGGCGCGTGGTCGTGCAGTCGACCTCGCAGGAGCGAACCGACGCGCTCGACGTGCATCTGTGGACCTACACCGACGATTCGTTCCTGCCGCACGCCACCTGGCGTGCAGGCGACGCGCAGGACCAGCCCATCATCCTTTCGATCGAGGAAGGGAACCCGAACCGGGCCAATGTCAGGTTCCTGATTGACAATGCGGCGCTGCCGGCGGACTCCGACAGCTACGAGCGGGTCGTGCTGGTCTTCAACGGCGACGATGACGAGGCGCTGGCCGCGGCGCGCGTGGTCTGGACCGATTGCAAGGCGCGGGGGTTCGAGGTGACGTACTGGCAGGCCGACGAGCGGGGACGATGGCAACGCCGGCAATAGCGAATCCGTTGGAATTAATGATATCCTGCGGTTTTCGTGCCGGACCCTGCGGGTGTCATGGTCATGCCGCAAAGTGGTGTTCGGACAAGTGCCTGGACAAGTGCTTGGGGCTGAGTGGCGGGAGCTTGATCTAGCGTGCGACGCGGAACTATCGATCGAAAGCCATTGCTGGCGTTGCTGCTGCTCGGTTCCATGCTGGCAGGCTGCACTAGCGCGCCCGACCTTCTTTCGAAGGATGCGGACTGGTTCTCGCGCTCCGGCCGCACCTTCATCAAGAACGTGTCGATCGAAACGCCGCCGCTCAGCGCGGACAAGCCGGTCGCGCCTGACGAACTCGTCAGCGCCGACGGTGCCTGCCCCGGAATGGGCGGAGGCGCCAACGCGCTGGCTGACGGCGCTGCCGGCGCTCCGGTTCCCTCTACGACCGGGACGGTAGCGCTGGGACATGCCGAATGCGACGTCGTGCGGGGCATCGGAGCGCCCGACAACGTCAGTCTGTCCAACAATCCGCGCGGCGATCGGGTTGCGGTCGTCACCTATTCGCGCGGTCAGCGCGCCGGCATCTATACCTTCACGGCGGGCCGGCTGACATCGATCGAGCGTGCACCGGAACCGGTGGCGCAGCCGAAGGGCGCCAAGCCGAGGAGGAAGCCGGCGGCGTAGTTTTCGCGGCTCCGGTTCGTTTCTAACTCGCCGCTTCGTCGAACTCCGAACTGGCTTCCAGCCAATCTTCCTCGGCGCGCCGCAGCGCGTTTTCGGCGCCGGCGCGCGCCTTGCTGAGCTGGGCTGCCTGCTTCGGATCGCGCGTGAACAGATCAGGCAGCGCGAGTGCGGTGTCGATCTTGGCGATGATGCCGTTGATGCGTTCGATCTCGGCCTCGGCCTCGGCGATCCGCTGCTTCAGCGGCGTCCGCTTTTCGCTCCTGCTGCGCTCCGGCCTTCCGTTTTCCTTGGCGCGCTCATTGCTACGGTCGCGCGAACCGTTGCGCGTATCTCCGATGGACAGAACCATGCGCCGGTATTCGTCGAGATCGCCGTCATAGGCGGTGACGGTCTGGTTGGCGACGACCCACAACCGATCGGCGCAGGCCTCGATCAGATAGCGGTCGTGCGAGACCATGATGACGGCGCCCGGAAAATCGTTGATCGCTTCGGCCAGCGCCGCTCGGCTGTCGATGTCGAGATGGTTGGTCGGTTCGTCGAGGATGATCATGTTGGGGCCGTAGAAGGTGGCGAGCCCGAGCAAGAGCCGCGCCTTCTCGCCGCCGGAGAGACTCCGCACCAGCGTGTCGCCGGCCTTGCCGGAAAAGCCGATCGCGCCGACACGCCCGCGCACCTTGGTCTCGGTCGCATCCGGCATCAGCTTGCGGACGTGGTCGTACGGCGAGCCGTCGAGATTGAGTTCGTCGACCTGATGCTGCGCGAAATAGCCGACCGACAGTTTTTCGGCGCGCGTGACCCGGCCCGAGAACGGCTGCAGCTTGTTGGCGAGAAGCTTGACCAGCGTCGATTTGCCGTTGCCGTTGGAGCCGAGCAGGGCGATGCGGTCGTCGGTGTCGATCCGCAGCGTCACGCGATTGAGCACCGGCTTCTTCGGATCGTAGCCGACCGAGACGTCATCGACCGCGATGATCGGCGGCGACAGCATCTTTTCCGGTGTGGGGAACGAAATCTCGCGCACGTCCTGCGTCACCAGCGCCGTGACCGGCTTCATGCGCTCCAGCATTTTCACGCGGGATTGCGCCTGGCGCGCCTTGGATGCCTTGGCCTTGAAGCGATCGACAAACGCCTGCAGCCGCTTGCGCTCGTCGGCCTGCCGCTTGGCGTGTTTGGCATCCAGCATTTCGCGGGTGGCGCGCTGTTCCTCGAAGGAGGAGTAGGTGCCCTTGTAGAGTGTCAGCTTGCCGCGATCGAGATGCAGGATCTGGTCGACGGAGGTGTCGAGCAGGTCGCGGTCATGGCTGATCACGATGACGGTGCGCGGGTAGCTGGCCAGATGGTCTTCCAGCCACAGCGTGCCTTCGAGGTCGAGATAGTTGGTCGGCTCGTCGAGCAGCAATAGGTCCGGTGCCGAGAACAGCGTCGCCGCCAGCGCTACCCGCATGCGCCAGCCGCCGGAGAACTCCGAGCAAGGCCGCGCCTGGTCTGTGGTCGAGAACCCGAGCCCGCTCAGGATCGCCGCCGCGCGCGCCGGTGCGGAGTGCGCGTCGATGTCGACGAGGCGGGTCTGGATTTCGGCGATCCGGTGCGGGTCGTCTGCGGTTTCGGCTTCGCGCAGCAGCGCGTCGCGCTCCAGGTCGGCCTTCAGCACGACGTTGACGAGGCTTTCCGGGCCGTCGGGCGCTTCCTGCGCCAGGCTGCTGATCCGCCACCGCGGCGGCAGCGTGATGCTGCCGGATTCGATCGGCAGGTCGCCGCGGATCGCATGAAACAGCGTCGATTTGCCGACGCCGTTACGGCCGACGAAGCCGACGCGCGCGCCCGGCACGATCTGCACCGTGCTGCTGTCGATCAAAAGCCGTCCGGCGATGCGGACCGAAATATCCGTTATTGAAAGCATGCGGGGTTGTCACCGGAGCGGCCCGCAAACGCAACCCCAAACGCAATCCGTTATCGGCAAATTCTATCGGCGTATTGATGAAATATGTCGGTAGGCCGCGGTTCCGGCAGGCCTCAATGCCGGTCGTTATCAAGGCGGCGCAGTTCGTCCATCAACTCCCGCAACCGGGGTGACAACTCGGTTTCCGGGCGGAAGCTTCGCTGCAACCGTTCGCCGACCGCATCGCAGATCGACCGGCAGGTCCGGCGATCAATTTGTTCGACGTCGCTGTTGATTTGGCTGTCCATGGCAATTCTCTTTGGTCATTCGCTTGACGCGTTCCATTTCGCAATCCGCGCTGGGTTTGAGCGATCATTTGCAAGTCAAGTCATTGCGAGGGATTTAGTTTCCCGCGCATGGCCGCATGCATTCGTCCGCAGGTAGCGAATCATGAAAAACGCCCCGGCGCAGCGGCCGGGGCGTTGGGAACTCCAGTCCCATCAGAAGCAGCGATTCACCAGCCGCCAGCGCAGTCCGAACGGGGTCGGGACCAGGCGACGCACGTAGCAGCCGCCATATCCGCCGGCGTAATAGGCCGGGCCGCCGACAATGATGCGGGGGCCCCAGCCATGATGATGGTGATGATGATGCCCGCCATGGCGCCAGCCATGCGCCGAGGCGGAGTTTGGCGCCAGCGCGGCCGCACCGAGTGAAGCCGCGGCCGCAACAACGAGCGAGAGCTTGCGTAACATGATGGTCTCCTCAAGGTTTGAGGCGCGGAAAGCGCCTTCGGTAAGATCCTCCCGTGACCCCCGGCGAGCCTGCCAGGTGCCCGATTGTTCGAAGCGTATGGCGGTGAGGCTGAACCGGTCCGTGATGCAGGTCTCACAGAGGGTTCACCTCCATGAAATCGGGGTAATCCGCGCGCCGGGGGGCGGATCGAGGCCGGCGCTGCCGGGGCGAAAAGCCGTCAAGGGCGGATGGCCGGGCGCGTCACGGGGTCCCTTGCCGTGGCGGGGTGGCGCCGATATAAGCCCCGCAACTCTCCACATCAGCGTTTTGTAAGGACGAACAAATGGCGATTGAACGCACTTTCTCGATTATCAAGCCGGACGCGACCGAGCGCAATCTGACCGGCGCCGTGAACGCGCTGATCGAGAAGGCCGGGCTCCGCATCGTGGCCCAGAAGCGCATTCGCATGACCCGCCAACAGGCCGAAACCTTCTATGCCGTTCACAAGGCGCGTCCGTTCTTCGGCGAACTGGTCGATTTCATGACATCGGGTCCGGTCGTGGTGCAGGTGCTGGAGGGCGAGGGCGCCGTGTTGAAATATCGCGACGTGATGGGCGCGACCGATCCGTCGAAGGCGGCTGACGGCACCATCCGCAAGGTCCACGCAAAGTCGATCGGCGAGAACTCGGTGCACGGGTCGGATGCGCCGGAGACCGCCGCGATCGAAATCGCGCAGTTCTTTTCGGGCAACGAAATCGTCGGCTGAGCGATTGGGGCAGCGGCAAACGATAGCCGCATGTGACGGCTGAGAAGGCCTGGGGGAGAGAGAAGCTGTGAACTGGTTGTGGCAAATGTTCGATCCGGCGACGATCTCGGCGTTCTTCACCCAGTTCCAGGCCGAGATGCAGCAACCCGCTTTCTGGGTCGCGCTCGGCAAGATCATGTGGATCAACATCCTGCTGTCGGGCGACAACGCGCTTGTCATCGCGATGGCGTGCCGGGGCCTGCCGCCGCGCCAGCGGTTCTGGGGCATGATCCTCGGCGCCGGTGTTGCGGTGTTCCTGCGCATCATCTTCACCGGTATCGTCGTGACGTTGATGGGTCTGCCGTTCCTCAAGCTGGTCGGTGGATTGGCGCTGCTCGTGATCGCGGCGAAGCTGCTGGTGCCCGAACAGGAGGGCGAGGGCGACGTTCACGCAGCGGCGCACCTGTGGGCGGCCGTCCAGATCGTGGCGATCGCGGATATCGTGATGAGCCTCGACAACGTCATCGCGGTTGCCGCGGCCGCCAACGGCAGCATTCCCCTGCTTGTCATCGGACTTGCCATCAGCGTTCCCCTGATCGTCGCGGGCGCTGCGCTGATCATGGCGCTCCTCACGCGCCTGCCCGCCCTGGTATGGGCCGGCGCCGGCCTGCTGGGCTGGATCGCCGGCGAGGTCATGGCGACCGACCCTGCGCTGCAACCGTCGCTGCACGCCTTCTTCAGCGGCCCGGTCGGCGTCGGCCTCGACGGCATCCTCACGTCGATCGGCCTGGGGCCGCAATTCGCCAATGGCGGTCATGGCGGAGAGGTCGTGCTGGGGCTGCTCGGCATCGCCGTGGTGCTGGTTGCGGGATCGATCTGGCGCAAGCGCAGGCTCGAGGGCGCCGAGCATTCCGCGAAGGCCGCTTAGCGCGACCGATTGGATCTCGGCGGCGCGGGCATAAGCCCGCGCTTCCGCAGCGCAGGCCGTCAGCGGCCCGGGTTGGCTGCGCCGAGAGAAATCACGGTCGGAATCCTCGATTCCCGGTTCGGTTTCAGGGAACGATTCGAGCGCAGGAAAATTATGCAATCAGTGTCCCAGGGATAGACACATCGTACTCCGGCGGCCGCCGATTGCAGTCCTGCCCCCAAGGCGCATTGGCAGCCGCTTTCCTTTGGTTTGTCGCCCTCGCCATGAAGGATTTCGCCAACGCGTCGTTTCCGCCCGAGGTCATCTCGGTGATGCGGGATGCGCTTGACGCCGCGGTCGCTTCGCTTCCCGAGCCGGTGAGTTCTACCCAGGTTCAATTTCTCGCCGAGGCGATCCTGCGTGCGGCCCACAGGGGCGAGCGCGATGCGACCGCACTGGAAAGGCTCGCACTGCTGGAGTTGCAGATCAGGCCGCGGTAGCCAACCAATGCCTGGCGAGGCCGGCGATTTCACTTTCTCACCGACGAGCAAGATCGCGCCGCCTACGTCGCGCGCCGGACGCGAGGGGCACGAACATGCAACGCCTCGGGACTCCAGGCAGATGTTCCAGTTCAGTGCATTTCGACGCGAGGCGTGATCCTTGAATCTTTCTGCGAACGGGCCACCCCCGGATCTGGTCCGTGTTCAGACCGGGTGGGGTACGCGTCGCTCGAAAATATTCTAATGCGCCATGCCGCGTGCCACTTCCTGGCAGGCCTCCATGCAGCGGCGGCAGCTATCGGCGCAAAAGCGGCAATGTTCGTGCATGCCGGCATGCTTTTGACATTCCTCGGCGCACAGCCGGCAGGCGGCGGCGCACACGCTGAGCATCCGGCGCATCACTTCGTCGTCGGAGCCGGTGCGGCGCGTCATGATGCGGCCGGTGATGTTGCAGATGTCGGCGCAATCCAGGTCCAGCCGGATGCATTGGGTAAGGTCCTGCACCATGCGTTCCGACAGGCATGCATCAGCGCAGGAAGTACAGATCTGGACGCAGGAATAGCATTCCTCGATACAGCGGATCAGGGCGTCGTCGGGTCGGCCCTGGACGGCTGGATGGGTGCTGATCATTTCGCGTGCGTGCATGGCTGGGCTCCCGGCTGGAGGGACAGGCCGCCGTCAGGGCGGCCCACCGTTCAAGTGCTGGAGGGGAGCGTCAGTTCCGCACGATCGAACCAATGCGGCCGACCAGCCGCGCCAGTTGCTTGAACCGGCTGCCGACACGGTCGGCGACGAGATCGACCATGCGGTGCTCGAACACCAGCATCAGCTTGCGGCCGCGGGTACGGAAATGCGTCGCGGGCAGTACGCCGGTACGCGCCGCCGAAATCAGATGGGCGACGCGGAACGCCGCGCCGAGAAGGCGGGCGCGTTCATCCATTGCCGCCGGCACCAGCTCGCGGATGCGGGTCGGCGGTTCGTTTTCCTCGCTCAGGCCCGCATAGCGGTAGAACACCGAGAGTGCGACAAAGGCGCGGCCCTGATGGCTGATCGAGCCGAAATTGCCGTTGGTGATCAGGCTCAGCGTCTCCTCGCCGCGATGGTCGGGATGCACGCGCCATCCAATGTCGGACAACAGGCAGGCGGCGTGGCGCAGGCGGCGATCTTCCGGCGTCTCCCGCAGCTTCACCACCCTGACCAGTCGATCGGTCCATTCGACCAGTTCCTCGGCATGGCGTGCGGACCGCGACAGCAACCCGTTCAGGGTTTGCGCGGCGCAGATGAAGCCGTCCCTGGCGCGTTCCTGCTGCGGCAGCATCTCGTAGAGCAAGCCCTCGCGCACGCCGAAGGTCGAGAACACGATCGTCTTCGGCCTGCCGACGCGGATGATGTATTCGAGCACCAGCGCCGCATAGGTCAGCAGCGGACGCCGCGCGTCGGCGACGACTTCGATGTCGGCGAGCATGTTGGCCGCCACGAGCCGCCGCAGGCGCCGCGCGAAATCCAGCGCGTCGGCAGCAGGGATCTCGTAGCCGTGCATCACCCGCAGCGGATAGCCGCTCTGCACGATGTGGATGCGTGCCAGCGCGCGCCAGGTGCCGCCGACCGCGTAGAAGGTGCGGCCGTGGCCGGCCTTGAGCTGGTCCAGCCCGGCCAGGTCGGCGCTGACGATGCGTTCGGCGCGCTTCAGCGATTTGTGCGAAAGATCCTGCAGCGCCAGGCTTCCGAGTGGCAGGGTCACGCCGCCGCCGACGCGGCCGCGATGCAGGTCGATCAGTTCGAGCGAACCGCCGCCGAGATCGCCGACGATGCCGTCGGGATGGTGGACGCCGGAGACGACGCCGAGCGCGGACAGTTTCGCCTCGCGCGGCCCCGAAAGTATTTCAATCGGAACGCCGCAGATGCGTTCGGCCTGCGCAATGAAGTCAGGACCGTTGGAGGCATCGCGGCAGGCGGCGGTGGCGATCGCATAGACGCGGCCGACCTGCTGAATGCGGCACAGCGCGCGAAAGCGCCGCAGCGATGTCAGAGCCTTGGTGACAGCGTCGGCCGAGAGAAGCCCGGTGCTCTGGACCTCGCGGCCCAGCCCGCACAGCGCCTTTTCGTTGAAGACGGTGACGAGGCTGCGCGTCATCGTCTCGTAGACGACGAGACGAACCGAGTTCGAACCGATATCGATGACGGCGACGCTGGAAGCGCGCTTGCGCGGTCGCTTCACCGTCGCGATCTCCTGCTATTGCGGTTGCTGGCGCTCGTTACGGCGCGTGAGGCGGCGCGGCGAAGATTCCTTGAGAGACTTTCCACGGCCTGACAGACTCGGATTCGTCATGAAATAGTTATGCAGGTTGAACGGCTCTTCGCCTTTCGCGGCCTTCATACGCGTTGAGGACCCGTCGGGCAACAATTGCCAGCTCTGCTCGGTATCCTTCAAGTTCGCGACCATGATCTGCTCGAGAACCTGCTGATGTACCGTCGGATTCTGCAATGGGCAGAGGATTTCGACGCGGCGGTCGAGGTTCCGCGGCATCATGTCGGCCGACGAGATATACACAGCCGCTTTCGCGCCGGGCAGGCCCTGACCCATACCAAAGCAGTAGATTCGGCCGTGCTCAAGGAAGCGACCGATGATCGACTTGACCCGGATGTTTTCCGAAAGTCCTGCTATGCCGGGCCGCAGGCAGCAGATGCCGCGCACCACCAGCTCGATCGACACGCCGGCTTGTGACGCTTCGTAGAGAGCGTCAATGACGTCAGGATCGACCAGCGAATTCATCTTCATCCAGATCGCGGCCGGCTTGCCGTGCCGCGCGTGATTGGCCTCGCCCCTGATGTGTTCGATGATGCGCTTGCGCAGCGTCAGCGGCGACACCGCCATCCGCTCGATGTCGCTCGGCTCGGCATAGCCGGTGATGTAGTTGAACACGCGCGCCGCGTCGCGGCCGATGATCGGGTCCGAGGTGAAATAGGAAAGATCCGTATAGATGCGCGCCGTCACCGGATGATAGTTGCCGGTGCCGGTGTGGACGTAGGTCGCGAGATTGCCGCCCTCTCGCCGCACCACCATCGACAGCTTGGCGTGGGTCTTCAGTTCGATGAATCCATACACCACCTGCACGCCGGCGCGTTCGAGGTCGCGCGCCCAGCGGATGTTGGCTTCCTCGTCGAAGCGCGCCTTCAGCTCGATCAGCGCGGTGACGGATTTGCCGGCCTCGGCCGCCTCGGCCAGCGCGCGCACGATCGGCGAGTTGTTCGAGGTACGGTAGAGCGTCTGCTTGATCGCTACCACATCGGGATCGCGCGCCGCCTGCTGCAGGAACTGCACGACGACGTCGAAGGATTCGTAAGGGTGATGGACGATCAGGTCCTTCTGGCGGATCGCGGCGAAGATGTCGCCGCCATGGTCGCGCACCCGTTCGGGATGGCGTGGAACGTAGGGCGTGAATTCGAGGTCGGGGCGATCGAGGCGGGTGAGCTGCGAAAGCTCGTTCATCGCCAGCACGCCATCGACCAGAAACACCTCGTCGTCGGCCGCCGAAAGCGCCTGCTGCACGAAGGTGCGCAGCTCCTCCGGCATCTTGGCGTCCATCTCGAGGCGGATGACAGAACCGCGCCGGCGCCGCTTCAGCGCGGTCTCGAACACGCGAACCAGGTCTTCCGCCTCTTCCTCGATTTCCAGTTCGGAGTCGCGGATGATGCGGAATGCGCCCTGGCCCTTGACGGTGTAGCCGGGAAACAGTCGCCCGATGAACAGGCCGGTGGCCTGTTCGAGCGGGATCAGGTGCACGCTGCCGTCGCCGGTCGCGGGCATGCGGATGAATCGGTCGATCTTCCCGGGCATGCGGATCAGCGCATTCATCGGCCTGCCGTCGGCTACGCGCGTCAGCTGCAGGGCGATCGTGAAGCCGAGGCTCGGGATGAACGGGAACGGGTGCGCTGGATCGATCGCCAGCGGCGTCAGCAGCGGGAAGATGCTGCGGAGGAAATGATCCTCGAGCCAGGTTCGGTCCGCCTTGGTGAAGTCGTGGCCATCGACCAGCTTGATGCCGGCCTCCGACAGGACGGCACGCAGATCGCGCCAGATCGCCTGCTGGTCGGAGGCAAGTTCGGAAACGGTCCTGTTGATGAGGACGAGCTGTTCGGACGGCGTCAGGCCGTCGGGGCTGCGTTCGGCGATGCCTTCGCGGACCTGTGCCTTGATACCGGCGACGCGGACCATGAAGAACTCATCAAGGTTATTGGCGGAAATCGACAGGAACCGCACCCGCTCCAGCACTGGGTGGCCGGGATTCACAGATTCCTCGAGCACCCGGCGGTTGAAATGCAGCCAGGAGAGCTCACGGTTAATGAATCGCTCGGGGCTCGTCGCAATCGCAGGAGGGGTCTCAGCGATCGATTCTTTTTCCTTGGTTTCAATAACTTGTGCCGATTCCATGAAGCTTCGATCCATCTCAGGCGCAGTGCGGGCTACCCTGGGCGCAACGCAGCGCGGAGCATGTGATACGCCGATGACGTTTCAATGACATTGATGTTCCGCTTCTACCCGCCGTCAAGGCGGCAAGGCGTCCGGCCCCTCAGGCGTCGCGGAGCAGTTCCGCGGCCAGGGCGCGGGTCACCGGCCGGCCAAGCCGCAAGGCCTCGGTGTCCAGAAGATCGACCGCGCGGCGGGCGGCGGCATAGGACCGTTCGATCCGGTTGGTGAGGTAGCTCACGACCGCCTCGTCGATGCTCAACTGCCGGTCCGCGCAAAACTTGACGATCAGTCCGCGAAACAGGAGATCGTCCGGCTGCAGTAGCGACACGACCGGCGCCGCGCGCAGCCGCGACCTGAGATCGCGCAGTTCGACCTCGAACGCCGACGGCGGAACGCGGGCCGTGATCAGAACCGAAGCGTCATCCTCGCGCGCGAGATTCAACAGATGGAACATCGCGCGTTCGTCGAAACCGGAAGGTTTCAGGTCTTCGACCACCAGAGCGCCCGTGGCCAGCGCGCCGGGAACGGTCGCAGCGGTCAGCGCATGGGCTGACGTCGAGCGGGCGCCGGCCTGTTCGGCCCAGATCGCGGCGAGGTGGCTTTTGCCCGAGCCCTCCGGTCCTACCAGCAGCATGACGCGGTTCGGCCAGTCGGGCCAGCTTTCGATCAGCGAGAGCGCGGCTTCATTGGCGGGGCCTTCGAGAAAATTGTCGCGGGTCAGGCTCTCCGCGTGCGGCAACGCAAAGGCAAGCTGACGAGGTTGAACGCGGACTGCCACGCAAGTCTCCAGGCCGGGATCGCGGCGTTTTCAGGCGGAGTGGAGAAAACGCGTCAAAAGCAACGTGTCTACCTCGCTTCGATCGTACTCATGTGCCGCACCCACTCGACGAGATAGAGCGAGACGGAAACCAAAGTAAAGACCGTAACAAAGCCCATCAGGATCACGTCATAGGGCGCCGGCTTGAAGTTGAAGCCGAGCGAAGCCAGCACCAGCGCCGCGAACGCCACCTGCGCCACCGTGTTGAGCTTCGACACCATCAAGGGTTTCATCGGGATCGGCTTGTCGAACAGCCACGACACGATCACGGCGGTGACGATCATGATGTCGCGGGACACCACGAGGATCACGATCCAGCGCGGCACCGCGCCCCAGATTCCGAGCGCGACATAGATCGAGACCAGCAGCGCCTTGTCGGCCAGCGGATCGAGCAGGGCGCCCAGTTCGCTCTGCATGTTGAAGCGCTTGGCCAGAAAGCCGTCCACGGCGTCGCTGACGCCGGCGATGACGAAGATCGCGAAGGCGATTTCCATCTGGCTGGAGACGATCGCCCAGACGATGACGGGCACCAGAATGATGCGCCCCAGCGTAATGATGTTCGGAATGCTCAACTCGGTCGCTTCCCGACTCCCGGTTCCTGATCCGGCCCATGGCGGGATCGGCCGGTTATTATCTACATAGTATATGTGTGAAGCGCCTGCGAGCCATTGCAGGAACGCTGAATTCCTCGTAACCAGCCGTCATCATACTGGAATTTGGCATGGTCGACCGCAAAAACGGGCTCACATACGCAGATTCGGGCGTCGATATCGATGCCGGGAACCGCCTGGTCGATCTCATCAAGCCGATGGTTCGCGCCACCGCCCGGGCCGGCGCCGATGCCGAAATCGGCGGTTTCGGCGGGTTGTTCGACCTCAAGGCGGCCGGCTTCAAGG
Organism: Pseudomonadota bacterium; assembly: GCA_023422775.1. GTDB lineage: Bacteria > Pseudomonadota > Alphaproteobacteria > Rhizobiales > Xanthobacteraceae > Bradyrhizobium. The sequence goes on from JAFAGM010000064.1 coordinate 25,345, forward strand.
ACCCCGTGCTGGTGGCGGCAACCGACGGCGTCGGCACCAAGGTCAAGATCGCGATCGAGACCGGGCTGCATGGCGGGATCGGCATCGACCTGGTGGCGATGTCGGTCAACGACCTCGTGGTGCAGGGCGCCGAGCCGCTGTTCTTCCTCGACTATTTTGCCTGCGGCAAGCTCGACCCCGAAGCCGCCGCGGCCATCGTGGCCGGCGTCGCCGAGGGCTGCCGCGAATCGGGCTGCGCCCTGATCGGCGGCGAGACCGCCGAAATGCCCGGGCTCTACAAGGACGGCGACTACGACCTCGCGGGCTTTGCGGTGGGCGCGGCCGAGCGCGGCACGCTGCTGCCGAGCCCGGACATCGCCGCAGGCGACGCCGTGATCGGACTCGCCTCGTCGGGCGTCCACTCCAACGGCTTCTCGCTGGTCCGCAAGATCGTGGAGCAATCCGGCCTCGGCTTCGACGCGCCGGCGCCGTTCTCGCCGGTGATGACGCTCGGCGGCGCGCTGCTGGCGCCGACGAAGCTCTACGTGAAGTCCTGCCTGCGGGCGATCCGTGAAACCGGCGCGATCAAGGGGCTTGCCCATATCACCGGCGGCGGCTTCACCGACAACATTCCCCGCGTGCTGCCGAAGCATCTCGGCGTCGGCATCGATCTGGCGCGGCTGCCGGTGCTGCCGGTGTTCAAGTGGCTGGCGGCGCAGGGCGGTATCGCCGAGCTCGAGTTGCTGCGCACCTTCAACTGCGGCATCGGCATGATCGCGATCGTGAAGGCCGACGCGGTCGACAAGGTGACGGAAGTCCTGGCCGAGGGGGGCGAGACCGTTGCCGTGCTCGGAGAGGTGATCCCGGCAAAGGGCGAGCATCGCGTGATCTACAACGGCCACCTCGACCTCGCGCAATGAAGCGCCGCACAGCCATCCTGATTTCCGGGCGCGGTTCCAACATGGCCGCGCTGATCGACGCGGCGAAGGCTGCCGATTTTCCCGCCGAGATCGTCGCGGTGATTTCCAACCGTGCCGACGCCCTCGGGCTTGAGCGCGCGGCCGCGAGCGGCGTGCCGACGTCAGTCATCGAGAGCAAGCCGTTCGGCAAGGACCGCGCGGGTTTCGAGGCGATGCTGCAGCGGGCGCTGGACGAGAAAAATGTCGAGTTGATCTGCCTCGGCGGATTCATGCGGCTGTTCACCGCCGAATTCGTGCAGCGCTGGTACGGCAAGATGCTCAACATCCATCCCTCACTGCTGCCGTCGTTCCCCGGCCTCGATCCGCACGGCCAGGCGCTTGCCGCAGGCGTCAAGATCTCGGGCGCGACCGTGCACTTCGTGATACCGGAAACCGACGCCGGCCCGATCGTCATGCAGGGCGCGGTGCCGGTGGACGATGACGACACCGCGGAGACGCTGTCGCAGCGCATCCTCGGCATCGAGCATCGCATCTATCCGGAGGCGCTGCGATTGCTTGCGAGCGGAAAGATTCGCCTGGAAGGCGATCTCTGCAGGACATCAGATGCGGCCGATTGCAACGGCACGCTGATCTCGCCCGCGGCAATCTGACGATTTCTCTGTCGCCCGAATCGACCGCCACGCCTGTGGCGGCGGAACCACAATGGCGCGTATTCGGCCACTGGACGGGGAGCCAACCAATTGACGCTCCCGGCGAATTGAGAGCAAATCGGTCAGCCTGATCGGGATTTTGCGCGCTTTTCGAGCCGACGTTTTTGCTCTTGGGAATGGATTGCATGCGCGGCTCTCTGCAGCCATCGCGGGCTTGGAAAATCCGCATCGGTGACGCGCTGACGCGGCTGGTCGCGATGGCGTTCGTCCTCGTCGGCATCATGTCCGACGCGCAGGCGCAAGCGCCGCCAACCCCGCCACCGGCGCCCGAACCGACAGCGATCATGGTCAATTCGATGGTGTCGTCGAACGCAGCGCTGGCCAATCTCGGCAGCAACTTTCTGGAGCGGCTCGGCAACCAGCAGAGCAACGGCTTCAACCGCCTGCAGCGGACCAATCCGGGAGGCGGCGGCGCCTCCGAAAGCACGGAGCCGCCGCGCTACCGGGCCTGGTTCGAAGGCTACGGGAATTCCACCAGGAACGGCGCAGTGGACGGTTTTGTCGGCGACAGCCGCAAAACCTGGGGCGGCGTCGCCGGCATCGGCGCGCGCGTGGCGCCGGGCATCAATCTCGGCTTTTCCGTCGACCAGAGCCGCTCGGCGATCGACGTTCCTCTGGCGCTGCAATCGGCCACGCTGGATCTGACCCAACTCGGCTTCACCGCCTCCGTCGACAGCGGTCCCTGGACCTGGGCGACCGCGGCCGTGCACGGTTTCGGCAACATCTATTCGCGCCGGGATACGGGACTGGGGATTGCGACCGCCGGCTACAACGCGCGGCTCGACGGCGTACTGAGCGAGATCAGCTATTACTGGACCAGGGACCAGGGCCGCGTCGTGCCCAAGGGCGCGTTCGAATATGTCCGCGCGCGGACCGGGTCGTTGCAGGAGATCGGCGGTCTCGATCCGGTCGCGGCGACCGGCGCGACCGTGCAGCGCGCACGGCTCCTGATCGGCGCGGAGGTCGGCCACTACTGGATCTTCGACCGCAAGATTCTCGATCTGTCGGCCTACGGCAAGTTCGTCGATAATCTCGTGCAGAACTTCTCCGACATCACCGTCAGCCTCGGCGCCCAGAGCATCACGTTCCAGGGCATCGGCGAAGGCCAGTACGGAATGGATGCGGGCGCCTCGGTGTCGCTGAGCCTGACCAATACCGCGCGCCTCTACGCCAATTACGACGCCAGGTTCCGCAATGCGATGCAGTCGCATCAGGGCACGATGGGCGTGGAGATGAGGTGGTAGGGGTAGCGGTGAATCGGCCGTTCGTGGCCTTCATGGTTCGAGACGCGCGGCGCTGCCGCGCTCCTCACCATGAGGACCTCAGACCTCATCCTGAGGAGCATCGCGAAGCGATGCGTCTCGAAGGATGAATGCCGCCGTATCTGCTAGGCCCGGTCGACCCTGACGACGCGGCCTTTTTCGATCGCGAGCGCCAGCCTGCCGTGTTTCAGCGCAAGTGCTGCTTCGCCGAACAATTCGCGGCGCCAGCCGTGCAGGGCGGCGACGTCGGCGTGATCGTCGGCGGCGATCTGGTCGAGGTCGTCGACGGTGGCGATCACCTTGCTGGCGACGGCATGGCGTTCCGACGTCATCCGCAGCAGCACCTTCAGCAGTTCGACGGTCGCAGCGCCGTTTGAATTGCCGCGCGGCTTGTCGAGTTTCGGCAGGGTGTGGGGATCGCGGGCGAGGCCGCGCTGCACGGCGGCGATGATATCGCTGCCCCATTTCGAGCGGTCAAAGCCCTTCGGCAGCGAGCGCAGATTGGCGAGGCGCTCCAGCGAGGTCGGCGCGTGGGTGGCGATGTCGCCGACAGCATCGTCCTTCAGTACGCGTGAGCGCGGCACATCGCGGCCTTGTGCTTCCTGCTCGCGCCAGGCCGCCACTTCCATCAGCACCGCGAGTTCCTTTGGCTTGCGGACCCGCGTCTTGAGCCGCTCCCAGGCGCGCTCAGGGTGAAAATCATAGGTTTTAGGCGAGGTCAGGACTTCCATCTCCTCGCTGACCCAGTCGTTGCGGCCACGCTTCTTCAGGTCGGCGTCGAGCGCTGCGAATACGTCGCGCAGATGGGTGACGTCGGAGACCGCGTAATGCATCTGCTCCGGCGTCAGCGGCCGGCGCGACCAGTCGGTGAAGCGGTGGGTCTTGTCCGGCCGGTGACCGGTGACGCGCTCGACGAGCTGGTCATAGGCGATGCTGTCGCCGTAACCCAGCACCATCGCGGCGACCTGGGTGTCGAAGATCGGGTGCGGAATGGTGTTCGACAGGTGCCAGACGATTTCGATGTCCTGGCGGGCGGCGTGGAACACCTTCAGCACCGCCTCGTTCCCCATCAGTTCGAAGAACGGCTTGAGGTCGATCCCGGGCGCCAGCGTGTCGATCACGACGGCTTCCTCCGCGCTCGCCAGCTGCACGACGCAGAGCAGGGGGTAGTACGTCGTCTCCCGCAGGAACTCGGTATCGACGGTGATGACCTTGTGTTGGGCGAGCCGGGAGCAGGCGGCAGCGAGGTCGGAAGTGGTGGTAATCAGATCCATGAACAATCCATGACGCTTACCAGAGGCGTTCTGCCGAAAGCGCTGATATGTCAAGGGTGTTGAGCGGGATTTGCGGCGCGAAATTGCGCCTGATCACGGCTTTTTTGCGTCGAGGCGGGGGCGGCGGCGTCAGCAGTCGCGGAATCCGGTCAGCGTCGCACTGGGCGTCCCTTGCTCTGTCGGGCGAGTTCGAGAAATTTCAGCTTGATCTGCGCGAACAGGCCCGGCGGAATGAAGCCGTAGCTGAATACATCGGGTCTTCCGGGAATTGGTGACAAGCCGGCGTTCGGCCACTCGTCGATGTTATGTTCCGAAACGATAACCCAGCTCGGCGCGTTATCGAGGCGGAGGGCCTGTTTGACCTTCGCCGGAATTTCGATGCCGACCGTATTGGTATCCGGCGGCGAATGCGTGATCGGCAGCAGCACGACGTAGCGTGGCTTCGTCAGGCTGTCGCTAGAGGCGACAAGGCAAGTGGGCCGATCTTTTCCCTGATCGCGCCCGGCGGCTGCCTCATGAGACCAGAGATAATCGTAGCGGACGATAAGGCCCGGCTTCGGATCGGGAAGGGCCACGCCGCTGGCTTCACTTCAGCAGGTCATCGAGTTTCGCGTGTTCAGGGTCCATCTCGGCCCTCTCTATTGCATCGATAACCACAGACGTTGCGTCGGCAGTTCGATGGGTGCGCTTGGCGGCGGCGGTGAGCCAATCATATTGTTCGGCCGATATTAGTACCAACTCGCGCCGACCATGCCGCGTGATCTCCACCGGCTCGCGCTGCGCCTGATGCTGGAATTCACCGAACTTGCGCTGGAACTCGAGGGATGTGGTTTGGACCATGGCAACAGCCCTTCGCGAAAATACGTATAATACATATATCGCGGAACTCGAAAAAGCAAATCGGCGTTTGCTGCCGCCGCCCTGCGGGATATGTCGGCAGCGCTCTTATTCGTAATGAACGCGCTGCGACCGGCGTCGGCCCGACGGCATCGCCAGCACGATCAGGCACAGCCCGATCATCGCCATTCCAATGAATTCGAAAGCAAAGGCGTCCACGGCAATCTCTCCCCCAATATGCCGATAGATTTGTGGGGAGCGCGTTGACCGTTTCTTAATTTGTGGAGGCTGGGCGCGATGCGCGTCGGCGGATGGTGCACGAGCGATTAAGGATTTCAGTTAACGGGGAGGTTCAAGTGCAACAGAGCGCCGCCGGCCCGCACTTCGAATCGTAACGCTGAAATCTCAAAAACGTCATTGCGAGCGCAGCGAAGCAATCCATGGAGCCGCGGGAAAAGTGTGGATTGCTTCGCTACGCTCGCAATGACGGGGAAAGATCGGTGTCTCACGTCCCGCAGAACGTCCGCAGTACGCGCTGGTCCGGCAGCGGCGGCTCCGCATAGGCCGCGTACGCCAGCTGATCCTCGAACGGCTTTGACAGCACCGTCAGCAATTCCTCGAACGGCTTGTAATCGTCGTTCACTGCGGCCTGGATCACCGCTTCGATGCGGTGGTTGCGCGGGATGAAGGCCGGATTGACCGCGCGCATTGCGGCCTGCCGTTCCGCGGCCGACTGTGGTTCCTCGGCGATGCGCTGGCGCCAGCGCGCGGCCCATTCTTCATACGCTGCGGGATCGGTGAACTGATCGCGCACCTTGTCGGCGGCACCGTCGCCTGCGGCATCGCTGAGATGGCGGAAGGTGAGGGTGAAGTCGGCCGCATTCTTCGCCATGGCGTCGAGCAGATCCTGCACCAGCGCCTCGTCGCCGTCGCGTTCGGTGAACAGGCCGATCTTCCGGCGCAGGCCCGACTGATAGGCGGCGGTGAACTTCTCGGCGAACTCGCCGAGTATGAATTGCGCCTGCTCGATCGCCTTGTTCTGGTCGTCGGAGAACAGCGGCAGCAGGCATTCGGCCAGCCGCGTCAGATTCCACAGCGCGATCCGCGGCTGGTTGGCGTAGGCGTAGCGGCCCATCTCGTCGATCGACGAAAACACCTGCGCGGGATTGTATTCGTCCATGAACGCGCACGGGCCGTAGTCGATGGTCTCGCCTGATATCGACGTGTTGTCGGTGTTCATGACGCCATGGATGAAGCCGACCAGCAGCCAGCGCGCGACCAGATCGGCCTGGCGGGCGACGACGCGTTCGAGCAGCGCGTGATGGGGGCGCTCGGCTATTCCGATGTCGGGGTAGTGCCTGGCGATGACGTGGTCGGCCAGCGCGCGCACGCCGTCGGTGTCGCCACGCGCGGCAAAGAACTGGAAGGTGCCGACGCGGATATGGCTCGACGCCACACGGGTGAGCACGGCGCCCGGCAGCATGGTCTCGCGCTGAACGCGCTCGCCCGAGGTCACCGCGGCCAGCGAGCGGGTGGTCGGGATACCGAGCGCGAACATCGCCTCGCTGACGATGTACTCGCGCAGGACCGGTCCGAGCGCGGCGCGGCCGTCGCCCCGGCGCGAAAACGGCGTGGGTCCCGATCCCTTGAGCTGGATGTCGCGGCGGACGCCATCCTTGTCGATGACCTCGCCGAGCAGGATGGCGCGGCCGTCGCCCAGTTGCGGGACGAACTGGCCGAACTGGTGGCCGGCATAAGCCATCGCGATCGGGTCGGCCCCATCGGGGAGGCGCTTTCCGGCAAGGATTTCAGCCCCTTCCGGGCTCTCCAGCAGGTCCGGATCGAGGCCGAGATGGACGGCGAGCGCCCGGTTCAGCTTGATCAGCCGGGGGGCGGCGACGGGCGTCGGGGCCACGCGGGCGAAAAAGCTCGACGGCAAGGCCGCATAGGTGTTCTGGAACGGAAAATGGACGGTCATGACCCAAAAGATAGGCGCGGCTCCGGAATAGGCAACGCTCCATCGGCAGGGGCCGGAAATGTCGCGCCCGGACCGCAAAACAGGCCACCCGATTGGTTGCCGCTCACGCCTGCGTCGGGTAAACCCTCCCGCACTTCGCGCGGGCTTTGGCCCCCGATTCTGCCCTCCGACATCAGTTTTTGGGATTTCCATGCATCGCTACCGGTCACATACATGCGGCGCGCTCCGTGCGAGCGACATCGGGCAAACCGCCCGCCTTTCCGGCTGGTGCCATCGTATCCGCGACCATGGCGGCGTGCTGTTCATCGATTTGCGCGACCATTACGGCATCACCCAATGCGTGGCCGACCCGGACTCGCCGGCGTTCAAGGAAGTCGAGAAGTTCCGCTCGGAATGGGTGGTGCGGATCGACGGCAAGGTCCGCAAGCGGCCCGAGGGCACCGACAACCCGGAACTGCCGACCGGTGCGGTGGAAGTCTATGTCAGCGAGATCGAGGTGCTGGGGCCCGCGGCCGAGCTGCCGCTGCCGGTGTTCGGCGAGCAGGAATATCCTGAGGACATAAGGCTCAAATACCGCTTCCTCGACCTGCGTCGCGAGAAGCTGCACCAGAACATCATGACCCGCGGCGCCATCGTCGATTCCATGCGCAAGCGGATGAAGGAGCAAGGCTTCTTCGAATTCCAGACCCCGATCCTGACGGCGTCCTCGCCGGAAGGCGCGCGCGACTTCCTGGTGCCGTCGCGCATCCATCCCGGCAAGTTCTACGCGCTGCCGCAGGCGCCGCAGCAGTACAAGCAGCTTTTGATGATGTCGGGCTTCGACCGCTACTTCCAGATCGCGCCGTGCTTCCGCGACGAGGACCCGCGCGCCGATCGGCTGCCGGGCGAGTTCTACCAGCTCGACGTGGAGATGAGCTTCGTCGAGCAGGACGACGTGTTCGCGGCCATGGAGCCCGTCGTGACAGGCGTGTTCGAGGAATTTGCCGGGGGCAAGCCGGTCACCAAGGGCTGGCGGCGGATTCCGTTTGCGGAAGCCTTGAAGAAATACGGCAGCGACAAGCCCGACCTGCGCAACCCGATCGAGATGCAGGACGTCTCCGAACATTTCCGTGGCTCCGGCTTCAAGGTGTTCGCGCGGATGCTGGAAGATCCCAAGAACCAGGTCTGGGCGATCCCCGGAGCGGGCGGCGGATCGCGCGCGTTCTGCGACCGCATGAACTCCTGGGCTCAGGGCGAAGGCCAGCCCGGCCTCGGCTACATCATGTGGCGTGAGGGCGGCGAGGGCGCGGGCCCGCTCGCCAACAACATCGGCGCGGAGCGGACCGCGGCGATTCGCGCACAACTCGGCATGAAGGAGGGCGACGCCGCCTTCTTCGTCGCCGGCGACCCGGAAAAATTCTGGAAGTTCTCCGGCCTGGCGCGCACGAAGGTCGGCGAGGAGTTGAACCTGGTCGACAAGGACCGGTTCGATCTGGCCTGGATCGTCGATTTCCCGATGTACGAGTATGACGAGACCGAGAAGAAGATCGACTTCTCGCACAATCCGTTCTCGATGCCGCAGGGCGGTCTCGAAGCGCTGCAGACCAGGGACCCGCTCACGATCAAGGCGTTTCAGTACGACATCGTCTGCAACGGCTACGAGATCGCGTCCGGCGGCATCCGCAACCACAAGCCGGAAGCGATGGTGAAGGCGTTCGAGATCGCGGGCTATGGCGAGAAGGACGTCGTCGAGCGTTTCGGCGGCATGTACCGCGCGTTCCAGTACGGCGCCCCGCCGCATGGCGGCATGGCGGCCGGCGTCGACCGCATCGTGATGTTGCTCTGCGGCACGACCAACCTGCGCGAAATCTCGCTGTTTCCGATGAACCAGCAGGCCGTGGACCTGTTGATGGGCGCGCCGTCGGAGGTCACGACCAAGCAGTTGCGCGAGCTTCACATCCGGCTCAATCTGCCGCAAAACTAAGGGTTAGAATGAAGACTGGCCTCGGCTCGCAGTCCGGGGCCGGCGAAGCGCGTGGGGGAGTGCATGTCGTCCTATTCCGAAGATCTCCGCTCCGCGGCGCTGGCCTATCACCGGCTTCCCCGGCCGGGTAAACTCGAGATCCAGGCGACCAAGCCGCTCGCCAACCAGCGCGATCTCGCGCTGGCCTATTCTCCCGGCGTGGCGGCGGCCTGCACCGAAATCGCCAACAATCCGGCCGAAGCGGCGTCGCTGACCTCGCGTGCGAATCTGGTCGCCGTGGTCTCCAACGGCACCGCGGTACTCGGGCTCGGCAATATCGGTCCGCTGGCGTCGAAGCCGGTGATGGAGGGTAAGGCGGTCCTGTTCAAGAAATTCGCCGGGATCGACGTGTTCGACATTGAAATCGCCGCCGACACCATCGAGCGCGTGGTCGAGACGGTGGCGGCGCTGGAGCCGACCTTCGGCGGCATCAACCTCGAGGACATCAGGGGTCCGGAGTGCTTCGAGATCGAGGCACAACTCAAGGCGCGGATGAAGATCCCGGTCTTCCACGACGACCAGCATGGCACCGCCATCATCGTCGGCGCGGCGATCACCAACGCGCTGCTGCTGAACGGCAAGAAGCTGTCTGATGTGAAGATCGTCTGCTCCGGCGCCGGTGCCGCCGCGATCGCGTGCCTTAATCTTCTTGTTTCGCTCGGCGCGCAGCGCAAGAACATCTGGGTCTGCGACATCGATGGCGTGGTGCACGAGGGGCGCAATACGCTGATGGACCGCTGGAAGGCGGTCTACGCGCAGAAAACCAGCGCGCGCGTGCTTGCGGATGTCATCGGTGGCGCGGATATCTTCCTGGGGGTGTCCGCGCCCAACGTGCTGACGCCTGACATGGTCAAGGCGATGGCGGATCAGCCGCTGGTGATGGCGCTGGCCAATCCCAATCCGGAAATCATGCCCGACGAGGCGCGCAAGGCCCGCCCCGATGCGATGATCTGCACTGGACGCTCCGACTTCCCGAATCAGGTCAACAACGTTCTGTGTTTTCCGTTCATCTTCCGAGGCGCGCTCGATGTCGGCGCAACCGGAATCAACGAGGAGATGAAGCATGCCGCCGTCGCCGCGATCGCGCAACTCGCGCGCGATCCGCCGTCGGACGCGGTGGCGCAGGGGTTCGACAGCGGGGAGACGCAGGGCTTTGGAGCGGGCTCGCTGATCCCGAGTCCGTTCGATCCGCGGCTGATCCTTCGCATCGCGCCCGCGGTGGCGAAAGCGGCGATGGAATCCGGCGTCGCGACGCGCCCGATCAAGAACTTTGAAGAGTATACCGCGTTGCTGGAGCGCTTTGCGTTCCGCTCCGGGCTGACCATGAAGCCGATCTTTGCCAAAGCCAAGACCCAGCCGGTTCGTGTGATCTACGCCGAGGGTGAGGACGAGCGCGTGCTGCGCGCCACGCAGGTGGTGCTCGAGGAGAAGCTGGCGCGGCCGATCCTGGTCGGGCGCCCCTCCGTGGTCGAGGCGAGGATCAAGCGGTTCGGCCTTTCGATCAAGGCCGGCAAGGATTTCGACCTCATCAATCCCGAGGACGATCCACGCTATCGTTCCTATGTGCAAACCTATATCGACGTCGCCGGCCGGCGCGGCGTCACGCCCGAGGCCGCACGCACCGTGGTTCGCACCAACGCCACCGTCATCGCAGCGCTTGCGGTGGTGCGCGGCGAGGCCGACGCGATGCTTTGTGGCGTCGAGGGCCGCTACATGAGCCATCTGCGCCATGTCCGGGAAATCGTCGGCTTCCTGCCCGGCGTTCGGGACTTCGCCGCGCTGTCGATGATGATCACCAGCAAAGGTACTTATTTCATCGCCGATACCCAGGTGCGGCCGAACCCGAGCGCCGAGGAACTCGCGGAGGTGGCGTCGCTGGCGGCGATTCACGTGCAGCGGTTCAACATGAAGCCGCGCGTCGCGTTCGTGTCACATTCCGATTTCGGCGGCTACGACACCGACTCGTCCCGCAAGATGCGTCACGCCACCGCGCTGTTGCAGCAAAAGCATCCCGAGATCGAAGCCGATGGCGAGATGCAGGGCGACACGGCGCTGTCGTCGGCCGCGCGCAAACTGGTGCTGCCGCATTCGAAGCTGGAGGGCGACGCCAACATCCTGATCATGCCGAATCTCGATACCGCCAACGTCGCCTACCAGATGATCAAGTCGCTGGCGGACGCGCTGCCCGTGGGACCGATCCTGATCGGACCGGCGCGTCCGGCGCATATCCTCACTCCCGGAGTGACGGCGCGCGGCGTGCTCAACATGACCGCGGTTGCCGCGGTCGAGGCCCAGGAAAGGGGGCGTCAGCAGCCGTCGTTGTTCGGATAGATTATTTCTCCAGCCGGATCAGAACCCGGCTGCAGTCGCTTGCTTTCGTGCATTCCCCTGCGTGGATTCACCCGCGCTCGCAGATGCGTTGGCCAAAAAAGGGCCTTGGTTCTGCTTCTATCAAAGGGTCTGGTTGGGACCGCGCAGGAGCCTGCGCGGGTGGTTTCGATCTGAGCGTTTGAAAAGCGGAGGCGAAACGCCCATAATCGTTTCGCCCCCGTGATATCTTGCCGCGATATCCTGCATTGCCATTCAGTGAGGCCGATCCCATGCCAGCGTTTGTCACATTCGGGCGAGTTCTGTTCGCCGTGCTCTTTATGTACACGGGAGCGACCAAGCTCTTCGCGGTTCAGCAGACGGCAGACTTCATTGCGACCAAGGTCACCATCCCGGCGATGCTCGCGCCCTATACGTCGCAACTCGAAACCATGGCCGGCATGCCGATGCCGCAAATTCTGGCGCTGGCGGTCGGCGGCTTCGAGATACTTGCTGGGTTGATGATCGCGGTAAATTTCGGCGCGCGCTTCTTCGCGATCCTGCTGATCATCTTCGTGCTGGCCTCCACCTTCTATTTCCACGATTTCTGGAACCAGGCGGCGCCCGAGAATGCCAAGACGCTGATCGAGGCCTTGAAGAACCTGTCGATCGTCGGCGCGCTGTTCATGATCGTAGGTTACGGCCGCGGGCCGCAGCCCAACGAGCCGACTTATGCCGACATGTAGTCCGGACTCATTCCTGGGTCTGGGCCGTCTGAAGGATTCGGTGCCGAGCCAGGCGAAGACAGCGCCGAACATTTGGAAGCGACCGCGAGCAGCAGCACCATAGCTGGTGGTTGCCAGCGTGGCGTAGCAGGCGTCCAGCAGGCCCTTCCATGTAGACCGGCCGTAGGCGATGATTGTTGGCGACGAAGAGCTACGCGCCGCGTCGCCAGGGTGTGACCGTGACGTCGTGCGCCGCATCGAGCCGCTGCACTTCGCCGGCGCGCAAGCCATGTCCGGCGAGGATGTCCTGCGGGGAACGGGCGGGGACGCCGGGAAAGCACGGTTCTCCGCCGGGCAGAAGCACGTGCGGTGCAACCGAGAGCCAGAACACGTCGTAGCGCTCCATGAACATGCCGAATACGCCGGGGCCACCGATCACGGCAACTGTGCCCGATTCAACGCCGGCATGCCGGCAAGCGGCTTCGAAGGACGCGCCGGCAGGATTCCACAGGGTTGATTTCGGATTGGCCGGATCGGGCGCGATCGCCTCGACCTTCCGCGTCAGAACGATCCGTTTGCGTCGCGGCGAGTTCGGCTGCTCCTCGTGGGAGTTGCGGCCGTGCAGGATCAGGTCGACGCGGTCGAGGGCGGCGGTGAAGAACGCCTTGTCGCCCTCGAACTTCAGTTGATCCGGCATGACGTTGCGCGCGTCGGCCAGCATGCCGTCGGCGGAGACGATGACGTAGCCTTCGATGCGCAGCGTAGCCACGGGCCCGTGCCGCGCCGCGCTATTCCGAAATCGTCTGCACGACGCTGGACACCGGACGCGAACTCACGGTGGGCAGCTTCAGGTCCTTGTGGATCTCATCGTCGTACTGCGCAAGCGTCTCCACCGGCGCCTTGGCGCGCATCGCGACCACCTTGTAGCCGCCGGCCTTCAGCTTCCTCAACAACTCGGGCAGCGCTTCTGCCGTGTGCTTCTGGAAATCGTGCATCAGGATGATGCCCTTGCCGTTCTTTTCGACCTTGCGCATCACGGTGTCGATGATGGTTTGCGCGTTGCGCGCCTTGAAGTCGAACGAGTCGAGGTCGCAGGAGAAAATCCCGATGTTGCGGCTGCCGAGATAGGTCACCATCTCGGGCGGATGCTGCAGCGCCGGGAAGCGGAAGAACGGCGCCGGCGCCTGGCCGCCGAGGGCCCACTTCACCGCGCTGAAGCCTTTTTCGATTTCATCCTTGCGCTGCTGTTCGTTCAGCTTCTTGTTGACGAGCGCTGCGTGCGACCACGTGTGCGATCCGATCGTGTGACCGGCTGCCATCACCTGCCTGAGGATTTCGGGATGGTAGGTGGCGTGCTTGCCGATCGGAAAGAAAATGCCGGTGGTGCATTCATCCGCCAGCGTCTTCAGCACGGCGGGCGTATTCACCGGCCACGGACCGTCGTCGAAGGTCAGCACCACTTCCTTGTCGCGCAGGAAGTCGAGTTCCTTGAAATGCTCGAAACCGAAACCGGGGCCGCCGGTCGTGTCGATCTCGACGGTGCGGCCGACGCCGAGTGCATCGGGATTGTTGCAGGGCGGACGGGTCCGCGCGGGCGCTGCTGCCGGCGCCGGAGCGGGGGCAGCAGCCGGAGCGGCCTGCGGCGCCGCGGCGGCACCTTTGACGGCTGGCGCCTGCGACCATGCTGCGCTCGATGCCAACAGCGAAACCGCGCCTGCAAAGATAAACCCTGCCGCAATACGCATCTTGTTTTCCCCGAATTCTGAGTCCGCTCCCGGTCGCGGCGTGGCCATCGTCCGGTCTGCCTCGTGCCCCTGATTCACAATACCCTAGTTGGAGCGCGCGCGCCAAGGCAACGGCCGTCGCGGCACCCGCAGGATTTGCTGCCGGTTAATAAGGAGTTGTGTCGTTTTTGACGCGGTTTCGCTGCGGACCGCTATCCGCTGCGCTCGGAGACGTTCGGCGCCAGTGACCGCGCGATGGCGGTCTTGATCCTGGTATCCGCCGGTTCGACCGATTCCGGGAATACGTCCACGATGTAGCCGTCCCGGCCGATGAGGTATTTGTGGAAGTTCCAGCGCGGAACATCCTTCGGTCGCGCGTCCGCCGCCCACTTGTAGAACGGGTGCGCGTTCGGCCCCTTCACGACCGCCTTGGCTGCGATCGGAAAGGTGACGTGGTGATTCTGCGTGGTTGCGGCGATTTCAGTCGCGCCGCCCGGCTCCTGCCCGCCGAAATCGTTGGAGGGCACGCCGACGATCATCAGGCCGCGGCCGTTGAACTCGGTCCACAATTCCTGCAAGCCGCCATATTGCGGCGTGAAGCCACAGAGCGAGGCGGTGTTGACGATCAGGATCGGTCGGCCGGCGAATTCGGCGAGCCTGATATCGCCGCCCGCCAGTCCGGGAAACGAAAACGCATAAGCCGTGATGCGGCTCATGCCGGCCTGGGCTACGGCTTGCCTGCTCGCGATCATGGCTGGGATGGCGGCGAGCGCGGTCGTCATCACGGTCCTGCGGTCGATCATGAAGGCCTCGGCTGGATTGTTCGCAGAAAGCATAGCGCAGTGGAGGAAGCCTTGCCGCTCAACAAGCTGTTATGGGCGGATATTAGCGCAGCGGGACGATGAAATCGGTGCCTTCGCCGGTTTCGCCGCCCTGGGAGATGCCGAGATCCGACACCACGATCGAACTGCCGGTGATCAGCAATTCCGCGATGCGCGTCATCGCGTCCTGGGGAATGGTGATGCGGTCGAGTGCTTCGGCCGGGCTGTTGGGTAGCGGCAGCGGCTTTGCCTCGGCAGAGGCGCCGCCTGCGGGCTTGCGGCGCGCAGATCGTTCTTTGTCATCGATCCGTGCCGCGCGGCGGGCCGTGACCGGCATCGAGACCACGGACCAGCGCACGAGGTTGGGATCGCTCTTGTCGATTTCGGCGGTGAACACATGCGTGCCCAGCGGCCGGTCGCCGGGTGCGATCGTCACGGGCACGCTGAACTGCGGCTTGAAGTTCTCGCGAACGTAGAGCTTTGAATCCCTGCGGCTGACGAATACCGCGATCTGGCCCGGACGCCGCGGCGCTTCGGGCTTTGCGGCGACCGCCTTCTCGGCGCCGGGCAGGCGCGCGGGGTCCTTTTTCACGTCGGGCGCAATGGCTGGCGTGGTGGCGACGGTCTCGGATTTTGCGGCAGGGGTGACCTCGGAAGCCTTGGTGTCGGAAGCCTTGGTGTCAGGAGTCTTGATATCAGGAGTTTTGGCTTCCTCGACCTTCGGCGCCTCGATCCTGACAGCCTCCGCTGCGGGAGTTTCGGTTTTCACCGCAGCGGCATCATCGGTCCTTGTGGTTTCGTCCTTCCCGGCTTCCGCCTTGATGGGCTCTGATGCCGGTGCCTGCGCGTTCGCGTCTGCGGCGGACGGTCTGGCGTCAGACATCGTCACCTGTCCCGTGGCCGCCGGCATCGCGCTGGTCGCATCCGCGGTGTTCACTTCTGTGCGCCCATGCCCGATGGTCGATCGAAGATCGAGACTTGCTTGCGCATTCATGGGGTCGGTCACGGCGCCCTTGTCCGCGCCCTTGTCGCCCTTGATGGCCGGCGAATCCGACTTCGGATCGTCGGCGATCAGCGGCTGCGGTACCACCTTCTGCGCGACCAGCAACGGATGCGAGAAACTGGCGGGCGTGATTGCGCCGGGCGTGATGATGACGCGCGCGCCCATCCTGGTCCAGTTCCACATCTTCACGGCAAATGCCGTCGGCATGCGGATGCAGCCATGCGACGCCGGATAACCCGGCAACACGCCAGCATGCAGCGCAATGCCCGACCAGGTGATGCGCTGCATGTAAGGCATCGGCGCGCCGCTATAGATGTTGGAGCGGTGCATCTTGTTCTTCTGAATGACGCTGAACACGCCCGTCGGGGTCGAATGCCCCTTCATGCCCGTCGATACCGGGCTTTCCGCGAACAACCCGTTGCGGTCGTAGACGCGAACCTTTTGCTGCTCGATCGAGACGGCGATGATCAGCGGCCCGTGCGGCTTGACGCTGGTCTCCTTGCGCGCGGCCTCGGTCTTCGCGGCTGGCCGGCGGACCTTCTGCTTGCGCGGCTGCGGCGGCAGCATCGGGCGGTAGTAGCTCGGATCGTTATCCTGCCAGTAGAACAGCGCGGCATCCGCCTGCGGCGCAAAGGCGATGGTGCAGGCTCCGCTGAGGATCGCAATCTGCCAGAACCGCTGGCTTGAAACGCTTGCGCCTGCGATACCTGCACTGAAAAATCGCTGTCCGCTCACGCGCATATTCCTGAATCCAGATACTCGTTCGTTGTCGCAGACGGTAAGCGCGTTCACTAGCGTAGGCCTTATAATTTCAGCGCTTTTCGCCCTGATCGTAGCAAAAAAGCCTCACATTCCGTTAAATGCCGGCTGCCCATTCTGACGCCATGGATAAGGCGGTACTGCGGCCTTCCTGCGCGGCTTTCTGCCACTACATAGGATCGGAGCCCTTCATCGGAGAAATAAATGAGATCCAAGGCCATCGTTAAGCGTGACAACAAGTGGGGAATTCTGGCCTTGGTGATACTGGTGTTGACGCTGTGGCAGGCAGGCCCGGCATCGGCCGCCGATGAGCCTGACCTGATCTTTCGCCGCTCGACCGTGTTCAAGTGGCTGAGCCCGAACGACAAGCTCGCCACTTACGGCGTCGACGACCCTGAAGTGGAGGGGGTTGCCTGTCACTTCACGGTTCCGGAGAGGGGCGGTTTCAAGGGCTGGTTGGGTCTGGCCGAGGAGGTCTCGGATATTTCGCTCGCCTGCCGCCAGATCGCGCCGATCCGCTTCAAGCACAAGATGGAGCAGGGCGACGATATGTTCCGCCAGCGCCGCTCGCTGTTCTTCAAGAAGATGCAGATCGTTCGCGGCTGCGATGCCAGGCGCAACGTGCTAGTATACATGGTCTATTCGGACAGGCTGATAGAAGGTTCACCCAAGAACTCGACCTCTTCGGTACCGATCATGCCCTGGGGCACGGCCGATACCGCGGTTCAGAAGTGCGGTGAGTTCATCCAGTAAGCCGGACCCTGACCAGGCTCAGGGATCGCGGCCTTACCGTTTGATCCGATTGGGGGATCGGACTTGTTTCTGCAGGGTTTGCATCTGCGCCGCCTTGCGGTCGCGGCATCCGACCAGGTGGAGGAATTTCTGCGGCGCGGATACGTTACCGCGAAATTCGCCGCCTTGCTGCGACATGGCGCCACAAAGGCCGGAGGATGTTCCTTCTCGCCCTGCCTTCAGGGAACGGGGCGGGGATTCATTGCCAACATCGATGTTGCCATTGCCCACGACTGCGATCCTTTGCTGAGGAGATTTCACAACGCGCAAGCACACGGAAGGTTGCACGGAGTTCGAGTGAGTCGGCCCGGGTGCTGCTTCGGTTCACCCTGCCACCCCTGATTTGCGGGCGCCTTGATACGCCGCAAACCATTAAGAACCTGGTGTTCCGGCCGGAAATTCTGGTCCCGCAGGCGCAATGGTCCGCATGAGGCGCGCGGCTGAATTCATTGGGCTTTTCGCGCCAATGTTTCGTCCCCTTGGGCGGACGAAACAATTGCCTTGTTTCACGAAACCATTTTCCGCTTTGGCGTAGATGTCCGGAAACAAGCCACGGCTATCAGGTTACCAACGAAACGGCGGCGACGCCGGCACGGAACCGGAGACTGCCGATGCGGACAACCAGCTTCATCCTCGCCTTCGCTTTCATTCTGGCTGGTCCGTCGATGGCTGGTTCGTCCGAAAAGGACCTGCCGGGCGTCGGTACTTTCGCCTATGGTGGCTCGCCGCTCGCTGGTCCGGCAGTCCAGCCGATACTCGTGGCGGCAAAGTAAGCGTAGCGGATCGTTCTCGGAAAAATTGCCGATAAGGACTCTGCATGTTTGCACGCACTGGTTCCGCTTCAATCCTGGCGGCTTTGCTTTTCTGCAGTTCGGCGCAGGCACAGGTGCAGGTGCAGCCGCCGCAGACGTCGTTCCGCTCCCTCTTCAAGGTTCCCGACCCGCGCGGCGAGTTCGTGCGCCAGTGCGCGCCTCATATGATCGGGCGCTGGGCGCATCCCGAGAGCGTTTGCCGCTGTCTGCACGATTACGCGGCTGCGACGGTCGAAGATGCCGATCTGCGCGAAGCTCTGCTGCGCGGCATCAGCGAAACCGGCGTGCCGACGATCGAGTCCGCCTGGGTGCCGCCATCCAAGCAATCCGAAATCGGTCCGACCTTCACCAAGATCGCCAAGCCGACGCTGCAGTGTATGTTCGAGCCGGCGACGAACGAGTAGGCGCCGCCTGCGCGACGGCTTTCAAGCCAGCAGGGCCACGCCTGATCATGGTAGCGGGAAAGGCTCCAACGTTCCAAGCCTTGCCAGCGTTCAAAGCCTTGCCGGTGACCGTCAGGCATGCACTTCGACAGTGCTGCTCTATTTGGCTATCCCAAAAAATAGGTTGGGGAAGTACAGCGCAATTTCAGGGAAGATGATCAGGATCAGTACGCCGAGGAGAGTCACGAGCACGTAGGGTATCACCGACCAGTAGATATCGCTCATCGTCACTTCGGGCGGCGCCACCGCCTTCAGGTAAAAGAGGTTGAACCCGAACGGGGGCGTCATGTAGCCGATCTCCATCATGATGATGAAGATTACTCCGAACCAGATTGGATCCCATCCATAGGACTGCACCACAGGCAGGAACACGGGCAGGGTAATCAACATGATGCCGACCGGGTCGAGCACCATCCCGAGCAGCAGCAGCACGAAGAGCATGAATGAAAGCGCGCCCCACTGACCACCGGGAATCAGGGACATCAGGTGGTTCATCAGTTCGTTCGCGCCGAGCGTAGTATAGGCGGTGGAGAAAGCGTGTGCTGCGAACAGGATCCACATGATCAAGGCGGTCAGTCGCAGGGTCTGGATTGCCGCGTCTGAAAGCACGTTCATCGAAAGCTTGCGATGGACCGCCGAAGCGACAAGCGCGCCAAACACGCCCAGTGCGGCGGCTTCCGTCGGCGTCGCGAAGCCGCCGAAGATCGCACCCAGCACCAGAAAGACGATGAAAAGCGGCAGGAACACCGCTTTCAGGGAACTCAGCTTCAAGGCCCAGTCGCCCCGCTCTTCGACGGGCAGCGCCGGCGCAAGTGATGGCTGGAGCCACGCACGCACCGCGATATAGATCGAAACCAGGACGAACAGCAGGATGCCCGGCCCAATGCCCGATGCGAACAGTCGTCCAACCGAAACTTCCGTCAGCAGCGCATACAGAACCATCAGGATCGACGGCGGGATCAGGATGCCCCAGCCGCCGCCGCAGTTGATTGCTCCGACCGCCAGTCGCTTGTCATAGCCACGCTCGAGCATTCGGGGCAATGCGATCGTGCCCATGGTCACGACTGCGGCGCCGCTAATCCCGCTCATCGCCGCGAAAATCGCGCAGATCGCGACGGTTCCGATCGCGAGCCCGCCGCGAATGGCGCCAAACCATACGTGCATCATCCGGTACAGGTCTTGCGCGACGCCGGATTTCTCGAGCAGCATCGCCATATACACATACATAGGGATGGCGATCAGCGTGAAACTCGTCATCGAGTCCCAGAATTTGGACGCGACCAGATAGAATCCCACCGGACCCATCGTGAAGTAGAGAAAGACGACCGAGATGCCACCGAGCGTGAAAACGAGCGGGGTGCCGATGAACAGAAAGAAAAGCAGCGAGCCGAAGAACAGGATGGTGAGGATTTCGACAGACACGATAGCTGGCCCAATCAATGCGAGGATTCGTTGGCAGCCTGTTTGCCAAACACGTCAGGATCGTTCTGCAGTCCCATGACCGTGCGAATGTCCGAGGCGACCCGCACGAAACCCTGCAGCAGCAACAATATGCCGGCAATCGGGATCGCCAGCTTGACCGGCCAGATATGCGGATTCCAGATGCTGGACGAGGTCTCCAGCTTGGCCGCGGACTCCCAGGCCATGTCGGTGCCTTGCCATATCAGCACGGCAAGGAAGATGAAGAACAGAAACGAGGTGGCGAGGTCGACTTTCGCCTTCGTCTCGCTGCTGAAACGTCCATAGATGATGTCGACGTTGACGTGCGCTCGCTCCACGAGGAGATAGCCGCCGGCGATCACCGCATAGACGCCGAAGATCAACTGCGCGAACTCCGCAGTCCAGATGGCCGCACTGCCAACCACATACCGCATGATCACGTCGGCCATCAACAGGAGGAAGATCGGCGCGATAAGCCACGCAGCGATATACGCGATCCACAAATTCAGCCGCGTGATGGTCCTGGCAACCTTCAGCATCTCGTATCCGTTCCTTGCAGGCACAGGCGCGTGGAAATACCGGAGCGCAAGCGCCGGTCGGCGCTTCCGCCCGGCGAATGCGATGCGTTTCAGGCGTAGCCGAGATCGGACATCAGCTTCGTAAGCACCTCGCCACCCTTGTTGGCGATCTCACCCTTGGCGGTTTCCTTCTTGAGGATTCCCCTGGAAGCGTCGGCGAATTTCTTCAGGACATCGTCCGGGAAGCGGACGACTTCAACATCCATCTTGGCCTTGCCGGTGGTCAAGGCGACGGCTTCCTGATGCAGGTACTCGACCGAACGACGGAAATAGCGTTCTTCCACCAAGGAGAGAAACTGCAGCCGCAAGTCGGGCGGAAGCTTGTCCAGTGCGGCAACATTGATGATATAGGCGTCGTTTGCGAAACCAAGCGCCGGCTTCATGTGAAATTTTGCGACTTCCCAGAACTTCATCGACAGAGCGCCGATCGCCGCACCCCAATGGGCGCCATCGACGACGCCGGTCGATATCGCCTGATAGATCTCGGGGCCGGCAATCTGCTGTGGCGATGAGCCGGCAGCAGCGAGGTAATCCAGCATTGTACCGGCGGAACGGATTTTGAGCGAACCAAGGTCGGCCGCCGAAGTGATTTTCTTTTTCAGCACCACCTCGGTCGGGTAAGCTTTCTCGGCCATTATGACGACGCCCTTGGGGCGCAGTTCGTCATTGACCATTTTTTCGATTCCCAGATTCTTGGTCAGGTGCATCATCTCCCAGGACTCGCGCAGCGTTCCGGGCACGCCGTAAAGCAGGCCCATCGCCTGAGCTTCGCCAAGGATATAGGCGGGCGAGATCGTACCCATCGGGACGACGCCGCGGCGGACGATGTTGTAGATCTCGCGGTCCTTCGCGATTTCGCCGGCACCGTACATCTCCAACTTGAAGCTGCCGCCGGTACGTGCGTCGAGTTCCTTGGCGAGAGCGCCGAGGCTGTCGTTGAAAGATCCGGATGCCTTGGGCCAGTGAGACTGCACCTTCCAGGTCACTTTCTCCTGGGCGTGCGCGCTGCTGATGATCCCGGGTGCCGCGGCAGCCACGACCGACGCCTTGAGCATGTTTCGCCGGGTCAGTCTGCTGGTCGATCCTGACATTTCATTCCTCCTTATTTTTCTTTCTGAAATGAAACCACGGAGAAAGCTCAATAGTCAAAGCAATTGGAAGCGGCATCAAGTCCTGCTCAACACGCAGGAAGGGGCGAGATAACCGGCGATGCAGATGATCTCTACTTGTCAAGTCAGGTAAATCACTACGAAGACCGTCGGCAATATGATGCTTGCCGAAGGGACGATCGCTTCGCGCCACGAAACCACGCCGAATATGTGCCGGAACTGGCGGGCAGCGCCTTCTGCTGTTCTGCGAACACAAGAAGCACCGGTGAACGAGTCCGGCCCTGACTTACCGGCGCTTCGTTCCCAGCCGCTGAACGCATTTCCGGGTGCGCACGACGCCCGACGTCGTCATCTGCGAACCTGCGACTTCCTTGATCTGTCCGGCCGGACAGGATCCGTCGTCGACGAGCACGCGCTGGCCGAGCCTGAGATCGACGATATCCTGCTCGCGCGAGAACTGCTGCGCCAGCGCCGGTGTCGCGAGCAGCCACAGAGCGAGGCAGGCGGGAAGGGCATATTGCCCGATCGTGGCAGGCTTGCTCGGCAATTCCGCGCTCCTCACTTGGTCTTGATCTTCAGCCCGTCGGGACCGACATTGATCTGCAGGCCCTCGGGCTCCTTCTTTGATTGATAGACATTATAGCCGAGCACCCCGACCGCGACGATCAACGCGCCGATGATGAGATAGAGGACGTTGCGATTGGCGGGCATCCTGGGTTCCATCGTGACGCTGACTGACGATGGCGAGCTTAGTGATGTGGCCGCGATTCTCATAGGTCGCCGGCAGGCGAGGAATGTCAGGTTATTGCCTTCACCTTTTTTCGAGGCGGCCTGTCCGACGGCGAGATCGAAACTGCTTGAGCGCTCGGTTTCGGGCGCTAAAGTCGCAGGAAACATGCCCCGGAGGAAATCGTGAAGACCTACCAGCTCTACATCAACGGCGAATATGTCGATCCCGCCAACAACGAGTGGTTCGAGTCGATCGATCCCTATCGCGGCGAGCCGTGGGCGAAGATCCCGCGCGGATCGAAGGCCGATGCCGATAAGGCCGTAAAGGCGGCCAACGAGGCGATGTGGCGGGGTCCGTGGTCGAAGATGACGGCGTCGGCGCGCGGCAAGGTCATGCGCAAGCTCGGCGATCTCGTTGCCGCGAATGCCGAGCGGCTCGCCGAGATCGAGGTGAAAGACAACGGCAAGCTGATGGCCGAGATGCTGGGGCAGTTGCGCTACCATCCGGAATGGTGGTGGTATTACGGCGGACTGGTCGACAAGCTCGAGGGCGGGCTCGTACCGATCGACAAGCCGGAAACCTTCGCCTACACGACGCATGAGCCGGTAGGCGTCGTTGCGGCGCTGACGGCCTGGAATTCACCGCTGCTGTTCGTCGCCTGGAAGTGCGCCGCCGCGCTTGCCGCGGGCTGCGCCGTCATCGTCAAGCCGTCGGAATTCACGTCCGCAAGCACGCTGGAGTTTGCGGCGCTGACGAAGGAGGCCGGTATTCCCGACGGCATCTTCAACGTGGTGACGGGCTTTGGCCCCGAGATCGGAACCGAACTGATCTCGCACCCCGGCGTCGCCAAGATCACGTTCACCGGATCGGATACGACGGGCGCGAAAGTCTACGAGACCGCTGCGCGCAGCCTGAAGCGGGTTTCGCTGGAATTGGGAGGAAAATCCCCCAACATTGTCTTTGCAGATGCCGATCTCGCCGCGGCCGCGTCAGGTGCGGTCTCGGGCATCTTCGCAGCGACGGGTCAGACCTGCATCGCAGGATCGCGACTGCTGGTCCAGAACTCGATCAAGGATAAGTTCGTCCAGCGTCTGCTGGAGCTCGCGAAATCCGCCAGGATCGGCGATCCCATGCAGTCGGACACCAATATCGGCCCGGTCACCACGCCGGCCCAGTACAAGAAGATCCTCGACTACATCGACGTTGCTAAGGCGGAAGGCGCCCGCTGCCTGCTTGGTGGAAAGCCGGCCTCCGGCGCCGGCATCAGGGGCGGCCAGTTTGTCGAGCCGACCATCTTCACCGACGTCGACAATTCCATGCGGATTGCGCGCGAGGAAGTGTTCGGCCCGGTGCTCTCGATCATCGGCTTCGATACGGAGGAGGATGCCATCCGCATCGCCAACGATACCATCTACGGTCTTGCCGCCGGGATATGGACTCAGGATCTCGCGCGCGCCGTGCGCGTGCCGAAGCTGTTGCGTGCGGGAACGGTGTGGGTGAACACCTATCGCGCCATCAGTTATATGATGCCGTTCGGTGGCATGAAGCATTCGGGGCTCGGGCGCGAGAGCGGCATCGATGCGGTGCGCGAATATCTGGAAACAAAGAGCGTGTGGATTTCGACCGCAAAGGACGTTCCGGCCAATCCGTTCGTCATGCGCTGAGGGCGTCTTTGGACGGCGACTATCTCGCGCCCGCCTTGCGGCTTGCACGCAAGGCGGCCAGCGATGATTTCGCCAGCCGCTCCGCCGATGCGATCAGTCGCGGCATCGGATGGCCGGCAAAACCCAGCACGAACCCCGGCAGCGGCCGTGCGCGCTGGTAGGTCTCCGCCAGCAGCCAGCCGGCGACACCGGCCTCAGTCTTTGCCTTGGCGGCAACGAGCGGATCGGTCGCGGGATCGAAGCGAGCGACCAGGTGCAGGCCCTGCGACGGCACGGGGACCGATAGCCGGCCGTCGGATGCTGTCGACAGCGTGGATGCGAGCGCGTCGCGCGCCTCGCGGTACAGCCCGCGCACCCTGCGCAGGTTTGCCGCGAACGCGCCGGAATTGAGCATGTCCGCGACTGCGCCTTCGAGCAGCGTGGCGGGAAAGCGGTCGAGCGCGGCGCGGGCTGCCGTCACCGGCCCGATCAGCCGCTCGGGCAGCGCGCAATAGCCGATGCGCAATCCCGGAAACAGCGTCTTTGCAAACGTGCCCATGTAGATCACGCGGCGCAAATGATCGATGCCGGCAAGCGAAAGCAATGGGGCGCCGTCATATCTGAACTCGCTGTCGTAATCGTCCTCGAGCACGAAGGCGTCGGCATCCCTGGCCCAGTCGAGCAGTTCGAGCCGCCGCGGCATCGACATCTGCACGCCGAGCGGAAACTGATGGGATGGCGTCACGTAGGCTGCGCCTGCCGAAAGCGCCAGCGCTCGGCCCTTGGCCACGATGATGCCTGATGCGTCAACCGGCACCGCGACCGTGCGTTGGCCGCAATGCTCGATCGCCCTTCGCGCGGCGGGATAGCCGGGATCCTCGCACCAGACCTGATCGCCGGGCTTGAGGATCGCGCTCAACGCGATCCGCAGGCTGTGTTGTGTGCCCGACGTCAGCATGATCTGGTCCGGATCGCAGCGCAGCCCTCGCGCCGACAACAGGTGATCGGCGATCGCAGCGCGAAGCTCGCGGCTTCCTCTGGGGTCGCCGTATTGCAGATGTTCGGTGCCGAAGGCGCGCATCCGTCGTCCGGCAAAAGACCTGAAGCGCTGCAGCGCCCTTTCATCGACATGGGTGCAGCCGAGCGCCAGGTCGCCTTGCTGTGGCGTCGGAAACGCGATCTTCGGCTTGCGCGCATCGTCGATGCGAGCCGGGATGCGCGCGGCGACGAAGGTGCCGGAGCCAACGGTCGCCACGGCAAATCCATCCGCGATCAATCGCTCATAGGCAGACGTGACGGCGTTGCGGCGGAAGCCGGTTTGTTTCGCGAGCGTGCGGGAAGGCGGCAGCGGCTCACCCGGCTTTGCGATGCCGCCCGTGATGGCGTGGCAGAGTGCCTGGTAGAGCCGGTGCTGGGAGGAGGCCCCGTGCGTGATGTGCGGCCCTGAAAGGTCGAGCGGAAGCTCGGCCATGCGCGGCGGCTTCAAGGAATTGGTCGGATTTTTTCGCATGGAATTGGCACTATCGCAGGCCAAATCCGCCGGTACAACTGGTTCGACCGATCAATGATCCCGACGGAGCCGCCGTGACCGAAGCCGAGATCATCCCTTCCTATCCGTTGTCGCCGCGCAACCAGGTGAAGCGCCGGCACGATCGCGGCTTCTACGACCACGCGACGGTGCACGACCTGCTTGA
The DNA here is from genome assembly GCA_023422775.1 of Pseudomonadota bacterium. GTDB lineage: Bacteria > Pseudomonadota > Alphaproteobacteria > Rhizobiales > Xanthobacteraceae > Bradyrhizobium. Next base: position 50,887 of record JAFAGM010000064.1, read on the forward strand.
CGCCTCGATGCTGTGCCACGTCTCCTACGTGATCGACGGCCAGCCCTATTGCACGCCGACGTTCTTCTGGCGCGAGGGAAGCAAGTTGTACTGGCACGGCAGCAGTGCCAGCCGCATGCTGAGGAACCAGTCCGCCGGCCAGAAGGCCTGCCTCACCGTCGCGCATCTCGACAGCCTGGTGCTGGCGAGGTGCGGGTTCAACCATTCGGCCGACTACCGCGCGGTGATGGCGTTCGGCACCGCCTACCTCGTCACCGACGCGGACGAAAAGGAGCGCGCGCTCGTTGCGATGGTCGACCGGTTCTTCCCCGACCGGACTGCGAGCCTGCGGCAAAGCACGGCGCAGGAAATCAAGGCGACGTCGGTCATCGCGATGGAGATCGAGCAGGCGTCGGCCAAGATCAGGTCGAAGGGCGTTGCCGACGATGACGAAGATTACGAACTACCCATCTATGCCGAGCGCATTCCGGTGCGGACCATACTCGGCGCGCCCGAGCCATGCCCGCGGCTGCTCGATGGCGTCGAGCGGCCGGCCTCGCTGCGCGGATACTCGGAGGGACGGCTGCTCGAAGACGCATTGCGGGATGCGCATTTTGTGCATTACGCCGGCGGCTGAGATCGGGGTAGGATAGGTCACTTCCAATCCCTGCAACTCCCGACAGGAGCCGCCGCTACATGAATGCCGATACGCAGCAGAAAATCCTCGACGCCGTCGATGCCGGCTTTGACGCGCAGCTTGCGACGACGAAGGAATTCGTTGCGATCCCCTCGACCCGTGGCGCCGAGGGGCCGTGCCAGGACATGATCGGCGATCTCTTGCGCCAGCGCGGCTACGAGGTCGACGACTGGCAAATCAATGTCGATGACCTGAAGGACCTGCGCGGCTTCGGCCCGATCGAGCATGATTTCTCAAAGGCGCGGACCGTGGTCGGCACTTACCGTCCGACCAACAATGCCGGCAAGTCGCTGATCGTGCAGGGCCACTGCGACGTGGTGCCGGCGGGGCCGCTCGACATGTGGGAGACACCGCCGTTTTCGCCTGTTGTGAAAGACGGCAGGATGTATGGCCGCGGCGCCTGCGACATGAAGTCGGGCACCATCGGCGCCCTCTATGCGCTGGATGCGATCAAGGCCGCAGGGTTCAAGCCGACCGCACGGATTCATTTTCAAAGTGTGATCGAGGAAGAGTCGACCGGCGTCGGCGCGCTCTCGACCTTGCAGCGCGGCTACCGCGCCGACGCCTGCTTCATCCCCGAGCCGACCAACGGCCAGATGGTGCGCTCGCAGGTCGGCGTGATCTGGTTTCGACTGAAGGTGCGCGGTTTCCCGGTGCATGTGTTCGAGGCGGGCTCCGGCGCCAACGCCATCATGGCGGCGTATCATCTGGTCCACGCGCTGCAGAAGCTGGAGGCCGAGTGGAACGAGCGCGCCAAAAAGGATCGTCACTTCAAGGCGCTCAACCATCCGATCAACTTCAACCCCGGGATCATCAAGGGCGGCGACTGGGCTTCCAGCGTGCCGGCCTGGTGCGACGTCGACTGCCGTATCGCGGCGCTGCCGGGCTGGTCGGTCGCCGAGTGTCAGAAGGAAATCCTGGCGTGCGTTTCAGCGGCTGCGCGTGACCATCGTTTTCTTTCGAACAATCCGCCGCAGGTGGAATGGTCGGGATTCCTGTCGGAGGGATACGAACTGAAGGACTCGGCTGCCCCGGAAGCCGCCTTCGGCAAGGCGTTCAACGCGGTCTATGGCGGCGCGGTACCTGACCTCGTCTTCACGGCGCTGACGGATACGCGCTTCTACGGGCTGAATTACAACATCCCGAGCCTCTGCTTCGGCGCCAGTGGGGCCGCGATGCACGGCTTCAACGAATATGTCGACCTGGAGTCGCTGCGGAAGTCGACGAAGGCGACGGCGCTGTTCATCGCGGAATGGTGCGGCGTGGAGAAGGTCTGAGCGAGTCGCTGATCTACTCCCGTCATTGCGAGCGAAGCGAAGCAATCCATGCTTCAGCGGGCGCGGACAGATGGATTGCTTCGCTTCGCTCGCAATGACGACTGAGGGTTCACGGCTCGTCAGCCCACAACGCCCTCACGATCGCATCCAGCCCATCCGTCAGCGCGGCCGGTCCCGGCTGCAGGATCAATGGCGACTTGATCTCGACGATGCGGTTGTTGCGTACGGCTGGAATTTGCTCCCAGCCAGGGCGGCTTCGAATTCGCTCCGGGACAACCTTCTTGCCGCACCACGACGCAAGGATCACATCGGGCACGGCCTCGCGCACGACATCGGGCAAAATGATCCGGTCCTTCGCGGCCTGCTGCAACCGCAGTTTCGGCAGCGCATCCTCGCCGCCCGCGATCTCGATCAGTTCGGACACCCAGCCGATGCCGGAGATCAGCGGATCGTCCCATTCCTCGAAATAGACTTTCGGCTTCGGCTGCGGCCGCGGCGTCGAAGCGATCTTCGCCAATCGCTCTTCAAAGCCGGCAGCCAGTCGATCGGCGCGCTCTGCCGCGCCGACGATGGCGCCGAGCGTGCGGATCATCGCCAGAATGCCGGCGATGTCGCGTTGATTGAAGACGTGGATCGCAACGCCGGCGCGCACCAGATCGGCGACGATGCCGGCCTGCAGATCGGAAAAGGCGAGCACCAGCTCGGGCTCGAGTGCGAGGATCTTTGGAATGTCGGCCGAGATGAAAGCGGAGACGCGCGGCTTTTCGCGGCGGACCTGCGGCGGCCGTACCGCATAGCCGGAGACGCCGACGATGCGATCCTGCTCGCCGAGCAGGTACAGCGTCTCGACGGTCTCTTCGGTCAGGCAGACGATCCGGCGGGGCGGAAACTGGCGCATGGCGCGTGATATGCCTAATTCGCCGGGTCATGTCACGGCAACCATTACCTCCGAGGTCATTGCCTGATTTACCGCGGCCATCCATTCTGTTGGTGAAAACACGCGAAGAAAGGCCGGAGGACCCATGACGCCGCTCGATAAAATCCAGTCGATGAAGATGCCGTTCGCGGAATTGAAGGGCGTGACGTTCACCGAAGCGGGAATGGACCGCGTGGTCGCCAAAATGCTGGTGCGGCCCGATCTCTGCACGCTGCGGAATACGATTCACGGCGGAGCCGTCATGGCGTTCGCGGATTCGGTCGGCGCTGCGGCGACCGTCATCAACCTGCCGGCGGATGCCAAGGGAACCACCACGATCGAGAGCAAGACCAACTTCATCGGCGGCGCCAAGGAGGGCTCGACCGTGATTGCGACCGCGACCCCGGTGCATCGGGGGCGCCGTACCCAGGTATGGCAGACCCGGCTGGAGACCGAGGACGGCAAGCTGGTCGCCGTTGTGACGCAAACCCAGATGGTGCTCTGATGCCCGCCGGCCCTGCCTAATTTTTAGTTAACGGTGAATGAACTTTATGTGAGGCATTTCAGTGGCTTGCAATTCATATTGCGGCGCACAATATTGGTGATCTAGGGATTCGACGCCTCCTCGAAGGGCTTCTCTCAGAGGAGACAGGATATGTACCTTTCACTGATTGCGGCCGCGCTCGCCGACAGCAGCGTGCGCACGCTCAGCCAGCAGGAAGAATTGCCGCTGTTGCGCGATCACCTGCTGCGGCTCGACCGCACCAGTCGCCATGACCGCTTCCATGGCTTCATGGACGACAGCTTCATCGAGCGCTACGCCGAGAAATGCGCCAATGACGGCACGATCGTCATCGCCTTCTTCGAGAACGGCGTGGTCCGCGGCGCGGCAGAGCTGCATCCGCCCGATCAGTCGCCGGATTCGCTCCCCGAGATAGCGTTCAGCGTCGAGTCGTCGGTACGCCGGCGGGGCGTGGGCAGCATTCTGTTCAGGAAGCTGATTTCGGAGGCGCGCGCCAAGGGCTACAAGAGCCTGCGGATCACCACTGGCGCACAGAACGATGCGATGCGGGCGCTTGCCGCCAAGTTCGGCGCGCAGCTTGTTTTCCGCCACGGCGAATCCGCCGGCACCATCGACCTGACGAAGTACGATCAGGCCGAACTCGCGAGGTCCTGGACCGAGAGCACGGTGAGCGGGATGCGCGCGGCCGTGGCTTTCAACCGCGCCTACTGGCGAATGCTGCTTCGTATGGCCGGAGCCGCTCCGCCCGAGTGGGGCGCCTCGTAAGCGGGTGTTCACGCGCGAAAGCGCAATTCGCAGGGATCACTCCCTGCGAATTGTAGAAACTTCAGACTATTCGGGACAGTTCTTCAGGTGCCGGTGCGCTTGTCGTTGCCGAAGCGCCTGACGACGCGGCGCTCGACCACCACGGCGCGCTGGGCGCCTTGCTCGCCCGCAATGATACGCGTGGCCGATCGCGCCATCGCGCGGCCGGTCTTCTTCACTTCGGCCAGAACTTCCTCATAGGGCAGTCCCATCAGGGCGGCGGCGATCTCCGCCTGCTGCTGCTGATCGTCGGTGATACCGACCGCGGCGAAGATTGCTTCTTCCAGCGTCGGCGGATCGCGCCTGACGCGCCGTGTGCCGTATTTCGTGTTCCAGTCTTCGCTCATCGGGGCCTCGTATCTGACTGCGAAGATACCTAGGTGCCCTTATGCTGCATTGCAATAAAGAACTTCGTGTGACAACGCAGCCATGCATCACGATCTCTCAAGTCGGGTAGGTTCATGCAGTTCGATGCTGGCGGGCCGATCGGCGCGCGGGGCAGCGCACGATCGTGTGATCTTTCCGTGGTTACCGTCCCGTCGCGTTATGGTGCCGAGGCGTTCAGGTCCAGCGGCTGCTGCGGCCAGCGTTTGAGCGCAGCGTGCCCAGCATCGGTCAGCACGTAGATGCCGCGCTCGGCGCGGTCGAACCAGCCATAGACATTGTGCAGCAGGATCTTCCCGGCGTCCGGAATGCCGGCCCGCAGATCCTTCACGCGCCGCGGCCCGCCCTGGAGCGCCGAAGCGCAGGCCAGCGCCTGCTGGCGGTAGGCCGTCATGATCGGCGCGCGCGTGGAGCCGCCCATCGCCGGATCGCCCTTGCGCCGCTGATGTTCGGAGACCAGCCGCGAGCGCTTTTTCGGATTGCGGCGAGGGGCCGTCGTCGCAGGCTTGACGATCACCTCGACGTCGCCGGTATCGGTCACGGCCAGCATGCCGAAGCCGAGGCGGCGGCAGAGATTGCGGTAGCGCGCGTCGCTCTCGCGTCCCTTGCCGCGCGCGGAGAGTTTTGCGGCGAGCCAGACCTCGTCGGCGGCGCCGGCGCGGTCGACCGCCTGCAGGACCAGTTCCAGGTTGAAGGATAGTTTCAACTCGCCGATCACCACGACCGGCGGATCGTCGCCGCTCAGCGCCACCAGATCGCAGCCGCCGACCTCGCCCTTGACCGTGAAGCCGAGCTTTTCGAGGAAGCGTTTGACGGGCAGGTAAAGCGCGGTTTCCAAGATTTTCTCCGGCGGCCGACAGGGCCGCGACTCAATGTCCGGACTCTAGCCGAATTCGGGCAAAGTGTTTGATCGGGCTGGACTTCAGCGGCTAGACTATGCGCCGGGGACAAGGCCAGAACGGCAATGCGAGGGAACCCGCGAATCCAGCGTTCGCGGGCCGACGGACATTGGCCGAACCCCGGAGCGGGCAAGACGTGCTGCAAGGACTATACAAGTTTCGTTTCACGACCCAGCGCGGCGCCGGTTGCGGCGTCATGTTCATCGCGCCGGGCGGCAGGCTGTACGGCGGCGACACCGGCTATTCCTTCATCGGCACCTTCACCGAGGCGGACGGCGTTATCGCCGCGGAATTCAGGATGTCGCGCCATTATTACGGTCCCCAATACGTTCCGATGTTCGACGTCGACGACATCGCCATGAATTTCACCGGGACCTACCGGGGAGACGAAGTTCATTTCGAGGGCGGCAGCGCGGCTTTGCCGGGCGTCCGTTTCACGGTGACCCTGACCGCCATCCACGACATCGATGCGCCGCCACCCGGTACTGTCGGGCCTGACGGAATCGACAACGGGCTCTATTCGATCCACATCCGCATGCTCGACGGTGTCGATGGCGGCAACAGCGGTGTCATGATGCTGCACGATGGTCGCATCAGGGGCGGGGATGCTTTCTTCGACTATATCGGCGCCTATACGGCCGCCAACGGCAAATGGAAGGGCGAACTCGTCAACCGCGAGCACACGCCGGCAAAGGGCGAGCGCCCGCTGTTCGGCGGCCATGAAGTGGGCATCGGTTTTTCCGGCAGCTACAGTGACGACGGTGCGGAGGCGGAAGCCACCGCACTCGCCGGCAAGCGCAGCATTCGCTTCAAGGCCGAGATGCGGAAGCTGATCGGGGTTGGGGATTAAACCCGCCCGTTCACCGGCAGCAGCGTGCCGGTGACGGCACTGGCCGCGTCGCTGGCGAGGAAGAGGATCACGTCAGCTAGTTCCTTCGGCTTTACCCATTTGCTGAAATCGGCTTTCGGCATGCTGGCGCGGTTGGCCGCGGTGTCGATGATCGAGGGCAGCACGGCGTTGACCGTGATCTTGCCCTTGAGTTCGGCGGCGAGCGCCTCGGTGAGACGGTGCACGCCGGCCTTGGAGGCGGCGTAGGCGCCCATGCCGGCGCCGGCCTGCAGCGCGCCCATGGCGCCGATATTGATGATCCTGCCGGCGTCGGACGCGAGAAGGTGAGGGATCGCGGCGCGCGATGCGTTGAGCGCGGTCATGACGTTCAGCGCGTACATCCGTTGCCACGTCCTGGGATCGCCGTCGGCCACCGTCTCGAATGCAAAGCCGCCGGCGATGTTGATCAGCGCATCGATCTTGCCGAAATGCGATGCCGCAGCGGCGATCGCCTTCCGGGCCTGGGACGGATCGGTCAGGTCGACGCCACCAAGCTCAAAGAGGTCGGCCGTCGCCGGGACCTGCGTCGGCGCATGGTCGACGCTCGCGATCCTGGCGCCGAGCGCCAGCGCCTCGTCCACGACGACGCCGCCGAGCGCGCCCAGCGCTCCCGTCACGACAACAACCTTGCCGTCCATGCTGGACCTCCAACGCTTAGGGAGGGCACACTAGCGCCGGCTGCTTTTCATTTGCAATGCGGTGAATTTCAGCGGTCTGTGCGGGTATGCAGTGAATGTTCCTGCGAGGATGTTCAAATGTCCGACGCGCCGAGGGCGCCTCGCAAGACCAGAAACAGGACTCGGAACAGGGCCTGGAATATGCAGCGGAATCGATAAAATTTGCCCGAAATCCGTAAGTCGTTTGCAGAACCCGTCAGGTACAACCCCAGTTCCAACCTTAGGCAGGGGAATTCGTCATGGGTTTGCCGGATCATGGTTTACCGCTTGTTCAGCTTAAAGAGCAGCGCCGCGACCTGGTCGTAGCGCTGCAGAATCGCAGCGGTCCGGTATCGAGCTGGGAATTGATGCAGATCGCGGCGATCCAGCAGGCGATCTCGGCATTCGAGGACGTCATCGCCGATCTCGATGCTGAAATGGAAATGGAAGCCGCGGCCTGAGCGAGTAGCGGGCCGCACGTTCCATCAGCCGCTTTACGGGGCGGGAGCCGGAGCGTAGGATCGACTCGTGCGCTCCGCTTTGACATTCCCGCTCCTGCTCCTCGCATTGTACGCGCCGCAAACGGTTGCGGTGCAGGCCGAGGCCTGCGTCGCCAACCAAAGTGGCGACCTTGTCTGCGGTGCGGGCAAGAGCGCGTCGCGCGTATTCGCCGACACCATCTCGCCGTCCGGGAGTTATGCATTCGCCTGGCGGACCGCGCAGGGCCTGCCGTCCGGCCGCGATGCGCCCGACAACGTCGAAAACGTCCTGATCCGTGTCGCCGATGGCGCAGTGCTGGCCACGCTCGGCGGCACCCATTGGGAGACCGGCGAGATGCGGGCAAACCGCTCCGAATTGATGGCGGCCTGGTCGCCGGACAGCCGGTCCGTCATCGAGGTCGCGAACAGCCGCTGGGAAACCGGTTCCTTTGCCTACTACCGGATTGACGGAGGCGCGGCGGCCAGGCTCGATCTGCGCGCACTGGTTGAATCTGCCCTGACGGCCAGGCTGCCGCCGCGAAACCGCAAGGGCAATTCGTTCCGGGTGCTCGAGAATCTGCCGGTGAAGCTCGATGCGCGCGGCCGTGTCCGCTTCACCGCGATGCTCTATGTGCCCAGGGGCGAGACCAGCGGCACCTACAAGGTGCAGCTCAATATCAGGGAGAGACGCGGCAAGCCGTCCGCGGACGTCGTTTCGGTGGTGCGGCGGGTGAATGCGGATCAGGTCAGGTAGCGCGCTTCGAGATGCGCGCGTTCGGCCTTGCCGAGACCGAGGCCGTCGCGGAGATAGGTTTCGAGATCGCCATAATCGGCGCTGATGGCTTCGAACGCGGCGCCGAGGAACGACGGTTGCACCGAACCGAGCACCTGCTTGACATGCTCGGGGAGGTCGCTGCTGTGATTGGGATCCCGGCGGTAGAAGCGGTTGGTCAGGAGGTAGTCTTCCGAGATCACGTCGTCCGCCACGCCGAGCGTGTGCAAGATCAGCGCGCAGGCAAAGCCGGTACGGTCCTTGCCGGCGGTGCAATGGATCACCAGCGGTGCACGATCTTCCAGGAGATGGGCAAACAGCGTGCGGTAGCGCGGAGTGTTTCGCTGGACATAGCTGCGATAGGAATCGCGCATGACGTCGACGGCGTGGTCCGTCGTCAGCGGCGTGCCGGAGGACGCGATCGCGCGCAGCGCCGCAACCACCGTGGGCTCGACCGGCAGCGAATGAACGGTGATATCGGGCATGCCGCACAGCGCTGCGGTGCGCTCCTCCGTGCCGCGAAAATCGAACGCACTGCGGACGCCGAGGCCCCTCATCACGGTGACGTCGTCATTGGTAAGATGCCCGAGATGATTGGAGCGAAAGATATGCCGCCAGCGAACGATGCGGCCGTCGCTTGTAGGGTAGCCGCCGAGATCGCGGAAATTGCTGGCGCCTGAGAGGTTGAGATGGCGGGCAGGGGAATCTGACATCGGCTGCTTTGAACGATCTCGTGCGGTTGGGACAAGGACGGCAAGGGCATGTCGCCGCCGCCCTGTCTCGTCTATACTGAACTCCTTGGGGGACGAAACATGAATTGTCGCAGGATCACGATTTTTACCGTCGCGCTGGCCATGGCTTCCGTCGCGTGGGCACCATCGGCGGCGATGGCGCAAGGGCAGTTCCGGAACTACCTCTGCGCCGACGGTACGCAATTCATGGCCGGGTTTTTCCAGTACGATCCGCGCGCCCATCTGCAACTCGACGGCAAGGCGGTGACGCTGCCCAAGCGCGCGGCGCTGTCAGGCTCGCGCTATTCGGCCAAGGGTGTGACGCTGAGGATCACAAAAGCCGGCGTAACCACGCTCAAGCACGCCAAGCGGCCGTTCACGACATGCGAGCAGACATGAAGAAGGGCCGAAACGCTTTCGTTCCGACCCCCTTCCAGTTCGCCGTCCGTGCCCCGTCTGTCGGGCGCGGCACTGTCAGACAAATCCCGGACATCAGTGGTCGCGCCCGGCCTTTTCTTCCTCGATGGCGGCTGCGTGGTACCAGCTATCGCAGCAGTCAGCGAGGTTGACCGGCGGAGCGGCAAGCTCACTCCTGGTCTCGCCATGGCGACGACCCGCCAAGGCAGCCCGGCCGCCGGCAGGGAATTGGTAGATCTTGGCGGAGCCCTGATTCAAACCCGTATTCAGCATCTCGTTCTCCTTCCGTCCGAAGTGCTGGCGGCCTCCATGGTGCGCCCGACTCGTTCTTTCATCGTTACAATACGGGATATCGTTGGTGCCCGTGGCGGAAGCAAGTTGACCAAGAGAGCGTCACATCATGTCTAATTCGTAGGCATTCCCTGCGTTGCTTCCGTGGGGGCAACTGGCAAACGAACAACGCATGGGCTGGCGCGATGGTTGCCGGCGGAGCCGGGGCCTGACTGCGGAAGCCCCGGTCAGGTGCCGCAGCTTTAAGCCTGGCGCGGCTCATTGGCGAAAATGCTGGTGAAATGGGCTGAATTCACGCTCCGAATAACGCCCCGGGCAGCGTCCAGCACATGCCTGCCGCGCTCCTATGTCGCACCTTTTATTTCGATGGGGGAGCAGGCCGGCCTGTGGACAGCGGATGCCGCAGTGCAGCGACTGGCACGCAAAATGCTTTGTGACAGGTGGCCTGACGTGGCCGGGTACACGTATGCGGAGACCTCAAGGGGCTGGGCGTCAAACCTCAGATTTCAAGCGTCGGTTTCCCGCATTTCACAGTTGAAAATCAAGAGAGGCTCAATGACCAAGTACAAGCTCGAGTATATCTGGCTCGACGGGTATACGCCGACGCCGAGTCTGCGCGGCAAAACGCAGATCAAGGAATTCGACAAGTTCCCGACGCTCGAACAGCTCCCGCTGTGGGGTTTCGATGGCTCGTCCACCATGCAGGCCGAAGGCCACAGCTCCGATTGCGTGCTGAAGCCCGTCGCCATCTATCCCGACGCCGCCCGCCAGAACGGTGCGCTGGTGATGTGCGAAGTCATGATGCCCGATGGTGTGACCCCGCACGCCTCGAACAAGCGCGCGACGATCCTCGATGATGAAGGCGCCTGGTTCGGCTTCGAACAGGAGTACTTCTTCTACAAGGACGGCCGTCCGCTCGGCTTCCCGACCGATGGCTATCCGGCACCGCAGGGCCCGTATTACACCGGCGTCGGCTACAAGAACGTCGGCGACGTCGCCCGCAAGATCGTCGAAGAGCATCTCGACCTCTGCCTCGCGGCCGGCATCAACCACGAAGGCATCAACGCCGAAGTGGCGAAGGGCCAGTGGGAGTTCCAGATTTTCGGCAAGGGCTCCAAGAAGGCTGCGGACGAAATGTGGATGGCCCGCTACCTGATGCTGCGTCTCACCGAGAGCTACGGCATCGACATCGAATTCCACTGCAAGCCGCTCGGCGACACCGACTGGAACGGCTCCGGCATGCATGCCAACTTCTCGACCAAATACATGCGCGAAGTCGGCGGCAAGGACTACTTCGAGAAGCTGATGGCCGCCTTCGACAGGAATCTGATGGATCACATTGCCGTCTACGGGCCTGACAACGACAAGCGTCTGACCGGCAAGCACGAGACCGCCCCGTGGAACAGGTTCAGCTACGGCGTCGCGGACCGCGGTGCCTCGATCCGCGTGCCTCACTCGTTCGTCAGGAACGACTACAAGGGCTATCTGGAAGATCGCCGCCCGAACTCCCAGGGCGACCCCTACCAGATCGCTTCGCAGATCCTGAAGACCATCGCGGAAGTCCCGGCCGGCGCCAAGGCGGCCGCGGCCTGAGCGACTGACCTCACCGTCCCGGGTGTGGGGGCACCCGGGTGCAACCTGATCCGCCAGGGCACACCGCCTTGGCGGATCATTGCGTTTTGATGGGGGTGATTCAAATACATCGCTTCAAGGCCGTTCCCCTGCGTTATGAAGCGCGCTAGATAGCGGGCCTCATATCAGAACCGATAACGCTCCAGAACTTGCCGGGGATGCGGCCATTGTTCGAGGGATTCTACAAAGTCAGATTCCAACTTGGCGAGGCGGTTGGCCGCAGCGTGATGCATGTGCGCGACGGCAGGATGCTGGGCGGCAATTCGGCCTTTGCCCATATCGGCACCTACGAGAGGGCGGACGACGGGATCGCGATCGAAGTCCGCACCGTTCGTCATAATCCGGATCCGAGCTTCCGCGCGATGGCCGGCACCGACGACGCGACCCTGCTGGCGAAGGGCAGGCCGGACGGAGTCCTCTATCGTTTCGAGGGAGGCCTGAGGGAATTGCCCGGCGTGAAGTTTCAATCGGTCATGACGCCGATCGAGGAAGCCGCCGTGCCGATCGCCGGCGGCGTCGGCGAGGGAGGCATCGTCGATGGCCTCTATTCGATCCACGTCCGTATGCTCGACGGCGTCGAGGGTAGTCTGACCGGCGTGATGCTGCTCAACGACGGTCGCATTCTCGGCGGCGACGCCTCGTTCTACTATGTCGGCTCCTACACGTCGGAAGCGGGTCGCTGGAAGGGCCAGATCCTCAATCAGGAGCATACGCCGGCCATGGGCGAGAACCCTGTTTTCGGCGGCCATGAAGTCGGGATCGGCTTCTCCGGCACCTGCGATGACAGCGGCGCGCTGCTGGAGGCGACCGCGCTTGCCGGCAAGCGGAGCCTTCGCATGACCGCGGTACTCAAACTGATGCGCAGGCTTTAGCGAGCCATGGCCGACAACATACGCGTGCTCTCTACACTGGCGTTGAAGGGCGCAGTCCAGAGGTTGTGCGGAGACTTTGAAGCGAACGGCGGCGCAGGGATCGACGCCGATTTCGCACCCACCTTGGCGCTGCTGCAGCGGCTGCGCGCGGGCGAAGCAGCCGATGTCGTGATCCTCACCCGCGATGGGCTGGACGAGGTCGTGCGCGAAGGGCGTGTGGCCGGAGAGAGCTGCGTGGATCTGGCGCGTTCCTGGGTCGGCATCGCCGTAAGGGCAGGCGCAACTCATCCCGAAATCGCCACCGAGCCTGCGTTGCGCGCGGCGCTGCTGGCCGCACGTTGCGTCGCCTATTCGCGGCTCGGTGCCAGCGGTATTCTGTTCGCGCAGTTGATCGAGCAACTCGGCATTGCCTCCGAAATCAATGCAAGGGCCGTGATCATTCCGCAGGGCTTCACCGCCGAGAAGCTTGTGACCGGCGAGGCCGATCTGGCCGTTCAGCAGATCAGCGAGTTGAAGCAGATCGGCGGCATCGAGGTCATTGGACCCATTCCATACGAACTGCAAACGCCTGCGGTGTTTTCGGCGGGACGCATGGCGGCATCGAAGATGGCCGCGCAGGCGGATCGGCTGTTGCGCTATCTTGCGTCCGCGGAAGTCGCGCCGGTGCTGCGCGACAGCGGACTTGAGCCCTGAATCTTCTGCTGCTGCGGCGTCAATCCCTGATCAGGACGACGCCGGCAATCAAGAGCGCCGCGCCGGCAAGCCGCGCGGTGCTGATCGGATGCGGCGTCAGCCCGAATGCGCCGAAATGATCGAGCGTGACGGCGGTGAGAACCTGACCGGCAATGACGAGCGCAAACAGTGTCGCCGCGCCGAGCGAGGGCAGCAGCAGGATCACCAGCAGGATGAAGGCGCCGCCGAACACGCCGCCGGGCCACGCCCACCAAGGCACATCGGCCACGGCCTTCCAGGACGGCACCCGTTCGCGGAGCACGATCACCGTGACGATCATGGTCAGCAGGCCCACGGCGTAGCTGACGAGCCCCGCCCATGCGGGCGACCCCAGCGCCGTGCGCAGGCTGCCGTTGAGCACCTGCTGGGTCGCCACGCTGACGCCGGCGCCCAGCGCGAGGAGATAAAGCATGTAGATTTGCACGTGTTCCCCCGTGTTCGATTCCGGGCCGAAGCGCCATCGGGCATCGCTTCGGCGAGGCTCGATCCCGGCGAAGTATGACATGGACTGCGCTGAAACGCGCGCTGGTTCCATCCCGGGGACGGTGCTAAGTCCCCCGCCATGCGAATCGACGATGCGAGACACTTTCGTGGTGAACGGGCTCTACAAGGCTGAGTATGGGGTGAATGACGCGTTCGGCCGCAGCATCATGTGCATGCACAATGGCAAGATGCTCGGTGGCAACTCCGCGTTTGCCCATCTCGGGACCTATCAGGAGCGCGGCGGGGAGATTCTCGGCGAGGTCACCACCCAGCGCCATAATGACGATCCCCAACACAAGCCGCTGATGGACACCGATGTTGCCGCGATAAGCGTCCGCGGCAAGCTGGAAGACAGCAAGATTCGTTTCGAAGGCAGCGCCGAACCGCGGCCCGGCGCCTTGTTCTGGGCCAACCTGACGCGGCTTGACGACGATGGGCTGCCGCCGGTCGGCAACGTGGGGCAGCGCGGCATCGTCAACGGCCTTTATTCCATTCACCTTCGCGCACTGGACGGGATCGAGGCCGGCCTCACCGGCGTCATGCTGTTGATGGACGGCCGCATCCTCGGCGGCGACGCCTTCTTTTACTACCTCGGCTCGTACAGTTCGGCCGACGGCCGCTGGAAGGGCGAGATCCTCAATCAGGAGCACACGCCGGCGAAGGGCGAAAATCCTGTGTTCGGCGGCCACGAGGTCGGTATCGGGTTTTCCGGGATCTGCGACGAGGCGGGCGCGGAACTCGAAGCCATGGCGATCGCCGGAAAGCGCAGCCTGCGGCTGGCGGCCACGCTGAAGCTGATGCAGCCGGCGTAGCGGCTTCTCTGGGCACGGCGTGGTTGCCGGAACCGCTTCCACAAGTGCGCCAGATGTCCTAAGCAGCGGCCGAAAACGATTTCCTCCGTTCAGGCCCCAATGATCCGTCTCGATAACGTCAGCAAGCAAGTCGGCCACCAGATCCTCTTCATCGAAGCCTCCGCGGCCCTCCAGAAGGGCGAGAAAATCGGCCTTGTCGGCCCGAACGGAGCCGGCAAGACCACGCTGTTCCGGATGATCTCCGGACAGGAGACGCCCGACGAGGGCCAGGTCTCGCTCGATCGCGGCATTACCGTCGGCTATTTCAGCCAGGACGTCGGCGAAATGTCCGGGCGCAGCGCCGTGGCCGAGGTGATGGACGGCGCCGGTCCCGTCAGCGTCGTTGCAGGCGAGCTCAGGGAACTCGAGGCCGCGATGGCCGATCCGGATCGAGCCGATGACATGGACGACATCATCGCGCGCTATGGCGAGGTGCAACACCGCTTCGAGGAACTCGACGGCTACGCGCTCGACGGCCGCGCGCGCGAGGCGTTGTCGGGCCTGGGCTTCAGCCAGGAAATGATGGAGGGCGACGTCGGCGCGCTCTCCGGCGGCTGGAAGATGCGCGTGGCGCTGGCGCGGATTCTCCTGATGCGGCCCGACGTGATGCTGCTGGACGAGCCGAGCAACCATCTCGACCTCGAAAGCCTGATCTGGCTGGAGCAGTTCCTGAAGGGGTATGAAGGCGCGCTGTTGATGACCTCGCACGACCGCGAGTTCATCAACCGCATCATCAACAAGGTGGTCGAGATCGACGGCGGCACGCTGACGACCTATTCCGGCGATTACGAGTTCTACGAGCAGCAGCGCGCGCTGAACGAGAAGCAGCAGCAGGCCCAGTTCGAGCGGCAGCAGGCGATGCTGGCCAAGGAAATCAAGTTCATCGAACGTTTCAAGGCGCGCGCCTCGCATGCGGCGCAGGTGCAGAGCCGGGTCAAGAAGCTCGACAAGATCGAGCGCGTCGAGCCGCCGAAGCGCCGCCAGTCCGTGGCGTTCGAATTCCTGCCGGCGCCGCGCTCGGGCGAGGACGTCGTCAGCCTGAAGAACGTCCACAAGGGCTATGGCAGCCGCAGCATCTATCAGGGTCTCGATTTCATGATCCGCCGCAAGGAGCGGTGGTGCGTGATGGGGATCAACGGCGCCGGCAAGTCGACGCTACTCAAACTGGTGGCCGGCTCGACCGAGCCTGACGGCGGCACCGTGGCGCTCGGCGGCAGCGTCAAGATGGGCTACTTCGCCCAGCACGCCATGGACCTGCTCGATGGTGAGCGCACGGTATTCCAGTGGCTGGAGGATTCATTTCCGCAAGCAGGCCAGGGGAGCTTGCGCGCGCTCGCGGGCTGCTTCGGTTTCTCCGGCGACGATGTCGAGAAGAAATGCCGGGTGCTCTCGGGCGGCGAGAAGGCGCGGCTGGTGATGGCGCACATGTTGTTCGACCCGCCGAATTTCCTGGTGCTGGACGAGCCGACCAACCATCTCGATCTGGCGACCAAGGAAATGCTGATCAATGCGCTGTCCGAATTCGAGGGCACCATGCTGTTCGTCTCGCATGACCGGCATTTTCTTGCGGCGCTCTCCAACCGCGTGCTGGAGTTGACGCCGGAAGGCATCCATCAATATGGCGGCGGCTATTCGGAATACGTCGCGCGCACCGGGCAGGAAGCGCCGGGGCTGCGGAGCTGACTCCCGTCAGGACTACAAACTATTTGCGGGCAAGTGGGGCGATGGTCTCGATCTCGTTGGTCCAGATGCCGCCGGAATAGTTTTGCGGCAGGCGTGCGAGCTGATCGGGCGTGTCTATGCCGGTCGAAAACCCCCCGCCGCGGTAGGGACCGAGCACGAAGACCTCGCTGTTGGCGATTCTCATGCGGTTGAGGAAGCGGTCCGGCCAGCCCCATAGCCAGGGGGAAAAGTTGACCGGCACCAGCACCATCGCGTTGCCGCAGGCTTTCGGGACAATGCCGCTCCAGCCATAGCCGATGTAGCCCATGAGGCAGCTCTTGATGGCCGCACGCGAGATCGTGCGGGTATCAGGCACAAGCTTGCGCACGACTTCAACCGGCTCGTCGCCGCCATAGACCATGATCTGCGCGCGGCGTTCGGCAGTCAGCCCGTTCAGCACGGCCGCGAGCTTCTCGCCTTCGGAGGGATCGCGACTCTTGACATTGATCAGCAGGCGTTGCTGCGGAAACGCCGCGAGTACCTGGGCAAGCGTCGGCATCATGCCAACGCCCTTGCCGCGAAACGGAAAAGTCCTGCCACCGTCGGCCGTATAGCCGTGGCCGATGTCGAGCTTCTTCAGGTAAGCCATGCTGTGGTCGCGCGTGACGCCGTGGCCGTCGGTGCGGCAATCCAGCGTCCAGTCGTGAAACACCGCGAACTCGCCGTCGGTGGTGGGATGGACGTCGAGCTCGACGATGTCGGCGCCGGCGTCAAAGCCCGCCCGCATCGATTCGATCGAGTTCTCCAGATATCCATGCCTCGGCGGCAGCATTCGCGCCGCCGTGCAGGTGTCGTTCTTCAGGTCGCGTTCGTCGAAACGCTGCGCAATCCCCCGGTGTGCCAGCATGACCGGCTTGCCGTCGCGGTGCGTGGCCAGGAGATTGCTGTTGTTGATGTAGATAAATGCCGTGAGGACGGCGATCGCCGCTGCGACGTATCTGACTTTTCTGCCCAAGACTTGCCCCCGGAAAGTGATGCATTCGCTAGGCAGGATTATTGGTCGATTTGCGGCAGTGGGGCACGGAAACGCATGGCGCTGCGCGATGGGTCCGGCTTGTGGGCTCCGGACGCCCCCGTTACGCTGCCAAAAAAATGGGGAGCAAACGGCGATGAAGCAGCTGAGGATCGGCGATATCACCATCGACGCGGTGATCGAGCGCGAGGGGCCGTGGCGACGGCCGCAGGATTTCTTCCCGGCCTATGACGAGGCGGTATTCAGGCATCATCTGGCGGGGATGGAGCCGGAGGTGTTCGACACGGCGCTCGGCCTGATGGTCATCACCTACCAGACATTCGTGGTGCGCACGCCGCGCTACACCATCCTGGTCGATACCTGCACCGGCGAGGACAAGGGCCATCCGCCGCCGTTCGATTTCCCCGGCAAGGAGCGCTGGCGCAACGAGCTGTTTGCACTCGGCATCGGCTACGAGCAGGTGGACTACGTGTTCTGCACCCATCTGCACATCGACCACACCGGCTGGAACACGACGCTGCGCGACGGCCGCTGGGTACCGACATTCCCCAATGCGAAATACATATTCCACAAACGGGAATATGCAGTGTGGGAAGCGGAGAATGCCAGGGGTGCGAACCCGCCCGGCACGGTTTTCCGCGACAACTGCCTGCCGATCATGGAAGCCGGCCAGGCGGTGCTGGTTGACGACGACTACGCGCTCGATGATACCGTTACGCTAACGCCGACACCGGGGCATTCGCCCTGTCATTGCTGCGTCAACATCTTCTCGAAGGGCAAGCGCGCGGTGGTGGCCGGCGATCTGATGCATCACATGATCCAGTGCCGCGAGCCCGAATGGTCCGCGAAGCCGGACTGGGACCCGAAAGAGTCGGCGATCTCGCGGCGAAAATTCTTTGCCTCCGTCGCCGGCACCGACACGCTGATCCTGCCAATCCATTTTCCGACGCCGACGGTCGGCCTGATCACGGCCGACGGCGATCGCTTCGATTATCAGTTCAAGCGGGATTAGCCGACATGCCGGACAGCGCTGCCTATGACTTCATCGTCGTCGGCGCCGGTTCGGCCGGCGCCGTGGTCGCAAGCCGGTTGAGCGAGAACGGCAACTATCGCGTGCTGCTGCTGGAGGCCGGCACCAGGGGATCGAACCATTTCTGGGCGCGCATCCCGGTCGGCACCTCCAGGATGATCGACGATCCCACGGTGAACTGGTGCTACAAGTCCGAGCCCGACGAAGGCTCGGGCGGGCGCCGCATCGATGTGCCGCGCGGCAAGATGATGGGCGGCTCGAGTTCGATCAACGGCATGGTCTACATGCGCGGCCAGGCGCAGGACTACGACCATTGGGCCCAGCTCGGCAATCGCGGCTGGAGTTACCAGGACGTGCTGCCGATCTTCCAGCGCATGGAGCGCTATGAGGGCGGCTCGGACAGATTTCGCGGCCGCAACGGGTTGCTGCGCGTCAGCGATACGCCGCGCAACAAGGTGCCTCTGCTCGAAAAGATAATCGAGGCCGCCGAGAAAATCGGGCTTCCATTCAATCCGGACCAGAATGGCGAGACCCAGGAAGGCATCTGCATGTCGCAGGTGACGATCGCCGGCGGCAAGCGCAAGAGCACGGCGGTCTGTTACCTCGATCCGTTGCGCGGA
>JAFAGM010000082.1 GCA_023422775.1 Pseudomonadota bacterium
CTGCACGGCGAAGTCGAGCGCGACTTCCATGCCGTGCTCGCGGCATGCCGCGACCAGGGCGCGAAAATCCTCGAGAGTGCCGAGCTCCGGATGTATGGCGTCATGGCCACCCTCGACGCCACCAATCGCGTAGGGGCTGCCGGGATCGCCTTCGCTGGCGGTCACCGCGTTGTTGCGGCCCTTGCGGTTGATTTTTCCGATCGGATGGATCGGCGTGAAGTAGAGCACGTCGAAGCCCATCGCGGCGACATCGGGCAGGCGTGCGATGCAATCCATGAACGTGCCGTGCCGGCCGGGAATCTTGCTCTGGCTGCGCGGCACCATTTCGTACCAGGTGCTGAACCGCGCCTGCGGCCGGTCGACCACGAACGGATATGGCTGCGACCGGGTGAGATCCGGCCGCAACTGGCTCTCCGCCATCGCCGTCTTGAGATCGCTTGCGAGCAGCGGCGCCGTATCGCCGGTCTGCAGGTAATCCTCGCAATATTTCCGGATGAGAGCCGCGGCGTCCGGGCTGCCGGATTGCGCCTTGCCGAGCAGGCCTGCGCCCTCGATGGCATCGACCTCCTGGTCGGCGCCCGCTTTCTGCTTGAGCTCGAATCCGTGACGCCAGGTGGCGAATTCGTCGGTCCACGCCTCGATGGCATAGACATAGCGCCCCGGCATGTCCGGCACGAAGGTGCCCGACCAGCGGTCGTTGCTGTCCATGGTCATCGGCTCGCGCCGCCAATCGCGGTCGACCTCGCGACGCCAGATCAGCGCCGCGGCGACCACTTCGTGGCCGTCGCGGTAGATGTCGGCCCAGACCTCGACGGGCTCGCCGACGATCCGTTTGACCGGAAAGCGGCCGCCATCGAGGGAGGGGAAGACGTCTTCAATATGGAAAGCGCCGGCAGCGCTCTCGACAGATTGCGTAGTTTTGTTCACGGTGATGCCGCCATTGACGTGGAATTGAGGTTCCGGACACAGGAAGGAGACGTGCCGACCCTGTATAGAAAGCCGCTCGCCAAGCAATGGTTCCCTGCGGGAACGCCAGGCGGAGCGGCGCGTTAGAGAGGCTCTATCCCTTTCCATTTTCTGGACAATTTTACGACGCTCTCCTGTCCTTTGCGTGCAAACCGCGTGCCGAATGAACCTGTTCACCGAAGCCAGTAATCGCGGAATTCAAACCGAATTCGTGGACGGTCAGGGTCACCGCCGTGTGACGGATGCGGCGGCGCTGAAAATTATCCTGAACGCGCTTCCGCCTCCAACCCCTGGGCCCCTGATAGGCCAGCCGGTCGTGGTCCGGGGCGGGCGGCCGGCGCGAAGCGAGCTCCGGCCCGCGGCGAGCGTCCCGGTGAGCTGGAAAATCGTTACCGGGGCAGGGGTTGTCGCCGAAGGCGAGACGTCCGAGCGTGTCATCGACTGGCCCGAGGGGCTGCCCCCAGCCGTCTACCGGCTGCAACTGACCGATGCCGCCGCGGTAACCGAAGACGTGCCGCTGATCTCGGCGCCGGAAAGGGCGTACGGCGGCGAATTCGACCGCTGCTGGCTGCTCGCCGTACAGCTTTACGGCGTCCGCTCCGCGCGCAACTGGGGGATTGGCGACTTCACCGATCTCGAAGGCATGATCGAATGCGCCGCCCATCTCGGCGCCGACGGCATCGGCCTCAATCCGCTGCACGCCCTGTTCGACGATCGCCCCGGCGATTGCAGCCCCTATTCGCCGAACAGCCGGCTGTTTCTCAACGCGCTCTATGTCGACGTCGACAAGCTGCCCGAATTCCAGCTCGATGCCGCGACCCGCGATGCGCTTGCGCCGCTGCGGGCAGGCGACATCGTCGATTATGTCGCGGTCGCCCGTCTGAAATGGCAGGCGCTCCGCGCTGCATTTGCCGCCTTCAAGGCGCACGCGACGGCCGGACGCCGGCAGGACTTCGACACGTTCCGCGCCGAACGGGGCCGGCTGCTGTTGCGCTTCGCCTGCTTCGAGGTGCTGCGCCACAAGTTCGGCAAGCCGTGGTGGGAATGGCCGGAGGAATGGCGGCAGCCGGACGACGCCAGATGTGCCGCCCTTCGCGACGGGGCGGAGGCCGACGAAGTGGCGTTCGTCGAATTCGTGCAGTGGATCGCCGACCGGCAGCTCGGTGGCGCCGCCGATCTGGCGCGCAAGCTCGGCATGAAGGTCGGCCTCTATCTCGACGTCGCGGTCGGGGTGCAGTCCGATGGCTTCGATGCCTGGAACGAGCAGGCGGCGATTTCGCGCCATCTCGGCGTCGGCGCGCCGCCCGATCCGCTCAACCTCGCCGGGCAGAGCTGGGGTCTTGCCGGGTTCAACGCCGCCGGGTTGGAGCTTCAGTCCTTTGCGCCCTACCGAGACATGCTGCGCGCCTCGATGCGGCACGCCGGCGCCATCCGTCTCGACCACGTGCTGGGCCTGAAGCGGCTCTATCTGGTGCCGAACGGATTCACCGCCGCCGATGGCGTCTATGTGCAGATGCCGTTCGAGGCGCTGCTGGCGGTGACCGCGCAGGAAAGTGTGGCCCATCGCTGCGTCGTCATCGGCGAGGACCTGGGCACGGTGCCTGAAGGGTTCCGTGCGCAGATGGCCGATTGGGGCATCTGGTCGTATCTCGTGATGATGTTCGAGCGCGACGAGCACGGCGCCTTCCGCGGCATGGATCGTTATTCGGCCAATGCGCTCGTCACCTTCAACACCCACGATCTCTCGACCTATGCCGGCTGGCGTTCCTTCGGCGACCTGAAGACGAAGCGCGTGCTCGGCCTCGATCCGGGCGAAAGCGACGATGCGCGCTGGCATGCGCTGGCGATGCTGGACGACGTTCTGCGGCAGAACGGCATCGACGGCAACGACGTATTTTCCGTGCTGGGCCTGCTTGCACAAACGAAGTCGCGGCTGCTCGCGATCTCGCTGGAGGACATTCTGGGGGTGGTGGATCAGCCCAACATCCCCGGCACCGTCAACGAACATCCGAACTGGCGGCGGCGGCTTCCGGTGCCGATCGAGCAGATGACGTCCGCCGTCGACATTGCCGCGCTCAGGACGGCAACGCGCGCACGCTCGCGCAGCGGATCGTAGCCGTGCCCGGCCGTATCGAGGATTACGGGCTGATCGGCGACTGCGAAACCGCAGCGCTGGTCGGCCGTGACGGATCGATCGACTGGCTGTGCTGGCCGGCCTTTGATTCCGACGCCTGCTTCGCGGCGTTGCTCGGCACCCACGACCATGGCCGCTGGCTGCTCGCGCCGGCGACGGAAGTCACCGGCACCTCCCGCCGCTATTGGGACGATACCCTGATCCTGGAGACGCGGTTCGAGACCGCGGATGGCGTCGTCGACCTGATCGACTTCATGCCGCCGCGCGGCGGCGCCTCCGACGTGATTCGCCTGGTGCGCGGCGTGCGCGGCCGGGTCAGGATGCACATGCAACTGGTGATCCGCTTCGGCTTCGGCGCCGACATTCCCTGGGTCAAGAAAAGTGAAGACGGCACGGCACTGCTCGCCATCTGCGGGCCCGATATGACGGTGTTGCGGACGCCGGTCGCGACCCGTGGCGAAGACCTGACGACGGTGGCCGATTTCGAGGTAGGCGAGGGCGAGACGGTGCCCTTTGTGCTGACCTACGGCCCTTCGCATTTGCAGCCGCCCAGGCCGATCGACCCCGAACACGCACTGCGCGACGCCGAGGCGTTCTGGACCGAATGGTGCGGTCGCTGCACGTATCGGGGCGAGCACCGCGATCTGGTGATGCGCTCCCTGATCACCCTGAAGGCCCAGACGTTTGCCCCGACCGGCGGCATCGTCGCGGCGCCGACGACCTCACTGCCGGAAAAGCTTGGGGGACAGCGCAACTGGGACTATCGCTACTGCTGGCTGCGGGACGCCACCTTCACGCTGCTGGCGCTGATGAATTCCGGCTATACCGAGGAGGCTTCCGCCTGGCACAATTGGCTGCTCCGCGCGGCGGCCGGCGCGCCGGCCAACATGCAGATCATGTATGGCATCATGGGCGAGCGCCGTCTGCTGGAATGGGAAGCCGGCTGGCTGCCGGGCTATGAAGGCGCAAAGCCGGTGCGGGTCGGCAACGCCGCGCATGCGCAGCTTCAGCTCGATGTCTATGGCGAACTGATCGACGCCTTTCATCAGTGGCGGGTGGCCAAGCTTGAAATGGATGAATCCAGTTGGGCGCTGGAATGTTCGGTGCTGCAGCATCTCGCCGGGCAATGGGACAAGCCCGATCACGGCATCTGGGAACTCCGCGGCGCGGGCAAGCACTATGTCTTGTCCAAGGTGATGACATGGGTCGCGTTCGACCGCGGCATCAAGAGCGCCGAAACCTTCGGCTACAAGGCGCCGCTCGTGAAGTGGCGCGTGTTGCGTGACGCCATTCATCGCGACGTGTGCGCCAACGGCTTCGACCCCGAGCTCAACTCCTTTGTGAAGTCCTATGGCTCGAAGATGCTGGACGCCAGCATCCTGCTGCTGCCGTCGGTCGGGTTCCTGCCGCCGGACGATCCGCGCGTACGCGGCACGCTTGCTGCCGTGGAAAACTATCTGATGCGGGACGGATTTGTTCTGCGCCACGATCCCCGCGAGCCGGAACAGCAACCGGCCGAAGGCGCGTTCCTCGCCTGCACGCTATGGCTCGCCGATGCCTACGTGCTGGCGGGCGAGTTCGCCCGGGCGCAGGAACTGTTTGACCGCGTAGTCGCGATTGCCAGCGATCTCGGACTGCTCGCCGAGGAGTACGATAGCGGCGCGCGCCGCCAGACCGGCAATTTCCCGCAGGCGCTGACGCACATCGCGCTGATCAATACCGCGCATAACCTCAGCGCGGCGAAGACGTCGAGTGAGAAGCCGGCCGTGCAGCGATCGAAATAGCGGTGACGAACGTGGGCTATGCCAGCCCCAGCACAATCTCCATCGCGGCGGCAAAGCCGTCGCGCTCGTTGCTGTCGGTGACATGCGTCGCCTGCTGCTTGACGGCGTCGGCGGCATTGCCCATCGCGAACGAGACGCCGCTTCGGGCAAACATCGGCAGATCGTTCTCCATGTCGCCGATGGTCGCAACCGCCTCGGTCGGAATGCCGAGCCGCTTCGAAATCGCTGCGACGAAGGTGCCCTTGTCGTGGCCCGGCGGCGTCACGTCGAGATAATAGTTCTGGGAGCGGACCGCAGTTGCCTCCCGTCCCACCGCTTGCTTCATCGCCGCTTCGCAATCCTTCAGCCGCGCAAAATCCGAACTGGCGCCGACGATCTTGCAGGCTTCCGTCAGATGCGGGGTGAAATCCGCGACGATGGTGGGGTCCGCCTTGATCGCCAGCTTCTCGTGCGGGACGTATTCGCCGTACGGGTTGCGGGTGTACCAGCGCTCGTTGCTGAACAGCCAGATATCGACGCCGAAGGCGTCGAGCAGGTCGAGGCTGCGCTGCGCCACCGCGGGCGCAATCAGGTGCTGCTCGATCGGTTTCAGTTTCGCATCGACGATCGAACTGCCGTTGAAGGCGCCGATCGGCAGCGTGATCTCGAGCGGTTCGATCAGAAAGCCCATGCCGATGGTCGGCCGGCTCGACACGATGGTGAAGCCGATGCCGGCGTCGTGCAGCTTGCGCACGGCCGCCTTGACGCCGTCGGTCAAGACCTTGTCCTTGGTGAGGAGGGTGCCGTCGACGTCGGAAACCACGAGCGCGATGCGTGTCATTGGGAAACCAGGTTCAATTGGCTGACGATGTCGTCGACGATTCGCTCGACCGGCGCGTCGATGGAAACCGTGATCGGTCGCTCGTTCGCTCCCGGCCGCTCCAGCGTCCTGAACTGGCTGGCGAGCAGGTCCGGCGGCATGAAATGTCCCTTGCGCGCGGCGAGCCGGCCCGCGATCAGTTCCTGCGTGCCGTCGAGAAAGACGATCCTGACATCGTCGCGGCCATGCACGAGGATGTCGCGGTAGGCGCGCTTCAAGGCAGAGCAGGCGATGACGGCGCGCTTGCCGGACGCCGCGATGCGGTCGATCTCGTCGGCGATGGCCTGCAGCCACGGCCAGCGGTCCGCATCGGTGAGCGGATGGCCCGCGCTCATCTTGGCTACATTGCCGGCCGGATGAAATTTGTCGCCGTCCTCGTAGGCCCAGCCGAGCCGCGCAGCTAGGCGTTCGGAAATAGTGCTCTTGCCGGAGCCCGAGACGCCCATCACCACCAGCGCGCAAGGCGTCTGACTACCCACGAAAATTCTCCGGAAGCGCCGATCTGTCGACCAGCCAGACGGTCTCGCCGGTGGATCGCGCGCGGTTCGCGGGCAGGTTCTCGCCTGCGAAGAGCCGCGTCAAGATCGCGCGCTTGCTCGCGCCCGCCATCTCGAACAGCATTTCACGGCAGGAGGCAAGGGTGGGCAGCGTGAGGGTGACCCGCGGTACGAAAGGCTCGACATTCGCTTTGGGGACGCCGACAGCCCAGCGGGCGGTCTCGTCAAGGGCGGGATTGCCGGGAAACAGCGACGCGGTATGGCCGTCGGGGCCAACGCCCATCAGTACCAGATCGAACAGCGGGCGGGCGCGGTCGAGCGCGTCCGCACCGTAGAACGACTTCAACTCCTGCTCGTAGAGCGCCGCGCTCCGGTCGGGATCGGCCGGGTCGGCGGTCGCGGTCGGAATCGGATGGATGTTGGCCGCCGGGGCGTATCGATCCAGGAAGAGCGCGCGCGCCATGCCCATGTTGTTGAGCGGGTCGGTGGGCGGCACGAAGCGCTCGTCGCCGATGAACCAGTGCACGCGCTGCCAGGGGATTTTCACCCGCCATGCGTCGCCGGCGAGCAATCGATAAAGCTGCTTCGGGCCCGATCCGCCCGTCAGGCAGATTGCAACCCGGCCGCTGTTGTCAGCTATCCTGGCCAGCAAGCGCTCGGCCGCGGCCGCGGCCAGCGTTGCCGGATCGGCAACGGCAATGACACGGCGGCTGTCGCTATTCGCCATCGCTCATCCGAATTTGCGCCAGCTTCGACCGTCGCGGGTCAGAAGCTCGTTTGCTTCGTCCGGCCCTTCGCTGCCGGCCTTGTACGTCTTCAGCCCCTCGGCGCCCGCTTTTTTCCAGGCATCGATGAACGGCTGCACCGCCTTCCAGCCGGCCTCGACGCTGTCGGCGCGTTGGAACAGGATGTTGTCGCCGATCATGCAGTCATAGATCAGCGTCTCGTATCCGGTCGACGGCTCGGCCTTGAAATAATCCTTGTAGCGGAACTTCATCTCGACACCATCGATCAGGATCGTGGGGCCGGGCACCTTGGTGTTGAACTGCAGCGCGATGCCTTCGTTCGGCGCGACGCCGATCACGAGGTAGTTCTGCGCCAGTTCCTCCACCGGCGTGCAGTTGAACATCGCGAACGGCGCCTGCTTGAACTTGATCGCTACTTCGGTGCGCTTGACGCCGAGCGCCTTGCCGGTGCGCAGATAGAAGGGAACGCCGGCCCAGCGCCAATTGTCGATGATCAGCTTCAGCGCTACGTAGGTTTCGGTGGTGCTGTCGGGTGCGACATCCTCGATTCCGCGATAGTCCGCGATCGCCTTGTCACCGATTTTGCCACCGAGATACTGCCCGCGCACGGAGTTGCGCAGGGCCTCCATCTCGCTCTGGGGCTGGATCGCGGCGAGCACGTCGGCCTTTTCCGCGCGCACCGAATGCGCATCGAACCGGATCGGCGGCTCCATCGCGACCAGCGACAGCAGTTGAAACAGGTGGTTCGGCACCATGTCGCGCAGCGCGCCGGTCTGGTCGTAGAAGCTGCCGCGGTGGCCGACGCCGAGCTGTTCGTCGACCGTAATCTGCACATGATCGATGTGGTTGCGGTTCCAGATCGGTTCGAACATGCCGTTGGCAAAGCGCAGCACCAGGATGTTCTGCACCGTCTCCTTGCCGAGGTAATGATCGATCCGGTAGATCTCGTGCTCGTCGACGAGCTTGAGCAACTCGCTGTTCAGCACCTTGGCCGATGCCAGGTCGGTGCCGAACGGCTTTTCGACCACCAGCCGCCGCCACGCACCGTTCTCGGCCAGCATGCCGGTGCGGCCGAGTTCGCGGCTGATCGGCAGGAATGCATTCGGCGGCGTCGCGAGGTAGAATAGGCGGTTGCCGCCGGTTGCTCGCGCGGCTTCCAGTCCGGCAAGCTGCCTGCTCATGGCATCGAACGAGGCCGGATCCTTCGGGTCGGCCTCGATGCAGGTGACGCATGAAAGCAGGCGCTCCGCGATCGCATCGTCCACCGGGCGGGTGGCGAACTCGCGCAATCCCTTCATCAGGCTGTCGCGCAGCCTGTCGCTGCTGAGACCTTTGCGGGCGACGCCGACGAGGCAGAACCTGTCCGGCAGGAGGTCGCTTGCCGCGAGGTTATAGAGGGCAGGGACGACCAGCCGATGCGCCAGGTCGCCTGTGACGCCGAAAATGACGAAGGCGCAGGGATCGGGCTTTTTCCGTGCTGCCTGACCGACCGCCATGAGCGTTTAAGCCTTCGAACCGGGTTTCTTCGGCGGCTCCTTGTGGCCGCCGAAGCCGGCCCGCATCGCGGACAGGATTTTCTCCGCAAAGGTGTGGTCCTTGCGTGAGCGGAAGCGGGTGTAGAGTGCGGCCGTCAGCACTTCCGCCGGCACGGCCTCGTCGATCGCGGCGTTCACGGTCCAGCGGCCTTCGCCGGAATCCTCGACAAAGCCCGAGTAATTATCGAGTGTCTGGTTTGCCGCGAGTGCGGAAGCCGTGAGGTCGAGCAGCCAGGACGGGATCACGCTGCCGCGCCGCCACACCTCGGCGATATCGGCGATGTCGAGGTCGAAGCGATGTTCCGGCGGCAGCGCATCGATGTTGGCGTTCTTGAGGATGTCGAAACCTTCGGCATAGGCCTGCATCAGGCCGTATTCGATGCCGTTGTGGATCATCTTGACGAAGTGTCCGGCGCCCGATGGCCCGGCATGGATGTAACCCTGCTCGATGCGCGGATCACGGCCTTCGCGGCTGGACGTGCGCGGGATGTCGCCGATACCCGGCGCCAGCGTCTTGAAGATCGGGTCGAGCCGCTCGACCACGGCCTTGTCGCCGCCGATCATCATGCAGTAGCCGCGCTCGATGCCCCAGACGCCGCCGCTGGTGCCGACGTCGAGATAGTGCAGTCCCTGCGCCTTCAGGGCCGCGCCGCGACGGACGTCGTCCTGCCAGAACGTGTTGCCGCCGTCGATGATGACGTCGCCGGGCTGCATCAGTTTTGCCAGCGCTTCGATGGTTGCTTCGGTGATCCTCCCGGCCGGCAGCATCACCCAGGCGGTGCGCGGCTTTTCGAGCTTGGCCACGAAATCCTCGAGCGTGTCCGCGCCGGTCGCACCTTCGGCGGCGAGGGCCGAGACCGCCTTCGCATCCTTGTCGTAGACCACGGCGGTGTGACGGTCCTTCATCAACCGGCGAACGATGTTGCCGCCCATCCGGCCGAGGCCGATCATGCCGAGTTGCATTGCCTGACTTTCCTAGTTGAGTGCTTCCGCAATGGCGGCATCGAGTGCGGACAAGCCCGATCCGAGGCCGCCCTTGAGGTGGACGCGCAACGCGCGCCTGCCGCGTTCGGTGAGCACGTCGAAATCGCCGCGCGCCTGCGCCGCCTTGATGATGCCGAAACTCGCCTTCTGGCCGGGCACCTTCAGATCCCTGGCGTCGTCGGCGGTGATCTGCAGGAACACGCCGCTGTCGGGCCCGCCCTTGTAGGCCTGTCCGGTGGAGTGCAGGAAGCGCGGTCCGAATTCGGCGCAGGTCGCGACGTGCCTGACGTCGCGCACCGCAAGCCGCATCTTCTGCAGCGAGCCGATCGTGCCTGGATCGCGGGCGATGTAGGCGAGCAGGGCGACATAGTCACCGCCGTTCGAGCGCGAAAGATGCGCTCTTATCCACGAACCAAGGGTACCGTTGGCGCCGGCGTTGCGCAGCTCGGCTGCGTTGTGCTCGTCGGTATAGAGATCGGCCTCGTCGGTCGACATCACGGGCTTCTCGGCAGGCAGCGCGCCGGTCTTCTCGAATGCGCCTGTCAGCTCGCGGGTCTTGATCTTGGCGGCTTCCACATCCGGCTGGTTGAACGGGTTGATGCCGAGCACCGCGCCGGCTACGGCGGTGGCCATCTCGAAGCGGAAGAATTCCTGGCCGATATGGTCGATCGACTTCATGACGATGCGCACGACGGGATGCCCGGCCGCCTCCAGCGCCTTGAGCCGATCGTCATGCGAAGCGTCATCCTCGCCCTCGGTCCGGATGTCGATGAAGAAGCGGTCGTTGCCGTAAACGGAAGGATCGGCCAGCGGTTCGCCGTCGATCGGGATCAGGCCCTTGCCGTCCTTGCCGGTGGATTCCGCAATCAGCTGTTCGGCCCAGGCGCCGAAATCGGCGACCTTCGGCGACGATGATATCGTCACCTTGTCGCGGCCTTCGAGGCCGGCAAGACCCATCGCCAGCCCGAGCTGCACGCCCGGATTTTCGTGCGGCGGCACGTCTGCGCCGCAGGAACGCACCATCGCGAGCGCATGCGTGATCAGGCTGCGAACGTCGATACCGGCCGCGGCCGCCGGGACCAGTCCGAACGGCGACAGCACCGAGTAACGCCCGCCGATGGTTGGGTCGCCGTAGAAGATGCGGGCAAAGCCCTGTTTTGTGGCGACCTTCTGCAGCGACGAGCCGGGATCGGTGACCGCGATGAATCTGTGGCCGGCCTTGTCCTTGCCGATCGTCCTGGAAACGCGATCGAAGAAATAATCCTTCATCACGTTCGGCTCGGTGGTGCCGCCCGATTTGCTGGAGACGATGAAGAGCGTGTGGGCGAGATCGACCGTTTCCTCCATCGCGCGCACCTGCGCCGGATCGGTGGAATCGAGCACATGCAGTTTCGGAAAGCCTGGTTTCTTTGCAAAGGTCTCCGCCAGCACTTCGGGCCCGAGGCTCGATCCGCCCATGCCGAGCACGACCGCATCGCTGAAGTTCTGTCCCTTCACGCGCTGCGCAAAATCCTCGTAGTCGGCGACGTCGGCTGCGCCCGGGCTGTTCAGCCAACCCAGCCATTTGTTTTCGTCGTCGTCGGTCCAGACCGACTTGTCCCTTTGCCACAGCCGGCGAATGGTCGCGGAAGCGCGCCAGTCCTCGGTGCTCTTCTCGACCGCCTTCTTGATGCCGTCGCCGAGGGCGAACTGCTGCCGGTCGATGCCGCCGCCGAGCGAGGTTGCGCGCTTGTGCGCGACTGCGCCGTACAGCTTGTCGGCGGCGTCGGCAAACAGCTTGACGCCGTCCCTGACCAGTTCGTCCGTGACGGCGTCGAGCGAGATGCCGGACTGATCGAGCTCTTCCAGCACGCGGCGGGCATCCTCGAGATTCTCCTCGAGGCTGTCGCGCAGCTTGCCATGGTCGCGGAATGCATCGAGCGTTGCCGGCGGCACGGTGTTGACGGTGTCGGGGCCGATCAGCTCCTCGACATACAGCACGTCGCTGTAGTCCTTGTTCTTCGTGCCGGTGGAGGCCCACAGCAGCCGCTGCGGCCTGGCGCCTTTGGCTGCGAGCTTTTCCCAACGCGCGCCGGAGAACAGGCGCTTGTAGTCCTGGTAGGCGAGCTTGGCGTTGGCGATGGCGACCTTGCCCTTGAGCGCGCCCAGCCGTTCCTTCTCCGCGGGATCGTTGGCCCTCGCGATCTTTTCGTCGAGCTGCTTGTCGACGGCAGTGTCGATGCGGCTGACGAAGAACGAGGCGACGCTGGCGACATGGGAGGGATCGCCGCCCTCGGCGACGTATTTCTCCAGCCCGGCGATGTAGGCCTCCGCGACCTCGCGATAGACCTGTTGCGAGAACAAGAGCGTGATGTTGATGCTGATGCCTTCGCCGGTCAGATGTTCGATCGCGGGCAGCCCCTCCGGCGTCGCCGGCACCTTGACCATCAAATTCCTGCGCTTGACGTCGTTCCAGAGCCGTTCGGCCTCGGCGATGGTGGCCTTGGTGTCATTCGCCAGATAGGGCGAGACCTCGAGGCTGACGAAGCCGTCGTTGCCGTTCCGCGCATCGTAGACCGGGCGCAGCACGTCGGCGGCGTTCTGGATGTCCTCGACCGCGAGCGCCTCGAACAGATCGGCCACCGGCCGGTCGCCGTTCTTCAGCGCCTGGCCGATCGCGCCGTCATATTCGTCCGAACTGCCGATCGCCTTTTCGAAGATCGAGGGGTTGGAGGTCACCCCCTTGACGCCGTCGGTCTCGATCAGCGCCTGGAGATCGCCCCTGGCGACGAAGCCGCGGGCAAGGAAGTCCAGCCAGACTGCCTGGCCATGATTTTCGAGTGCTTTGACGGGATTCATGATGCCTGTTCTGTTCGATCGGTCGTTTCCGGGGCTTTCGGCAGCTTTCGGGTGTGGGAGCGGAAAGTCAACATGTGGTTCGCGCGCGGCCGGACGGAAGGGGATGGTCCGGGACGATAACGCGGTTGCAGGCGGTTCGATCCCGGAAATGGCTGGTCCCGCCGGCCGATTTTGCTGGATCGGTCGAACCGGCCCCTGCAATGGCAACACCAACGGGCCGATGCACGAAACCGTGAAGGAGCCCGCCATCCCCAGTCCCTTGCTGCGACCAGGCTGTCTGTTGTTCGGCCTGACCGTCCTCGGCGGAGTGGCGGACGCGGCTCAATTCGGCTTGAATGTGCGGGTGCATGCTCACAACATTCCGCGAGCGGTTGCAGAGGGACGCCAACCGCGTTTGGACGCGGGATCGGACGAACGTGTGCCGTCGCGGTCGCGCCCGGGTACCCGCACTATTCCGACGAACACAACGGGCGAAAGTACGGCGGCCGGAGCGCGGAAATAAGCGATTGCCGTGAATTGTTGATGTTCGTCAGCTCAAAGTCGCAAATAGAGATAGCCTTGCGATTGCAGTTTGGCGATTCGCACCACGCCGCCGCGGTCCGCTGCGATGAAGCCCGGCAGCAGATCGGCCAGACCGACGTTCTGGGATTTCATGGTGTTGCCGCAGGCGGCGAGTTCGATTCCGGCTTTCGAGAATTGACCGACGCGCCGGGAGAGATCGGGATTTGCAGATGAGGTATGAAACGCGCGCAGGGCCTGTCCGTGAATCACCAGCGCGATGGTCACATGATCGGGACCGCCGACACCATCGAGATGGCTCTGGATGTTGCCGACGACGAAGCCGACCTTGTCGAGTTCATTGAGGTGGTAGACCACCTTGAGCCTGGTCGTGGCAGGCGCCTCGGCGGCCGCATTCGCGCGCGAGGCGGCGAACGCTGCACCGAAAGCCGAAAGCGCGCCCCACAGCATATTGCGTCGATGCATGACGTTCTCCCTCCAATCGGATAATGTGGTTCGCGCTACTTGCGCCTGATAGCGGCGAGTTCCTTGCGATCGGTCACGAGTTCGGCGCATTCGCGGAGTTCGGCGCGGTCGACGCGGAAAATCTTGTCGTCGGCGCCGGCAACGAGATCGCTGCTGGCGTCGTCGTCAGGCTTGTTGCGTTCCCAGATCCTTATTCGCTCCAGCCGGATCAGCGCGGACTTGTCGTCCCTCATTGCGACTTCGATGCCGCCGCCCTCGCAGTCGACGCCGCAGCCGTACCGGATTTCACTGCCGGATTTTTCGGCAACGACATGACTGCAAAAACCGCTGGAGTCGAAATTGCCCGGCCGGTGGCGATATTTGAAACCGAGGCGGAAGGAATAGTTGACGGCCTTGTCTTCCGGCGCATCCTCCGCTGTCACCAGCAGCTTCATGGCGCTGACTTTCTGCTTCGGATGCAGCGCCAGATGGCCGGCGTCATAGCGTCGCACGAAGCAGGCGTAGGTCTTCTGGCCGAGCGGACCGGCGAATATCCTGTTGTCGAACGCGGCGGCCCTGGCCTTGTCGACCGCTTCCTGGGCGTGAGCGGCATTGACGCCGGCGATGCAGGCGACGGCGAGCCAGAAGGTTTGCATGGCAGACTCGTACAAAATGCGCGGTATCATACATTAGTTGCAGCTGGCGCCCGCTTCGTTCAACGCTCAAGACGCGCAAATCACCTCGGCGTAAGCCGCCTGAAGGACGAAAGCCCGGTACCGTGCGCTCGTGGCCGTCTGGAGCCCGGATTTTCCGCCTTTTCGCCTTGAAACTCCTTGGTTGCGCGACTTCGAACGGCGTGCGCGTTCATATTCATTAAAAAAGTATGAACATTTGGCCGCCGGAAAATGGGCCTCGAAATGTTGCCACACAGTTACATCATTCCCGGAATCATACCGTATCATTACGAGGATGGCACGCCTAGCACGACTATTGCATTGCGTTGGGGAGTTGGTCGCGTGTCCAATCGACATATGTGTTGATGGTGATTCGCGAACGGAAGCTGCGGCGCTCCGGGGCGGTTCTGGAACCTGAGCGGAGTGTCCAGCATTTACATCTGAATATGGAGAGACGGATCATGTACAACGATTCTCTGTTCAATGCTTTCGCCCGGTCCTTCGAAGCCAGAAGTCAGACCGATATGTCGATGGCGGAATATCTGGAGTCGTGTCGAAGCGATCCGATGCGATATGCCAACGCTGCAGAGCGACTACTAGCTGCGATCGGCGAACCTCAGATGATTGACACGGCCAGGGACCCACGCCTTGGCCGTATCTTTTTGAACCGCACGATGCGGCTCTATCCGGCCTTCGCCGGCTTCTACGGCATGGAAGACACCATCGAGCGGATCGTCGGTTTCTTCCGCCATGCGGCGCAGGGTCTCGAAGAGCGCAAGCAGATACTTTATCTGCTCGGCCCCGTCGGCGGCGGAAAATCCTCGCTTGCCGAACGCCTCAAGTCGCTGATGGAAGTTCACCCCATCTACGTGCTGAAGGCCGGCGACGAACTCAGCCCCGTGTTCGAAAGCCCGCTCAGCCTGTTCGATCCGGAATCGCTGGGGCCGATGCTCGAAGAGAAGTACGGCATTCCGCGCCGTCGACTCACCGGGCTGATGAGCCCGTGGTGCTACAAGCGCCTCGAGGCTTTCGGCGGCGACATCTCGCAATTCCGCGTCGCCAAGATCCAGCCGTCCCGGCTGCGCCAGATCGCGATCGCAAAGACCGAGCCCGGCGACGAAAACAACCAGGATATCTCGTCGCTGGTCGGCAAGGTCGACATCCGCAAGCTGGAAACCTTCGCCCAGAACGATCCCGACGCCTACAGCTATTCCGGCGGACTGAACCGCGCCAACCAGGGCATTCTTGAATTCGTGGAGATGTTCAAGGCGCCGATCAAGATGCTGCACCCGTTGCTGACGGCAACGCAGGAAGGCAATTATATCGGCACCGAAAATATCGGTGCGATCCCGTTCACCGGCGTCATTCTCGCCCACTCCAACGAGGCGGAATGGCAGAGCTTCAAGACCAACAAGAACAACGAGGCCTTCATCGATCGTATCTGCGTCATCAAGGTGCCGTACTGCCTGCGCGTCACCGAAGAGCAGAAGATCTACGAGAAGCTGATCCAGGGATCCGAGCTGGCGAGCGCGCCGTGCGCGCCGGCGACGCTGGAAACCATGGCGCGCTTCTCGGTGATGTCGCGTCTGCGCAAGCACGAGAACTCGACGCTGTTTGCGAAGATGCGGATCTATGACGGCGAGAGCCTGAAGGAATCCGATCCGAAGGCGCGGAGCGTCCAGGAGTACAAGGACGCCGCCGGCGTCGACGAAGGCATGGACGGTGTTTCGACCCGTTTCGCCTTCAAGGTGCTGGCGGCAACGTTCAACCACGACACCAGCGAGCTTGGTGCCGACGCGGTTCACCTGATGTATACGCTGGAACAGGCGATACGTCGCGAACAGCTTCCGGACGAGGTCGAAAAGCGCTACCTGGAGTTCATCAAGGCCGATCTGGCGCCGCGTTATGCCGAATTCATCGGCCACGAGATCCAGAAGGCCTACCTCGAGTCCTATTCGGACTACGGCCAGAATCTGTTCGACCGCTACGTCGATTATGCGGACGCCTGGATCGAGGATCAGGACTTCAAGGATCCCGACACCGGGCAGTTGATGGATCGCGAGTTGCTCAATCAGGAACTGACCAAGATCGAGAAGCCGGCGGGCATCGCCAACCCCAAGGATTTCCGCAACGAGGTCGTCAAGTTCTCCCTGAGGTCGCGGGCTCATAACGGCGGGAAGAATCCCACCTGGACCAGCTACGAGAAGATCCGCGAGGTCATCGAGAAGCGCATCTTCTCGCAGGTCGAGGATTTGCTCCCGGTGATCTCTTTCGGATCGAAGAAGGACGGTGATACCGAAAAGAAGCACGGCGAGTTCGTCGCGCGGATGGTTGAGCGCGGCTACACCGAACGTCAGGTCAGACGGCTCGTCGAGTGGTACATGCGGGTGAAGCAGGCCGGTTGAGGCGGAGGCAGATGCAAACGTGGCCATTCATATCGTCGATCGGCGCCTGAATCCGGGCGGCAAGAGTCTGGAGAACCGCCAGCGTTTCCTTCGCAGGGCAAAGGCGCTGGTGCAAGGCGCGGTAAAGAAGTCTTCGCAGGATCGGGACATCAAGGATGTCCTGGAGGGCGGAGAGGTCAACGTCCCGATCGAGGGGATGGATGAGCCGCGTTTCCGTCGCGAAGGCGGCACCCGCGACATGGTGCTGCCCGGAAACAAGAAGTTCATCGAAGGCGACATGCTGCCGCGCTCCGGCCAGGGCGGCGGCAAAGCAGGCGGCCCCGGCGAGGGCGACAGCGAGGATGCTTTTCGCTTTGTCCTGAGTCGGGAAGAATTCGTCGACCTGTTCCTCGACGACCTGGAACTGCCCGATCTCGCCAAGCGGAAGCTTGCCGAGGTGGAGAGCGAGGGCATCCGCAGGGCGGGCTACGCCACGTCAGGCTCGCCCGCGAATATTTCGGTGAGCCGAACCGTCAGCCGGGCGATGGCCCGGCGCGTCGCATTGCGGCGGCCGCGGCCGGAAGCGCTGGCGGCGCTCGAAGCCGAACTGGAGAATTGCAGCGAGGAAAGGCGCGTCGAACTTCTGGCCGAGATCGAGGCCTTGAAGCTGAAGATGCGCCGGATCCCGTTCATCGATCCGATCGACATCCGTTACCGGCGTTTCGAGGAGGTTCCGAAGCCGGTGGCGCAGGCCGTCATGTTCTGCCTGATGGACGTGTCGGGCTCGATGACCGAGCACATGAAGGATCTTGCCAAGCGCTTCTACATGCTGCTCTATATTTTCCTGAAGCGGCGGTATCGCCACGTCGAGATCGTATTCATCAGGCATACCGACCGGGCGGAGGAAGTCGACGAGGACACGTTCTTTCACGGCCCGGCCTCGGGCGGAACGCTCGTATCGAGCGCCTTGCAGGCGATGCACGATATCGTCAGGTCGCGGTTCCGCCCCGCCGACTGGAATATCTATGCGGCGCAGGCGTCCGACGGCGATAATTCCTACTCCGACGGTGAAGTCTCGGGCAGGCTGCTGACCGAGAAGATCCTGCCGGTCAGCCAGTTCTTCGCCTACCTGGAAGTCGGCCAGGAAACGGCGACGACCTACGACATGCCAGACTCATCGCTCTGGACGCTCTACCAGCGCCTGCAGGCGGACGGCGCGCCGCTTTCGATGCGCAAGGTCCACGAACGCAGCGAAATCTTTCCGGTGTTTCAGGATCTGTTCAAGCGCCGTGGAAAGCAGGAGAGGGCCGCAACATGACCGCGACGGACCAGTTGCTGTTTCAGGGCGCGGATTGGGATTTTCCGGCACTGCAGCGCATCTACGACGCCTGCGAAGAGGTCGCGCTCGGGGAACTTGGTCTCGATGTCTATCCGAACCAGATCGAGGTCATCACCGCCGAGCAGATGCTGGATGCCTATTCCTCGGTGGGCATGCCGCTGTACTACAAGCACTGGTCATTTGGTAAGCACTTTGCCTTCCAGGAAGCATCCTACCGCAAGGGCCTGATGGGTCTTGCGTACGAGATCGTCATCAACAGCTCGCCGTGCATCTCCTATCTGATGGAGGAGAATACGGCGACGATGCAGACGCTGGTGACCGCGCACGCTGCGTTCGGCCACAATCATTTCTTCAAGAACAACTACCTCTTCAAGCAGTGGACCGATGCCGACGGCATTCTCGACTACCTGGAGTTTGCCAAGAAATACGTGACGCATTGCGAGCACCGTCACGGCACGCGCGCGGTCGAGCAGACGCTCGATGCGGCCCATGCGCTGATGTCGCACGGCATCGACCGCTATCCCGGCAAGAAGAAACTCGATCTGCGCGCCGAGGAAAAGCGGGCGGGAAGGCGCCGCCTGCACGAGGAAGGCTCGTTCAACGATCTTTGGCGCACCGTTCCAACCGGGCCGATCAAGAGCGAGGTGCTGCTCAATGTCGAGCGCCGGCAGGCCCTGCTCGGGCTGCCACAGGAGAACCTGCTCTACTTCCTGGAAAAGACCGCGCCGCGGCTGGCGCCATGGCAGCGCGAGTTGCTGCGCATCGTGCGGCACATCGCGCAGTATTTCTATCCGCAAAGCCAGACCAAGGTCATGAACGAGGGCACGGCGACCTACGTCCATTATCGCATCATGAAGCGGCTGCACGAGCAGGGTCGGCTATCCGACGGCAATTTCCTCGAATTCCTGCAGTCCCACACCAACGTCGTGTACCAGCCTGATTTCGACAATCGTCACTTCTCGGGCTTCAACCCCTATGCGCTCGGCTTTGCGATGATGCAGGATATCGAGCGCATCGTGACCTCCCCGGAAGAGGAGGACCGCGAATGGTTCCCGGATATCGCCGGATCAGGCGATGTGATGGGCGTGCTGCGCGGCGTATGGAAGGATTATCGCGACGAAAGCTTCATCAGCCAGTATCTCAGCCCGCGGCTGATACGGCACTTCCGCATGTTCCATCTGCACGACGATCCCGAGGAGAGCGCCGGCATCCGGGTCGATGCGATCCACGACGAACGCGGCTATCGCCGCGTTCGCCGCGAACTGGCGCGTCAGTATGATGTCGGGTTCATCGATGCCAATATCGAAGTCGTCGATGTCGATCTCGCCGGCGATCGCCGGCTTATGCTCCGCCATGCGGTGCTGAAGGGGGCGCAACTCAACGAGGTGGATGCCAAGCGCGTGCTCCAGCATCTCGCCGACCTCTGGAGCTACGACGTCTCGCTCGTCGAGGTCGACCCCACCGGTACGGTGCTCAAGGAATATGTGACGCACCCGCGCAAGCTCGCCGCCGCGGCTTAGCGGCGGCCCAAGCCGTCATCGTCCGCGAAGGCGGACGATCCAGTACGCCGTGACTTCTCGGTTCTATCGCTGAGGCTAGCGAATACTGGATGCCCCTTCGCGGGGCATGACGAGGAAAAACTTGATCCGAATCTACCGCAGACTGGCGTTGATCTTGTCCAGTGCGGCCGAGCCGGGGCACAGATCCTTGGCTTCCAGCGTGTTGAGCGGCGTCTCGACGGTGTCGAGGCTGGCATGCAGATCCTCGGAGTCCGGATCGACATAGAGCAGCCCGGTCACGACCTGGCCCTTGGCGGCGTGCTTCTGCAGGAAGGTCATGGCCGCCAGCCGGTCGTTGGCGTCGTAGTCGGCGTCGATTTTGCGCAGCGCCAGCCTGGTGCCGTCGTGCTGTTCGACGATCTGCACCGAGCCCGGCGCGTAATCGACCGTGATCGGGTCGCGGCCGGTCAGCACGTCGAGGCGGTTCACGGCGTCGTTGTGTTCGCGCACGTAGTCGAAGCTCTTGGTCGAGCCGGCGTGGTTGTTGAAGGCGATGCAGGGGCTGATGACGTCGATGAACGCCGCGCCTTTGTGGCGGATGGCGGCCGCGATCAGCGGCACCAGCTGGGTCTTGTCGCCGGAGAAGCTGCGCGCCACGAAGCTCGCCCCGAGCTGCAGCGCGATCGCCACAAGGTCGATGGCGTTGTCGGTGTTCATCACGCCCTTCTTGGACTTCGAGCCGCGGTCGGCGGTGGCCGAGAACTGCCCCTTGGTCAGGCCGTAGACGCCGTTGTTCTCGACGATATACGTCATGTTGACGCCGCGCCGGATCGAATGCGCGAACTGGCCGAAGCCGATCGAGGCCGAGTCGCCGTCGCCGGAGACGCCGAGATAGATCAGGTCGCGATTGGCGAGGTTGGCGCCGGTCAGCACCGACGGCATGCGGCCGTGCACCGAATTGAAGCCGTGCGAATTCCCGAGGAAATAGTCCGGCGTCTTCGACGAGCAGCCGATGCCCGAAATCTTGGCGACGCGGTGCGGCTCGATCGAGAGCTCGTAGCAGGCCTCGATGATCGATGCCGTGATCGAGTCGTGGCCGCAGCCGGCGCACAGCGTCGAGATCTTGCCCTCGTAGTCGCGATGGGTGTAGCCGAGTTCGTTCTTCGGCAGGCCGGGATGATGGAACTTCGGCTTTGCAATGTAGGTCATGACACGGCCTTGCGGAGAGGGGTCACCTTCAGGTGGTCCTGATGGTCGCCGATGGCGTTGGCGATGAAGCGCGCGGTGATCGGCGTGCCGTCATAGTGCAGGATCGGCACCAGCCGGACCGGATCGATGCCGTTCTCGTTGACGATCAGCTGCCGCAGCTGGGCGTCGCGATTCTGTTCGACCACATAGACGAAGTCATGGTCGGCGATGAAGCTCGCCACGCTGGAGTGGAACGGGAAGGCGCGGATGCGCATGCGGTCGAGCTGATGCCCGCGCGCTTCCAATAAGCCGATCGCCTCGTCCATCGCCGGCGCCGTCGAGCCGAAATAGATCACGCCGTATTTGGTCGGCTTGACGGCGTTGGCCTGCAACGGCCGCGGCACCATGTCCTGCGCGGTTTCGAACTTGCGCACCAGCCGCTGCATGTTGTCGGCGTAGACGGCGCCTTCTTCCGAATAGCGTGCGTAGCGGTCGCGCGAGGTACCGCGGGTGAAGAACGAGCCCTTGGTCGGATGCGTGCCGGGATAGGTGCGATAGGGAATGCCGTCGCCGTCGACGTCGAGATAGCGGCCGAAGTCGCGGCCGGGTTCGTCGAGCATCGCAGCGGTCATCACCTTGCCGCGGTCGTACTGCCTTGCGTCATCCCACTTCAGCGGACGGCACAGCCGGTGGTTCATGCCGATGTCGAGATCGAGCATCAGGAAGATCATGGTCTGCAGCCGCTCGGCGAGATCGAACGACTGCGCGGCGAACTCGAACGCCTCGGCCGGGTCTTCCGGGAACAGCAGCACGTGCTTGGTGTCGCCATGGGAAGCGTAGGCGCAGGCGATGATGTCGCATTGCTGGGTGCGCGTCGGCATGCCGGTCGAGGGACCGGCGCGCTGGATGTTCATGATCACGGCCGGAATTTCCGCGAAGTACGACAGGCCGATGAACTCGGTCATCAGCGAGATGCCGGGGCCGGAGGTTGCAGTGAAGGCCCGCGCGCCGTTCCAGGAGGCGCCGATCACGATGCCGATGGAGGCGAGTTCGTCCTCGCCCTGCACGATCGCATATTTCGCCTTGCCCGTTTCAGGGTCGTGCCGCAGCTTCTTGCAGTGGCTGGTGAAGGCTTCCGCCACCGACGACGAGGGCGTGATCGGATACCAGGCGCAGACGGTGGCGCCGCCATAGACGGCGCCGAGCGCGGCGGCGCTGTTGCCTTCCATGAAAATGCGCTCGCCGACCTTGTCGGCCTTTTTCACCTGCAGTCCGATCGGGCATTTCAGGTTCTGCAGCGCCCAGTCGCGGCCGAGATGCAGCGCATGGACATTGGACGACAGCAGCTTCTCCTTGCCCTTGTACTGTTCGCCGATCAGTTGCTCGACCAGCTTCGGGTCCATGTCGAGCAGGGCGCAGAGCGCGCCGAGATAGATGATGTTCTTGAAAAGCTGGCGCTGGCGCGGATCGCTGTAGGTCGAGTTGGTGATCGCGGTCAGCGGCACGCCGATGACGTTGATGTCGGCGCGGAATTTCGACGACGGCATCGGCTTGGTCGAATCGTAGAACAGATAGCCGCCGGGTTCGATCGAGGCGACATCCTTGTCCCAGGTCTGCGGATTCATCGCCACCATCATGTCGACGCCGCCACCGCGGGCGCCGAGATGGCCGGCTTCGGTGACCCGCACCTCGTACCAGGTGGGAAGCCCCTGGATGTTGGAGGGGAAGATGTTGCGCGGCGAGACCGGCACGCCGTGGCGCAGGATCGAGCGCGCGAACAGTTCGTTGGCGCTCGCCGAACCGGAGCCGTTGACGTTGGCGAAGCGGACGACGAAGTCGTTTACGCTGCTGATCGGGCTTTGGTCTGGCATGTCGTTCCCGCGTGAGTCATATCGATGAGGTACTTCTTCATGTCCCAGGCGCCGGTGGGGCAACGCTCGGCGCACAGCCCGCAATGCAGGCAGACGTCTTCGTCCTTCACCATGACGCGTCCGGTCTTGAGGCCTTCGGCGACATAGAGTGCCTGGTCGTGACGCGGCGAGGGCGCTTTCAGCCGCTGCCGCAGGTCCTCTTCCTCGCCATTCTCCGTGAAGGTGATGCAGTCCATCGGGCAGATGTCGACGCAGGCGTCGCACTCGATGCAGGCGGGCGCGGAGAACACGGTCTGCACGTCGCAGTTCAGGCAGCGCTGCGCCTCACCGAGCGCAAGCTTGACGTCGTAGCCGAGTTCGACCTCGGCCTTGATGTCCTTCAGCGCGATCACCTTGTCGCGGTGCGGAACCTTGTAGCGCTTGTCGCCGGAGATGTCGTTGTCATAACTCCACTCGTGGATGCCCATTTTTTGCGAGGAGACGTGCACCTCGGGAAGCGGGCGCTCGTTGATGTCCTCGCCCGACAGCATCCTGTGGATCGACAGCGCAGCGTCATGGCCGTGCGCGACCGCCCAGATGATGTTCTTCGGGCCGAATGCCGCGTCGCCGCCGAAGAACACCTTCGGATTCGTCGACACGAAGGTTTTCGGATCGACCTGCGGCATGTTCCACTTGTCGAACTCGATGCCGCAGTCGCGCTCGATCCAGGGAAATGCATTCTCCTGGCCGACGGCGACCAGCACGTCGTCGCAGGGGATGGTCTGGTCGGGTTCGCCCGAGGGCACCAGGTTGCGGCGACCCTTGGCGTCGTATTCGGCCTTCACCTTCTGGAAGGTGACGCCGATCAGCTTGCCCGCGACGTGCTTGAAGGCCACCGGCACCATGAAGTTGAGGATCGGGATATCCTCGTGAAGCGCGTCTTCCTTTTCCCAGGGGCTCGCCTTCATTTCCTCGAAGCCGGAGCGCACGATCACCTTGACGTCCTCGCCGCCGAGGCGGCGCGCGGTGCGGCAGCAGTCCATCGCGGTGTTGCCGCCGCCGAGCACGATGACGCGCCGGCCGATCTTCTCGACATGGCCGAACGAAACCGACGCCAGCCATTCGATGCCGATGTGGATGTTGGCGGCGGCTTCCTTGCGGCCGGGGATGTCGAGTTCGCGGCCGCGCGGTGCGCCGGAGCCGATGAAGATCGCGTCGTAGTTTTCAGCCATCAGCTTCTTCAGGCTGTCGATGCGATGGCCGCCCTTGAAGTCGACGCCGAGGTTGAGGATGTAGTCGGTCTCCTCGTCGATCACGGTGTCCGGCAGGCGGAACTTTGGAATCTGGCTCCGCATCATGCCGCCCGCCTTCGGATCGGCATCGAAAACGGTGCAGTGATAGCCGATCGGGGCGAGATCGCGGGCCACCGCCAGCGAGGCCGGACCGCCGCCGACCAGCGCGATGCGCTTGCCGTTCTTCGCCACAGGCTTCGGCATGCGCTGCCTGACGTCATCCTTGAAGTCGGCGGCGACGCGCTTCAGCCGGCAGATCGCGACCGGCGTTTCCTCGACGCGGCCGCGGCGGCATGCGGGCTCGCACGGACGGTCGCAGGTGCGTCCCAGAATTCCGGGAAACACGTTGGACTTCCAGTTGATCATGTAGGCGTCGCTGTAACGCCCTTCCGCAATCAAACGAATGTATTCGGGAACCGGCGTGTGAGCGGGGCAGGCCCATTGGCAATCGACCACTTTGTGAAAGTAGTCTGGCGCCGAGATGTCAGTCGGTTTCATTCCTACCTTGTCCACGCAATTTCAAGGAAAGCGTGGCCTTATTTTGCCTG
Organism: Pseudomonadota bacterium; assembly: GCA_023422775.1. Lineage (GTDB taxonomy): Bacteria > Pseudomonadota > Alphaproteobacteria > Rhizobiales > Xanthobacteraceae > Bradyrhizobium. Next base: position 24,081 of record JAFAGM010000082.1, read on the forward strand.
TGAACGCTCAACCGGCGTTCTTGTGGTTTCTGAATTGCATCATACACTTATCTTATTAGAGCCATTCCAGACCGTTCACAAAGGCAATTTTGCGCGATCTCCTACGTTTCGATTGCATGGGAGCGGTCATTGATGTCGTAGCCGCGCTGCGGCAGTGCAGCATGTGCAGTGCGGAAGGAGACGGGCGCGGTCTAGCCGCCGATGTCGCTCTTGGCGATGTCCCACATCAGCCTGTAGACGCCGCTCGTGATCAGCAGCGGCTTGAACGCCGCATTGTTCGTCAACCGTGCTGCCGCAGCAGGCACCGCGCCAACGTCTGTGGCATCGATCAGCACGAACCAGTCGCCCGCGCCGGGATTGGTGGCCGAGGGGTTGTCGGTGATCGGCTTCGACAGCGCCGGATCGCTCTCGATCAGGTGCATGGAGATGATGCCGTCGAGGCTGGCCGGATCGAGTTGTTCCTGCAGCGCGGCGCGCAACTTGTCTTCACCGCCGGATGGTGGACGCAGCCTGACAATGCCGAGCGCCGCACCGCGGCCGGTGCCGCGGCTGATCGTGATGCGCGCAACCGCGCGGATCATGTCCTTGAAGCGCGCAATGTTGGCCTTCGACCACGCCGTCTGGTTTGCCAGCGCGGTGCGGTAGGCCGGGCTGTCGAGCACCTCGAATGCTTCGGTCGAGTAGAGGCTGAGATATTTCGGATTGCCCTCGTGCGCGACATAGCGGCGGGCTTCCAGGAAGCCTTCGATCGCGACCCGTTCCTCGAGATGCTCGCGGTCGTACCAGCGATTGAATTCGGCTTCGTTGGTGGCATCGATGTTCATCGACGTCAGCAGCATGCCTTTTCCCGCCATCGGCATTTTCTTGTTCCCTATTTGCTTGTTCTGGACGCCATGTCGGCGATTGCCTTCATCACGGCGTCGCGGACGCCGGGATCGTACAGCGTGTGGCCGGCGCCCTCGACAAAACGGATTTCAGCCTGCTGCCACACGGCGGCAAGCGCGTGCGAGGTCGCGGGCGGACACAGCAGGTCGTAGCGGCCCTGCACAATGATGCCCGGGATGTCCTTGAGCCTGCCGGCTTCGCGCAGCAACTGGTTCGGCGTCATGAAACAGTCGTTGGCAAAGTAATGCGCCTCCATGTAAGGCGTGGCCGGCGGGCTCCGCGAGGACGCAAGCGCCGCCTGATCGAGGCGCATGCGGTTCGGCACATGTTCGGAAAGAATACGCTCGGTTTCGCCCCAAGCCCGCGCCGCAGGAATATTCACGTCGGGGTCGGGATCGAGGATGCGTCGGAAATAGGCCTCGATCGGATGCGTGCGTTCGCTCTCGGGCAGCGCACTGATGAAGTCCTCGTAGAGGCCGGGATAGAACCGCGGCAGGGTTTTGAGAAAGCCGTTTTCGATTTCGGCCATCGTGCCGAGAAAAGTCGCGCGCAGCACGATGCCGGTGACGCGGTCCGGATGAGCCTGCGCGTAGGCCAGCGCCAGCGTCGCGCCCCAGGAGCCGCCGGCGACCATCCAGCGCTCGAAGCCGAATTTCGCGCGGATCGCTTCCATGTCGGCGATCAGATGCGGCAGCGTGTTGTCCTCGCGGCGCCCCCTGGGGCGGCTGCGGCCGGCGCCGCGCTGATCGAACAGCACGGCATGAAAGCGTTCGGGATCGAACAGCCGGCGGTGATCCGGCTGGCAGCCGCTGCCGGGCCCGCCATGCAGATAGACGGCGGGGATGCCATCCGCGCGGCCGACGCTTTCGACATAGATATCATGGCCGTCGCCGACGGCGAACTGCTCCGACGTCAGCGGCGCAAAGGGATCGGCACGTTTGGTGGATTTGCCGGCGTCGGCATCAGGCGCCATGCTCGCCTTCCGTCTCCAGCGTGCCGCCGGCGAAATTACGATAGAGGAAGCGGTCCTGGTGCGCGGCCGCCTCCAGTTCGGCCTGCTTGAAGATCTGCTCATGCATCGGCGACAGCGTGCAGGCCGGATCGGTATTGCCGGCATCGCCGGTCAGCGCAAAGGCCTGGCAGCGGCAGCCGCCGAAGTCGATTTCCCGGAATTCGCAGCTCTTGCACGGCTCCTTCATCCAGCCGGTGCCGCGATAGCGGTTGAAGGCCTCGGAGTTCTGCCAGATCCAGGCGATCGAATGGTTGGACCGCACGGACAGGAATTCGAGCCCGGTGATGCTCTCGGCGGCGTGGCAGGGCAGCACCTTGCCGGCGGGCGAGATGTTGAAGAACTGCCGGCCCCAGCCGCCCATGCACTTCTTCGGCCGCAGCGCGTAGTAATCCGGCACCACATAGTCGATGGCCAGAATGCCCTTCAGCCGCACGGCGGCTTCCTCGACGATGCGGCTGGTCTGCTCGATCTGTTCGATCGTCGGCATCAGCGCGGCGCGATTCTTCAATGCCCAGCCGTAATACTGGACGTTGGCGACTTCGAGCCGGTCGGCGTCGAGATCGACCGCCATCTGAATGATGTCGGCGAGCTGGTGCAGGTTCTGGCGGTGCATCACGGCGTTGACCGTCAGCGGCAGGTCGAGCTCGCGCGTCCATCTCGCGGCTTCGATCTTCTTCCCGTGCGCGTTCTTCAAGCCGGCGACGCGGTCGGCCACATCAGGCTCGTTGCCCTGGAAACTGATCTGCACGTGGCAGAGCCCGGCATCGGCGAGCGCGGAAAGTTTCTCCCTGGTCAGCAGCACCGCCGACGTGATGAGGTTGCTGTACAGCCCCACATCAGTTGCGTGCTGCACCAGTTCGACGAGGTCCTTGCGCGCGGTGGGCTCGCCGCCGGAGAAATGGATCTGCAGCACGCCGATCTCGGCGAGCTCCGTGAGTACCTTCTTCCATTCCGCGGTCGTAAGCTCGCTGCCGCCCCGATCCAATTCGATCGGATTGGAGCAATAGGGGCATTGCAGCGGGCAGCGATGCGTCAGTTCGGCCAGCACCGCGAGCGGAATGCCGAACGTCTCCGCCGTCGACCGCTGCGTTTCCAGAACGGCAAGCCCGTCGCTGGGCGCCGTGGCGGCCATCTTGTTCTCGGCGAGGAGGTCGCTCATGGCGTCTTCTCCCGCGCTTCGGTCAGAAACCCCTTGTCGGCGAGATCCTGCAGCATGGCGACGACGTCGGTCGCAATCGCTTCACGGGGGGCTGCGTATTTGACCGCGAGCTGATCGACCATCTCCGAAACGCTGCGGACGCCGTCGCAGAGCTGCAGCACCTCGACCGCGATCTCGTCGGGCGCCAGCACGCGCTCCGGCGCGAGGATCACCCAGACCTGCCGCGTCTCATCGAATTTCAGCTTGGCGTGCCGCGGCAATTTCGGCCGGCTCGCCTCGCTGACACTGATGTTGCGGCTCGCAGCCATCGATCGCTAGTCCCGTCCGTTGGTTTCGGCTTTTAGTTTTCCTTGGGCACGAACGCGCCGGGCGGAATATGGCCCTCGACATAGGCATGATACAGCGCGTCGAGCTGAACCCATAGCACATTGGTCTTGAAGATCAGCGCGTTGCAGACGGCCTCGCGCTCGGCCGGCGTCTTTGCATGCATCTTGACGTAGTCCAGCGCGAAATTGGCGTCGCGCGGGGCCTGTGTCAGCCGGCGGCTGAAATAGCTCATGATGTCGGGGTTGACGAAATCATAGTGCTGCAGCATCCCCGAGATGCGTTCCTCGTGCAGGTTCGGTGCGAACAGTTCGGTGAGCGAGGAGGCGATCGCCTCCAACGGCGTCTTGTCGCGGCAGAAATGCACATAGGCCTCCACCGCAAATCGCGTTGCGGGGAGGATACCTTCCGTCGATTCCACATAGGCGCTGTCGAGCCCTAGTCCTTCTGTCAGCTTGAGCCAGCGCTCGATGCCGCCTTCTGAGTTGATATCGCCGTCGTGATCCTCGATCCGGTGCCGCCATTCGATGCGGGTGGGGCGGTCGCGGAACCGCGAGATCACCATCGCGTCCTTGAGCGGGATCGTGCTCTGGTAATAATAGCGGTTCAGCGCCCACGCCTGCACCTGGCCCTTGTTGAGCTTGCCGCCGTGCAGCAACCGGTGAAACGGATGCAGATTGTGATAACGCGTCGCGCCGATGTGGCGCAGCGTGGCTTCCAGTTCCTCGGCGCTGTCGAGCGTGATGCCCTTGCCGATCGATAGTGCGGTCATTCCAGTCATGGCAGCGACGTTCACAGCGTGATCTCCGTTCCGTCGGCGGGGATTTGCCAGCCCGCCTGTTCGGCGATCCTGCGCTCGTTGGAGCCGCGCAGCAGCGCCGGGTTGGAGTTGTTGATATGCAAGAACATCTTCCGGCCGATGTCGAGGCCGGCAAGGCTCTCGATCGCCCCGTGATCGCCCGACATCGAAATATGGCCCATGCTCTGTCCCGTCTTGGCGCCGAGCCCGGCTGCGATCAATTCGTCGTCGCGCCAGACCGTGCCGTCGAAAAACACCAGTGCGGCGCCCTTGAGTCGTGACTTCAGGTCGTCCGTCACGCGCGCGCAGGCGGCGAGGAAATAGAAATGCTTGCCGCTCGACCTGTCCAGAATCCGCAAGCCCAACGTATCGCCCGCGCCGTCGCCGCGGGCCGGATGCGCCTTGCCTTCGAGATACCATGCGCCCTTGCCGGGAACTGCGATGGGGAGAACCTCGATGCCGGACGGCGATCCGTCAGGCAGGGTGGGCTCGAACGCCTTGTCCACCGCGATCGGCTGGCGCTTCACATTCCTTTCGTTCAGCACGTTAAAGATGCTGTTGGATTCGAGAATCGCAAGAACGCGCTGATGCGCATAGAGCGTAAACGGCGAGCCTTCGCGCATCGACAATAGGCCGGCGACGGCGTCGATCTCGCCATTGGTCAGGATCACGCCCGCGATGGGGCTATGCCTGAGCTGACCCGCGGCGGGATGAAGCTGCGGCGTCGCGATCAATTGCTGGCGCAGGTCGGGCGAGGCGTTGACGAGAAACCAGTGCTCACCGTCGGCGCTGAACGCGATCGAGGCCTGGGTGCTTTGCAGTTCGGGCTGATCGCTTCGCGCTGTCCGGCACACCGGACATCCACAGTTCCACTGGGGAACGCCGCCACCCGCCGCGGCGCCCAGGACGACGACGCGAAGCATGATCCGTCCCCTGGAGATTCAAATCTGTACGCAGAACGACGCAAGGCGAACCTCCGCGCAAACACAGCCCCGCTTGCGGGAGCGTGTCAGGCCCGAGGTCCACCTGCGCGATGTGAGATAAGGACGCTGCCGCTTACTTGCGGGTAGCGCACATATACATATTGATTTCCATGCCGACCGGCACTTCGACGATCTTGGGTGCTTTCCAGGCCATTTGGCTCTCCCTTGATACCGGACGGTATCCCGCCCATCGCCACTAAGGTACTTCGGATAGAAAAGTTCGCCAGTTAAATCTTTTGCCTTGAACACCGTGTGTTTATGCTGCATCGCGAAATCGGTTTCACTGACTTGTGCGAGCACGCGCGGTCAAAACAACGTGGGATCAAGCGTTTCGCTGTTGTTCGCAGCGGGTCGAATGGTGATTCTAGATCTTATGGAGCACTACCGGCTCCAGCAGGAACGTGTGAAAATTCAACAGGCCCCCCGCTTGCGGGCCTCCAGCCGAGGTCAGGTTTCCGCCGATGCCGCGATATTTCTTCAACACCCGTATCGGCGATGAGCTGATTTCCGATCCCGATGGCGAAGTGCTCAGGGATCCCGATCGCGCCTGGGAGATGGCGCGCGCCATGATTCGGGAACTGCTGAAGACCGATGGCGCCGACGGCGCGCTCCTGAATGCGACCATCGAGGTGACCGACGACGACGGCGAGATCGTGCTTGAGTTTCCGTTCGCGGAAGCGATCCTCGACGCGCCCGGCGGGCCCATCACGCGACACTGACGAAAGCCCCCGCTCTTTCCCGCTCTGCAACTTCGGGTGATCTGTTTGCGATTGCGCATCCGGAGACAAATGTCGGAGAGTGCGGCACCGGAAAGCCGGCGCGCCGGCTTCATGTTGGGGGGGCGCGCAGAGATCGGCTTCCGCGAGGGAGAAAGCCCATGACAAGTCGTTCGTCGGCGCCGTGCAGCATGTTGCTGGCCGGTGCATTCCTCAGCGCGTTCACATTGGCCGCCGTTGCCCAGCAGCCCGCCGCGCCGCCGGCCGCAGGCGCGGCTGCCCCGGCAGCGCCCGCGCTTCCGCCGGGATCTCCGCTGATCGGACGCCCCGCCGGCAACGAGGCCGCCGCCAGGCTCGCCCCGATCGCACCGCCGCCGATTCCGGCCGCACCGGATAAGTTGCCCACGGCGAAGCTGAAGGTTCCGGCCGGATTCAACATCGAGGTCTATGCAGCCGGCATGGGGAATGCACGCTCGCTCGCGCTCGGCGACAAGGGCACGGTGTTCGTCGGCAGCCGTCTCGTCGACAAGGTCTATGCGATCGTCAACAGGGACGGCAAGCGGGAGGTCAAGGTTCTCGCGTCCGGTCTCTACCGGCCGAACGGCCTGGCGTTCAAGGACGGCACGCTCTACATCGCCGAACTGTCCAAGGTCTCGAAGATCGAGAAGGTCGAGGACAATCTGGACAGCCCGCCGAAGCCTGCCGTGATCTTCGACAAGCTGCCGAAGGACGAAGCCCATGGCTGGAAGTTCATCGGCATCGGTCCCGACAACAAGCTTTACGTCCCGGTCGGCCAGCCCGGCAACAACGTGCTGAACGACGACGAGCACGGCCTGATCCGCCGCATGAATCTCGACGGCTCGGGGGCCGAGGTGATCGCGCGAGGTGTCCGCAACACGGTCGGCTTCGACTGGCATCCCGTGACCAAACAGCTCTACTTCACCGACAACGGCCGCGACTGGATGTCGGAAGACGTGCCGGAGGACGAGCTCAATCGCATCACCAGGGTCGGCGAACATTTCGGCGCGCCGTTCTGCCTGCAGGGCAACATCGTCGATCCCGAGTTCGGCTGGGGCAAGTCCTGCAGCGAATTCACTGCGCCCGTAGGCCTCTTGGGGCCGCATTCCGCTGCGCTCGGCATGCGCTTCTACACCGGCAGCATGTTCCCGAAGGCCTACAGAAACGTGGCCATTATCGCGCGGCACGGTTCGTGGAACCGGTCGAAGAAGGTCGGCGGCGACCTCGTCATCGCCAAGCTGAGCAAGGACGGCACGATGAAGTCGCTGGAGCCGTTCCTCACCGGCTTCGTGGAGGACAACAAGTATATCGGCCGCCCGGTCGATGTGCTGCAGCTCAAGGACGGCTCGCTGCTGGTTTCCGACGACTGGAACGGCGCCGTCTACCGCATTACCTACGGCAAGCCGAAGGTGGCGGGGAAGCAGTAGCCTCAGGTTCCGTCATTGCGAGCGAAGCGAAGCAATCCATGCCTCAGCGCAGGGATAGATGGATTGCTTCGTCGCTTCGCTTCTCGCAATGACGGCGGTGTCGGGAATTGAGTAATGCGTGCAACAATAACCGCGCTGGCGCTTGCCTTTATCGCAACGTCTGCGTCGGCCGAGACCATCGCCGAGCGCGCCGCGCCATGCCTCGCCTGTCACGGCGAGAACGGCCAGTCCCAGATCGAGAACACCCCCTCGCTCGGCGGCCAGCAGGCGCCGTACACGCTGATCCAGCTCTTCATGTTTCGCGAGAAGCTGCGCAGCTTCGAGCCGATGAACGAGATGGCGAAAGCTTTGACCGACGACGACCTTCGCGCATTCTCTGAATTCATCGCCACGCTGCCGAAGCCGGCCCCGCCGGCCGACGCCGGCGAGCCGGCGCGGTTGCAGCGGGGCCTGGCGCTGGTGCAGCAGCACCGCTGCGATAGCTGCCACAATCTCGATCTTTCCGGCAAGGAGAACGTCCCGCGCATCGCCAACCAGCGCGAAGACTACCTCGCCAAGACCCTCGCCGAGTACAAGGACAACAGCCGCCACGGCTACGACGGCAGCATGGCCGACGTGATGGGCCCGATTGCGCCAGAGCAGATCGCCGATCTCGCTCATTTCATTGCCCGTGTACGCTAAATCCCGGCGGCGGACCCGCTGGCAATGCCCTGCGCCCGGCGCTAAAAGGGCTCCAATCGAACGGAGTTTTGCATGCAGAATCTGTGGCGCCTGTCGGCGGCCGAAATGGCTTCGCTCATCAGGTCGAAGAAAGTCTCGGCAAAGGAAGCGGCGACCGCGGCGCTGGCGCGGCTGGATGCGGTCAACCCCAAAATCAATGCCGTGGTCGACCACCGGCCGGCGGATGTGCTGGCACAGGCTTCCGCCATCGATGCCGCGATCGGACGCGGCGAAGATCCGGGGCCGCTGGCCGGCGTGCCGGTCACGGTGAAGGTCAATATCGACCAGGAAGGCTTTGCAACCACAAACGGATTGACGCTGCAGCGCGAGGCTGTTGCAAAGAGCAACAGCCCGGTGATCGACAACCTCAAGAAGTCCGGCGCCGTGATCCTGGGCCGCACCAATTGCCCGGCATTCTCCTATCGCTGGTTCACCACCAACCTCATTCATGGCGATACCAAGAACCCGCGCGACCCCGGTATCACGCCGGGCGGCTCATCGGGCGGGGCAGGGGCCGCGGTCGCGGCCGGGATCGGGCATATCGCGCACGGTACTGATATTGCGGGCTCGATCCGCTATCCGGCCTATGCCTGCGGCGTGCATGGCCTGCGGCCGACCATGGGTCGCATCCCGGCGTTCAACGCGGCGCTGCCGGAACGGTCGATCGGGCCGCAGATCAGCGCGGTCTCCGGCCCGCTGGCGCGCACCATCGGCGATCTCCGGATCGCGCTGGCTGCGATGTCGGCGCAGGATTATCGCGATCCCTGGTGGGTGCCGGCGCCGCTGGAAGGCCCGGCAATGCCGAAACGCGTTGCGATGTGCCTCAACCCCGGTGGTCTCGACCCCGCGCCCGAAGTGAGGGCTGCCGTTGCCGACGCAGGCAAGCGGCTCGAACGCGCGGGCTGGACCGTCGAGGAAATCGCCGACACCCCCTCGCTGCGCGAGGCCGCCGACCTGCAGACCAAGCTCTGGCTCGGCGACGGCTATGAGGCGCAACTCGCCGCTGCCGAGCGCGAGGGCGATCCCGGCGCGCTGGCCTGCCTGCGCGGCAACCGGTCGAACGTGCATCCGTTCGATCTGTCCGCGGCGCTGACACGGCGTTCGACCTTGACGCGCGAATGGCTTGCATTCCTTGATAAATATCCGGTGCTGCTGATGCCGGTATCGGGCGAATTGCCGTTCCCCGATCAACTCGACCGCAAGGACGATGCGTCCTTTGCCCGGGTCTGGCACGCGCAATTGCCGCAGATCGCCATTCCCTTCATGGGCCTTCCGGGGCTTGCGGTTTCGACCGGGCTGGTGGGGCGGATTCCCGTCGGCGTGCAGCTCGTCGCCGGCCGTTACCGGGAGGATCTTTGCCTCGCTGCCGGCGAGGCGATCGAGGCCGGCGGAACGCCGTCGGCGGCGATCGATCCGGCCGGCTGATTTCGAGAGAAGAAGATGCCAGGCGTTTATGATTTCACGGCGCAGTCGCTTGCCGGCGAAGAGGTGCCGCTGAAGCAGTTCGAGGGCCAGGTGCTCCTGATCGTCAACACCGCGAGTGCCTGCGGGTTCACGCCGCAATACAAGGGACTGGAACAACTGCAGCGCGAACTGGGACTGCGCGGCTTTTCGGTGCTGGGTTTCCCCTGCAACCAGTTCGGCGGGCAGGAGCCGGGCGACGCCAAACAGATCGAGGCGTTCTGCGAGACAAAGTACGACGTGACGTTTCCGATGTTCGCCAAGATCGACGTCAATGGCAGCCATGCGCATCCGCTGTTCAACCACCTCAAGAACGCCAAGTCCGGACTGCTTGGTTCTTCGATCAAATGGAATTTCACCAAGTTCCTGGTGGACCGTTCGGGCAAGGTGGTCGGGCGCTATGCGCCCACCGCCACGCCTGAGGCAATACGCAAAGAAATCGAGGCACTGCTGTGAGCGAGACCGACAAAGCGACAAACGACCAGTTTCCCGACCGTCTCTCGGTCGATCCGGCCAGCCCCTACTACAATGCCGACATCCTCGCGCGCGACGTCGGCATCCGCTTCAAGGGCGTCGAGAAGACCAATGTCGAGGAGTACTGCATCAGCGAAGGCTGGGTCCGCGTCACCGCCGGCAACGCCAAGGACCGCTACGGCAACCCGCTGACCATCAAGGTGCACGGCCCGGTCGAGCCGTATTTCCGGGATGCGCCGAAGTCTTGAGGCGGGCCCTAACAGCCGTCATCCCCGCGAGGCGGGGATCCAGTATTCCAGAGGCCGCAGTGATTGAGCCGAGAAGTCGCGGCGTACTGGATACCCCGCCTCCGCGGGTATGACGGTGGTGGGTATGTCGCTCTTTCCGCAATGACGGCAAAACCTGAAAGCCAATCACCATGACCGTCCGCATCGTCGACGTCTGCGAAGTCACAAAGCCGATCTCCTCGCCGATCCGCAACGCCTATATCGACTTCACCAGGATGACGACGAGCCTCGTTGCCGTCGTTACCGACGCCGTGCGCGACGGCAAGCGGGTGGTCGGCTACGGCTTCAATTCCAACGGCCGCTACGGGCAGGGCGGGCTGATCCGCGAACGCTTCGCGCCACGGCTCAGGGAGGCCGATCCCAAGGCGTTGCTCGATGCCGGCGGCGACAATCTCGATCCCGACAAGGTCTGGGCCGCGATGATGTCGAACGAAAAGCCCGGCGGCCATGGCGAGCGTTCGGTCGCGGTTGGCACCATCGACATGGCGGTGTGGGACGCGGTGGGGAAGATCGCGGGCAAGCCGCTGTTTCGATTGCTGGCCGAGCGCCATGGCCTGAACGCCAACCCGCGCGTGTTCGTCTATGCCGCTGGCGGCTATTATTACCCCGGCAAGGATCTGTCGGCGCTGCGCAGCGAGATGCGCGGCTATCTCGACCGCGGCTACAACGTCGTGAAGATGAAGATCGGCGGCGCCCCGATCGCGGAAGACCGCGAGCGGATCGAGGCCGTGCTGAAGGAGATCGGCAAGGACGCGCAGCTCGCCGTCGACGCCAACGGCCGCTTCGACCTGGAAACCGCGATCGCCTACGCCAAAATGCTGCGGGAGTATCCGCTGTTCTGGTACGAGGAGGCCGGCGATCCCCTCGACTACGCGCTGCAGGCGGCGCTGGCCGAATTCTATCCGGCGCCGATGGCGACCGGCGAGAACCTGTTCAGCCACCAGGACGCGCGAAATCTGATCCGCTATGGCGGCATGCGGCCGGATCGCGACTGGCTGCAATTCGATTGCGCGCTGTCCTATGGCCTGTGCGAATACCAGCGCACGCTGGCGGTGCTGAAGACCCACGGCTGGTCGCCCGCCCGCTGTATTCCCCATGGCGGTCACCAGATGTCGCTCAACATCGCCGCCGGCCTCGGCCTCGGCGGCAATGAGAGCTACCCGGACCTGTTCCAGCCCTATGGCGGCTTCCCCGACGGCGTCCGCGTCGAGAACGGCCACATCACCATGCCGGACCTGCCGGGCATCGGGTTCGAGGGCAAATCCGATCTCTACAAGGAAATGAAGGCGCTGGCGGCGTAGGGCCGGATGCCATAGGAAAAGCCCATTCATGCATCGTTGAAGGACGCTACGATCTTGGCCACCTCGCTCCCCCGACTCTCGCTTGCCAAGGACAAGATCCGGGTCTTGCTCCTCGAAGGCGTCAACGACAGCGCCGTGCAGTTGATCGAGGCTGCCGGCTATTCCAACATGACGCGCCTGCCCAGGGCGCTTGAGGGCGATGCGTTCAAGGAGGCCATCAAGGGCGTGCATCTGCTCGGCATCCGCTCGCGCACGCAGATCACCCCGGATGTTCTTGACGCGGCGGACCGCCTGATCGCGATCGGTTGTTTCAGCGTCGGCACCAACCAGGTGGACCTCGACGCCGCGCGCCGCAGCGGCATTCCGGTGTTCAACGCGCCGTTCTCCAACACGCGCAGCGTGGCAGAACTCGTGATCGGCGAGATCGTCATGCTGCTGCGCCGGGTCGTCGCGCGCTCCAACGCCGCCCATGAGGGGCGCTGGGACAAGTCGGCTGACGACAGCTACGAGGTGAGGGGCAAGACGCTCGGCATCATCGGCTACGGCAATATCGGCTCGCAGCTTTCAAACTTGGCGGAAGCGCTGGGCATGCGGGTGATCTTCTACGATCACACCGACAAGCTCCGCCACGGCAACACCGAGCCGACCGCGAGCCTGCATGAGTTGCTGGCGCAAAGCGACGTCGTCACCCTGCACGTGCCGGAAACATCAGCCACGCATGGGATGATCGGGCGCGAAGAGATTCGCGCGATCAAGCACGGGGCGTATTTCATCAACAACAGCCGCGGGACGGTGGTGGACCTCGAGGCGCTTGCCGAGGCGTTGCGCGAAAACAGGCTTCGCGGCGCCGCGGTCGACGTCTTTCCGGTCGAGCCGCGCTCGAATGCCGAGCGGTTCGTCTCGCCGCTGCAGGGGCTGGAGAACGTCATCCTGACGCCGCATATCGGCGGTTCGACCGAGGAGGCGCAGGAGCGTATCGGCGCCGAGGTCGCGCGCAAGCTGGTCGATTACAGCGATTCCGGCTCGACCATGGGCGCCGTCAACTTCCCGCAGGTCCAACTGCCGCCGCGGCCGGCAGGCACGCGCTTCATCCAGGTGCAGCGTAACCTGCCGGGCATGCTCGGGCGCCTGAACGAAGTGCTGGCGCGCCACGCCGTCAACATCGCTGCGCAATATTATGAGACCGCCCACGACGTCGGTTACGTCGTGCTCGACGCCGACGCGTCGGCCGCCGACGGCGAGCGCGTGCTCGCGGACATCAGGGCGCTGGAAGGCACCATCCGCGCCCGGCTGCTCTACGAGTACAAGATCTAGGATCGAAGTTGTCCGCCTTTGGTGAAAAATTGCGGTACGCTTGTTCGCTTGTATCCCGGTAGCGGTCCAGAAAGCAGACATGATCGGATGTCCGTTACGGGCCAATAACTGCCATTACAAACATGCCGGACATCTGACCGCACCCGAGCACTGCTGCAGAACGTTAGGAAGTTCGTGCGCGGACGCCGTCCCTGGGATGCGTCAGGATTCCTGTCATGTCGGGCTGCCAGCGCAAACAACCTTTGATCTAGCGCAATAGTCCGCCCAGCGGAAATGCTCACCTTATGAAGGGAGGCAAGACAATAGTGGAGGAAATTATGAAGCGGGCAAGTTTGAGAAAATTCGCGATCGCAACCTCTATCGTCGCCTTTGCGGCACTGTTCTCCGTTGGCTGGTCTGAACAGCGCGGTGTTTCGCTGTCAATCGAGAGCGCTCAGGCGAGGGCGCGCGTCTATATATATTCCCAGAATCCCTACACAGCCGGCACCTCCACTTGGTATGCTGTACGAGCGTACTACGCTGGCGGCCCATGGTGCGCGGTTCCCGGCGCGGCCGGGTATGGTACGGCCGGTGGACTCTGGGGCGGTGCATCGACCTGCTACAGCGGTTGGGCTGACTATGCGCAGCGCAACGGCATTGGCTGCACGCCCGGCACCTTAGTCAAGGGCGGCGACGGCATAAACTACGTCTGCCAGTAAGCATTCGAGAGTCAACCAAGGGATTCGAGAAAACATCTCTTTTATAGCGACGTCCAGATGTTGATCGGGATAAACGGACCCGGCAACTGAACGATGTCACCAGTCGTCAATGCTTCTTTCATCCGAAGCTGGCGCGTTGCGACGGGAGGCGGCTTGAGGTCGCATCTTTCGCTTCGTGCCAGCGGCAGTGATGACGTCGTCCCGGTTACGGTGAAACCCGTCGCAGGGTCCCAATTTGAGCGACAAAAAAAACTCGTCCGCGCATTCGTGCACCATACCAGGAGATCAAAATGGAACAGATTCTGATCAATCTCGTTGCGGGAGCCCTGGGCGGCGTTGGGGCAGGCAAGTCATCTTCCACATTTGATCTTGGTACAGCTGGAAACATCATTTCGGGTCTGGTAGGAGGCGGGCTCCTTGGGCAGATCGCAACTCTGTTGCTGCCCTCTGTCTTGGCGGCAGCTCAATCCGGAAATATGAGTGTGGGCGGTATTGTTTCTCAGGTGGTCGCTGGCGGCGCCGGCGGCGCGATACTGACGGCGATTATCGGAGCCATCAAGAACAGAGCGGCTGCCTGAATTTCAGCTCAGCAACTATTGCAGATGACGCCACAATGGCTTCGTCGCCGGTTACAACCGTGTTCAAGGCTCACCTTGCTTCAATCCGAATGCAACCCTGCCCGAGCGCCAGTGCCTTCAGTTCGACGGCCAGCGTCAGGATGGTTTCGACGGGGTTGTCGATTGACGAAAAAGACAACGGAGGCTTGAGAAAAAGAAACTGCTCGAAGAACGAAACGCGAAATAGGATGGCGACATTGATCGCGACGACGCCGAGCAGGCCAGGCCCCGCAACACGTCGATGGCGTCGATCCGCTCGGAGGGACGGCCGGGGAGTTGTGGCGCCGTCGGCCATTCTAACCTCATTCCAGTCGAGCGCCGGAATGAAGTCCGCGCGCCGCTCTACGACAGCCGCATGTCCAGCAGCCGCCGGCCCTCGGTCTTGAGCATCTTCTTCACCGCGCTGGAAGCGGCGATCTCGCCCTGGTTGGCGTAGGCCTCGTGGTTCTTCTCGATGTCCTCGAGCCGGTAGAGGTAATTGACCATGATGCCTGCGGATTCGCGCCGGCCCTTGGGCGAGAGGTCGCCGAGCCAGTCGATCTTCTCCAGCCGCGCGCCGTTGCCAATATGGAAGCGCGCCACCGAATCGATCAGCCGGCCCTTTGACGTTCGGGCTTTCAGGAAATAATGCGCCGCCAGCGGCTCCAGCACCACGCGCAATTGCGCGGTCAGCTCCGGATTCTCGGACCAGTCCGGCTGGTCGAGGTTTTCCAGCAGCGCGCGTTCCTCGTCGGTGACCGGAACATCGTCGGCCTGCTTCAACCATTGCATGAAGCCCGGCACCGGCGACAGCGTCACGAACGTGTCGAGCTTCGGCAGTTCGCGCCGCAATTCCTCGACCACCTGCTTGATCAGGAAACTGCCGAAGGAAATGCCGCCAAGTCCTCTCTGCGTATTCGAAATCGAATAGAACACGGCGGTGCGTGCCCGTTCGATCGGCACCGGCTGACGCTCGGCGGCGAGCAGGGGAGCGATCGCGGTCGGGATCGTCTCGGTCAGCGCGACCTCGACGAAGATCAGCGGTTCGTCCGTGAGCTGCGGGTGGAAGAAGGCGTAGCAGCGGCGGTCGACCGGGTCGATGCGGCGGCGCAGATCGTTCCAGTCGTGGATCTCGTGCACCGCCTCGTAACGGATGATCTGTTCCAGAATATTGGCTGGCGTCGACCAGTCGATCCTGCGCAGCACGAGAAATCCCCTGTTGAACCAAGAAGACAATAGATGCACCACGTCGCGGTCCAGCGCCGCCAGATCCTTGTTGCCCTTCACCAGGGCCAGCAGGTCGGCGCGCATCGCCACCAGGTCGCTGGTGCCGCCGGGCGCGCGGTTGAGCCGGCGGATCAGTTCCTGCCGCCGCGGCTCGGACGCGAAGTGAAGATCGCTGGCGTCGCTGTCGTTGGGCTGGGCGCGCCAGCTCTCGATCGCCCGCGACAGCTTTTCGCGGTCGGGACCGAAATCCCTCGCCAGCGTCTCGAAGAACGTCAGCCGGCCGGCGGCGTCGAGGTCGTGGTAGCGATCGAGCACGTCGCGCGCCATCGCTGTCCCGGTGGCTTCGCCCCGGCCGGACAGCAGCGCCTCGCACAATTCGAGCAGCCCCGAGGCGTCCTGGCGGGCGACGGAGGGCTCTCCGCGCAGAAGCAGGGTGCGGCCGCGTTCTGCGATCGTCGA
The DNA here is from genome assembly GCA_023422775.1 of Pseudomonadota bacterium. Taxonomy (GTDB): domain Bacteria; phylum Pseudomonadota; class Alphaproteobacteria; order Rhizobiales; family Xanthobacteraceae; genus Bradyrhizobium. The sequence goes on from JAFAGM010000082.1 coordinate 39,941, forward strand.
GAGCAGGTCGGAGAAGAAGGCGTTGGCCATGCGGTGGGTCAGATCCATAAGTATGTGTTTTGCGGGATTCTTACACGGGATTTTGTGCGCTGCCGATCACAATCATGCATGGACCTTACGCAACTATGTCGCGCCTTCCCGATAGAATAATTCAAGCCTTTGCGGCGAATTCCGTCGGCGTCTTGCCGGTGACCTGCCGGAAGGCGTGGGAAAACGCCGGCACGCTGGCGTAGCCCAGTTCGGAGGCAAGCTGCTTGACCGGGACGCTGGCATCCGTCGACAGCCTTTCGATGGCGGCTGCGACGCGGGCGCGCTGGCACCAGCTCTTGAAGCTCAACTGGGTCTCCGACGAGAACAGCCGCGACAGCGTCCGCGCCGAGGTGCCGACCTCGCGCGCCAGCGTTTCGATCTCGTGGGCGGCGGTCGGGTCCGCCAGCACGATGTCGGCGGCGCGCCGGCAGCGCGGCTCATGCGGTAGCGGGACGAAGGTCGTGGAATCCTCCGCCCGGTGCAATTCGAGCATGGCGAGCTGGATCAGCAGCGCGGTGCGCTCTGGCGTGTTGTGTTCGTCGAACAGCGCCAGGATCGCCTGGTGCAGCAGCGGCGATACCCGCACGACGAACTCCTGCGCCAGGCTGGCGCTGCGCTTCTCGCGTTTCAGCCACGCCTGGTCGAAATACAGCGTCCGCATCTCGATGTCGGCCAGCACGTCGATGGCATGTTCCGAGAGCGCCGGCACCCAGACCGCGCGGTCGGGCGGCACCAGCCAGCGCCCCTTCGGGGTGGTCACCTGCATGGTGCCCCTGGCGGCGTAGACCAACTGCGCCTCGCGATGCATGTGGGTACCGATCCGATGACCCTTCCTGTAGCCGTTCGCGATCATGTGGATGCCGTCGCCGGTCGAGGTGAGGCGTCCGATAATGGCGGCAATTGGCTTTTCGACGATATTCATTGGCGACATCCCGTCAGGACTACCCCGTATAACCTATTTCGGAAAATTGCGGGATTCGGGAATCGACCATGAACAGCCCCTCCAGGGTGATCTCCTTCGTTAACGCGGCCCATTTCA
>JAFAGM010000135.1 GCA_023422775.1 Pseudomonadota bacterium
TTAAAAGTCCCATGTGGATCACTCCGTTGCCCCCCGCCGCTCACCGCGTTTGGGGGAAGGTTCACATGGCTCAATTCTCAATGGAAATTATGCGCCTAACCGGCTCACTTCTGCGCGGAAACCAACAGCCCCAGCCAGCGCGGCGGCCTTCGGTTGCGATCGATTCCAGACGGTCGTGCGAAAGCCGCGATTTACGAACGCTTTCGCGATCGCTGACCCCATATTGCCCAAGCCAAGCACGGAGACGGAATTCAATGCTGCGTTTGTCACGATCTGCTCCTCAACTATGCGATGTCCATGACTTTCACAATCGGGTAGGAGAGAGGAGTGCTATTATCATGAAGCGCTTGATCGGAAATGCAGATCGGTCGCCATCCGGTCCACCACGTACCTCAGTATGGCCTGGTGGGCAAAAGGCCGTGTTGCTGAAGGATAGGGCGTACGAATAGGGCACGCTTCCGTCTTTTTCGAGCCCGGTGCGCGCCTCCTCCAGCGTCTGGGCGCGCAGGCCGATCCGGCTATTTGCTTACGGCTTTAAGAAGCGGAGGCGCTGGGTCGAGAAGCATGCGGATGACATCATCGCCGCGCATCGCCATGTTGCGGTGATCCTTCCAGCGCAGCCGTTTGCTCGGTCGCGAAAAATTCCGCGAAGCTCGTGTCAGAAAAGTCGAGCACGAAGCCAGAGCCTCGGACGAAGTCAACATCATCGACAAGGCGCAGGTCGATGGAGCGTATCGCGCTAACAAATTGTCCGCTCCAGCCCCCTATTCCATCTATCTATTGATGACTTCCTGAAGTGCTGCAATCCTCTCCAGTATGTCGTCGAACGACGGCGGTGCTTCGTCAAACATCATCGGTGCCATTGCTCGATAGTCGGCGCGCAAATCCTTCACACGCGCTTCGTCCGGCACGAGCCGCAATGTCCCCGGTCGAGCAGTGTCGTAGCTGGCCCAGCCCGATCGAAAGAAGGTCGCCTTGTGCTTGGCGACCTGCGCCAGCAGGTCGAAGTCGGCGACGGCCTCCTTGCCCTCGGCCGTATCGAGCAACATGGCGAGATCGTAATAGTGGCGCGAGAAATATTGCGGCATCGGCGAATCCGGCGGGCGATGCGCTTCCGCATGGAGCGCCGTGGCCTTTTCCAGAAGGTGCGGCGGGCGGACAGGACGGTGACGGAGACATCAGGCGCGTCGAAGAAATCGGGAAAATCCTCCGCCGAATAAGGGTGGATCGTCTTTTCTTCGGTCGGCCAGGGATCGCCGCGCGCGCCCATCTCCAACTTCACGCGCGGCGTGATGTAGCCGATGCTTTCATATTCGGTCGCGGGAAGCGCCGTGGGATAGTGGAAGTTCACCGTCTGCGCGTCGTTCGGGTCGATTTCCAGCGACCATGCTCCGGCGTCAGGTTCGCCAAGATGCTCCACGATCGCGGCGCGGAGTGCCGGAAGCAGCTTGTCGGCGATATGCCGTTCGACATCGCTCACGAGGTCGTCGATGAGCTGGCTGGTCTTCTTCCTGCTGAGCCCATCCTGCTCGGGATCGCGGTCCCCAGTGTAGCCGAGATCCGCGCGATCGAAGGAGAGATCAATATCCTCGGAAAAGCGGCGGATGGCGTTGAAGGCTTTCGACAGCGACGTGCCACCCTTGAAGACCAGCGAGGCGGTATCCTTGCCCTGCACCGTGAACAGCCGCTTCAGCGCCCAGCAGACCCAGAAGTCCTTTTCGACGATCGTGTTCGCCATACCGCGGGCCGCGCCCGATTCACCGAAGAGGGCGGCGCGGTCCTCGGTCGGAAGCAGGGCGACCTTATCCATTGCTTCCGACCACATCTGCACTGGCGATCGAGGCGAGCGTGGGCCGCATCCAGGCGGGAGCCTGAATGGCCGAGGCCGCGAGGGTCTTCTTGTCGGACGCCGACAGATGATGCGCCGCGACCTGCGCGACATCGGTGGCGCGCAACGGACCTACATGCCGGAGCGCCTGAACGACGGTGCCCGCCGGACTGCCGGGGGCGATCAGGTGCTTGGGGGATGCGTGCCGGAGGTCGACCACACGCTTGCCCAGCACCACGCGCCGGGACGGCCCGTCGGTCAGGTAGGTGTTCTTCGCCGGCATCTGCGTCGTCAGGCCGAGGGCGTTCGCCGCCCGAGCGCCCGCAATCTGCACCTGCGATCCCGTCTCACGCGCCAACGCCTGCGCGACGTCATCGGGCGTGGGCGAGAGCTGTCCGAGTTTCGGATGGAGCTTGGGATAGTCATACAGGCCACGGGTCAGGCGACGCAGCGCGCCGTTCTTGACCAGTCGCGAAAGAGCCTGATCGACTGCTGCGCGTGCGGCAACGTCAAGGAAGTCGCTGGGCGTGAAGACACCGCCACGACCGCTAGAGCGGATGCGCTTCATAATCCGATCGGGAACCGATGTGACCAGCGTTTTCATGTGTCAGAAAATAGCCTATGTTTTTCTGACATTCAAGGCATGCGAATTCCCCTGTGCGTTGTCGCTCTCCAATAAAAAGGGGGCGTTGCGGGGTCTCTGATAACGGCCGGGGCCGGCATTGTATGCTGCCAACATCGACCTTGTGGGTATCGACCCTGCGGAAGACGAGCTCAGAATTACAATCAAGCAATCTATTGAATGATTGATCATTACGTGCAAGTGTGAGCGACACCCTCGGTCCTCACTGGAGTTCTTGCATGTCAGCAGCAATCGAAAACCCGACAACTGGTCGGGACAACCTAAGGCCATCGCCGGCGTCGGCAGGTATCCCCGCCGGTGTCTATCTCCTCGCGCTCAGTCTTTTCGCAATGGGCAGCGCGGAGTTTTTGATGGGAGGCATTCTTCCTAAGATCGCCGCCGACCTGCAGATTTCGCTGCCGGCCGCCGGCACTCTGATTTCCGCCTTTGCGATCGGCGCGCTGGTGGGAGCGCCTCCGCTTGCGCTGATGACGTTGCATTGGTCGAGACAGCGGACGCTTTTGGCCAGTCAAGCTGTTTTCGTGCTGGCGACCGTCGCTGGCTTGATGTTCGAGGGCTATTGGCTGCTGCTCGTCTCGCGTATCGTCATGGGCCTCGCCTATGCGTGCTTCTGGGCCGTCGCTGCAGCAACCGCAGTTCAAATGGCTCCTGCGGATCGTCGTGCGAAAGCCCTCTCGATCGTCGTGAGCGGTCTCACGCTCGCGATGATCCTTGGTGGTCCTGCAGGCACCTTTATTAGCGATCTGGCAGGCTGGCGCGCCGGATTTTGGGCTGTGGCTATCGTGACGATAGCCGCGGCGATCGCGGTATTCCTCACCGTACCCGACGCAGCAAAGAACAACGCGCCTGCACCCGATGCTCGAACCGAGCTTCGCGCCATGATGCGGCCCACACTCTGGATCGCCTATGCCACAACGGCTCTTACCACTGCCGCGTATATGGGAACGTTCGCCTATCTA
>JAFAGM010000030.1 GCA_023422775.1 Pseudomonadota bacterium
AGCACCTTGCCGTCCTTGCCCTTGACGACGATCGCCGGACGAAGGTCCGCACCGCCCCGCGACGCACGCCAGTCGATGACGACGCGCTTGGCGATACCGGTGGATTCGTCGAGCGTTTCCGAGATCGACTGCCCTTCCACCAGGTCCTCGAACCCGATGGTGCCTTCGACTTCGGTCAGGACCGGACGGGTATACGGATCCCACTCCGCGATGCGCTGGCCGCGCTTGACCATGTCGCCGTCGTCGACGTGCATGCGCGCGCCGTACTGGATGCGGTGGGTCGCACGCTCGGTGCCGTCGGCGTCGACGATCGCAACGACCATGTTGCGGACCATCGCGATCAGGTGACCTTCGCTGTTCCTGGCGATGGCCTTGTTCCTGATGGTCACCTTGCCTTCGAAGTTCGACTCGACGAACGACTGCTCGTTGATCTGCGCCGCGCCGCCGATGTGGAACGTGCGCATCGTCAGCTGCGTGCCGGGCTCACCGATCGACTGGGCGGCGATGACGCCGACCGCTTCACCGTGGTTGACCGGCGTGCCGCGGGCGAGATCGCGGCCGTAGCACTTGCCGCAGATTCCGTTGACGAGTTCGCAGGTCAGCGCCGAACGGATCTTCACCTCCTGGATGCCCGCCTGCTGGATGGCGTCGACATGCGACTCCTCCATCAGCGTGCCGCGCTTGACCACGACCCTGTTGGACGCGGGATCGCGCAGGTCTTCGCCCGCCACGCGGCCGAGGATACGCGACGCCAGGGAAGCCACGACCGTGCCGGCATCGACGATGGCGCGCATCTTGATGCCGAGCTTGGTGCCGCAATCGTCCTGCGTGATGATGCAGTCCTGCGCCACGTCGACCAGACGGCGGGTCAGGTAACCGGAGTTCGCGGTCTTCAACGCGGTGTCCGCGAGACCCTTGCGGGCGCCGTGAGTCGAGTTGAAGTATTCGAGCACCGACAGACCTTCCTTGAAGTTGGAAATGATCGGCGTCTCGATGATCTCACCCGACGGCTTCGCCATCAGGCCGCGCATACCGGCGAGCTGACGCATCTGCGCCGGCGAACCGCGCGCGCCCGAATGCGCCATCATGTAGATCGAGTTGATGTCGGCGTCGGCGCCCTTCGGCGTCTTCTTGGTCGAGGAGATCTCCTTCATCATCTCCTTGGCGATTTCCTCGGTCGCCTTCGACCAGGCGTCGACCACCTTGTTGTACTTCTCGCCATGGGTGATCAGACCGTCGTTGTACTGCTGCTCGAAATCCTTCGCCAGCGTACGGGTGGTGTCGACGATCTTCCACTTCGAGTGCGGCACGACCATGTCGTCCTTGCCGAACGAGATGCCGGCCTTGAACGCGTTGTAGAAGCCGAGCGCCATGATGCGATCGCAGAAGATCACCGTCTCCTTCTGGCCGCAGTGACGATAGACCTGGTCGATCACGCCGGAGATTTCGCGCTTGGTCATCAGCTTGTTGATGATGTCGTACGAAATCCTGGGCGACTTCGGCAGCAGGGTGCCGAGCATGACGCGGCCGGCGGTGGTCTCGATCCAGCGCTTGCTGATCTTGCCGTTCTCGTCGGTGCCCTCCCACCGGTACTTGATCTTGGTGTGGAGGTGGATGACCTTCGAATGCAGGGCGTGCTCGAGTTCGGCCATGTCGCCGAAGATCTTGCCCTCGCCGGGCAGGCCTTCGCGCATGATCGACACGTAGTAGAGGCCGAGCACGATGTCCTGCGACGGCACGATGATCGGCTGGCCGTTCGCGGGGTGCAGGATGTTGTTGGTCGACATCATCAGCACGCGCGCTTCCAGCTGCGCTTCCAGCGACAGCGGGACGTGCACGGCCATCTGGTCGCCGTCGAAGTCGGCGTTGAACGCCGCGCAGACCAGCGGATGCAACTGGATCGCCTTGCCCTCGATCAGGACCGGCTCGAACGCCTGAATGCCGAGACGATGCAGCGTCGGGGCGCGGTTCAGCAGCACCGGATGCTCGCGGATCACCTCGTCGAGAATATCCCAGACCTCGGGACGCTCCTTTTCGACGAGCTTCTTCGCCTGCTTCACGGTGGTAGAAAGGCCCTTGGCGTCGAGCCGCGAATAGATGAACGGCTTGAACAGTTCGAGCGCCATCTTCTTCGGCAGGCCGCACTGATGCAGGCGCAGTTCGGGACCGACCACGATCACCGAACGGCCGGAATAGTCGACGCGCTTGCCGAGCAGGTTCTGCCGGAAGCGGCCCTGCTTGCCCTTGAGCATGTCGGCCAGCGACTTCAGCGGACGCTTGTTGGCGCCGGTGATGACGCGGCCGCGGCGGCCGTTGTCGAACAGCGCGTCGACGGCCTCCTGCAGCATGCGCTTTTCGTTGCGGATGATGATGTCGGGGGCGCGCAGCTCCATCAGCCGCTTCAGGCGGTTGTTGCGGTTGATGACGCGGCGGTAGAGATCGTTGAGGTCCGACGTCGCAAAGCGGCCGCCGTCGAGCGGCACCAGCGGACGCAGGTCCGGCGGAATCACCGGCACCACGGTCAGGATCATCCACTCCGGCTTGTTGCCGGAATAGCGGAAGGCCTCGACGATCTTCAGGCGCTTGGCGAGCTTCTTGTGCTTGATGTCGGACTCGGTCTCCTGCATCTCCGCACGCAGCGACGCCTCGAGCTTGTCGAGCTCAAGACCCTTCAGGAGTTCGCGGATCGCCTCGGCGCCGATCATGGCGGTGAACGAATCCTGGCCGTATTCGTCCTGCGCCTTCAGATATTCGTCTTCCGACAGCAGCTGACGGTCCTTGAGCGCGGTCAGGCCGGGCTCGAGCACGACGTAATATTCGAAGTACAGGATCCGCTCGAGATCCTTCAGCGTCATGTCGAGCAGAAGGCCGATACGGGACGGCAGCGACTTCAGGAACCAGATGTGCGCAACGGGCGCGGCCAGCTCGATATGGCCCATGCGCTCGCGCCGGACGCGCGACAGCGTCACCTCGACCGAGCACTTTTCGCAGATGATGCCCTTGTACTTCATGCGCTTGTACTTGCCGCACAAGCACTCGTAATCCTTGATCGGCCCGAAGATGCGGGCGCAGAACAGGCCGTCGCGCTCCGGCTTGAAGGTCCGGTAGTTGATGGTCTCCGGCTTTTTGATCTCGCCGTAGGACCAGGACAGAATCTTCTCCGGGGACGCAATCGAGATCCGGATCTGGTCGAAGACCTGGGCCGGAGTCGTCGGATTGAAGAGATTCATAATTTCTTGGTTCATCGTCTTCTCCTCGCGTGCCGATCGTCACCGGCAGCAAATTCGAAACTTCTTTAGTCCGCGCCCTTCTCAACGTCCGAGAGGAGCGCGAATGCCCGGCCGATGCGCGCGAAGACGTGCTTCGCGCTCCTGGCCGGACATGGAATCACTTGCGTTACTCTGCCGCCTCGGACGTCGGCGCCGGCCCCATCTTGGAATTGTGCAGATCGACGTTGAGGCCGAGCGAGCGCATTTCCTTGACCAGCACGTTGAACGATTCCGGGATACCCGCCTCGAACGTGTCGTCGCCGCGCACGATCGCCTCGTACACCTTGGTGCGGCCCGCGACGTCGTCCGACTTCACGGTCAGCATTTCCTGCAGCGTGTAGGCCGCGCCGTAAGCTTCCAGCGCCCACACCTCCATTTCGCCGAAGCGCTGGCCGCCGAACTGCGCCTTGCCGCCCAGCGGCTGCTGGGTGACGAGCGAGTACGGACCGATCGAACGCGCGTGGATCTTGTCGTCGACCAGATGGTGCAGCTTCAGCATGTAGATGTAGCCCACCGTGACCTTGCGATCGAAGGCGTCGCCGGTACGTCCGTCATAGACGGTCGACTGGCCGGAAGCGTCGAAGCCCGCGAGCTTGAGCATCTCCTCGATGTCGGCTTCCTTGGCGCCGTCGAACACCGGCGTCGCAATCGGCACGCCGTGGCTCAGGTTGCGGCCAAGTTCCATCAACTCGCCGTCGTTCAGCGTCTTGATGGTTTCATCGTCGCCATAGATCTTCTTCAGGGTCTCGCGCAGCGGCTTGAGATCCTGCTTCTGATAGTAGCCGTCGATGGTCTGGCCGATGCGCTTGCCGAGGCCGGCGCAGGCCCAGCCGAGATGCGTCTCCAGAATCTGGCCGACGTTCATGCGCGAGGGCACGCCGAGCGGATTGAGCACGATGTCGGCATGGGTGCCGTCCTCGAGGAACGGCATGTCCTCGATCGGAACGATCTTGGATACCACGCCCTTGTTGCCGTGACGGCCGGCCATCTTGTCGCCGGGCTGGATCTTGCGCTTCACGGCGACGAAGACCTTGACCATCTTCATCACGCCGGGCGGCAATTCGTCGCCGCGCTGCAGCTTTTCGACCTTGTCGAGGAAGCGCTGTTCAAGGCCCTTCTTCGATTCGTCGTACTGCTTCCGCATCGCCTCGATTTCGCTCATCAGCTTGTCGTTGGGCGAAGCGAACAGCCACCACTGCGATTTCGGATACTCATCGAGCACGGCGCGCGTGATCTTGGTATCCTTCTTGAAGCCCTTGGGACCTGCGATGCCCTGGCGGTTTTCCAGGAGCTCCGCGAGGCGGTTGTAGACGTTGCGGTCCAGGATCGCCTGCTCGTCGTCGCGGTCCTTGGCCAGACGCTCGATCTCCTCGCGCTCGATCGCCAGCGCACGCTCGTCCTTGTCGACGCCGTGACGGTTGAACACGCGCACTTCGACGATCGTGCCCTGCACGCCCGGGGGCACGCGGAGCGAGGTGTCGCGGACGTCGGAAGCCTTTTCGCCGAAGATGGCGCGCAAGAGCTTTTCTTCCGGCGTCATCGGGCTTTCGCCCTTCGGCGTGATCTTGCCGACCAGGATGTCGCCGGCGCGGACTTCGGCGCCGATGTAGACGATACCGGCTTCGTCGAGGTTCTTCAGCGCTTCTTCCGAGACGTTCGGAATGTCGCGGGTGATTTCCTCGGGCCCGAGCTTGGTGTCGCGGGCCATCACCTCGAATTCCTCGATGTGGATCGAGGTGAAGA
>JAFAGM010000063.1 GCA_023422775.1 Pseudomonadota bacterium
GACGCTGATGTTCGGGCTGATGCCGCTCGCCTGCGTCTATTACCCGGGCGCGGTGCTGCCCACCTGGCTGCAATATCTGGCCTGGGTGCTGCCGCCGACCTACGTTTTCGAGGGCATGCGCGCGCTCCTGATCGATCACGTCTTCAGGGCCGACCTGATGGTCTGGTCGCTGGCCATCAACGCAGGTCTGTTCGCTGCCTCATTTGCGATCTTCCTTGCCCTTTTACGCAGCGCCAAGCAGGTCGGATCTCTGCTCGGGGGTGGCGAATAAGTCACTATTTTCCCGTGGATTCCCGGGCTTTTCGCCGTTTTAACCACATACATCTGGCGAACCGCGCATTGACGCTTAATTACCCATTCGGCACTATGCTGCGGCGCAAACAGAGGTAAAGAAATAAAATGCCGATTGGTGAGTTTGGCGGCGCGCCGCCGCTGGTGGCTGAAGGCAGTCCGGCGCTTACGACGCCGATGTACTGGATGTACGAGATGGGCCACGCATCGCTCAATCCGGCACGCGCCATGACCGATGCCACGAAGATCCTGTTTCAGAACCCGCTCAATCCGTGGTCTCACACCGAGATCGGCAAATCGATCGCCGCGGCCTGCGAATTGTTCGAACGCACCACGCGCCGCTACGGCAAGCCCGAGTGGGGGCTCGACTTCACCGAGGTCAACGGTGTCCGCACTCCGGTCGAAGTCCGCTCGATCTGGGAAAAGCCGTTCTGCCGGTTGCTGCACTTCGATCGCAAGCTGACCCGTCCCTTGCGTGCCCCGCATCCGCGCGTGCTGATCGTCGCGCCGATGTCCGGCCACTACGCGACGCTGTTGCGCGGCACGGTCGAAGCCTTCCTGCCGACCCATGAAGTCTACATCACCGACTGGTCCGACGCGCGGATGGTTCCGCTCGCCGCGGGCCGCTTCGATCTCGACGACTATGTCGATTACCTGATCGAGATGCAGCACTTCCTTGGCGGCAACATGCATGTGATCGCGGTGTGCCAGCCGTCGGTGCCTGTCTTGGCGGCGGTTTCCGTGATGGAAGCGGAGCGCGATCCCTTCGTGCCGCTCTCGATGACGCTGATGGGCGGCCCGATCGACACCCGCTGCAATCCGACCGCCGTTAACAACCTGGCGGCCGAGCGTGGCATCGAATGGTTCCGCAACAACGTCATCACAAAGGTGCCGTTCCCGCATCCCGGCGTGATGCGCGACGTCTATCCGGGCTTTCTGCAGCTCTCGGGCTTCATCTCCATGAACCTCGACCGCCACACCGACGCGCACAAGGCGCTGTTCAACAATCTGGTGAAGGGCGACGGCGACATGGTCGACAAGCACCGCGAGTTCTATGATGAGTATCTCGCTGTCATGGACCTGACCGCGGAATATTACCTGCAGACCGTCGATGTCGTGTTCGTCAAGCACGCGCTGCCGAAAGGCGAGATGACTCATCGCGGCAAGCCCGTCGATCCGTCGAAAATCCGCCGCGTGGCGTTGATGACGGTGGAAGGCGAGAAGGACGACATCTCCGGTCTCGGTCAGACCGAAGCAACTCATTCACTATGTCCCGCGATTCCCGATCATCGTCGTGTTCATTACGTTCAGAAAGGCGTCGGTCACTACGGCGTGTTCAACGGATCGCGATTCCGCTCCGAAATCGTGCCGAGAATCTCCGATTTCATGATGTCTGCGGCGAATACCAAGCTGCATTTGGTGCCAACGAGCGCAGCGGCCGAATAACTGCAATTTTTGCTTCCGATTCATCCCGGCAGGTAACCTCCTGAAGGGACTGAAAAAATCCGGATTTCGACTCTCTTAATGAAGTGAGTTCGAATTCGTTTCTTGGGCCGCCTTCTGAATCATGATTCTACTCAAATATTTCGGTTCCACCCCCAGCCGGTAGGGGGTTTTTGACGCCAAGCCCCTGTATATTGGGCAAATGATTTGTTTTTGCGCCGGGCGCTTTCAATGGCGGCGGATATGGCAGAATCCGGGCGCACTCCTGCTCCCCGGACTTTCAGACATGGCTACTCGTGCCCTTCTCTATCGGCGGCCCGCCGAACCCGCGACTGTTTTGGTCAAACACGGCTCGCAGTATTTTGCGATCAGGCTGCGACGGCATCGCCGTGCGCGGCGTTACACCTTGCGAATTCATCCGACGGATCGCGAAGCGATCCTGACCATGCCGCCGCGCGGTACTTTGGTGGAAGCCAAGGAGTTCGCACGGCTTCACGGCGGCTGGATCGCCGCGCGCCTCGGTCGTTTGCCGAAGGCGGCACCGTTCCATCCTGGCACAGTGGTTCCCTTGCGCGGCGTGCCGCACAAGATCGTGCATCGCGCCGGCGTGCGCGGCACGGTGTGGACCGAAACCCGCGACAGCGGTGAAAAGATACTGTGTGTGGCCGGTGGCATCGAGCACATGGACCGGCGTGTCCACGACTTTCTCAAGCGCGAGGCGCGCAAGGATCTGCACAAGGCCTCGATCGCCTACGCCGAAGATCTCGGCGTCCGGGTCAAGCGGGTATCGATCCGCGATCAGTCGAGCCGCTGGGGTTCCTGCACCTCGGCGGGATCGCTTTCGTTTTCCTGGCGCCTGATCCTCGCGCCGCCCTACGTGCTGGACTATCTCGCCGCCCATGAGGTCGCCCATCTCGTCGAGATGAATCACTCGGCAAGGTTCTGGCGGGTCTGCGGCCGGGTCTGCGGCCATGTCGAGCGCGCCAAGCACTGGCTCGACACGCACGGCAACGACCTGCACCGTTACGGCATTCAGGACTAGGCTTTTTTCGAACGGCGCGTGCCCCGGAATTGATCCGGGGGCGCGATCCAGATCATTAAGAACCGTGTAGACCTTTAATCGAACGGCTCGACGCGGAGACGCGCGAAGCGCGGGTTCCCGGATCGCAGAGCAGGGCGCGTCCCGATCGGGAACGCATTGGTAACCCTTCAGGTTATGCTAGCCTTCCGACAATCCCCGGCTGAAGGACGCCCCCACGGATTGCGAGACCCACATGCCTGATTTCGAGAAGCGGCCCGTCATCCTCCCGATCCTCGCATTGCTGACCTTCATTCTCACGGTCCTTCCCGCCGGCGCGCAGACCCTGAAGGCCGTCAAGGATCGCGGCACGCTCAACTGCGGAGTGAGCCAGGGACTGCTCGGCTTTTCCAGCATGGACGACAAGAACGCGTGGACCGGCTTCGACGTCGATATCTGCCGCGCCATGGCGGCGGCGATCTTCGGCGATCCCGCCAGAGTGACGTTCGTGCCGCTCGACGCCGTCAACCGATTCGCAGCGCTGCAGTCGAACCAGATCGACGTGCTGTCGCGCAACTCGACATGGACGATGTCGCGGGAAAGTTCGCTCGGCCTGATGTTCGCCGGCATCGCCTATTACGACGGCCAGGGTTTTCTGCTGCGCCGTGAGGCCGGGATCGATACCGCCCTGCAACTCGGCGGCAAGACGGTCTGCACCCAGAGCGGCACCACCAGCCAATTGAACCTCGCCGACTATTTCCGGGCCAACGACATGGAGCTGAAGGTCCTGGCGCTGGGTACCGCGGAAGAAAGCCGGAAGGCCTACGACGATCGCAGATGCGACGTGCTGACCAGCGACGTCTCGCAGCTCTACGCCGAGCGCCTCAAGCTGTCGGCGCCCGACAGTCACGTCATCCTGCCGGAGGTCATTTCCAAAGAGCCGCTCGGACCGGTGGTGCGGCAAGGCGACGACCAGTGGTTCAATCTGGTCAAGTGGACGCTCTATTCATTGATCAATGCCGAGGAACTCGGCGTGAAGTCGTCGACGATCGACGATGCCGTGAAATCCTCCAATCCCAATATACGGCGGCTGGTTGGAACCGAAGGCGAGTTCGGCGAGCAGCTCGGCGTTGTCAACGACTGGGCGGCGCGCGCCGTCCGTGCGGTCGGCAATTACGGCGAGATCTATGAAAGGAACGTCGGGACGCAGTCCAGGTTGAGCATCCCGCGCGGATTGAATGCGCTCTGGACCCAGGGCGGAATTCAGTACGCGCCGCCTGTCAGGTAGTGCCTCGGAGGTCGGGCCATGGCCGTGGATTACTATTCGCTTCTGACCAAGGCCGTTGCAGGCAAGGACGCCGCTACGCGCGACCAGGTCTACCGGGATGCCTTCGGTCTGATCGCGAGGTCGCAGCTCACGCGGGAAGCCGCGGCATCGAACAAGGCCGCGCTCGAGGACGCGGTGCGGCGGATCGAGGATGAGATCGCCGCCGAGGAGGCCGGCGCCGCGGCGGCCATCAGCGAAACCCTGTCGACAGGCCGGAACTGGAAGCCCTATGCCATCGGCGCCTGCGCGGTCGCTGTCGTCATCGCGCTTGCGGCCGTGGCCTACGTCTTCGTCGCCGCCAAGGGCCCCGCCATCGTCGCCGCCAACGTGAAGGCGTCGTCGCCGAATGCACAGCGCGGGCGCGACGATGTCGTCGTGGCGGATCTGAAGCCCGGCGTCGACGGCGGTTCTTCGGGCGAGGTCTTGCCGTTCGCGCTGCAGCGGCAAGTGGTGTTCTACCGCACTACCGTCGTTCCCGGTTCGATCGTTGTCGATCGGGAAAACCGCTTTCTCTATCTGATCGATTCCAACAATTCCGCGCGACGTTACGGGATCGGCGTGGCGCAGGAGTGCCTGAAGGGCGGCAGCCTGTCTCGTGTCATGAACAAGCTTGAATGGCCTGACACACGGCCTTCGGGCACGAACACCAGGGACGCTGACGCGTTGCTCGCCGCAGCCGGCCGTCCCGGCAGTCCGCTCGGCGCCCGCGCGCTGTTGCTGGACAAGCCGGGACTGCTCATTCACGGCACCAACTCGCCGAAAACCATCGGCCACCTGGTTGCGTCCGGATGCATCCGGCTCGTCAACGACGACGTCGAGGATCTCTACCGGCGCGTATCGGTGGAAACGCGGGTCGTCTTTGCCAGCTAGAGCGTTTTCCAGCGAAGTGGAAACCGGTTCGCGTCAAGAAAACGCGTCCAAACAAGAATCTGGAGCCCGTTCCGATTCCATCGGAACGGAGAAGGCTCTAGCCGGGCTTTACCGCCCGAACAATCGATCCACCAGCCAGCCATCCAGTCCTGCGGCGGCTTCAGGACGTGCCGATGGATTTGGCGGCGGCACCGAGGCGCGCGTCGGCGGCGGCCGGTACGAACCGCCCGAGAGGGCCGGCGCCGGTGCTGATTGCGTTGGCGGCGGCGCGCTGTCCTGCGATGCCGTCCGAAACAGGTTCGAGAGCAAGCCGCCGCGCTGCGAGCTGGGCAATGCCGCCACCGGCACGCCCTGATGCGCCGCGCGCATGAAGCGGGTCCAGACTTCCACCGGCAGCCCGCCGCCGGTCGCCTTTTTGGTCGGCGAATTGTCGTCGTTGCCGAGCCAGACACCGGTGACGAGGTTGGCCGTGTAGCCGATGAACCAGGCGTCGCGGAAATCCTGGCTGGTGCCGGTCTTGCCGGCGGCCATCCAGCCCGGGATCTCCGCCTTGCGCGCGGTGCCCGAGAGCAGCGTCTCACGCATCATGGTGTTCATCATCGCGACGTACCGCGGCTCGATCACCTGGCCGAGCTGGTCGGGCTGCCGCATGTACAGCAACTTGCCATCACTGGTGCGGATCTTCGTCACGACATGCGGGGAAACGCCGAGCCCGCCATTGGCGAAGGGAGCATAGGCGCCGACCAGTTCGTTGAGCGATACTTCCGAGGTGCCGAGCGCGATCGAGGCGTTGGCCTCCAGCCTGGAGGAAATGCCGAGCCGGTGCGCGGTACGCGCCACGTTCTTCGGCCCGACTTCGATCCCGAGCCGCACCGCCACCGTGTTGAGCGACATCGCCAGCGCCTGCGTCAGCGTCACCGAACCAAAATATTCATGGGTGTAGTTCTCGGGCCGCCAGCCCTTGATATCCAGCGGCGCGTCCAGCCGGATGGTTTCCGGCGTCAGTCCGGCCTCGACGGCGGTGAGGTACACGAACGGCTTGAACGCGGAGCCGGGCTGGCGCTTCGCCGTGATCGCGCGGTTGAACTGGCTCTCGGCATAGTTCCGCCCCCCCACCATGGCGCGCACCGCGCCGTCGGGCGTCATCGCCACCAGCGCACCCTGGGTGACGTTGAAGCGGACACTCTTGGCCGCGAGTTCGTCGATGATGGCGGCTTCCGCCACGCCCTGCAGTCTTGGATCGATCGTGGTCTCGACCACGATGCTCTGGTCGATCTGGCCGACGAGATCGTCGAGCACTTCGCCGATCCAGTCGGCAACGTAGTTGATGGTGCCGGCGCCGGCCGGCTTCACCTTGTAGGAGGGATGGCCGATCGAGGCCTTGGCCTGCGCCTCGGTGATGAACCTGGCGTCGGCCATTGCCGACAGCACGATCTGGGCGCGCTGCTCGGCGCCTTCGGGGTTGCGGTTCGGCGCGAGCCGCGAAGGCGACTTGACGAGGCCCGCCAGCATCGCGGCTTCCGCGATCGTGACGTTTTTGGCGGACTTGCCGAAATAGCGCTGCGCCGCGGCTTCGACGCCATAGGCGCCGGAGCCGAAATAGACGCGGTTGAGATAGAGCTCGAGAATTTCGTTCTTGGAATGCTTGCGCTCCAGCCACAGCGCAAGCTCCAGCTCCTGCAGCTTGCGCGTCATCGTCCGTTCCTGGGTCAGGAACAGGTTCTTGGCGAGCTGCTGGCTCAGCGTCGAGCCTCCCTGCGAGACGCCGCGATGCAGTACGTTGGCGACCGCCGCGCGGGCGATGCCGACGGGGTCGATGCCGAAATGCGAATAGAAGCGGCGGTCTTCGATGGCGATGAACGCCTTCGGCAGATAGGGCGGCAGATCCTTCAGCGCGACGTTGGCGCCGGGCATTTCGCCGCGCGTGGCCAGCACGCTGCCGTCGAAGCCGGTGATCTGGATGGTCGGCGGGCGCTTTGGAATCTCCAGCGACTGGATCGCCGGCAGATGCGCGCCGACCCAGACCACGACGCCGACAATGGCGATCGCGGCCCAGAGGCCGAGCACCGCGCCCCAATAGAACAGCCGGCCGAAGCGGAACTTTCGCGATTTCGAGCGTCGCTTGGCGCCCCCCCTGGGCGCGCGCGGCTTG
Source organism: Pseudomonadota bacterium (assembly GCA_023422775.1). GTDB lineage: Bacteria > Pseudomonadota > Alphaproteobacteria > Rhizobiales > Xanthobacteraceae > Bradyrhizobium. The sequence goes on from JAFAGM010000063.1 coordinate 7,102, forward strand.
CGCTCGCGCGGCGGCTCGTCCCCGTCAACCTCTTCGCGCTTGCGCCTGGGCACTGATTTCTTCGGCTTCTCTTCGTCGTCGGTGGCGGCGGGGATGCGATCTGCGGGCGAGAGCCGCAGGTCGGCGAGCGCCGCCGGAAGCCCGAAAAGCGGCTCCTTGCGTCCGCCGCTTTTTTTCCGTCCCCACGCCATGACAAACGCCGCTCATACCCGTCCGCCCACATGGTACCGGGTGCTGTTTAAGGCGCGGTTACCGAGAGGTTAATGCGGGATTAGGAGGTGCGGCGGATCGTGCTAGCATCAAGGTCAATCGTCATGTTTTCAGGGAAGAAGCCGCAATGGGCCACATCGATCCGACCAAGGAAGTTTTTGCGCAGTTCAGGGCCAATGACCGGCCGGGGCCGATCCACATGCTCAACCTGGTCCGACTGCGCGCGGAAGCGGCCTATCCCGATGGCCGCAAGGCCACCGGCGCGGAGGCCTATGCGGCCTATGGCAGGGAAAGCGGGCCGGTGTTCGAGCGGCTCGGGGGCCGGATCGTCTGGCAGGGGCGGTTCGAGCTGATGCTGATCGGTCCGGCCGAGGAGCGTTGGGACCACTGCTTCATCGCTGAATATCCGAGCGTCGCAGCGTTCGCCGAGATGATCCGTGATCCCGTCTATCGCGAAGCGGTGAAACACCGCCAGGCCTCGGTCGAGGATTCCCGCCTGATCCGCCATGCGGTGCTGCCGGTCGGCAAGACGTTCGGCGAGATACCGAAGTGACGACATGCAAAAGCAAATCGGCGGCCCCGAGGGGCCGCCGATCGCTTCTTCCGCCGATCGTTTCCGCAAGGACGCCGGCCTAGCCCGCCGGACCCTTGTCTTCGAGGATCGGGCCGAACAGTTCCCAGCGCTCGCCGTTGAACTTCATCATCTGCAGCTGCTTGTTGACGCGATAATCGTCCGGCGTGGTGGTGTTGACGATTCCCGGCAGTGAAAGATCGAGCTGAACGTTCTTCAGGTTGGTCGCCTGCTTCATCACGTTCTCGCGGGTGAGATTGTCCCCGCACGCCTTCAGAACGTGGATCAGCAACTGCGTCGTCGAGTAACCGTAGGAGTTGAAGCTCGAATCCTTGTCACCGTCCGGATAGTACTTCGCCATGAATTCGAAGTACTTCTTCATGCCCGGATCGTCCTTCCAGGTCGGATCGAGCGGATCCTTGCCGTAGTTGACGCTGATCACGCCCTTGGAGGCTTCGAGGCCCGCGGGCTTCATCACGGCACCGACCGAGGTGGCGTTGATGTCGAGGATGTGCACCGGCTTCCAGCCGAGCTCGTGGATCTTCTTGATCGCCTGCGCCGCCTGCTTGGGCGTGCTCGCCGAGAAGAACAGGTCCGCGCCGGCGTCCTTGATCTTGAGGATCTGCGAGTCGATGGTCGGGTCGGAGACTTCGTAGGAAGCTTCCGCCACGATCATCTTCGCGGCCTTGTCGCCGAGACCGGCCTTGATGCCGTTCAGGTAGTCCTTGCCGAGGTCGTCGTTCTGGTAGAGTACGCCGATCTTCGCGTTCGGATGTTCTTTCAGAATGTACTGGCCGTAGATGCGTCCCTCGACGAAGTAGTTGGGGTTGAAGCCCATCGTCCACGGGAAATTCTTCGGGTCGGTGAACTTCGATGCGCCGGTGGCGGCGAACAGCTGCGGCACCTTCTTGGCGTTGAGATATTTCTGCACGGCCGCGTTCGAGGGCGTGCCGAGCAACTGGAACGTCAGCAGCACTTCGTCGCTCTCGACGAGCTTGCGCACCTGCTCGACCGCCTTTGGCGGCGAATAGGCGTCGTCATACTGGATCAGGTTGATCTTGCGGCCGTTCACGCCACCCTGATCGTTGATCATCTTGATGTAGGCGGCCTGGGTCTTGCCGATGGTGGCATAGGCGGAAGCCGGTCCCGAGAACGGGTTGGTCTGGCCGATCTTTATCTCGGTGTCGGTCGCGCCGGTATCGTATTTCTTCTGCGCGTGGGCCGACGAGACCGATAGCGCAACCGCAAGCGCAGTGCCGGTCACCAGATGGAAAATACTTCTCCTCATATCCCTGGAATCCTCATGTGTGTGATTGAGCCGATGAATCTTGCCGGGGGGCTGTAATGAGCCTGAACGGGCGTCATCGTTGCGGCGGATACTGGCGGAACGCATGTTGCATTGCAAGGCGCGCGGGCCAGCATGGCGGCGATTTCATGTTCGACCTTAGTCAGTCCGACAGTACATCTACGGGTAAGCCCACGCCGAGGGCACTGGCTCCGGCTGCACAAAAGGAATCCATCGGTATCGCCGTGCCGGCTGCGCTAAAGCTGGAACTTGCTGTGCCGAAACGAGACCGCCGGCGTCGCTGGCATTGCGACGCCGGCGGCATCCGCCGATCGATCCAGATGCGGTCTAGCCGGCTGGCCCGGTATCCTCAATGATCGGGCCGAACAGCTCCCAGCGTTCGCCGTTGAACTTCATCATCTGCATCTGCTTGTTGATGCGGTAGTCGGTCGGCGAAGTGTTGGTGACCATGCCGGGCAATGAGAGGCTGCCGGTGACGTTCTTCAGGCTGGCTGCCTGCTTCATGATGTTTTCGCGCGTGAGGTCGTCGCCGCATTGCTGCAGGATCTTCACCAGCAGTTCGGCAGTCGAGTAGCCGTAGGTGTTGACGGTGTTGAGCTTGTCGCCCTCGGGGTAATATTTGTCCATGAAAGCGAAATAGGCCTTCATGCCCGCATCGTCCTTCCACTGGGGATCGCCGGGATCCTTGCCGTAGTTCGTGCTGATGATGTCCTTGGAGATGTCGAGGCCGGCGGGCTTGAGCGTGGCCGAGACCGGGCTCGCGTTGATGTCGAGGATGTGCACAGGCTTCCAGCCGAGGTCGGCGACCTTCTTGATCGCCTGCGCCGCGAATTTCGGTGTCGAAGCGTCGTAGAGCAGGTCGGCGCCCGCCGCCTTCAGCTTGACGATCTGCGAATCGATGGTCGGGTCGGTCAGTTCATAGGAGGTCTCGGCGACGATCATCGACGCGGCCTTGGCGCCGAGCGCTTCTTTCAGACCGGTGATGTAGTCGCGGCCGAGGTCGTCATTCTGATAGAGGATGCCGATCTTGGCGTTGGGGTGATTTTTCAGAATGTATTGGCCGTAGATGCGGCCCTCGGACTGATAGTTGGGATTGAAGCCCATGGTCCAGGGGAAGTTCTTCGGATCGGTGAACTTCGAGGCGCCGGTCGCAGCGAGGAGCTGCGGCACTTTCTTGGCGTTGAGATATTTCTGCACGGCCGCGTTCGACGGTGTGCCGATGATCTGGAAGGTCAGGAGAACCTCGTCGCTCTCGACCAGCTTGCGCACCTGCTCCACCGCCTTGGGCGGCGAGTAGGCGTCGTCATACTGGATCAGGTTGACCTTGCGGCCGTTGATGCCGCCCTTCTCGTTGATCATCCGCATGTAGGCGGCCTGGGTCTTGCCGATGCCGGCATAGGCCGAAGCCGGGCCTGAGAACGGCACGGTCTGGCCGATCTTGATCTCGGTATCGCTGGCGCCGGTGTCGTATTTTTTCTGCGCGCTGGCAGGTGATGCCATCAGCGCAACCGCAAGCGCCGTGCCGGCGACCGAAGTGAAAATTCCGCTCCTCATGAAGCTGCTCTCCCATGCATGCCGATGATCCTGATCCCTGCCATCGTCGGGATGGCCGGATGTCATCGTTGCCAGGGAGTTTGGCGGAATGGTTTTGGCAATGCAAGGCAGGTGGCGGCGCGGTTCCTGCGCCAGCCAGGGCAGGTCCCCAACCGGCAGCAGGAATCGGGTGGACGCCGGCACGGCTTTCCGTGCAAAAATGCTCCCGCCTGCCGATATTTTCCAGACGCAGGAATGTCCGATCGCGAGTGGAATCCATGCGCGCCATGTCGCCCGAAGACTTCAACCTCGATCGGCTGCCGACGCCGATCGGCACCGCGTTGCTGGTGACCGATGCGGACGGAGTCTTGCGCGCGCTCGACTGGGAGGATTACGAGGCGCGCATGAAGGAGTTGCTGCGCCTGCATTATGGCGCGGTGAATCTCAAGCCGGCGCGGGCGCCGCGCGAGATGCTGACGGCGCTGACAGGTTATTTCAGGGGCGATCTCGATCGCCTCGCAACAATTCGCTGGCGCGTCGCGGGCACGCCGTTCCAGCAGAAGGTCTGGCACGGCCTGTCGAGGATTCCGGCGGGGACAACCATGAGCTACGGCGCACTGGCGGCCAGGATCAATTCGCCCCGCGCCGTGCGCGCCGTCGGCCACGCCAACGGCTCCAATCCCATCAGCGTGGTGTTGCCTTGTCATCGCCTGATCGGCGCCAACGGCTCGCTGGTGAAATACGGCGGCGGCCTGGAGCGTAAGCGCTGGCTGCTGCAGCACGAGGGCGTGGAGATGTGAGAGCCTTGCCGAGGCGTCATTGCGAGGAGCGAAAGCGACGAAGCAATCCATCTATCCCCGTGCCGAGGCGTGGATTGCTTCGCTGCGCTCGCAATGACGGCGAATCACGCCGCCGGTTGCGCGATGTTGTCTTCGCTGGAGAGCAGATGAATGAGCGAGCTCTTGATCGCGGCCTGCCGCGTCGGCGCGGTGATCTGCGCGCCGAGCAAGTCCGTGACGTAGAACACGTCGCGGGCGCGTTCGCCGAAGGTCGCCACGTGGGCTGAGGCGATGTTGAGGTTGAGCTTCGAGATCGCGGTCGTGAGCTGATACAGGAGGCCGGGGCGGTCGAGGCCGGAAACCTCGATCACTGTGTAGCGGTCCGACCACTGGTTGTTGATGGTGACCTCCGGCTCGACCACGAAGGCACGCATCTTGCCGCGATTGGCGGCTTTGCGCGCCACAACTTCCGGCAGACGCAGCTTGCCTTCGAGCACCTGCTCGATCATTTCGCCGATGCGGGTGGCGCGCCGGCCCTCGTCCTCGTCGCGCTCGTATTCCCTGGAGATCGCAATGGTGTCGAGCGCGCGGCCGTCGGTGGTGGTGTAAATCTGGGCGTCGACGATGTTGGCGCCGGCCGACGCGCAGGCGCCGGCGATGATCGACAGCAGCCACGGATGGTCGGTCGCCAGAATCGTCAGTTCGGTGACGGCGCGCGCCTCGTCGAAGCCGACATTGATCGCAAGCTTGTGGCCTGCCTGTTCGCTTGCCCGAAGGAAGCGCGCGTGGCGGATCTTGCGCGGCAGCTCGACCTTGAGCCAGTACGCCGGATAATGCCGGGCAATGTAGGCGTTGAGTTCGGCTTCCGGCCATTCGGTGAAGGCGGCGCGGAATTCGCGTTGCGCCACCGCGATGCGCTGTGCGCGGTTCACTTCCGAGAAACCGCCGGTCAGCACCGGCTCGGTTTCATAATACAGTGTGCGCAGCAATTGCGCCTTCCAGCCGTTCCACACCCCGGGGCCGACGCCGCGGATGTCGGCGGTGGTCAGGATGGTCAGAAGCTTCATCTGCTCGACCGACTGCACGACCGCTGCGAAATTCTCGATCGTCTTGCGGTCGGAGAGGTCGCGTGACTGCGCTACCGTGGACATCGTCAGATGTTCCTCGATCAGCCAGGCCACGAGTTCAGTGTCGGCGGCGTTGAAGCCGAGCCGCGGGCACAGCCGCCGCGCCACTCGGGCGCCTGCGATCGAGTGATCCTCGGGCCGGCCCTTGGCGACGTCATGCAGCAGGGTGGTGATGTAGATCACCGCGCGATGTTCGGGCTGGATCTTGCGGAACAGGTCGCTGGCGACGACGAATTCGTCATTGCCGCCGCGCTCGATGTCCTGCAGATGGCCGATGCAGCGGATCAGATGTTCATCCACCGTGTAGTGGTGATACATGTTGAACTGCATCATCGACACGATCTTGCCGAAGGCGCGGATGAAGTGACCGAGCACGCCGGTCTCGTTCATGCGGCGCAGCACGGTCTCGGCGTTGTCGGAGGTCAGGATCTCCATGAACAGCCGGTTGGCGTCCGGGCTTTCGCGAAGCTGCGTGTTGATCAGCTTCAGCGAGCGCGTCACCGTCCGCATTGCGTCGGGATGGAAGGCGAGGTTGTTCTTCTGGGCCAGCCGGAAGATCCGGATCAGGTTGACCGGATCGTGCCTGAAGACGTCGGGCCCGGCGAGATTGATGCGGTTGTTGTCGATGATGAAGTCGTCGCTCTCGGGCACCCGCCGCCGGCTGGCGTTCGGCCGCAGCCGGGCCACCACCCGGCTCAGCACCGGGGCGGGCTTGGCCTGTTCGTCTTCCAGCTTCGCGCACAGGATCGCGGTGAGATCGCCGACGTCCTTGGCGATCAGGAAGTAGTGTTTCATGAAGCGTTCGACATCCTGCATGCCGGGATGCGAGGTATAGCCGAGCCGGACTGCGATCTCGCGCTGCATGTCGAACGACAACCGTTCCTCGGCGCGGCCCGAGACAAAATGCAGGTTGCAGCGAACCGACCACAAGAAATCGGCGCAGCGGCGGAAGGTGCGGTATTCCTGCGCGTCGAACACGCCGCGCTCGACCAGTTCGCCGGTCTCGCGCACGCGATAGACATACTTCGCGATCCAGAACAGCGTGTGCAGGTCGCGCAGGCCGCCCTTGCCGTCCTTGACGTTGGGCTCGACCAGATAGCGTGATTGCCCGGCGCGGCGGTGCCGCTCCTCGCGTTCGGCGAGTTTGGCGGTGACGAATTCGGACGCGGTGCCCTGCACGACCTCCCTGTCGAACCGCGCGACCAGTTCATCGTACAGCGGCTGGTCGCCGGTCAGGAATCGCATTTCGAGGATCGCGGTGCGGATCGTCATGTCGCCGCGCGCCTGCCGGATCGATTCGTCGATCGACCGGGTGGCGTGGCCGACCTTCAATCCCATGTCCCACAGGCAATAGAGAATGGCCTCCGCGACCTGTTCGCCCCAGGCGGTCTGCTTGTAGGGCAGGATGAACAACAGATCGATGTCGGATTCCGGCGCCATCAGCCCGCGGCCATAGCCGCCGGTCGCGACCACCGCCATGCGTTCGGCGCCGGACGGAATGTGCGAGCGGTAGAGATGCCGCGTCGCCGCCGAATAGAGGATGCGGATGATTTCGTCCTGCATGAAGCACAGCCGCTCGGCGCAGCGGCGGCCGTTGCGGTCCTTCAGCAGCATCGCCTGCGCGGTGGCGCGCGCCGCGATCATCTCCGCCTTGAGCAGTTGCGCCAGCGCCTGGCGAAACACGTCCTCGCGGCCGGCATGCTTTTCGGCCAGCGCATCGACCGCCGCGGTGATCCGCGCGGTATCGAAGCGGTCATCCGCCCCGGGGCGTTCTGCTGTCACGGCGCTGTCCATGTATCCCCGATAACGGACGGCGCAGGGGCTGTCACTCACGATTGTAGGGCAACAGTGGCTCTATGCTGGATTCCGGCCCGTTTTGGTAAAGCTGTGCTCGCTGCGCCGCATTGGCGGCATGTATTTTCTTGTTGCATGCCGACATAACATATTGAAAAACAACCCTGTTTTTCAATGCATCAGGAGGGGCGACCATGTCCAGGATTTCACGGCGCGCAGTGGCTGCGCTGTTTGCGGTTTCGACCTTGTTGCCCGGCGTGGCCCTTGCCGCGGACGCGCCCAAGGAGATCAGGATCGACTGGGCGACCTACAACCCGGTGTCGATGATCCTCAAGCAGAAGGGACTGCTGGAGAAGGAATTCGCCAAGGACGGCATCAGCGTGGTCTGGGTGCAGTCGGCCGGCTCCAACAAGGCGCTCGAGTTCCTCAACGCCGGCTCGATCGATTTCGGATCGACCGCGGGCTCGGCGGCGCTGGTCGCGAAGATCAACGGCAACCCGATCAAGTCGATCTATGTCTATTCGCGCCCCGAATGGACCGCGCTGGTGACCGGAAAGGATTCCAAGGTCGCCTCCGTCGCCGATCTGAAGGGCAAGCGCGTCGCGGTGACGCGCGGCACCGATCCGCACATCTTCCTGGTGCGCGCGCTGCTCGGCGCGGGCCTCACCGAAAAGGACATCACGCCGGTGCTGCTGCAGCACGCCGACGGCAAGACCGCGCTGATCCGCGGCGATGTCGATGCGTGGGCCGGTCTCGACCCGATGATGGCGCAGGCCGAGGTCGAGGACGGCGCCAGGCTGTTCTTCCGCAAGGCGGACGCCAACACCTGGGGCATCCTCAATGTGCGGGAGCAGTTCCTGAAGGACAATCCGGAGATCGTCCGCCGCGTGCTCGCCGTCTACGAGGAGGCGCGCAAATATTCGCTGGCCAACTACGACGACCTGAAGAAGACCTTCATCGGGGTGACGAAACTGCCGGAAGCCGTCGTCGACAAGCAGCTCAAGGAACGCACCGAACTGACCCACAGCCGGATCGGCGCGCCGCAGCGCGAATCCATCCTCGCCGCTGGCCTCGCCCTGCAGCAGGCCGGTGTCATCGACGCCAAGGTCGACGTCAAGGCGGCGCTCGACGCGCTGATCGACGATCAGGTCCCGCTGCCGACGAATTGACGTTCCTTCACCCTCCCCTGGAGGGCCCTCCAGGGGAGGGTGAAGCCCACCTTGCAATCCCGCGCGAGAAGCGTTCTTTGCTATGACCATGAGTGTTGAGCTTCCCGCGCTGGAACGGACCGAGGTGGTGGCGCCGCCGCAAGCACCCGCGCGGCTGCGGCGCTATGCGCGGCCGGCGCTGGGGCTGCTGCTGCCATTGGGGCTGGCGGCGTTCTGGGAGATCTGGGTCGGGCTCGGCTATTCCAACGGCCGGCTGGTGCCGCCGCCGACGAAAATCTTCGCCACCGTGATGGAATTGGCGAAGAGCGGCGAGCTCTCGCGCCATATCACGGCCACCGTGGCGCGCGTCGGCGCCGGCTTCGGCCTCGGCGTCGCCGCCGGCACCATCCTCGGCGCGATCTCGGGCTACTGGGGTGTGGCGCGGCAACTGCTCGATCCGACCGTGCAGGCGCTGCGCGCCATTCCGTCGATCGCCTGGGTGCCGCTGTTCATCCTGTGGCTCGGCATTTTCGAAACCTCGAAGGTCGCGCTGATCGCGGTCGGCGTCTTCTTCCCGGTCTATCTCGGCGTGATGGGCGCGATCCTTTCCGTCGACCGCAAGATCGTCGAGGTCGGCCGTACCTTTCGCCTCAGTGGCCCGGCAATGATCCGCCGCATCCTGCTCCCGGCGGTGCTGCCGGCCTATGTCGTCGCATTGCGTGTGGGCCTTGGCCTCGGGTGGATGTTCGTCGTCGCCGCCGAATTCATGGGCGCATCCGAGGGCCTCGGCTATCTCCTGATCGACGGCCAGCAGCTCGGCAAGCCCGCGCAGATTTTGGCGGCGATCGTGATCTTTGCGATCCTCGGCAAGACCACCGACTGGCTGATCGAAGCCACCACCGCGCCGCTGCTGCGCTGGCAGGACGCGTTCGGCCGTCAGGGTGGAGGCCGCTGATGCTGGCGCTGGACCGCGTGGGCAAGACCTATCCGAACGGCGTCCACGCGCTGGAACGCTTCTCGGCCGATATCAAGCCGGGCGAAATCGTCGCCATCATCGGCGGTTCCGGCTGCGGAAAATCGACGCTGCTTCGCGCGATCGCCGGTCTCGATCGCGCCACATCAGGCACTGTGGTTCTCGACGGCGCGGTCATCACGGCGCCGCATGCCAAGATCGGCATCATCTTCCAGGAGCCGCGCCTGCTGCCCTGGCTCAGCGTCGCCGACAATATCGGCTTCGGCCTGTCGGAGCTCTCGGCTGACGCGCGGCGCGAGAAGGTTGCGCGCGCGCTGGCGCGGGTCGGCCTCGCGGACAAGGCGAAGGCCTGGCCGCGCGAACTCTCCGGCGGGCAGGCGCAACGCGTGGCGATTGCGCGCGCGCTGGTGCCGCAGCCGGAAGTGCTGCTGCTCGACGAGCCATTCTCCGCGCTTGACGCCTTCACCCGGCGGGACCTGCAGGACCACCTCCTCGATCTCTGGAACGACACAAGGCCGACCCTCATCCTGGTCACGCATGACGTCGACGAGGCCGTGGTGCTGGCGGACCGCGTGCTGGTGATGCGCCCGCGGCCGGGGCGGCTGTTCGAGGAGATCAAGATCAATCTCGCCCGGCCGCGCGACCGAAATTCGCCGCTGTTCGACAATTTCAAGCGCCGCGTGCTGACTGCGCTCGACCGCTCTCTCGACCGCAATGTGCCCGACGCCGATGCCAAATCGACCGCCGGCGAGGCGATGTGGTGGTGACAGCGCCACGATTTCGCACTAAATCGGCGTGGAAATAAGAACAACCGGGAGACGAAGATGGACGCCGCTGAACTCCGCGCTATGCAGGCCCCGATCAAGGAACGCTACAAGTCGGATCCCTCGGCTGCCGTCATCACGCTGAAGGCCAAGGGCTCGATCGACAATGAAGGCATCGCCTGCAAGGTCGAGACCGGCCGCGCGCTGGCGGTGGCGGGCCTGCATCCCGCGACCGGCGGCTCCGGGTTGGAACTGTGCTCCGGCGACATGCTGCTCGAAGCGCTGGTCGCCTGCGCCGGCGTGACGCTGAAGTCGGTGGCGACCGCCGTTGAAGTTCCCTTGAAGGCCGGCAACGTCATCGCCGAAGGCGACCTCGATTTTCGCGGTACGCTCGGCGTCGACAAGGAAGCCCCGGTCGGTTTCGAGGAGATCCGCCTGCGCTTCGAAGTCGGCACCGACGCGCCGCAGGACAAGCTCGATCTGCTGCTCAAGCTCACCGAACGCTATTGCGTGGTCTATCAGACCATCAAGAACGGCCCGAAGGTTTCGGTGTCGATGAAGCGGGTGTAGCCGATATCTCAACCTCCGTCATGCCCGGGCTTGTCCCGGGCATCCACGTCCTTAATTTGACCAATAAGCAAAAAGACGTGGATGGCCGGGTCAAGCCCGGCCATGACAACCATGGAAATCTCCCCCGAACTCGCCTTCATACTCACGCTCGGCCTGCGCATGGCGATCACGGCGGCGTTCGTGGTGACGGCCTCCGTCGTCACCGAGCGATCGGGACCGGTGATCGGCGCGTTGATCGCGACGTTGCCGATTTCGGCGGGGCCGTCCTACGTGTTCCTCGCGCTCGACCATGATGCGGCGTTCATCGCTGAGGGCGCGCTTGCAAGCCTGCCGATCAACGCCGCCACGATCTTCCTGGGGCTGACCTATGTCGTGCTGGCACAGCGCCATGGCGCGTTGCCGAGCTGCACCGCGGCGGTGGCGGTGTGGCTCGTGCTCGCCGCGATCATCCGCTCGGTGCCATGGTCGCTGGCGGGCGGGCTGATCGTGAACGCCATCGCTTTCGGCGTCTGCGTGCCGCTGCTCGCGCGCTATCGCCACGCGAAGATGCCACCGATCCGGCGGCGGTGGTACGACATTCCGCTGCGGGCGTCGCTGGTCGCAACACTTGTCGCGACCGTGGTGACGACCTCGAGCTGGGTCGGCCCCAAAGTCAGCGGCATGATCGCGCTGTTTCCGATCGTGTTCACGTCGATGATGCTGATCCTGCATCCACGCATCGGCGGCCCGCCGACGGCGGCCGTGCTGGCGAACAGCGCCTGGGGACTGATCGGACTCGGCATCGCGATATCGGTTCTGCATGTGGCGGCATTGCAGTTCGGCTCGGCGATCGGGCTGAGCCTGGCGTTGGCGACCTGCGTGGGATGGAATCTCGGCCTGTGGTGGCTCGGGCGAAGGAAGGCCGCGGCCTAGCCGCCGTCATTGCGAGGAGCGAAGCGACGAAGCAATCCATCTGTCTGCGCGTGAGGAGGGATGGATTGCTTCGCTTCGCTCGCAATGGCGGCGCGCGGGTCTCAGCTCTTCGGAAGCTTCGCCTTCAGCGCATACAGCGCGTCCAGCGCCTCGCGCGGCGACATTTCATCGGGGTGCAGCGCCTTGACAGCTTCCATCAGTAGCTCCGCCTCGCTCGGTGGCGCGGGCTCGGCGGCGGCGCGGGAGGGGACGGCGAACAGCGGCAGGTCGTCGGCGAGCGCACGCGCGGTCTGGCCGCGGTCCTGCGCTTCGAGCTTGGCCAGCACCGATTTGGCGCGCGTGATCACCGCCGGCGGAAGGCCTGCGAGCTTCGCGACCTGGATGCCGTAGGAGCGGTCGGCCGAACCCGGCAGTACTTCATGCAGGAACACGACGTCGCCCTGCCATTCCTTGACGCGCACGGTGGCGTTGAACATTCGCGGCAGCTTGGCGGAGAGGGCGGTCAGTTCGTGATAATGCGTGGCGAACAGCGCGCGGCAGCGGTTGGCTTCATGCAGATGCTCGATCGCGGCCCACGCGATCGACAGGCCGTCGAACGTCGCCGTGCCGCGGCCGATCTCGTCGAGGATCACCAGCGAGCGTTCGCTGGCCTGGTTGAGGATGACGGCGGTCTCGACCATCTCGACCATGAAGGTCGATCGGCCGCGCGCGAGGTCATCAGCGGCACCGACGCGGGAGAACAGGCGATCGACGACGCCAATTCTCGCCCGTGACGCCGGCACGTAGGAGCCGATCTGCGCCATCAGCGCGATCAACGCATTCTGGCGCAGGAAGGTGGACTTACCCGCCATGTTGGGGCCGGTGATCAGCCAGATCTGGCCGGATTTTTGCGCAGGTCCCGGCGAGAGATCGCAGGCATTGGCGATGAACGGCTGGCCGTCGCGCTTCAGCGCCTGTTCGACCACGGGGTGCCGGCCGCCCTCGACCGCAAAGCCCAGCGACGCGTCAACCTCCGGCCGCACGTAATTGTCATCGACCGCGAGCTTCGCCAGCGCAGTCGCGACATCGAGCAGCGCGAAGGCGTGCGCGGCGGCGCGCAGATCGTCGCCGGCGGCCAGCGCCATGGCGCAGAGCCGCTCAAAAATTTCCAGTTCCAGCCCGAGCGCGCGGTCGCCGGCGTTGGCGATCTTGGCCTCGATCTCGCCGAGTTCGGACGTCGTGAAGCGAACCTGGCCGGCCAGGGTCTGGCGATGGATGAAGGTCGCATTCAGCGGCGGCGCCATCAGCCGGTCGCCGTGCTGCGCCGTGACCTCGACGAAATAGCCGAGCACGTTGTTATGCCGGATCTTGAGCGCCTTGACGCCGGTATCCTCGGCGTAGCGCGCCTGCATCGCGGCGACGACAAGACGGGAGGCGTCGCGCAAATTGCGGCTTTCGTCGAGCGCGGGCTCGTAGCCCTCGCGAATGAAGCCGCCATCGCGCTTGATCAGCGGCAATTGTTCGGCCAGCGCGCGCTCGAATTCGCGGGCGAGATCGCGGGAGGGACGGCGCAGTGCCTCCATCACGGCCACGATCTCCGGCGGCGGCGCCTCGATCTGCGCCAGCCGCGCCAATGCCTGGTCTGCCGCGAGGATACCATCGCGCAAGCCCGCAAGATCGCGCGGGCCGCCGCGTCCGACCGACAGTCGCGCCAGCGCGCGCGACATGTCGGGGGCAGCCTTGAGTGTGGTGCGGACATCGTCACGCGCGGCGCTATCGGCAACGAACGTCGCAATCGCATCCAGCCGCCGCGCGATCGCCGCGCTGTCGGTAAGCGGCGCGGCGAGGCGCTGCGCCAGCAGCCGCGATCCGGCGGCGGTGACGGTGCAATCGATCGCATCGAGCAGCGATCCGCGCCGCTCGCCCGCCAGCGTGCGCGTCAATTCGAGGTTGGCGCGGGTGGCGGGATCGATCGCCATTGTCGTGCCGGCGGCTTCGCGCGCCGGCGGCGACAGCGGCGGACGTTTGCCGACCTGCGTGCGGTCGATATAGGTAACGGCGGCGGCGGCAGCAGTCGCCTCCAGCCGCGACATCGCGGCGAGGCCGTCCATGGTCGCGACCGCGAAATAATCGCACAGCCGCCGCTCGGCGGTGGCGCCGTCGAAGACGTCGCGGGTCAGCGGCGTCACCGAGGGCAGTTCGCGCAATAGAGGGCCGAGATCGGCATCGCCATAGAGCGCGTCGGTGACGATCACTTCATTGGGATTGATCCGCGCCAGCGTCGCCGCGAGTTCCGCGGTCGAGCATTCCGTCACCATGAACTCGGACGTGGAAATGTCGATCCAGGCGAGGCCGACGCGGTCGCCGCCGCTCGATCCACGGGCGCGAGCTATCGCCAGCAGATAATTGTTGGTGCGGGCGTCGAGCAGCGTGTCTTCGGTCAGCGTGCCCGGCGTCACCAGCCGCACCACGCCGCGGGCCACCGGGCCCTTGTTGCCGCGGGCGCGGGCGGCAGCCGGATTCTCGGTCTGCTCGCACACCGCGACCCTGTGGCCCGCGTTGATCAGGCGGTGCAGATAGTCCTCGGAACGCTCCACCGGCACGCCGCACATCGGGATATCCATGCCCTGATGCTTGCCGCGCTTGGTCAAGACGATGCCGAGCGACTTGGAGGCGATCTCGGCGTCCTCGAAGAACAATTCGTAGAAATCGCCCATCCGGTAGAAGAGCAAGAGCCCGGGATGGGCGGCCTTGATCTCCAGATACTGTTCCATCATCGGCGTGACGCGCGAATTTGCGTCGGCGGCCGGTGCGGCTTCGGGGAGCGCGGGGGCGGGGATGGATTGCTGGATCGTCATTGCGGGCGGCAAACTACAAAATTTCGTCGGCCGGGTCCTATTGGTTTGCAGCCGGAATCCACGTTTTCCCCCGTCCTCCCGACGACGGGTGTCGATTGACCTGCAACGGGCACGCTCCTAAAACTCACCGTCCATTCCAGCGGAACAACGCCAAAGGCGCGGCATTCAGGGAGAGATTCAATGCGTGATGTGTATATTTGCGATGCCGTCCGGACCCCGATCGGCCGTTTCGGCGGCTCGCTCGCCAAGGTGCGCGCCGACGATCTGGCCGCTGTTCCGATCAAGGCGCTGATGGCGAAGCATCCCGGGCTCGACTGGTCGCAGGTCGACGAGGTGTTTTTCGGCTGCGCCAACCAGGCCGGCGAGGATAACCGCAACGTTGCGCGCATGGCGCTGCTGCTCGCAGGCATGCCGGACACGGTTCCCGGCCAGACCCTCAATCGCCTCTGCGCATCCGGCCTCGACGCGGTCGGCGCCGCCGGTCGCGCGATCCGCGCCGGCGAGATCGACTTCGCGATTGCCGGCGGGGTCGAATCCATGACCCGCGCGCCGTTCGTGATGGGCAAGGCGCCGGAAGCGTTCGCGCGCTCGGCCGACATCTACGACACCACCATCGGCTGGCGCTTCATCAATCCGCTGATGAAGGCGCAGTACGGCGTCGACGCGATGCCGGAGACCGGCGAGAATGTCGCCGAGGAATTCCAGGTGTCGCGCGCCGACCAGGATGCGATGGCAATCCGCTCGCAGCAGCGCGCGGGGGCGGCAATCGCGGCCGGTTACTTCGCCGAGGAAATCACACCTGTTTCGGTGCCGGGCGGCAAGGCCGGACCCGTGATCGTCGACAAGGACGAGCATCCGCGTCCCGAAACCACGCTGGAGGGCCTCGCCAAGCTGAAGCCGATCGTGCGCAATCCCGGCACGGTGACGGCGGGCAATGCTTCCGGCGTCAACGACGGCGCGGCCGCGATGATCCTGGCTTCCGAGGCCGCCGTGAAGAAGCACGGACTGACGCCGCGGGCGCGCATCCTCGGGCTGGCGTCGGCCGCGGTGCCGCCGCGCATCATGGGCATCGGCCCGGTGCCGGCGACCCGCAAGCTGATGGAGCGCCTCGGCATCAAGATCTCTGACTTCGATTTGATCGAGCTCAATGAAGCCTTCGCCTCGCAGGGAATAGCCTGCCTGCGGCAACTGGGTGTCAAGGACGACGCCGACTTCGTCAACCCGCATGGCGGCGCAATTGCGCTCGGCCATCCGCTCGGCATGAGCGGCGCGCGGCTGGCGTTGACGGCGGTGCACGGCATGGAGAAGCGGGGCGGGAAGCTTGCCCTGGCAACCATGTGCGTCGGCGTCGGCCAGGGCGTTGCGGTCGCCATCGAAAAGCTGAACTGACGCCCACGGCGTCATTCCGGGGCGATGCGCAGCATCGAACTACGGCGCGCAAATGCGCGCCTGAGAATCTCGAGGTTCCGGGTTCGCGCTTTGCGCGCCCCGGAACGACGATGATGGAGCGGGAATAACAAAACAGCGCTTTTCCGGTTTAGTTATATCATATAATGATCTGGGCGGCGCTAACCGGCCAAGCAAGGTCTGGGAGGAATTCGTCATGACATTGCTCTATCCGCTGCAATCGCTGGCGGCGCATCCGCCGCGGCTGTCACCTGGCTACAAGAGCACGGTAAAGCGTTCGCCCTCGAAGCCGCTGATCCCGATGCGCCACACGCTGTCGGAACTGACGGGGCCGGTCTATGGCCACGAGACAGTGCGCGAGAATGACCACGATCTCACGCTGCAAGGCAAGGGCGAGCCGATCGGCGAGCGCATCATCGTGCACGGCCATGTGCTCGATGAAGACGGCCGCGGCGTGCCGAACACGCTGGTCGAACTATGGCAAGCCAATGCCTGCGGCCGCTATGTCCACGTCGTCGATCAGCATCCGGCGCCGCTCGATCCCAACTTCACCGGCGCCGGCCGGGCACAGTCGGATGCGCAAGGTTACTACCGCTTCGTCACGATCAAGCCCGGCGCCTATCCCTGGGGCAATCACCACAACGCCTGGCGGCCGGCCCATATCCACTTCTCGGTGTTCGGCCATTCCTTCGTCTCGCGTCTGGTGACGCAGATGTATTTCCCCGGCGATCCGCTGTTTCCGTTCGATCCGATCTTCAATTCGGTCACCGACGAGAAGGCGCGCAACCGGATGATCTCGTCGTTCGATCTGGAGAACACCAGGCCGGATTGGGCGCTGTGTTACCGCTTCAACATTGTGCTGCGCGGGCGCAACGCCACGCCGATGGAGACCAAGTAAGTGTCGCAGGCCAAACCGGACGGCATCACCCCGTCGCAAACCGTCGGTCCCTATTTCGCCTATGGCTTGACGCCGGGCGACAAATACGACTGGAACGACGCGTTCAGCAACAACCTGGTGACGCCGGATACGTCGGGCGAGCGCATTCGCGTCGAGGGCAGGGTGTTCGACGGCGACGGCGCGATCGTACCCGACTGCATGCTGGAGATCTGGCAGGCGGACGCGCAGGGACGGTTCTCCGACCCGCAGGACAAGCGGGCGCTTCCGAACTCGTCATTCAAGGGATTCGGCCGCATCGGCACCGATGCGAACGGTGCTTACGCATTCGACACCATCAAGCCGGGCGCCGTGCCCGATCCCGACGGCAAGCCGCAGGCGCCGCATATCGTGCTCGCGGTGTATGCGCGCGGCATGCTGCTGCATCTCTATTCCCGGATCTATTTCGACGGCGAGGCCGCCAATGCCGCCGATCCGGTGCTGGCGCTGGTGCCGGCCGATCGCCGCGCCACGCTGATCGCGGCGCGGCAACCGGGCAGCGGCAGCGCGGTCTATCGCTTCGACATCCATCTGCAGGGCGACAACGAAACTGTGTTCTTCGACGTCTGACCGGCGTTCGATTGCCGCGGGACATGGCGTTGATGGTTCAATCCCGAAACCGCGAAAAATTCCTGACCGGGCTGATCGGTGCGCCGATTGCGCAGTCTGCGGCGCCGGCCATGCATGAACAGGCTGCCGCGGCGCTGGGCGTTCGCTGCCACTATCAACTGATCGAGGTCGCGGGCGCCGATGCGGCTACCCTGCGCGAACTGCTCGACGGCGTCAGGCGCCTTGGCTTCGCCGGCGTCAACGTCACCTTCCCCTACAAGGAAGCCGTGATCCCGCTGCTGGACGAGATGTCGCCGGATGCGCGCACCATCGGCGCGGTCAACACCGTCGTCGTTCGCGATGGGCGGCTGATCGGCTACAACACCGACAGCAGCGGCTTCGCCCGCGCGATCGGCGACCTGGTTGCCGGCTCGAAACATGGCGCGGTCGCGCTGATCGGCGCCGGCGGCGTCGGCAAGGCGATCGCGTTCGCGCTGGCGCGCCTTGGCGTCGCCGAACTCACGATTTTCGACGCCGACCGCGCCAGGGCCGAGGCGTTGTCGTCTCAACTGCACGGCCGTCTGCAAGCGCGCGTTGCCGATGACGTTGCCGGAGCGTTGCGGGGCGTCGCCGGCGTGGTCAACGGAACGCCGATCGGCATGCTGCCGGACCGCGGCATGGCGGTGCCGGAGGCGCTGCTGCATCGTGGTTTGTGGGTGGCCGACGCGGTCTACACGCCGCTATGGACGCCGCTGCTACTTGCCGCGAAAGAAAAGGGCGCCGGCGTCATGACCGGACGCGATCTCGCTGTCTATCAGGCCGCCGATGCCTTCGAGCTCTTTACCGGCCTGAAGCCGCCAGTTGATGTGATCGGAAATGCGTTCGACGCCGTGATGGCGAGCCGGTATCCTGCGGCATGACGATGATTGCTGTGGCGTCGCGGTACTGGATGAATAATGACCAAAACACCGGGCGCCGGCGCCACTGACAGGACGCGCGAGGCGCTGGGCCTGTTCGGCTTCCTGCTGGTCGCCACCGCGCAGGTTTCCAACATGATCCTCGCCCGCGGTGTTGCGGGCAGCGTTCCGCCGTTTTCGATAGCGTTCTTTCGCTGGAGCATCGTGGCGCTCGGCCTGCTGCCGCTCGTCGTCATGGCGTTGCGGGAAAAGCCCGGCGTGCTGCGCGGGCAGGGTATCGGCATCGTGACGGCCGGCTTCCTCGGCATGTTCGTCTGCGGCGGGCCGGTCTATGTCGCGGGCGTCACGACATCCGCCATCAATCTTTCGCTGATCATGGCGCTCTCGCCGCTCGTGGTGCTGCTGCTTTCGTTCATATCGGGTCAGGAGGCCGTTCATCGAACCCAGATCGTCGGCATGCTGGTCTCGCTGGCGGGTGCGGCGCTGATCATCATGAAGGGGCGGGCCACCATTGGAGGCGGTGTGGCGACGGGCGACCTGCTGGTACTGATGGCGATGCTGGCCTGGGCGGGCTACACGCTGATGCAGAATCGCGTTGGCAGCGGGATAAGTTTTCTCGCCCGCATCGGCTTGTTCGCTGCGGCGGGGGCGCTGTTCTCGCTGCCCTTCGCCATTCATGAAATGTGGTCCGCGCCTGCCGCCGCCTTCAGCGGTCGTGCGGCGCAGGTGTATCTGTTCGCAGGCTTGGTCCCGGGCCTGTTTGCCTATTCGGCCTACGCTTATCTCGGCGGCAAGTTCGGTGCGGTGTCGACCTCGCTGAGCCTCTATCTCGGGCCCATCGTCAGCGCGGTGCTGTCGATCCTCTTTCTCGGCGAGGCGCCGACTATAGTTCACTTGATCGGCGGCGCGCTGTCGCTCGGCGGCATGTGGCTGAGCCTGCAGGCCAAGAGTGGAGCGCGATAGCCTCGCTCGTCATGGCGGGGACAAGCCCCGGCCATGACGGGGAGGGACTATTCCATCACCGCATGATCGGGCGCCGCCGATTGCGCGCGCAAGGCCGCCTTGGTCGAACCGATGAGGATCGCCAGCGGGATCGCGCAGGCGGTGAAGATCATCACCAGTTGATAGTCGTGCGAGAACGCGATGATCTGCGACTGCACTTTCACCATCGCGTCCGCCAGTGCGCGGCCCTGGTCGGTGCCGAGATTGATGATGTCGCGCACGACCGGCATCTGCAGGGCGTGATTGAACGGATTGATGTGCTCCGACATGACCGCGTAGGTGTAGCGCGACCCTTGCGTCAGTTGCGCGATGACGAGCGAGATCCCGATCGAGCTCGCGACGTTGCGCATCAGCGTCAGCATCGAGGTGCCGTCGGTGCGCAGATGAGCGGGGAGGGTCAGGAATGCAACCGTGGAAAGCGGCACGAACACCAGGCCGAAGCCAAAACCCTGGATCACGCTGACGACCACGATCTCGGTCGCGCCGGTCTGGTCGGTCCACCGGGTCATGTAGTACAGCGATGCCGCGGTCAGGCCGAGGCCGGAGACGATCAGCGACCGCGCCTCGATATGGCGCATCATGCGGCCGACCAGCATCATCGCCACGAACGTGCCGCAGCCGCGGCTCGCCAGCAGCAGTCCGGCGGTGATGATGGGATAGCCGATCACGTTCTGCAGGAACGGGGAAGACAGCGCCATGGTCGAGAACAGCACCAGTCCCATCACGGTCATGAACACGCAGCCGCCGACGAAATTCCTGTCCTTGAACAGGGCGAACTGGATGAAGGGCCGGTCGGTCGTCAGCGAATGCGCCAGGAAATAATAGAAGCCGATCCCGGCGACGATGAATTCGGCGATGATCTCGTTGGATTCCAGCCAGCCGAGCTGCTCGCCGCGGTCGAGCGCAAGCTGCAGCGCGCCGATCGCGATCGCGAGCGCGGTGAAGCCGAACCAGTCGAAGCGCAGCTCGAGGTTCTGCTTCGTCTCGTCCATGAAGATGGCGAGGCCGAGCACGGTGAAAATGCCGAACGGCAGATTGACGAAGAACACCCAGTGCCAGGAGTATGTTTCGGTGAGCCAGGCGCCCAGCGACGGGCCCATGATCGGCCCCATCATCACGCCCATGCCCCAGATCGCCATCGCCTTGGCGCGCTCCTGCAACGAATAGGAATCCAGCATCACGGCTTGCGACAGCGGCACCAGCGCGGCGCCGAACACGCCTTGCAGCAGGCGGAACACCACCATCTGGGTGATGTCCTGCGCCAGCCCGCAGAGCACCGAGGCGATGGTGAAACCGGCGGAACAGACGATGAAGATGCGCTTGCGGCCGAAGCGGTTGGCGATCCAGCCGACCGGCGCGGTCATGATCGCGGCGGCGACGATGTAGGACGTCAGCACCCAGTTGATCTGGTCCTGCGAGGCCGACAGCGAGCCCTGCATGTAGGGCAGCGCGACGTTGGCGATGGTGGTGTCCAGCGCCTGCATGATCGTCGCCGTCATGGCGCAGATCGTCACCATGTTCCGGCGCAGGCCGGGAACGGATGCCGATGGCTGGCCCGGCGCGGTCATGGCGCTAGTCGTGGTCCTGGTTCGCCGCCGCCGGCGACAGGCCGAGCAGGGCCGAGAGCGAGCGGCTGTGCTTGGTGTCGATCGTGGCGTAGACGCTCATGCCGGCCTTCAGCTTGCGGACGTACTTGTCGTTCTTGTCGAAATAGATCCGCACCGGCACGCGCTGCACCACCTTGACGAAATTGCCCGACGCGTTCTGCGGCGGCAGGATCGCAAACTGCGCGCCGGTGCCGGGCGACAGCGAACCGACCGTGCCCTTGAACGGGTGATTGGGGAAGGCGTCGACCTCGAGCGTGACGGACTGGCCGACCGCGACATAGGTGAAATCGGATTCCTTCGGATTGGCGTCGACCCAGGGGTTCGAGGTGTCGATGATGCTGAACACCGGCGTGCCCGCCGTTACGAAGCGGCCGAGCTGGATCTGCTCGACCTGCGTCGCGATGCCGGCCATCGGCGCGCGCATCGTGGTGTGGTCGAGGTTGCGTTGCGCCTGGTCGAGCGCCGCCTTGGCCTGGGCGTAGGGCGGAAATTCCTCGATCGGCAAATCGGGATCGCCGAGCAGTTGCGCCTTGGCGGTCGCGATTTTCTGCTGCAGCAACTGGTACTGGGCGCTGGCCGTCACCAGCGCCGTCGACGCATTGTCGAGATCGAGCTGCGAACCGAAATTGTTCTTCACCAGCGACGACTTGCGTTCGACGTCTCGCCGCTTCAGGTCCATGCCCTGCTGCGACAGCTCGCTCATCCGACCATAGATTTTAAGGTCGGCCACCAGATTGTCATAGGTGACCTTTGCCTGCGCGAGGTTGGCCTTGGCCTGTGCGAGGGCGAGGCGGAACGGCACCGGATCGAACTCAAACAGCACGTCGCCGGGATTGACCTGCTGGCCTTCCTTCACCACGACCTTCTCGATCTTGCCTGAGATGTCAGGCGTGATCAGCACCTTCTGGGCACCGACATAGGCGTCGTCGGTGGTCACGTAGCGGCCGCCGTTGAGGTAGAACGTCACGCCGGCGACCGCTGCGACCAGCGGCAACGCCACCAGCAGCAGAAAGCGGCGGTAGCGCCGCATGCCGGCCATCAGCCGGCGGCGCGGTTCGGCGGCGGCTTTCGGCGGGGATGCGGGATTGCCCTTCTGCTCGGGCGGAAATTTGAGCACGGGGTCAGCCATAGCGCTGCTCCTTTGGCGGAGGTTCGTTCGCCGGGTTCTGGACCGCGTTGCGAACGTTTTCCTTGATCAGGTCGAGTTGGGCGAGCAGGCGGTGGGCGTCAGCGGGGCTGATGCCGTTCAGCGCGGTCGCGGTGAGTTCGGAGCGCAAGCCGGAAAGCTTGCCGAGCAGCGGGCGTGCGGCCTTGCGGAGATAGAGGCGGTTGACCCTGCGGTCGTTCTCATCGCCGCGGCGCTCGATCCAGCCATTGTCGCAGAGCTTGTCGATCAGCCGCGTCAGCGTGATCGGCTGCATGTCCATCATCTCGGCGAGTTCGGACTGCTTCAGCCCCTCGGCGCGCTCGACCTTGGCCAGGACCGCCCATTGCGCTCGGGTGATGCCATAGCGCGCCGCCTGCTTGTCGGCGTAGGCGCGCACCATCCGCTGCACCTCGGCGAGCGTAAACAGGAAGTTCATGTCCACCGAACCACGCATTGTCCCGGCCTCCGGCCTCCATAAGCTTGTCATATAATAAGCTAGCTTATGAATTCCGCATCGGCCGTTAACAATGACGTGACCTGCCGATAGAACATGGCTGGAACCCGTTGCGCGCGGGGCTTTGGGTTTGGTTGCCAAAATGCTACCAACGGCCCGCGATGACCCTGACAAAGCCGACCTTTCCAGCTCCCGACCACGATCACGGCCGCTGCACCGCGGAAGCGATCGCGCATGCGGAGGCGGTTTGCGCGCGCCGGGCTCAGAAATTCACCCCGATCCGGCGTCAGGTGCTGCAGGCGCTGCTCTCGAGCCACCGCCCGCTCGGCGCCTACGAGGTGATCGACGAACTCGCTAAGTCGATGCCGCGGCCGGCGCCGATCACGGTCTACCGCGCGCTCGACTTCCTGATGGAGAACGGCCTCGTCCACCGCATCGAGAGCCGCAACGCCTTCCTCGCCTGCGCCCATGACCATGACGAGACCTCGATGGTGGCGTTTTTGATCTGCGACCACTGCGGTTCGGTCGGCGAAATTCCCGCGGCTCCCGTGGCGCAAAGCCTCAACGCGGCGGCGCGGGCGTCCGGCTTCGCGCCAAAGCTTTCCGTGGTCGAGATCGCCGGCACCTGCGCGCACTGCCAGAAATAATAACAACGCGGCGTTCAAGCCGCGCCACGAGGAACGATGCCCGCCGAAAAGATATCTCCGTCCCACGGGCGAGCGCTCACCCCGGGCGCCATTGCCCTGGTGCTGATGCTGTGCCTGAGTTGGGGGTTCAACCAGATCGCGGTCAAGCTCGCGCTGCCCGACGTGCCGCCGATGCTGCAGGCGCTGATCCGCTCCGCGGGCGCCCTGCCGGTCATGCTCATCGCCGGCTGGCTGCGCGGCGTGAAGTTCTTCGAGCGTGACGGCTCACTGTGGCCCGGCCTGTTCGCAGGCACGCTGTTCGGCATCGAGTTCGTGCTGATCTTCTCCGGGCTGGTGTTCACGACGGCCTCGCGGGCAGCGGTGTTTCTCTACACCGCGCCGTTTTTCGTCGCGCTCGGCTCCTATCAGTTTCTCGGGGAGCGCCTCAGCCTGCTGCAGTGGAGCGGGCTGGGCTTGAGCTTCGCAGGTGTCGCGCTCGCGATCGGCGTGCCGCAGCCGAACGTCGATGCCACGGTGCTGCTGGGTGACCTGCTGGTTGTTGCCGGCGGCGCGCTGTGGGGTGCGACCACGCTGATCGCCAAGGGCACGAAGCTGCGCAACGCTGCGCCGGAAAAGGCGCTCAGCTATCAGGTCGCGGTATCGATCCCGATCCTCGGCTGCGCGTCGCTACTGTTCGGCGAGAAGATCACCCACATGCCGAGCGCGCTGTCGATCTCGCTGCTGGCCTATCAGGCGTTCTGGGTGGTGGGGTGCACCTTCGTGATCTGGTTTGCGCTGATCAAGGCGTATTCGGCGAGCAAGCTGTCGTCTTTTACCTTCGTCACGCCGCTGTTCGGCGTCGTCGCGGCGTATTTCATCATGCACGATACGCTGACCATCGCCTTCGCCGCCGCCGCGGTGCTCGTCATCGCCGGGCTCTATCTCGTCAACAAGCCGGATCCGAAGGTGATGCCCGATCCGAACGTGCCGGCGTAGGTCTTTCCGTCATTGCGAGGAGCGCCAGCGACGAAGCAATCCATGCTTCAACGCGGTGGATAGATGGATTGCTTCGCTGCGCTCGCAATGACGCCGAGAGATCGTTCTAACCCGTCTCGATCGGCAGCGACGTATCCTTGGCCCATTCCCCCATCGAGCCGTCGTAGAGGGTGAGGTTATCGTAGCCGAGCCGGCGCAGCAGGAACAGGTCGACGGTGGCTGATATGCCGCCGCCGCAATAGGCGACCACGCGCTTGTCCTTCGTGATGCCCTGCGCCTTGAACCTGGCTTCGGCCTCGGCCAGCGGAATGAATGCCTTGGTCTGCGGATCGAGCAGGGTCGCCGCCGATACGTTGCAACTGCCGGGCACGCGGCCGGGGCGGCCGTAGCGGCTGGGCTCGAGGCCCTTGTGGAACTGCGGGCCGAGCGCGTTGACGACGACGGTGCCGTGCTCGGTGGTGGCCGCAAGCGTCTGGTGCTTGTCGACGAAGAATCCGCTCTTCGGTTTCGCCCTGAATGTTGCCGGCGGATATCCCCTGGCAGGTCCGGTTTCGATCGGGCGTCCCTCGAGCTTCCATTTGTCGAGCCCGCCGTCGAGTACCGCGGCGTTCTCGAAGCCGAGCGATTGCAGCATCCACCAGAACCGCGTCGCCCACATCGGCGTGCCGATGCTGTACAGCACCACCCGGCTGCCGTTGGACACGCCGTGAGAGCCGAAGGCGCGTTCGAGATGCGCGGCATCCGGCATCATGAAGCGAAGGCCGGTATCGGGGTCGGAGAACTCGCTTTGCAGGTCGAGGAAGTCCGCGCCCGGAATATGCCCGGCCTCGAAGGTGTGGCGTCCGGGAACCGTGAGATAGGGCTGGCTGCTGCCTTCGGGGGCGGGTTCGAGATAGGTGGTACAATCGAACAGGCGCAGATCCGCCTGATCCAGGATGTCAGCGAGTTCCGCCGTGGAGATAAGTTCGTTCCGCCCCGACATGGTTGCCTCCCGTTATTTTGGGGTGATGCTAGGGCCCTGACCGGGCTATGAAAAGGCGGCGGATGGGAATGCCCGCCCTTTCAATTCCGCGATTCCTGTCCAATATAGCGGGTAAGGGAAGATCGGGCTTTTGGCCTTGCCTTCGGTCGTCGTGGCCGATGTAAGCCATTGAGCAAGCAAACGAAATTTCATTGTGTGACGAGGCGCACTGCGCTTTTGCCGCCCCCTTGGTGAATGTCATCAAAACCTGATATTCGAGACCCCCATGAACAAGCCCGAAATGATCCCGCAAGACGACATCGCCGGCCCCAAGGCCCGGCATAAAACCACCCAGGTCATGGTCGGCAATGTCGCCGTCGGCGGCGGTGCGCCGATCGTCGTGCAGTCGATGACCAACACCGACACCGCCGATGTCGAAGGCACCATCGCGCAGGTCGCGGCGCTGTCGCGCGCCGGCTCGGAGATGGTGCGCATCACGGTCGACCGTGAGGAGGCTGCTGCCGCCGTTCCGCACATTCGCGATGGCCTGCGCAAGCGCGGCATCACCACGCCCCTGATCGGCGACTTTCATTACATCGGCCACAAGCTGCTTGCCGAATACCCTGATTGCGCCGAGGCGCTCGACAAATACCGCATCAATCCCGGCAATGTCGGCTTCAAGAACAAGCGCGACACCCAATTTGCCGACATCATCGAGATCGCCAACAGGAACAACAAGCCGGTCCGCATCGGCGCCAACTGGGGCTCGCTCGATCAGGAACTGCTGACCAGGCTGATGGACGAGAACACCGCTTCGCCGAACCCGCGCGACGCCCGCGCGGTGACGCGCGAAGCCATGGTGCAATCGGCGCTGATGTCGGCGGCGCGGGCGCAGGAACTCGGCATGCCCAAGAACCGCATGATCCTCTCGGCGAAGGTTTCCGCCGTGCAGGACCTGATCGCCGTCTATCAGACGCTCGCCTCGCGCTCGGATTACGCCATCCACCTCGGCCTCACCGAAGCCGGCATGGGCTCGAAGGGCATCGTGGCATCGTCGGCGGCGCTCGGCATCCTGCTGCAGGACGGCATCGGCGACACCATCCGCATTTCGCTGACGCCCGAACCCGGCGGCGATCGTACCCTTGAGGTCCAGGTCGCGCAGGAACTGCTGCAGACCATGGGCTTCCGCACCTTCGTCCCGCTGGTCGCGGCATGCCCGGGTTGCGGCCGCACCACCTCGACCACCTTCCAGGAACTGGCGCGCTCGATCCAGGATTTCATCCGCACGGAAATGCCGGGCTGGAAGACGCAGTATCCCGGCGTCGAACAGCTCAACGTCGCGGTCATGGGCTGCATCGTCAACGGCCCCGGCGAATCCAAGCATGCCAATATCGGCATCTCGCTGCCCGGCACCGGCGAAGCGCCGGCCGCGCCGGTGTTCGTCGACGGCAAGAAATTCCGCACCCTGCGCGGCCCCTCGATTGCCGCCGACTTCAAGGCGCTGGTGATCGACTATATCGACCAGCGCTACGGCAGCGGCGCCAAGACGCCGGAGAGCGCGGTGACGGCGGCCGAGTAAGCGGATCCAGTTTCCGTACCGCACCGGGCCTTTGGGCGATCTCGTCCCTCACGAGCAGGGGCGAGCTTTTCCGGCGTTAGCTCCGGGACCGCGCACATCGAAGCGAGTTTCATGCAGGGAAGCGAGCTGCGTGGCGCAGAATATCTACGACAATCCTGAATTCTTTGCCGGATACAGCCAATTGCGCCGTTCCGTTCACGGATTGAACGGCGCGGCTGAATGGCCTGCCGTACGGATGCTGCTTCCTGACCTTCGTGGCAAGCGCGTTGTCGATCTCGGATGCGGCTTCGGCTGGTTTGCAAGGTGGGCCCGAGAACAGGGCGCCGCCCATGTGTCCGGCTTCGATCTATCCGAAAACATGATCGCCAGGGCGAAGGCCGACACCGCCGATTCCGAAGTGACCTACACCATCGCCGATCTCGAGCATCTTGAACTGCCTGCAGAATCTTTCGACTTCGCCTTCAGTTCACTGGTCCTTCACTACATCGTCGATCTCGACAGGTTGCTTAGATCGGTGCACCGCGCGCTCGTACCCGGCTCGTACTTCACCTTTACCATCGAGCATCCGATCTACATGGCTCCGGCCAGCCCCGGCTGGCTCAATCAAGAGGGGCGCAAGATGTGGCCGATAGACGGCTATGCCAGCGAGGGTCCGCGGATCACAAACTGGCTGGCCGAGGGCGTCGTCAAACAGCACCGAACTCTTGGAACGACGCTCAATGGTCTGATTCAATCAGGCTTCGCGATCAGGCACGTGCAGGAGTGGAGCCCGACCGCCGAGGAGGTCGCCGCAAACCCTGATCTGGCCGAAGAGCTGGAGCGCCCGATGATGGTGTTGATTTCCGCCAAACGCAGCTAGCTGAATGGCGCGGGTCAGTCGATCCGATGCCGGCCCCGGACACGCGTTGACGCCCCGCTCCGCCTGCGCCAAGCTTGGTCAAAAGCAATAACCTTGGAGGAAATCCATGCTGCGCGCAGAGGATAACAGGTTCCTGACCGAGAGCGGTTCGGGAACGGGGATGGGCGAATTGCTGCGCCGCTTCTGGATCCCGGTGCTGCTGTCGGCGGAATTGCCCGACGCGGACGGGACACCGAAGAAGATCATCGTCATGGGCGAGGAGCTGCTCGCCTTCCGCGACACCCGCGGCGTGGTCGGCGTCATCGATCAATACTGCCCGCATCGCGGCGCCAATCTCTGGCTCGGGCGCAACGAGGAATGCGGCATCCGCTGCGTCTATCACGGCTGGAAATTCGATACCGACGGCGCTTGCGTCGACATGCCGACCTCCTATCCCGACCTCAACGCCAAGGACCTGATCCGCATCAAGTCCTATCCGGTGCGCGAATGGGGCGACATGATCTGGGCCTATATGGGACCAGTCGAGCAGATGCCCGAATTGCCCGCGCTGGAGATGGCGGTGGTGCCGCCCTCGCACCGCTACGTCACCAAGAAGTGGCAGGACTGCAACTGGGTGCAGGCGCTGGAAGGCTCGATCGACACTGCGCATTTCACCTTCGCACATCTCTCCTTCGAGAAGGAAGAGAACGAGATCCTCGATATCAAGAAGCACTTCGTGAATCCGCTGACGCGGGTCGCGACCGACCACATGCGCTGGATCGCCGAGGACCCGCGCCCGGTGATCAAGATCAATCCGCACGAGGCCGGTCTCACCGTCGCCGGAGGGCGGCTCACCGGGTCAGACAATATTTACTGGCGCATTGCCCAGTTCCTGATGCCGGTGCACGCCTATGCGCCAAGCTCGATGCCGGGCGAGAATATCTTCGGCCAGAGTTTTGTGCCTGTCACCGATACCAATTGCTGGATTTACACCTACGCCTGGAATCCGGAGCGTCCGCTGACGCAGGCCGAGCGCGACGGCTACGATCGCGGCAACGGCGTGATGGCCGTGGTCGACGAGAATTATGTTCCGCTGCGAAACAAGTCGAACGATTACCTGATCGATCGCAGGCTGCAGAAGACCTCCAGCTACACCGGCATCAAGGGCGTCTCCGAGCAGGACGCCGCGGTGCAGGACAGCCAGGGCCCGATCGCCGATCGCACCCGCGAACATCTCGGCCCCACCGATCTCGGCATCATGCACTTCCGCAAGCTCGTCATGGACGCCGCCCGCGCGCTGCAGCAGGGCGTCGCGCCGCCGCATCTGCAGCACCAGGACCGCTACACGGTGCGCTCCGGCGCCTGCGTCACCAGCAAGGCCAAGGATCTCACCGCGGTGATGATCGAACGGTTCGGCGATCCCGCGGGCTATGTAGGGTACCCGGGACGGAACGCGGCGGCGGAATAGGGGCAAACTCTCACAACGTAGAGAGATAACGCCTACATCGGAATCGTCTGGCACTACTCGCGCAGATCGTAGCGGTAGGACTTGGATACGATCTTCCAGCCGTCGTTCAGTTTCATCGCCACCAGATAGTCGGTGAAATAGCGCGGCGGCAACTGGCAGCGCACCTTGATGAAGGCGGTCTGGTCGTCGGCGCGGTCGATCGTGACGATGAAATCCTCGCGCGGCTTGCCTTCCGCCTTCGCCGAGGGGCGCTTGCGCACGCGATCGAGCCAGTCCGGCACGGTAAGAACCTGCAATTCGCCCTTCTCCAGCCAGCGCAAATCGGCTGATGAATCGAACATTGCACCGAGCTTTTCGGCATCGCCTTCATACAGGCCATCGAAGTAGTTCTTGACCACGGCTTCCACGGTCGATCGGTCGTGACTCACGGCAGTTCCTCCGGCGAAAAGAAATTTGTCCGGTTGAATTAAGCCACGAACCTGTTCATTGCGCTATGGGTGACTTCATCACAGGTGAGAGGGATGAGAAGTGACGGGTTCAGCAAAATCGAACGCTCGCATTCTGGCCGGAGAATGCTTCTGCCGTGCGGTGGGCTATGCCGTGGCGGACGAATTTGCATATGCGATGAACTGCCATTGTTCGGGCTGCAGGCGCGCCACCGGTGCGGCGTTCAAGCCGTTTGCCGGCATTGCCCGCGACAAGCTCAGCGTCAGCAGGGGCGAAGACAAGCTCACGACGTATGGTGGCGAGGCAAACCATGACGCGCATTGCGGACGCTGCGGCTCGCTGCTCTATTCGGTCGTGCGTGACGGCGCCTTCGTCCACGTCGCCATGGGCACGCTGGCCGATAATCCCTCGATCCGCCCGACGGCCCATATCTTCGTCGGTTCGAAGGCGCCCTGGTTTGCGATCACCGACGATCTGCCGCAATATCAGGAACACGTCGTGCCGCGCTGAGCGCCGCCTCCGTGGAATGGATGCTCGTGGCCTGGGGTCTATATCCGGTCGGGGAACCCGGCCGGGGCCGGTTAATGATCAGCCATGGGGCGAACCGCCGGGGCGCTGGCCCGACTAACGAAGGGACGAGCGCGCGATTCACGTGTGCGTGGTTCGTGACGTAACTCACAAAGTCCGGCTGCTGGCTCTGATAGGCAGTCCGGCGTGGCAGAAAGTGCGAGGCTCCGGAAGTGTCATGGTCAAATCTGGATCTTTAGGATTGGTTCGATGGATGCTGGCGGCGGCGGCATCCCTGCTGGTCTGCGGACCGGCCCTTGCCGAGAAGCGCGTGGCGCTGGTGCTCGGCAATTCGGCCTACCAGAACGTCGCACCGCTCGCCAATCCGGTTAACGACAGCAGCAAGATCGCGTCGACGCTGAAAGAAGCCGGCTTCGATGTCGTCGATTCCCGCCGGGACCTCTCTGCTGCCGACACGAGGCGCGCGCTGCGTGATTTTGCCGATCGCTCCCGCGATGCCGATATCGCCGTCGTCTATTACGCCGGCCATGGCATCGAGGTGGACGGCGGAAACTACCTGATTCCGGTGGATGCAAAGCTGGAACGCGACACCGACGTCTATGACGAAGCGCTGTCGCTCGACCGCATCCTGATCGCGATCGAGCCGGCCAAGAAATTGCGGCTCGTGATCCTCGACGCCTGCCGCGACAATCCCTTTGCCAGGACGATGAAGCGGACCGTGGCGTCGCGGGCGATCGGGCAGGGTCTCGCCAAGGTCGAGCCGACCAGTCCGAACGTCCTGATCGCCTATTCGGCCAAGGCTGGATCCACGGCCGCCGACGGCGACGGCAAGAACAGCCCGTTTACGTCGGCCCTGTCACACCATTTGACGAAGCCCGGGCTCGATGTGCGCCGGGCCTTTGGCTTTGTCCGCGACGAGGTGCTCAAGTCCACGGGCAACAAGCAGGAACCCTTTGTGTACGGCTCGCTCGGCGGTGAAGACGTGCCGCTGGTGCCGGCTCGCCCGGCGGCAGCCGCGCCTGCGACGCCCGCGCTCAGTGCGCAGGCCGAAGCCCGCCGCGACTATGAACTGGCGCTGCAGGTCGGCAACGAGAGCGCGCTCAACGCGTTCCTCGCGCAATATCCCGACGGCTTCTACGCCAGTCTTGCCAGGCTTCAGCTCGACAAGCTCGCCGCCGAGGAAACCCGCGTTGCCGCGACCGAGAAGGCGCGGCTGGCCGAACAGGAGCGTGTGCGGCTCGCGGCCGAGGGCGCCCAGAAGGCGAAGCAGGCAAAGGCCGAAGCCGAAGCCAGGGCCGCCGAGCAGGCTCGGATCGCGGCCGAAAAGGCCAAGCAGGTGGCGCAGGACCAGGCCGCCGCGGCCGAACAGAAGCGCATCGACGCCGAAAAGGCTGCCGCCGACAACGTCGCCAACGACAAGGCTGCGGCCGACAAGGCCGTGAACGTTGCAGCCCTCGCCGCCGGCCCGCCGCAGGCTGATGTTACCCAGTCGGTGCAGGCCGAACTGCGCCGCGTCGGCTGTCTGACCGGCTCGACCGACGGCAACTGGAATGCCGCCTCGCAGCGTTCGCTGACATTGTTCAACCGCTACGCCGGTACCAGGCTCGACACCAGGCTGGCTTCAACCGATGCGCTCGACACGATCAAGTTGAAGTCGGCGCGGGTTTGCCCGCTGGTCTGCGAGCACGGCTACAAGGCCGACGGCGAGCGGTGCACGAAGATCACCTGCGCCGCTGGCTCGTCCCTCAACGACGACAACGAGTGCGAGAAGCGCCGCGGGAAGAAGCCGGTCGCCAAGCGCGATACCGACGATCGTCGGGAGCGCGGGCGCCAAGTTCGAGGACGGCCCGAATCCATTCCCGGGCTGGCCGGTGCCGGCGTCGTCAGGCCTCGCAGATCGGCGGGCGGATCGGGCCAGTTCGTTTGCGACGCAGGTGGCTGCCGGCCGGTCAGCCGCGGCTGTCGCATCGACTATCAGGGTGGCTCACCGCGCAACGGCACTGGCGGCAATGTGGAAGTCTGCAACTGAGAGCGGGAGCGGCAAACATCGTGATTTCCCTCGATCCGATCCCGGCCACTGACAACTAAATGGCGGTGGCCGCGATGTTGACCATCAGCGCTAGCAGCGCGGTATTGAACACGAACGAGATGATGCCGTGCACGGTCGCGGTGCGGCGGATGACCCTGTCGGTGATGCCGACGTCGGAAACCTGCGCCGTCATGCCGATCACGAAAGAGAAGTAGACGAAGTCCCAGTAATCCGCCTCGGCATGCGTCTCGCCACTCGGAAACTGCAGGCCGCCCGGCTTGCTGCCGCGGTAGAACTCATGGGCGTAATGCAGCGCGAACGAGGTATGCACCAGCGTCCATGACAACGCGATCGTCACGATGGCGAGGACCAGCCCGGCGGGGTTGCCCTTCGAAGCGCCAAGCTCGAACAGGATGGCGGCGAGGCTCGCGAAGGCGCCGAGCGCGGTGAGCAGCAGCACCACGAAGCGCCCGTCGTCCTGCAACGCCGCGCTGCGACGGATATAGGCGATGCCACAGCGCAGCATCATGCTGTAGGCTAGGACGAGATACAGCGCGGCAAATGCATCCCAGCCGACGACGAGACGCGTCACCAGGCGGCGGGTATCGGGCAGCAGCAGGAAAACAGCGATGCCGATTGCGATGGCAATGAAGGTTCGCGGTCTTGAGTAGACGACGCGGACCAGCAGCGGCCGGTTGCGGAAACGAACAAGGTGCTTTTCGAATTCCTTGTCCATCCGCTCGTCCGTCAACTCATGCTGGAGCGTTTTCCAGCGAAGTGGAAACCGGTTCGCGTCAAGAAAACGCGTCAAAACAAGAATCTATAGCCCCGTTCCGATTCCATCGGAACGGAAAAGACTCTAGTTCTTGCGCTCCGCGACGAAGCGTGCGGCCGCCCGGAGAACGTCGCCCTTGGCGCCGAACACCGACAGCGCCGAATCCGCCCGCGCCAGCAGATCGCCGATGCGCTGCCTGGCGCCGTCGATCCCGAGTTGGGTGACGAACGTGGTCTTGCCCAGCGCGGCATCGGCGCCGGCTGGCTTGCCTAGCGCGGCGGCGTCGCCTTCGACGTCGAGCAGGTCGTCGGCGATCTGGAAGGCCTCGCCGAGCGCGCGGCCGTAATCGTCGAGCGCCTGATATTCCCTTTGCGTGGACTGGCCGAGGATGGCGCCGGCGATGCAGCCGTAGCGCAGCAGCGCGCCGGTCTTCATCTGCTGCAGCCGCGCCACGTCGACCGGTTCGCGGTCGCCGAACCGCCCTTCTCCGGCGAGGTCCAGGATCTGGCCGCCGACCATGCCGCCGATGCCCGACGCCCGCGCCAGCGCGCGCGTCAGCAGCAGGCGCACATTGGCGTCCTCGTGGATCTCGTCGCGGGTGACGATGTCGAATGCCAGCGTCAGCAGGCCGTCGCCGGCGAGGATCGCGGTGGCGTCGTCGGTCTTCTTGTGCAGCGTGGGCCGGCCGCGGCGCAAATCGCTGTTGTCCATCGCCGGCAGGTCGTCATGGATCAGGGAATAACAGTGGATGCATTCCAACGCGGCACCGACAAGGAGGCCCGCCTCGCGCGGAACGCCGAATACGGCCGAGCTTTCGACTGCCAGAAAGGGGCGCAGTCGCTTTCCGCCGTTGAGGCTGGAATAGCGCATGGCGTCCATCAGCCGCTTCGGGCGGGCGATCTCGTCAGGCAACAGCGTGTCGGACAAAAGTTTCGCCAGCAACGCTTCGGTATCTTCCGCGGTCTGGTCCAGGCGTTTGGCAAAGTCGGAAGCGGCGGTCGTCATCAAGAATAGCTCCAGATCGATTTGGCCGGACAATCGTTGATGGCAACGGCTTCGTCAATTCCATGACTTTGGTCACAGCGCCCTAAAAGTGCTGGAAAACGTGCGGAATATCATGGAGATGTCACGTGGGTGGAGGTCTTATGGGCGGCCTCTGCCGGCCTGGGGGCTGATCCGGATCACCCGATTTGCGCATTTTCCGAATTTTGCTGCTGTTCCTGCTGGTGGTGCTGTTGCTGCCCTATCTGGTGACGCCGTTTTACCGCACCGGCCATCCGGTCTCGACGCTGATGGCCTGGCGCTGGCTCAAGGGCGCGCCGGTGTCGCGGCAATGGATCGATTTCAAGGCGATTTCGCCTTACCTGCCGCGCTCGGTGGTGGGATCCGAGGACGCCAAATTCTGCAGCCATCATGGGATCGATTGGAACGCGCTGCAGGATGCGATCGAAGATGCCGAGGACGGCGAGGCGCAGCGTGGCGGTTCGACCATTACCCAGCAGGTGGCCAAGAACCTGTTCCTGTGGCCGGGCCGCAGCGTGATCCGCAAGGGCCTGGAACTGCCGCTGGCGATGTGGATCGATCTGGTGCTGCCCAAGCAGCGGATCCTTGAAATCTACCTCAACATCGCCGAACTTGGCCCATCCGGGCAGTTCGGGGCCGAGGCCGGGTCGATGTACGCGTTCGGCCGTTCGGCAGCGACGCTTTCGGCGCGCGAGGCCGCCTTGCTGGCGGCAATCCTGCCCAATCCCGTCAGGCGCAGCGCCCGCAATCCAGGCCCCGGCGTGCGGAGATTGGCCGGGACCTACATGGCGCGGGCCAATGCCGCGGCCCTGCAGCGGTGCTGGAACGAGAATCGTGCCTTTTGAGCCAATTTTCGGCCAATTTAACCGCATGCCGGCCTAGCTTTACGCCATGCCATCCTCTATAAGCGCGGCCTTATCGGCATCGCAGCCCACGCGCCTTGCGCGGGGCCGTCCGGCTTCGGAGGATGCCTCAGACAACACCCCTAGAGGACCGTTATGGCCGTTCCCAGAAGAAAAACATCGCCCTCGCGGCGTGGCATGCGCCGCTCGGCGGACGCACTGAAGAAGCCGACCTATGCCGAGGACAAGGATTCCGGCGAACTCCGCCGCCCGCACCACCTCGATCTGAAAACCGGCATGTACAAGGGCCGCCAGGTTCTCAAGGCGAAGAAGGAATCCTGACCGGACACGGGACCAGGCGCCGCAGTGAGCGGCGTCTGCCCGAATTTGGCCAACGAGTGGGCCAACGGTTCCCGCGGTGAAACAGTGTGATTCGCCCCGGAACGTTCCGGTTTTCCTAGCAAGGCGCGATACCCATGGTCGGTTTTCCGCTGCTCCTGATTCCGCTCGCGATCTACAACATCATTGTCTTTCTGATGCCCGGCGTTTCGTTCACCGATCCGCTGGTGAAGCTGACGTTGGTCTCCGGCGCGGAATGGACGGTGACGCTGAGCGACGTGCTGCTGACGCTCGGTATCCTGCTGCTGCTCGCCGAAGTCATCAAAGGCGCGCGGCCCGGCGCAAAGTACCTCACCGACCATCTGCTCTCGCTGATCGTGTTCGGTGCGGCCGCGGCGGAATTCGTGATGTGGCCGAAGTTCGGCACCTCGACATTCTTCCTGCTGACGGCGCTGGCGCTGGTGGACTTCCTGTCCGGCCTCGCCTTGCGCACCCGGCGCAAAGCTGTGGCGGCGGCGGCGCCTGCGCCGTCGAGAAAGGGTGCGGCAAAAGTCGAGGAGCCGGCGCCCGAACCCCGGCCACCGACGCCTGAGCCTGCCGCGCCGCCTGCGGCCGTGGTTCCTCCGGCAGCTTCGGTCGCCGAATCCGTGTTGCTGGATCCCCCTGAACCGAAGCCGGTGCAACCCGCACCGAAGCCGGTGCCCCCCGACAGCTGGCCCGATGTGGCCGCGGCGAAGATCCCCTCGGCGGAGACGCCGTCGCCGGAAGTCCCGTCGCCGGGAATACAGCCGGGCAGCGGTTCGCTGCCCCCTGACAAGCCGGATACGCCGCCGCGTCAGGCTGACTAGATCGTCTGCCGGGTTCGGAAGCCGCTGCGGTAGCGGGCGGTCTGGCTGGCGCCGTAGGCGGTCTGCGCGTCCGCCAGCGACGCCTGCCGCGGGTTGCGGCTCTGCGGGATCTCGTCGGCGGCGGCAATCAATTGCGCGAGGAAGCTCGGATCGGGCCGCGGCGTGGCCTGCCTCGGCGCCCATTGCACCGACTGGGCGACGGGCACGAGCGCCATGCCGGGCGGTTGGTCTGCGTCGACGAACTCGCCATCCAGAATCTCTTCCGATCGATCGATATCCAGCATCGCACACCGTAACCGGCTAAAACTGTCACGTTTTGGGACGTTACGCCCCACTGCGATCTGATCCTCGCAAGGCCTATGCCGTTCCCCGCCGTTTCGTTCCCGGCAGGTCTGGGAAGCCCTTCAAACGTGGTTTCCGGATTATTTATGAACTTTGCCTAGCCTGCGATTCGAAAGAGCCACTATCCTCAGGCTATTGGGAATCACCCGGTGGTGTCCCGAATCGAGGCAACCGATGCCCGCTGTCCCGCAAGCCGCCAGCATTCTCGCCTCGCTCGGGCAGGCCGCTTTCGTCTGGGACGTGGCAGCCGACAGCATCGCCTGGAGCGACAATGTTGGCTCGGTCTTCACCGATATTCCGCTGGAAACGCTGGCAAGCGCGTCGGAATTTGCCAGACTGATCGAGCCTGCGCGCTCGATCCGGTCGGATGCGCTCGGGCAGTCGCCGCCGGCGCACAGCGGCGAGGGGGTTACCTACCGGATCGAATACGGCGTACGAACCTCGACTTCCGCGCCCGTGGTCTGGATCGAGGAAACCGGCTGCTGGTTCGCGGGGCCCGACGGCAAGCCGGCGCAGGCCCACGGCGTCGTCCGCGTCAACAATGAGCGCCACGCCCGCGACGAACAACTGATGCGGCTGTCGCGGCACGATCCGCTCACCGGTGAACTCAACCGGACTCACCTGGTCGCAGCGCTGGCGGAAACCATCGAGGAAGCCGCGCGATCCCGCTCGTCATGCGCGTTCATGCTGATCGGCATCGATCATCTGGCGCGCATCAACGACGCGTTCGGCTTCGACGTCGCGGACGCCGTGATCGCCGAAATCGGAAAACGCGTCCGTGTCCGGCTGCGCGCCGGCGATGTGCTGGGACGGTTTTCCGGCAACAAGTTCGGCCTGATCCTGCGCAACTGCACCGTCGACGACACCAACGTCGCGGCCGAGCGGTTCCTGGCCGGCATTCGCGACGAAGTCGTTCCCACCAAATCCGGACCCGTGTCGGTGACGGCATCGATCGGCGCGATCAGCATACCGCGCTATGCCCGCAACGCCGACGAGGCCGTCAACCGAGCGCAGGAAACGCTCGACGCCGCAAAGCGCCGCCGCGCCGGATCGTTCTCGCTGTGGCGTCCCAATGTCGAACGCGATGCCCAGCGCCGCGTCAACATCCGCGTCACCGACGAGATCGTCACGGCGCTGAACGAGCGCCGCATCGTCACGGCGTTCGAGCCCGTTGTCGATGCTCACTCGCGGCAGCCGGCATTCTACGAATGCCTGGTGCGGATGGAGCAGGCGGACGGCCGCGCGCTGCTGGCGCCGGATATCGTTCCCGTCGCCGAACGGCTGGGCCTGATCCGGCTGGTCGATCACCGTGTGCTCGAACTCGCAGTCGCCGAACTCGCCGCCTCGCCGAACGTGCGGCTCAGCCTCAACATCTCGCCCGCCACCACGATGGACCCGGATTGGTGGACTTCGATCGAATCGCTGATGCAGGCGCATCCCGGTGCCGGCGAGCGGTTGATCGTCGAAATCACGGAAACGGTCGCGATCCGCGATATCGACGACATCAGGGGCTTCATCACGCGGTTGAAGAATTTCGGCAGCCAGATCGCGATCGACGATTTCGGCGCCGGCTACACCTCGTTCCGCAACCTGCGCAAGCTCGGCGTGGATATCGTGAAGATCGACGGCGCCTTCGTGCAGAACATCGCGCGCTCGGCGGATGACCGCGCCTTCGTGCAGACGCTGATCGACCTGGCGCGGCGGCTGCAGATCAGGACGGTCGCCGAATGGGTGCAGGACGAGGAAGCCGCCGCGATGCTGCGCGAGTGGGGCTGCGACTACATCCAGGGCCGGTTGATCGGACTGGCCTCGCCGCAGCGGCCGTGGAGCACGGCGGCCGCTGCCGCGCTGCCTGTGGCCGGTTGATCGGCTGGACGCGGCTCGATACGTGGGTTCAAGCCGGCATCTCACCGTCAGCCGATTCGAGCGCCTCGTTCTGCAGCCGGCCGTCGACCACGTGAATGCGGCGATGCATCTGCGCGGCGAGATTGAGGTCGTGGGTGACCGCGACCACGGTCTTGCCGTCCAGCGCTACCAGGTCGCGCAGGATGCCGAAGACCTGCGCGGTCGAGATCGAATCGAGGCTCCCGGTCGGCTCATCCGCCAGAATGACCGGGGGATCGTTGGCGAGCGCCCGGGCCACCGCGACCCGCTGGCGCTGACCGCCGGATAGCTGGTCCGGCATCTTGTGGCGATGGTCGCCCAATCCGAGCGATCCCAGCAATTCCTCGGCGCGCGCCTGGATCGCGCGCGGCGACAGGCGTCCGTGCGCGCGCATCGGCAGGGCGACATTCTCGGTGATGGTGAATTCCGGAAGCAGGAAGTGGAACTGGAAGACGAAGCCGAGCCTGGCGAGCCGCACCGTCGCCCGTTCGTCTTCCGTCATCGCCGTCGTGGAACGGCCGTCGATCAGGACGTCGCCGCTGGTCGGCAGGTCGAGCAGCCCCAGCAAATACAGCAGCGAGGACTTTCCCGAGCCGGACGGCCCGGTGATGGCAATGAACTCCCGCGGCATGATCTTGAGGTCGATGTCGCGAACCAGCGTCACCGGCACGATGCCGCTCAGAATCTTTGTCACGCGCCGGGCTTCGATCAGCGGCGGCGTCATGTTGCGCCCCTGATGATGTCTACGGGGTGGAGGCGTGCAGCCGCACGGGCAGGAAAATAGCCTGCCACCAGGCTCGACAGCAGCGCTACCGTCGTTGCGAGCAGATAATGCTTCGCCGAATAGATCACGGGCAGATGGTTGTAATCGGAAAACGGCGTCTTGAATTCCAGCGAGGCGAGGCCGCGGGTCAGGAGATAGCCG
Organism: Pseudomonadota bacterium; assembly: GCA_023422775.1. GTDB lineage: Bacteria > Pseudomonadota > Alphaproteobacteria > Rhizobiales > Xanthobacteraceae > Bradyrhizobium. Next base: position 46,093 of record JAFAGM010000063.1, read on the forward strand.
AAGATCCACCCGAGCGCCGCGCCAACGAACCCGACCAGCAGCGCCTCGAAGATGAAGATGGCCCGGATCGTGGGGTCGCGGAAGCCGAGCGATTTCAGGATCGCAATGTCGCGCGTCTTCTCATGCGTGATGGTGGAAATGATGTTGTAGGTGCCGAAGCTCGCGACCAGCAGGATCGCGCCGACGATGGTGTACATCAGCACGTTCCGCACCGTGATGGCCGAGAGCAGGTCTTCCTGCGCTTCCTGCCAGGAGATCGATCGATAACCGGTCTGTTCGCCGATGCGCTCGCTGATCAGGCGCGCCGCCATCGGATCGCGCGTGCGGACCCGGATTTCGTTCACGATGCCGGTCTGCCGTTCGAGAATCTGCGCGGTTTTGAGCAGGACATAGCCGGTCGTTTCGTCCGTCATCCGAAAGCCCGAATGGAACGTGCCCACCACGGTGGCGCTCAAGTTGATGCCCCCGGCGGAGGCCAGCGTGATGTTGGAATTGACGCGCGCTCCGACCTTGGCCGCGAGCCGGTCGCCAAGCACGATGGCGTTGGATGCGCGGTAGAGCGATTGCAGCGATCCCTGCCGCATGTGGGCGGGCAGATTGGAGACCTCCACCTCGGTGCGGGGATCGATGCCGATGATCGAAACCGTGAGGTTGCGGCCGGCGAAGCGCAGCACCGCCTTCGACTGCACCGAAGGTGTCAGGGCGCCCGGCACCCAGGTCTGCAGCGAGGCGATCGTGGCCATCGGGTTCTTGATGCCCGGGCGGCGCACCTCCGGCGTCAGGCCGTGGAATTCGGCAGCCGGATAGCGCATCTCGGCGGGCTGCTGGTTCGGCTCGCGCAATTCGTCCGTCACCGAGATATGCGGCAGTGCATTGACCAGGGTCTGGATGAAGTCGTCCTGCGAGCCCTCCATGATTGCCGCCATCATGATGGAGAAGCCGACGCCGGTCATGACGCCGGCGATCGCCACCAGGGTCTGGCGCGCGCGGTGGCGGACATGGGTCCAGGCAATGCTCAGGATCAGGTTCACGGCGCTGGCGTCTCCAGGGGAGTGGCGCGGACCCGGAAACCGTTCTTGATGTTCGCGGTTGCCGGCGAGGCGACCCATTCGCCTTCGCTGGCGCCATGCAGGATTTCCACGAAGCCGGTGCCGCGGATGCCGATCTCGACCTTGCGCAGCCGCGCATGGTTGTCTTCGATGGCGAACAGGCTGTTGCGGACCACGGCGTTGGCCGGGACGAGAAGCACGTCGGGCTTTTCGCGGCTGATGATGTTGGCTTCGACGCTCATGCCGACCCGCAGCGGCGTATCGTCGGGCAGGCTGATCCGGACGCGAAATGTCTTGGAGAGGGGATCGCCGGCCGGCGTGATCTGCTTGACCGTGCCCGGCAGGATTTGACCCGCGAACGCATCGGTGCGCAGCAGCGCATTCTGGCCGACCTTGACGCGGGGGATGTCCTCCTCGTTGACGTCGGCGACCACCCACAACGGCTTCTCCAGCCCGATGCGGTAGAGGATCGTGCCGGGCTCGACCATGTCCCCGACCTCACCGTCCTCCTTGAGGACGGTGCCGTCCATCGGCGACACCAGCTTGTAGTATTCGAGCCGCTGTGCCTGCGCCGCGATCTGCGCCCTGATGCGCGCCAGATCGGTCTCGGCCTTCTGGAATGCCTGCGAGCTTGCGACGCCGCGTGACAGCAATTGCGATTGACGGTCGAACTCGCGCTGCTGGAATTCTGCCAGCGCATGCAGGTCGTTCAGCGTCGCCAGCGCTTCCTTGTCGTCGAGACGGGCGAGAACATCGCCGCGTTTGACCGCCTTGCCCTCGCACCGGCAACGCTCGATGATCCGGCCGCGCACCAGGGGTGTCGAGCGTGACCACGTCTCTGGCTCGATCGCGCCGGTTGCGTAGACGATTTCGGCGGCGGCGCCGCGCGTGACTCGCGCCACCGTGATCGCGGGCCCTCGCAGCAACCACCATGCGACGGCGACGGCTGCAGCCACGATCAGGATCGCGACCGCAAGCTTCCATGAAAGCCGCCGGCGGCTTTCGGGAGGCAATCCGCCCGTGACCGGCGGCTCGATCGTCGCAACCTGCATGTCCATGCGGACAGTGTGGCTGCGACGGGCGCTTTAGCGATTGATGCAGGTCAACCGGGAAGCAAAAGAAAATCGCGAGCACATGGCCCGCGATTCCAAGATCTCCAGCGCTGAATCGGGGAAAGACGGGACCGTCGGCGCCGGCGCGCCGGCCGACCGCTACTCTTCCTTCTTCGGCTCTTTCGACATGCGCTCGAGACGATCCTGCATGTCCTTCATCTGCCGGCGCAGGTCGTCGATGTTGTCATCGGCCGCCGGCTCCGGCGCCTTCTCCGGCTCGCTCGATTCGCCGCGCGGCGGCGCGAACGGCTTGAACATCGAGAAGGTCTGCTGGAACAATTCCATGTTGCGGCGGACGTGCTCTTCAAGCGGCGCGAACGGCGTTCCGCTGAACGTGTTGGTGAGCTGCTTGCGGAATTTTTCCTGCTCGCGCGTCAGCGTGTCGATCGACTGCTCCAGATATTTCGGCACCACCATCTGCATGCTGTCGCCGTAGAAGCGGATCAACTGGCGCAGGAAAGTGGTCGGCAGCAGATTCTGTCCGGCCTTGTTCTCCTGCTCGAAGATGATCTGCGCCAGCACCGAACGGGTGATGTCGTCGCCGGTCTTGGCGTCGTAGACGAGGAAATCCTCGCCGTCCTTCACCATCGCCGCGAGATCCTCGAGCGTCACATAGGTGCTGGTCCCGGTATTATAGAGCCGCCGGTTGGCGTACTTCTTGATGGTCGTAGGTTGATCTGACTTTGCCATGGGCTCACACAATACACCGAGAGCGGGGAACCCGACGGCATCGCCGGCGGGCAGACGAGCAACGCAACGCAACAAAGTAAGCATTTTCAACCCGGTTCGGCTACCGTTTTGTGCGGCACGGTTAATTCCAAGGCATGGACGCTGCTATGGAAACCCCCGCGGAGATCAAAATGAATGCGCTGCGGCAGGATTTTGGGCGCTGGCCGATTGACATGGGTCAATGGGGTTAACAGGATAAGGTGAGAGACAGGCTTGCCGTCCGGCCGCCCGCCGTCAAAAGAAACCTCAACCTCAGGAGATGTCCATGTCAGACGATGTCGTCATCGTCAGCGCCGCCCGCACCCCGGTCGGCAGCTTCAACGGCGCATTCGCCACCACTCCGGCCCATGACCTCGGCGCCATTGCCATCAAGGCCGCGCTGGAGCGGGCGGGCATCGAGCCGGGCCGTGTCTCGGAAGTCATCATGGGCCAGATCCTGACCGCGGCGCAGGGGCAGAACCCGGCCCGTCAGGCCTCGATCGCCGCCGGCATCCCGGTGGAAAGCCCGGCCTGGGGCGTCAACCAGCTCTGCGGTTCCGGCCTGCGCACCGTGGCGCTGGGCTACCAGGCGCTGCTCAACGGCGATTCCGAAATCGTCGTCGCCGGCGGCCAGGAATCCATGAGCATGGCCCCGCACGCGCAGTATCTGCGGGGCGGCGTCAAGATGGGCGGCCTCGAACTGGTCGACACCATGATCAAGGACGGCCTGTGGGACGCCTTCAACGGCTACCACATGGGCAACACCGCCGAGAACGTCGCGCGGCAGTGGCAGATCACGCGCGCGCAGCAGGACGAGTTTGCGGTCAAGTCGCAGCAGAAGGCGGAGGCCGCGCAGAAGGCCGGCAAGTTCAAGGACGAGATCGTCCCCGTCACCATCAAGACCCGCAAGGGCGACATCGTCGTCGATACCGACGAATATCCGCGCCATGGCGCGACCATCGACGCGATGGCGAAGCTGAAGCCGGCCTTCGAGAAGGAGGGCACCGTCACCGCCGGCAGCGCGTCCGGCATCAATGATGGCGCCGCCGCCGTGGTGCTGATGACTGCCAGGCAGGCCGCCAAGGAAGGCAAGAAGCCGCTGGCCCGCATCGTGTCCTGGGCCCAGGCGGGCGTCGATCCGAAGATCATGGGCTCCGGGCCGATACCGGCGTCCCGCGCCGCGCTGAAGAAGGCCGGCTGGAACATCGGCGACCTCGACCTGATCGAGGCCAACGAGGCGTTCGCGGCGCAGGCCTGCGCGGTCAACAAGGACCTCGGCTGGGATACCGGCAAGGTCAACGTCAACGGCGGCGCGATCGCGATCGGCCATCCCGTGGGCGCGTCCGGCGCGCGCGTGCTGGTGACGCTGCTGCACGAAATGCAGAAGCGCGACGCCAAGAAGGGCCTTGCCACGCTGTGCATCGGTGGCGGCATGGGCATTGCGATGTGCGTCGCGCGCGACTGATACTGAGGCAAAGTGACCGGCTGAATGATGAAAAGATCATCTGTCACCCGCACTCTTAATTGCTAAAGTTGAAATGCCCGGTCTCGCGCCGGGCATTTTCATCTCCGCAAGCGTTTTCTGGAACGCTTCGAACCTGCAGGCTGAGCTTCGTCAAAGGGCCGGGACAATTCCCGGCCTATAAAGAAGACCACCAAGGAGGACTACGACATGGCACGTGTTGCATTGGTAACGGGGGGTACGCGAGGCATCGGCGCTTCGATCAGCAAGGCGCTGAAGGCTGCAGGCTATACTGTGGCGGCGAGCTACGCCGGCAACGACGCCGCGGCCGAAAAATTCAAGTCGGAGACCGGCATCCCCGTCTACAAGTGGGACGTCGCCTCGTTCGACGCGTGCGCTGCGGGCGTCAAGAAGGTCGAAGCCGATCTCGGTCCGGTCGACGTGCTCGTCAACAATGCGGGCATCACCAAGGACGGCGCTTTCCACAAGATGACGCTCGACCAGTGGAACGCGGTCATCAACACCAATCTCGGCTCGCTGTTCAACATGACGCGCCAGGTGATCGAAGGCATGCGCGCCCGCAAGTTCGGCCGCATCATCAACATTTCCTCGATCAACGGCCAGAAGGGCCAGTTCGGCCAGGTCAACTATTCGGCGGCCAAGGCCGGCGACATCGGTTTCACCAAGGCGCTTGCGCTGGAGACCGCCAGGGGCGGCATCACCGTGAACGCGATCTGCCCCGGCTACATCAACACCGAAATGGTGCAGGCGGTGCCGAAGGACGTGCTGGAGAAGAGCATCCTGCCGCTGATCCCGGTCAACCGCCTCGGCGAGCCCGAGGAGATCGCCCGCGCCGTGGTGTTCCTCGCTGCCGACGACGCCGGCGGCATCACCGGCTCGACGATGACCATCAACGGCGGGCAGTACATGACCTGATTGCCTCCACATCGGATGGCTGTTGCATGTCGCAACGGCTCATAAAAACTCGTCATGCCCGGGCAGAAGCGCGAAGCGCGTCTTCGCGCTAGATGTCCCGGGCATCCACGTCCTTACAACCCGCTGACGAGGAAGACGTGGATGGCCGGGCATAGGCGAGCGTAAGCGACGCCGTCCTTCAGACGGCTTTGCCCGGCCATGACGGAAGAAGCCGAGTGTCTCCGAATCCCATGACCGCCCGCACCGCAACGCTGATCGGACTGACCGCGATCCTGATGTGGTCGCTGCTGTCGGTGCTCACGGTCGCTACCGGAAAAATTCCCGCATTCCAGCTCGCCGCCATGACGTTCGGCATCGGTGCTGCCGTAGCATTCGCCAGCTTCCTGTTCCGGCCCGCAGCCTTTGCCGCCATGAAGCAGCCGCTGGTTGCCTGGGTGGTCGGCGTCGGCGGCCTGTTCGGCTATCACGCGCTGTACTTTCTTGCGCTGCGTTTCGCACCGCCGGCCGAAGCCGGACTTTTGAATTATCTCTGGCCGCTGCTGATCGTGCTGTTCTCGTCGCTGCTGCCGGGCGAACGGCTGGCGTCGAATCACATCATCGGCGCGCTGCTCGGGCTCGCAGGCACGGTGCTGCTTCTGGCCGGCAATACGGGCCCCGGATTCGCGCCCAGCCAGATTCCGGGTCTGGCTGCAGCCTTCCTCGCCGCCTTCGTATGGGCCGCCTATTCGGTGATGTCGCGCAGACTGAAGGCGGTGCCGACCGATGCGGTTGCAGGTTTCTGTCTGGCGACCGCGCTGCTCGCCGCGCTGGTCCACACCATGGTCGAAACCACCGTGTGGCCGGAGACGATCGGGCAGTGGCTTGCAATTTTCGCGCTCGGCGTCGGCCCGGTGGGGGCTGCGTTCTTTGTCTGGGACATCGGCATGAAGCGCGGCGACATCCGCGTGCTGGGCGCTGCGTCCTACGCGACGCCGCTGCTGTCGACGGCGTTTCTGATCCTCGCCGGCTATGCGCAGCCGACCGCTGCGATCGCAATTGCCGCGATCCTGATCGCCGGCGGCGGGTTGATCGCGGCGAAGGACATGGTGTGGAGAAAAGGATCGTAGATGGGTTTCGCTGCGCTCTACCCATCTACGAAGAGGGCATGAAGCCCTTCGGCGCCAGCTCGAATTTCGCAAACTCGAATCCGGGCGCCACGGTGCAGCCGACCAGCGTCCAGTCGCCGTTGCTCTCGGCGGCCTGCCAGGCGTGCGCTGGCACGATCGCCTGCGGTGTTTCGCCGGCAGCGAGATCGGGGCCGAGCCTCACGCTGTGCTGCCCGCCATCGTCAGTGATCTGCAACGTCAGCGATGCGCCCGCGTAGTAGTGCCAGATCTCGACGGCGTCGATGCGATGCCAATGCGAGCGCTCGCCGCGTGCCAGCAGGAAGTAGATCGCGGTCGATCGCGAACGTCCGCCGGCATCCACGCTGGCGTCACGAAATGTCTCGCGGTAGTGGCCGCCTTCCGGATGCGGCTTCAGTCCAAGCCGCGCGATGATGTCGGCGGCATCGGGTGACAACGCCATCAGGACTTGTTCTTGCGTTCGCGGAGTTCGCCGAATACTTTTTCGGCGCTGGCGCCCTTCATGTGCAGTTTCGCCGCCACCGATGGCTCGTCGGCGCGCAGGAATACGTTGGCCTTCTTCTCCTCGCCGAGCAGCACCGGGATGGTCGGCTTGTTCTCCGCGCGCAGCCGCGCCACTTCCTCGGCGCGAGCCTTCAGCGCGGGATTGTCGCCGTCCACCGTGAGCGCGAACTTGACGTTGGAAGCGGTGTATTCATGGCCGCAATAGAGATTGAAATCGTCCGGCAACGCGCGCAGCTTCAGAAGCGAATCCCACATCATCGGATAGGTACCCTCGAACACCCGGCCGCAGCCGATCGAGAACAGCGTGTCGGCGGCGAACACGGCCTTCTCGCCGTCGAACACGTAGGAGATGTGGTCGAGCGTATGACCGGGCGTTTCCAGCACCCGCACCAGGAGGCTGCCGACCTTGATGACGTCGCCATGGCCGGTGCGCAGGTCGACATCGGCGATCCTGGTCGACTTGTCGTGCGGCGCGACGACGCGGCAATTGTATTTCTGCTTCAACTCGGCGACGCCGCCGACATGGTCGTGATGGTGATGGGTGATCAGGATATCCGTCAGCGTCCAGCCTTCGCGCTCCAGCGCCTTGATGATGGGTGCGGCCTCCGGCGCATCGATCGAAGCGGTGGCCTTGGTCGCGGGATCGTGGATCAGATAGCCGAAATTGTCGGTGAGGCAGTTAAAGGTGCGAATTTCCGCGGCCATGACAGCTCCGTGAGTAAGGCTCAGCTCCCCATTGGACAGCTAGGAATATGGCGTTAACGCTTACGCGGCAATGCCAATTTCGGCGCGCCGCGGACCAGCGCCGTATGGTAGATTGATGCCATGACCATCGACGTGATCGACCTTCGCGATTTCTATTCGCAACGCCTCGGCATCGTGGCGCGGCAACTGATCAACCGCGGCATCCGCGCGCAATGGCCGGACGCGGCGGGTCAGCGCGTGCTCGGGCTCGGTTACCCGACGCCCTATCTCGGGCTGTTTCGCGAGGATTCCGAGCGCTGCATCGCCTTCATGCCGGCAGCCCAGGGCGTGCTGAAATGGCCGACGGCGCGTCCGGCGCTGGCGACCCTGATCGATGAATTTTCGATGCCGCTGCCGGATGCCGCGGTGGATCGGATTCTCCTGGTCCATGCGCTGGAAATGTCCGACGATCCCGAGCGGTTGCTGCGCGAGGTGTGGCGTGTGCTGGCGCCGTCGGGGCGTCTCATTGCAGTGATCCCGAACCGCCGCGGCGTCTGGACGCGCACCGACAACACGCCGTTCGGGCACGGCCGGCCGTATTCGCGCGCGCAGATCACGCAGTTGCTGCGGCAGACCTGGTTTACGCCGGCCGCGTGGGGCGAAGCACTGTTCCTGCCGCCGGTCGGCAAGGGCTGGTTTCTGCGCTCGGCGATGGCGTGGGAGCGCGTTGGCGCGGCGCTGTCGCTGCCGTTCGCCGGCGTGCATATCGTGGAAGCGACCAAGCAGGTCTATCGCGCGATCCCGGCGGGCCGCGAACGCACGCGGCTGATTCCGTCGCTGGAGCCGGTGCTGGTGCCGTCATCGACGGCGTCGCGGGGATGAGGTCGCAATCCTCCGCCGTCGCCCCTGCGCACGCAGGGGCCCATACGCCGCGGCGAGCGTAAGGGGCACACTGGACGACGGCTTTTCTTCAACGGTCTGACGACAACCTGCCAGCGCAGGGCGTCAGTCAGCGGATATCATCGAGGGATCGCGGCGTATGGGTCCCTGCGAACGCATGCTTTCGCAGGGACGACGAGATAGTGAGCGAACGGTCTACTCATTCCCCGGATTGAATTCTTCGCTCGGGGCGGCAGGCGCGGCCATGTTGTCGGGACGCGGGCCATGCGGACGGCGCCGCCGGCGCGGGAAACGTTCGCGGTCGCCTCCGCCTTCATACCCGCTCGCTCCGCCGTTCACCTGCGGCTGCGGTCCGGTGATGAAGGACGGCAGGCGATCGACGCCGCCGGTATCGGCAATCACCGGCTGCGGCTGGTTCTGCGGCTGCGGACGGTGCTCGCGATCGCGGTCGCGGTCCCGTTCGCGATGCTCGCGGGGCTGCTGCTGGTCGCGCTGGTAGGGCTGGCCGTCGCCGCGCTGTTCACGCGGATTGTTGTCGCGCATGTAGGGCTGCGGCTGCTGCGGGACGAAGCCCGGCTCCTGGCCGAAATGCGAGAAGCTCTCGCCCTCGTCCTCGCTGTCTTCCGTCGCCGGCATTTCGTTGTCGATGCGCGGTTGCGGCTGGTTCTGGCGGAATTGCTCCTGGGCCGCGGCAATCAGGCGGAAATAGTGTTCGGCGTGCTGATAGTAATTCTCGGCCGCGACCGGGTCGCCGGAAGAGCGCGCGTCGCGCGCCAGCTGGACGTATTTTTCCGCAACGTGGGACGCGGTGCCGCGGATCTTGATGTCAGGCCCGTTGGACTCGAACACCCGGGTCATGGGGTTTTGACCGCGCCGGTTATTGTTGTTGTTATTGTTGTTGTTCCGGTTACGCATCCGCTTGTTATTTTGACCGTTTCTCATGTGTCGCCTTTTATTCCAGCCCTGAAGTTATGCAGTTGCCGTCGTATCCTCATCGCATCCGGGCGCGCTCAGGCGCACCGGGTCACGATGCCGTTCAAATTCATGTCGTCGATTTCGCCAACCATCGCGTTCAGCAAAGACGCGTTCCCCACCCGGCGCCGTTCACTGCGCGCCGGACCAAATCATTCAGCCAGTCAAACCAGCCTAATCGTCTTGCGTGACGACTTCGCGTGACGGAGTGTTTGCGTAAGTCTTCAAGACCAATATCAGGCTTTCGTTCGCTTTGCGGTCAAGAGCAGCACAGCTCCAGCTATTGCGCTCAATTCGACCTGCGTTTTGGAACCTTTCGCTCGGCGGGCTCTCGTTTCGAGAGCTCTGGCTTCCACCCGTTATCAGCTACGGGGCCGGCCAGCCGGGACCGATTTGTGACCGGAACGTAGTCGCTCCCGGGTGATATTCCAAGTGGTTTTTTTGCGTTCCAATAGGACTTTATCGGGCCGTTTTGTGGCCCGCGACGGCCCGCGGAATGCCCGCCAGATCGGCCTTCGGGGAGGGGGCGGGCGTTAACCCGGCGGCTACCATCAAAGCCTCGATTTGCCCGCTTTGACCCGCTCCGGCCTCCACGACCAGGGCGGCGCCGGGGGCCAGGAGCCTGGCCGCCTGGGGAACCAGCGCGCGGTAGGCGTCCAGCCCGTCGGCGCCGCCGTCGAGCGCGGCCAGGGGATCGTGATCCCTGACCTCCACCGCCAGGCCGCTGATGTCGCCTGAACGGACATAGGGAGGATTCGAGACGATCAGATCGAACGGGCCGGACAGCCCGCTCGCATAATCGCATGCGATGAATGTCGCCCGATCCGCAAGTCCCACACGCGCGGCGTTGGCTGCGGCGGTGTGCAGGGCTGTTTCGGAGATGTCGGTGCCCATGCCTGTTGCCGCCGGCAATTCGGTCAACAGCGCCAGCAGAATCGCGCCGGTGCCGGTGCCGAGATCGGCGATGCGGAGCCGGCGCTCGAGGCCGCCGCCGGCGCGCAGCAGCTCCAGCGCCATTTCGACCACCGTCTCGGTATCGGGTCGCGGGATCAGCGTTGCGGGCGACAGTTGAAACGACAGGCCCCAAAACTCCTTCTCGCCGAGGATGCGCGCGACCGGCTCGCCCGCGATCCGCCGCTGCGCATATTGTGCCAGCAGCGCCGCCTCGGCTGGAGCAAGCGGCCGGGTTGCCTGGGCGATCATGTCGGTGAGGTCGAGGCCGAGCACGGCTCCCAGAAGCATGCGTGCATCGAGTTCGGCCTCGCTGATGCCGGCCGACTTCAATCGTGCCGCCAGCGTCCGGCGCGCGACCTCGATGGCTGGTCCGGGAGATGTCACCATGTTCCTGTCTTGCCTGCCGTCGTGGATAGGACGGCGCGCGTGCTTGCGTCAACAGAGCCGGTCGCGTTTGATCGGCCTGTCTCGAGCGGCGCGGTGAAGCCATGACGGCCTATGACGATCAGAATATCTTCGCAAGGATCCTGCGCGGCGAGATTCCGTGCTTCAAGGTCCACGAGAACGACCGCTCCTTTGCCTTCCTCGACATCATGCCGCGCTCACCCGGCCATACGCTGGTGATTCCCAAGGCGCCGGCCCGCGGCATCCTGGACATCTCCGAGGACGACCTTGCCGAGGTCGTCCGGTCGGCGAAGCGGATCGCGATGGCGGCGATGAAGGCGTTCGACGCGGAAGGAATCATCATCCAGCAATTCAGCGAGGCTGCCAGCGGCCAGGTGGTGTTTCACCTGCACATGCATGTCATGCCGGTGAAGACGGGCATCGAATTGCTGCCGCCGCAGACGCGCAGGGAAGATCCCGCCGTTCTCGCGGATCACGCCAGGCGGATGATTTCGGCACTCGGCTTGCTGCGGAACTAGTGCGTTTTCCAGCGAAGTGGAATCCGGTTCGCGTCGAGAAAACGCGTCAAAACAAGAATCTAGAGCCCCGTTCCGATTCCATCGTAACGGAAGAGGCTCTAGACGCCAAGGTAGCGCTGCAGCAATTCCGGCTGTGCCTTGATCTCCTGGGACGGTCCCTCGTGGACGATATGCCCGTTGTTGATGATGTAGATGCGCTGCGCCAGCGCCAGCGTCGCCGCGAGATTCTGCTCGACCAGCACGATGGTCTGGCCCGCGGCGGCAAGGTCGCGGCAGGCCCTCATGAGATCATGGACGATGACGGGAGCCAGCCCCTCGAATGGTTCATCCAGCAGGATGATCTTCGGATCGCGAACGAGCGCCCGCGCGATCGCCAGCATCTGCTGCTCGCCGCCGGAAAGCTCGTTGCCGCGATTGGCGCGCCGTTCCTTCAATCGGGGAAACATCTCGTAGATGCGATCGAGCGGCCAGCGGTTCTCGGCCGTGATCCCGGCTATGATGATGTTTTCCTCGACACTCAGGCTGCCGAAAATCCGGCGCTCCTCGTGAACGAGCTGCATGCCGGCTTGCGCTATCTTGTGGCTTTTTTTCCCGGCGATATTGGTGCCGTCGAACATGATGGCGCCGCTGCGCGGCGTCACCACTCCCATCAGGCTCTTCAGCGTCGTGCTCTTGCCGGCCCCGTTGCGGCCCAGCAGGGCAACCACCTCGTGCCGCTCCACGCGCAGCGCGACGTCGAACAGGATGTGCGAGTCCCCGTAGTAGCTGTTCAGGCCGTTGACCTCGATCAGGCTCATGCGGCGATCTCTCCGTGAACGCCCCCAAGATAGGCTTCCTGCACCGCAGCGTTGGTCTTGATTTCCTCGGGCGTGCCCTCGATCAGCACGCGGCCTTCCTGCAGCACCGTCACACGTTCAACCAGCTCAAACAGCGAATCCATGTCATGGTCGATGATGATCATGGTGCGGTCGCGCGCGATCGATTTCAGCAGCTTGACGGTTTCGATCCGCTCCCGCGGACTCATGCCGGCGAGCGGCTCGTCCAGCAGCAGCAGGCGAGGGGAGGTCGCCAGCGCCAGTCCGATCTCCAGCCTGCGTTTCTCGCCATAGGCGAGCTCGGACACCGGCGTGTCGGCCCGCTTGGTCAGATTGACGAGGGCAAGCGTATGTTCCACCTGCTCCGGCAGTCCCTTCACGCCGCCGAGCTTGCCGAACAAATCGAGCCGGAACTTGCCGCGCAATTTGGCGAGCGCGGCGATCGTGAGATTCTCACGCACCGTCAGCCCGGAGAAGAGCTGGTTGACCTGATAGCTCTTCGTGAGCCCAAGCTGGCAGACGTCGGTGACGCGCATCCCGGTAATGTCGCGGCCCTCGAACACGATCTGCCCCGAGGTCGGCGCGACCTCGCACGTCAGCATCTTGAAGAAGGTTGATTTGCCGGCGCCATTGGGGCCGATGATGCCGCGCAGCTCGCCATGTTTGACGCTGAAGTCGATATCGCTGTTGGCGACGAGACCGCCGTACCGCTTGGTGAGGCCGCGGGCCACCAGGATTGGACCCGAATGGTCATCGTGCCTGGCGTGCCCCGTTGTGATCGGAACGGGGGCGGCTTGCCTGGCCGTCTCGACCTCGGTGGGCTCCTGTCCTGCCGCAATGGCTGGACCGGAAGATGTTTCCTCGGCCGGAACATTTTTGCGCTTGCCCATGAGCAAAGCGGTCAAGTCCACAAGGCCGCCGATGATGCCGCCGCGCAGGAAGCAGACCAGGAGCACGAAGACCACGCCGAGCACGAGCTTCCAGGCTGCACCGAGTCCCAGCGCCGCTTGCAGGAAATCCTGCAGGAACAGCCAAACCGTAGCTCCGACCAGGGGCCCGAACAATGTGCCCCTGCCGCCAATCGCGGTCTGCATCACCAGCTGGCCGGACGTTTCGAAGGCGAACGCGTCCGGCGGCATGAAGGCCTGCAGCACGCCGAGCAGGCCGCCGGCGAAGCCGGCATAGGCGGCGGCAATCACGAAGGCGGTCAGCTTGTATCCATGGATATTGTGACCGACCGCGGTGGCGCGCAGCGGGTTGTCGCGGATCGCACTGAAGATGGCGCCGACCGGCGAGCGAACGATCCTGAGCGCGATCACGATGCCGATGAAGTAGCACAGCGCGATGAACTGGTAGAGCGACCAGCCGTTGGTGAAGTGGATCGTCGTGAAACCGAGATTGAAGCTCGGCGTGGGCACGCCCGGCAGGCCATTCTCGCCGCCGGTGAAGTCCGACAGCGGGTTGAACTCGACGAAGAAGAAGACCTCGGCAATCGCGACCGTGATCATGGCGAAGTAGATGCCGGTGCGGCGCAACGCGATCAACCCGATCAGGTAACCGGTTGCGGCGGCTGCGATCATGCCGATGATCAGCGCGCCCAGCACGTTGCCGAAACCCGCGCGGGTCAGCAGATAGGCGGCGACGAAGCCGCCGGTGCCGTAGAACGCCGACTGGCCGAACGACAGGAGGCCGGTGAAGCCGAACAGGATATCGAAGCCGAGGCCGAACAGTCCCCACACGAGAATGCGGTTCACGGTGTTGGGGGCGAAACCGAGGTGAGGCAGCACGAAGGGAGCCGCGATCAACCCGATGGCCGTCAGCGTCTCGATCAGGAAGGGGCGTTGCTTGAGCATTACGGATTCACTTATTCTCGGCCCTGGACGCCGAGCAGGCCGTGCGGTCGCACCACGAGCACGATCGTCATCGCCGCGAACAGCATCACATAGGCGTAACCGGGGTTGAACATGGAGGTGATGCTGATGATCTCGCCGGCGATCAGTCCGCCGAGAATGGCGCCCGGGAAGGATCCGACGCCGCCGATCACAACCACCACGAACGTCTCGACCAGGATGTCGTCGCCGACCCCGGGCGTCAGCGAGACGACGGGTGCATTGATGATGCCGGCAAATCCGGCGGCCATGGCGCCGATACCGAACACGACCATGAAGACGCGGTAGACGTTGATGCCGAGCGAATCCACCATCACCGAATCCTCGATGCCGGCGCGCACGATCATCCCGAGCCGTGTCCGATACAGAATGAGGAACAGCGCGCCGAGCGCGATCGCGACGATGCCGACGACGGCAAGCCGGTAGGTCGGATAGAACATGAAGCCGAGATTGGTGATGCCCTGGAACAGCGGCGGCGCGGGAACTACCTGCGACTGGCTCGAGAAGATCAGCCGGACGATCTCGACGAAGACGATTCCGAGCCCGAACGTGACCAGCAACTGGTCTTCGTGCGGGCGATGATAGAAGTGGCGAATGATGACGCGCTCCATCGCCACGCCGAGTATCATCACAAACAGGGATCCAGCGATTACCGCGACGATGAAGGAATTGGTGTACTGGTAGGCGACTAGGCCGGCGTAGCCGCCGATCATGAACATCGCGCCGTGAGCCAGGTTCAGCACGCCGAGCGTGCCGTAGATGATGGTCAGGCCGGAGCTGATCAACGCGAGCAACGCGCCGAGCGCGAGCCCGTTGAAGAGTTGCGAAACGAGATTGGGCCAACTGATCATGAACGGCGACCCCGGTTGCGATCGGCAAATGGCGGGTGGTGTCTGCTGAAAAAGCTGACGCCGCAGGATGCATTGCCTGCGGCGTCACGAAGTTCCCAAACTCAGGTGTAGTCGCCGAGCTTGCATCCGAAGGCGTCGGGCTTCTGCATCAGCTTGTCGCCGGGGACGATCTCGACGACGTCGTAGTAATCCTCCTTGTTCTTCATGTCCTTCTGCATCTTGCCCTTCACGATGATGACGGGACGGACGCACTGATGGTCTTCCTTGCGGTAGTGCACGTCGCCGACCATGGACGGCAGGGTTTCGCCCTTCTCATAGGCCTTGATGACGTCGGGCGGATTGAAGCTGCCGGCCTCCTCGACCATGCGGGCCCAGTGCGCGAAGCTGATATAGGCGTTCTCGGCACCCCATTCCGGCTTGTAGCCGTACTTCTTCTCGAAAGCCTCGTTGAACATCCTGGCGAGCGGGAACTTGTCTTCGATGGTCCACCAGTAGTCGGTGGCGGCGTAGACGCCCTGCATCAGGCCTCCGGTCTCGCGCGCGATGAACGGCACCTGATAGGGAACGACCAGCTTCATCTTGTCGAGGATGCCGAACTGCTTGGCCTGCTGGGTCGACAGCACAGCGTCGTGTCCCCAGTTGACGTTGATGAGAACGTCAGCCCCGGAGTTCGCGACGTTCAGGAGATATGAGGAGTAGTCCGGCGCGCCGAGCGGCGCGACCTGGTTGGTCGCGGTGGTCCAGCCGGCGGTTGCGAGGAAGTCCTGCATCGATTTGGTGACGGTGTGTCCGTAGGTGTAGTCCGGCGTGAGATAGGCCGCCTTCTTGTTCTTGCCGAACTCCTTCACCATGACCGGGCCGATCGCCGCGGCCGCGGTCTGGCCGAAGAAGTTCTGGCGGAAGCCGTAACGGACGCAGTCCTTTCCGGTGGTGTCGTTGGAGCCGGAGATGCCGCACACGAACATCACCTTTTCCCGTTGCGCGAGCTTGTTCAGCGCAACCGCGACCGCGCTCGACGTGCCGCCGGTGATCATGATTGCCTTGTTTTCGCTGATGAAGCGCTGCTGCGCCTGAACGGCTTCGTTCGGCTTCGCCGCCGAATCCGCAACGCCGAACTTCAGTTCCTTGCCGAGCACGCCCTTGCTGGTCTTGGGCGAGATCTTCTTGATCAGTTCGTGGCCGCTGTTGATGTGGTCGATCGCGAGCTGATAGCCCTTCAATTCGTCTTCGCCCTGAACGGCGTAGGTCCCGGTGCGCGGAACGGAAATGCCGATGAAGGCCGAAGAGCCGGAAACGCCCGCCGGAAAGGTGCCGATTGCCGGCGTGTTCTCGGCAAACGCCGGCATCGCGGGCAACAGCGACCCGCCGACGATCCCCGCGCCGCCTTGAAGCAGGCGGCGGCGCGAGATGTCGAGGCCCAGGCCGCGGTGGATGAAACTGTCCTTCATGATTGATGTCCTCCCGAATGGCGTTCTTGTCTGTGGACGAGGCGCAGCCTGCCCGGCGTCATCCGACGTGATGGCCGGACGTCGAGCACGTCGCACCCCGTGTGGGTTCTTGCCGCAAGCATTGCTTGTGAAGGCCTTCTGTCAATCGCACCTTTGGTCGAACGACGGGAATTATCTCGCAAAAACATATCGTGTTACGATATATATTAGCCTTTATGACTATTCGATCCGCTGTCCGCCCGCGCTGCCGGGCTGCAAGGTCGAGGCGGAAGGCGCGGCAATGATCCAGTCGAAGCGGAAGGTCCGGCGCCGGAAGCCGGCGGAGGCGGCGAGGCGTTCGAGCCGCGCGGCGATGCGCGATTCCGATTACGAGGCACTCGCGCAATTTCGTTATCAGGTGCGCACCTTCCTGGCGTTCAGCGAGGCTGCGGCCCGGCGCGCGGGCCTGACGCCGCAGCAGCATCAGGCGCTGCTGGCGATCAAGGGCTTTGCCGGCAAGGAAAACGTGAGCATCGGCGAAGTCGCGCGTTTTCTGTTGATCCGGCATCACACGGCTGTCGAACTGATGAACCGGATGGCAAGGCTTGGGCTGATCAGCAGGAATGCCGATCCGGCGGATGCAAGACGTGTGCTCGTCAAATTGACGACCAGGGGCCGGCAAAAGCTGAATGCGCTTTCACGGATTCATTTGGACGAACTGCGCGCCGCAAGCCCGGTCCTGGGCAGGATCCTGCGGTCGTTCCGGTCCGCGGCGCGTTGAAGCCCGCGGGGTGTGAGCGTTACGCGGCCGCGCCCTGTGCGGCGAGCTGGGCGGCCTGGTGCTCGGTGGTCAGCGCATCGATCAATTCGCCCAGCGCTTCGCCCGATATCACCTGCGGCAGCTTGTACAGCGTCAGATTGATCCGGTGATCGGTGACGCGGCCTTGCGGGAAATTGTAGGTGCGGATGCGCTCGGAGCGGTCGCCGGAGCCGACCTTCTCCTTGCGGTCGGCGGAACGCGCCGCATCGACGCGCTGGCGCTCGGCGTCATAGATGCGTGAGCGCAGGATGTTCATCGCGGAGGCGCGGTTCTTGTGCTGCGAGCGGCTGTCCTGCATCATGACGACGATGCCGGTCGGGATGTGCGTGATGCGGATCGCGGATTCGGTCTTGTTGACGTGCTGGCCGCCGGCGCCCTGCGCGCGCATGGTCTCGATCCGCAGATCCTCGTTCCTGACGTCGACGTCGACATCCTCGACCTCGGGCAGCACCGCGACGGTTGCTGCCGAGGTGTGAATGCGTCCCTGCGTCTCGGTGTCGGGGACGCGCTGCACGCGGTGAACGCCGGATTCGAATTTCAGTTTGGCGAACGCGCCGCGGCCCTGCACCTCGGCGATGATTTCCTTGAAGCCGCCCATGGTGCCTTCGGAGGCCGAGATCACTTCGACCTTCCAGCCCTGCAGGCCGGCGAAGCGCTCATACATCCGGAACAGGTCGCCGGCGAACAGCGAGGCTTCGTCGCCGCCGGTGCCGGCGCGGATTTCCAGCATCACGTTGCGGTCGTCCATGGCGTCCTTGGGCAACAGCGCCACGCGGATCTTCTGCGACAGCTCGTCGACGCGTGCCTGCAGCGTCTCGAGCTCGGCTTCGGCCATGCTGCGCATTTCCGGATCGGTGGCCGGATCCGCCAGCAGCGATTCGGCATCGGCAATCTCCGTCCGCGCCGCGCGATAGGTCTTCACGGCGTCGATCAGCGGATTGAGCTCGGCGAGTTCGCGCGTGATCTGGACGTATTTCTCGGAATTCAACTGGCCCAGCAGTTCGGCCTCCAGCGAGGCGTGGTGGGCAAGCAGGATATCGAGTTTGGCTTCGGGCAGCATGGCGAGGTTCTCAAGGTCCGGATGCGAAAGGGCAGGCGTCGTCGGGGCAGGGCCTCGCTACAACGACAGCCCCTCGGCTTCCGCGAATTCCGTCAGCTTCTGCCGGATCGAGACGCTGCCGGCCGGCGCATCGAGCAGCGGCATCAGCATGGCTTCGGCTTTCCCGGCGTCGAGGTCGAGGATCAGCGCCTTCACCGGGCCATGCGCGGTGGCGGACAGCGACAGCGAGCGGTAGCCGAGCGCGATCAGCGCCAGCGCGCCGAGCGGCTTGGAGGCCATCTCGCCGCAGAGCGAGGCGGTCTTCTTCGCTGCCTTGGCCTTGCGCACGATGTCGCGCAGCGCGCGCAGGATCGGCGCGGACATGGTGTCGAAGCGCTCGGAAACCTTGGCGTTGCCGCGGTCGACGGCGAACAGGAACTGGAACAGGTCGTTCGATCCGACCGAGACGAAGTCGACCTTCTTCAGGAGCTCGTCGAGCTGGTAGAGCAGCGCAGGCACTTCCACCATGGTGCCGACATCGATGCGCTCCGGCAGCGGATGGCCGTGCTGACGCAGGTAGGTGAGCTCGCGCTCGACGATCGCCTTGGCCTGGTCGTACTCGGCAACATCGGAAATCATCGGGAACATGATCTTCAGCGCCCGGCCGCCGCCGGCCCGCAGCAGCGCGCGGATCTGGCCGCGCAGCAAGCCAGGCCGGTCGAGGCCGAGCCGGATCGCGCGCCAGCCGAGCGCAGGATTCTCCTCGATCACGGCTTCCATGTAGGGCAGCGCCTTGTCGCCGCCGATGTCCAGCGTCCGGAACGTGACCGGCTTGGTGCCGGCGGCGTCCAGCACCGTGCGGTACAGCGCAAGCTGGTCGGAGGTGCGCGGCAGGCTCTGTCCGACCATGAACTGCAATTCGGTGCGGAACAGCCCGATGCCGGCGCTGCCGGTGTCGTCGATGTGCGGCAGGTCGACGACGAGGCCGGCGTTGATCATCAGTTCGACCGGCTGGCCGTCTTTGGTCACGCAGGGCAGGTCGCGCAGCGCGGCGTACTGGGCCTGCCGCCGGGCGCGGAACCGCACCCGCTCGGCATAGGCCGATTCGATCTCGGCCGACGGGCGGACGTAGATCGAGCCGGAGGTGCCGTCGACGATGATGGCATCGCCGGGATCGGCGATGCCGGGCGCGTTCGGCACCTCGCCGACCGCGGGAATGCCGAGCGCGCGCGCCACGATCGAAACGTGGGAATTGGCCGTGCCTTCCTCCAGCACCAGTCCGCGCAGGCGCTTGCGGTCGTAGTCGAGCAGCGCCGCCGGTCCCATCGCGCGCGCGATCAGGATGGCGTTTTCGGGCAGTTGCTCGCGCGAGGGGGCGTGGTCCTGTCCCACCAGTTGCCGCATCAGGCGATGGCCGAGGTCCTCGAGGTCGTGCAGGCGGTCGCGCAGATAAGGATCGGTCGAGCGCAGCATGCGCGCGCGGGTGTCGGACTGCACGCGCTCGACGGCGGCCTCCGCGGTGAGGCCGGTGGCGACCGCCTCATGCAGCTTGTGCGACCAGCCGTGGTCGTTGGCGAACATGCGGTAGGCTTCCAGCACCTCGCGGTGCTCGCCGCCCTCGGCGACATCGCCGCGTTCCAGCATGCGGTCGAGATCGGCGCGCAGCTTGGCCAGCGCCGTGTCCAGCCGCTTGATTTCCTTCGGCAGGTCTTCGGCGATGTAGTTGGTGATGACGACGCGCGGCTCGTGCAGCACGACATGGCCGAGCGCGATGCCGTCGGAGAGGATGGCGCCGGTCTTGTGCAGCGAGTGCCGCGCCGCAGGTTCCGCACCGGGTTGTGCCAGCGCCGCCAGTTCGCCCGAGGCGATCATTTCCGCCAGCACCATGGCGGTGGTCTGCAGTGCCTCTACCTCTTCCTCGACATAGGTGCGCTTGGCGCGGTTCTGCACCACCAGCACGCCGAGCGTGTTGCCGGCGCGCAGGATCGGCACGCCGAGGAACGAGTGGTAGATCTCTTCGCCGGTTTCCGGGCGGAACGAGAAGGCCGGATGGCTTTGCGCGTCCGACAGGTTGAGCGGGTTCGCCTCGCTGGAGACGAGGCCGACGAGGCCCTCATGCGCGTGCAGCACCGTCCGGTGCACGGCGTCGCGGTTCAGACCCTCGGTGGCGTAGAGTTCGAGCGTGTTGTCGATGCGCAGCACGTAGCAGGAGCAGACCTCGGCCACCATGTTGGCCGCGATCAGCACCACGATCTTGTCCAGGCGCTCCTGGGCGGAGACCTGCTCCGCCATGGTTTCGCGGAGCCGTCTCAACAAGACGCGGGGACCTCCCGACGCGCTCCGCATGTGCCAAAATCCTCCCCCGCAAAGCCGTCCCGCCGGATGGACGGGGGCTGGTGTGAAACGCACGAAAATCAACAATTTTAGTCATTCGGCGCCGCCCGCAGGCCTGGTCCAGCCGAATCGAGGTCGCCAAAACCGTCGCACAGTTTGCGGCAACCTACCTCTCAGGCCTATAGCCAATCGAGGCTTGTTTTGCCAAGCAAAAGGCCTGCCAGAAACAATAACGTGTGGGTCATTGGCGATGCTGCGCCAGCGAAGCGGACGATCCGCCAAAACGCCGCCGGTCTGACGATCAGGCCATGCGGCGCATTTGAGAGAAAATCGTTCTAGGTCTGGTCGAGCCCGTAGAGCGTGTGCAGCGTACGCACCGCCAGTTCGGTATAGGCGGCGTCGATCAGCACCGAGAACTTGATCTCGGAGGTGGTGATGGCGCGAATGTTGATGTTGCGCTCGGACAGCGCCTTGAAGCCCTTGGCGGCGACGCCGGCATGGCTGCGCATGCCGCTGCCGATCACCGAGACCTTCGCCACGTCGGTGGCGCTGTCGAGCCTGGCGTAGCCGATCTTGTCCTTCGATGCGGTGATGGTGTCGCGGGCGCGGGTGTAGTCGGACGCCGGAACGGTGAAGGTGAGGTCGGTGGTCTTGCCGTCCTCGGAGACGTTCTGCACGATCATGTCGACGTTGATGTTGGCGTCCGCCAGCGGCCCGAAGATCGCCGCCGCGACGCCGGGCTTGTCCTCGATCTGGCGCACGGAAATCTGGGCTTCGTCCTTGGAGAAGGCGATGCCTGTGACGACGTGACTTTCCATGATTTCCTCCTCGCTGCAGATCAGCGTGCCCGGCGGGGTGCCGTGCGGGTCGATATCCTCCGGCTTGTCGAAGCTGGAACGGACGAATACCGGCATGTTGTGCACCATGCCGAGTTCCACCGAGCGCACCTGAAGGACCTTGGCGCCCTGCGAGGCCAGTTCCAGCATGTCCTCGAACGCGATCTTGTCGAGCCGCCGCGCTTTTGGAACCACGCGCGGGTCGGTGGTGTAGACGCCATCGACGTCCGTATAGATGTCGCAGCGGTCGGCATGGATCGCCGCCGCGATCGCCACCGCCGAAGTATCCGAACCGCCGCGCCCGAGCGTGGTGATTCGGTTGGTCTGCGGATTGATGCCCTGGAAGCCGGCGATGACGGCGACTTCCTTGCGGTCCTTGAAGCGGTTGACGATCTCCGAACCGTCGATTTCGAGAATCCGCGCCGAAGCGTGCGCATCCGAGGTGCGGATCGGCATCTGCCAGCCCTGCCACGAGCGGGCCTGAATGCCCATCCCCTGCAGCGCGATCGCCAGCAGTCCCGATGTCACCTGCTCACCCGACGCGACCACCGCGTCATATTCACGCGCATCGTGCATCGGCGAGGCGTCGCGGCACCATTCCACCAGTTCGTTGGTCTTGCCGGCCATGGCCGACACCACGACGGCGACATCGTGTCCGGCATCGACTTCGCGTTTGACGTGACGCGCGACGTTGCGGATTCGGTCGATATTGGCGACGGACGTACCGCCGAATTTCATCACGAGGCGGCCCATGACGACGCGTGCATTCCCTGTGAGGATAAGTTAGGTGACCCGCACGGAAATTGGAGCGCCCGGGTCGAAAGCGGCGTATACATAGCGGCGCGGTCCGGGGCAAGCAACCGGGCGCGTTTTCGGCCAAAAAATGGCGATAATTGCTGCGGTGACAGGGTAATTCAGGGTAGGCGTATGGGGCGTTACATCGACGATATCCTGCAGCCCGGCGAGAAGGTGTTGTATTCGACCAATGCGCACTGGATGTTCTTCCTGCCGTCGATCGCGGCGTGGATCGTGGTGATCGTGTTCCTGGTGCTTTCGCGTATGGTCGGCACCGACGTCCTGATGATGATCTGCCTGGCCTTTGCGGCAGTCGCGGCACTTGTCGCCTTGTACTGGACGGCGACGGCCTGGTTCCACCGCTGGACCACCGAGACCGACGTCACCAATATGCGGGTCGTCCACAAGACGGGTTTCATCAAGCGGCGGACCTTCGAGATGAGCCTCGACAAGGTCGAAAGCGTCGATGTCAACCAGAGCATCCTCGGGCGCCTGATGAACTACGGCGATGTCACGATTCAGGGCGTTGGCGAGGGCACGCAAACCATTGCCACCATCGCCCGGCCGCTGTCGTTTCGCAGCGCCATCACCGCACGACCGATCGGTACGTAGCCATGGCGATGCAGCAGAAATCATCCGCCGGTTCTTCCTCCAGCGGCAGCACGGTCGATCCGGCGGAAGTCGCGAAGTTCTCGAAATTGTCGGACGAGTGGTGGGATCCCCGGGGCAAGATGGCCCCGCTGCACAAGATCAACCCGCTGCGGCTCGGCTACATCAGGGATGCCGCCTGCCGCAAGTTCGATCGCAACGCCAGAAGCCTGAGTTGCCTGTCGGGCCTGCGCATCCTCGATATCGGCTGCGGCGCAGGGCTTTTGTGCGAGCCGCTGACGCGGCTGGGCGCACAGGTGATCGGGATCGATCCGTCCGAAACCAATATCGCCGCCGCCAGGCTGCATGCCGACAAGGGCCACCTGTCGATCGACTACCGCTGCACCACGGTCGAGACCATGGACGTGCGCGAGCGCTTCGACATCGTGCTGGCGATGGAAGTGATCGAGCATGTCACTGACGTCGGCGCGTTCCTGTCGCGCTGCGCGGCGATGGTCAAGCCGGGCGGGATGATGGTGGTCTCGACCCTGAACCGCAACTGGAAGAGCTTTGCGCTGGCGATCGTCGGCGCGGAATATGTGCTGCGCTGGCTGCCCCGCGGCACCCATCAATGGGACAAGTTCGTCACCCCCGACGAACTGGCGCAGCATCTCGCCCACAACAGGTTCGCCATCACCGAACAGGCCGGCGTGGTCTACAACCCGCTCGCCGACAAATGGAGCATCTCGTCCGACATGGACGTGAACTACATGGTGGTGGCGGAGGGGATGTAGAGCCCATCCGTCGTCCCTGCGAACGCAGGGATCCATAGCCACCGTCGGAAGTTTTGCGAAGAGCGTCTGATATCCTGCATTATCGAGAGATCACGCGGTATGGGTCCCTGCGTTCGCAGGGACGACTACAGATCTGATGTTAATCGCAATCCTGACATGACGCCGTTCCGGTTGACCGCAACCGTGCCGCCCGGCACGGTGCGGCGATCTTCCTGCCGGTATTTCCCATGCTCTCCGTCGCCTCGCTCTGGATTCCCTTCACCATCGTCGCTGCGCTCGGCCAGGTCGCGCGCAACGCGATGCAGCGGTCGTTGACGGGGCCGCTCGGGACCTGGGGCGCGACCAACATCCGCTTCCTGTTCGGTTTTCCGTTCTCGATCCTTTTCTTCGTGGTCGTGGTGGCGGTGACCGGCGATGGCGTGCCGTGGCCCGCCGCCATGTTCTGGCCGTGGCTGCTGCTGGGCGCGCTGAGCCAGATCGTCGCGACGGGACTGATGCTGCTGGCGATGAACGACCGCTCGTTCGTGGTAACGACGGCTTACCTGAAGACCGAGGCGATCCAGACCGCGATCTTCGGCTTCGTCTTTCTCGGCGATCATCTGACCTTGCTGAAAGTGGTCGCGATCCTAATTGCCACCGTCGGCGTGGTGATCACCGCGCTGCGGCCGGGTGGCGAAAAGGGGTTTGCCGAATTAAAGCCGACCATCATCGGCCTGGTCGCCGCCGGCTGTTTCGCGCTCTCGGCGATCGGCTTTCGCGGCGCTATCATTACGGTGCCCGGCGTCTCCTTCGTGACGGCGGCGTCGTATACGCTGGTGTTCGGCCTGTTCGTGCAGACGCTGGTGTTGACCGTCTATCTGCTCGCCCGCGCCCCCGACGTGCTGATGAGAATTTTCGGCCTGTGGCGCCCCTCGATGCTCGCGGGCTTCATGGGCGCGTTCGCCTCGCAATTCTGGTTCCTCGCGTTCGCGCTGACGGCGGCCGCCAACGTGCGCACGCTGGCGCTGGTCGAAGTGCTGTTCGCGCAAGGCGTGGCGTACTACTCGTTCAAGCAGCCGCTATCGGCGCGCGAACTGTCTGGCATCGTCCTGATCGTGATCGGCGTGGCGCTGCTTGTGGCGGTTTAGAACCTTCGACCTGACCGTCATTGCGAGCGAAGCGAAGCAATCCATCTTCTTTCGCGCTTGTTGCGCTATGGATTGCTTCGCTTCGCTCGCAATGACGGTTGGTTAGTTCCGCGTCAATTCCTGTCGTCCGGCAGTACCGGCAACGGCGAGACCTCGACGCCTTCGTCGATCAGGGAACGCGCCTCGTCGGGCGAGGCTTCGCCGTAGATCGGGCGGTGCTCGATGTCGCCATAGTGCATCTTGCGCGCCTCGTTGGGGAAGCGCTCGCCGACATTGTCGGCATTCTTCACGATGTGATCGCGCAATTCCTTGAGCTTGGCGCGCAGCTCGCGCTCCTGCGCCATCAGCAGCGGCGTCGGTTCCGATGCGGTCGCCTCCGCAGGCGCGGCCGGCTCGGGCGCGGAAGCCTCGCGGCCCTTCCTGCTCACGATCTGCGGTGCCATGATGGCGCGCTCGACCTTGACCGAGCCGCAGGCAGGACAACTCACCAGCTTGCGCTTCTCCTGGCTTTCATAGGCCGCGGAGCTTTGAAACCAGCTTTCGAACGCATGGCCCTTCTCGCAGCGAAGGTTGTAGCGGATCATGCCGAGCCCCGGACGAGATGCAGGTGCTCCGGGCCGGCCTTGGGATCGGCGATGCCGAAGCGCCGTCCATGCTGCAACGACGGCACGGTCTTGCGGGCGCTTTCAACCTTTGACGTATCGATCTCGGCGAGGAACACGCCGGGCTCGACGCCGCCTTCGGCGAGGATCTCGCCCCAGGGCGCGATGATCAGGGAGTGCCCGTAGGTCTCGCGCTTGTTCTCGTGCATGCCGGCCTGCGCCGCGGCGAATACGAAACATCCGTTCTCGATGGCGCGGGCGCGCAGCAGCGTGTGCCAGTGCGCTTCGCCGGTCTTGCGCGTGAACGCCGACGGCACGGTGAGGAACGACGCGCCGGCCTCGGCCAGTGCGCGATAGAGCGCCGGAAAACGCACGTCGTAGCAGATCGTCAGCCCGATCCGGCCCCACGGCAGGTCGGAGATGACAGCCGTTTCGCCCGGCTGGTAGTTCGCCGACTCGCGGTAGCTCTCGCCGCCGGGCAGGTCGATGTCGAACATGTGGATCTTGTCGTAGCTGGCGAGCACGTTGCCGTCGGGCGCGATCAGGAACGAGCGGTTGACGGCGCGCTCCGGCGAGAATTTCAGCGCCAGCGAGCCGACATGGAGATGGATCTTCAGTTCCGCCGCCAGCGCGCGATAGGCCTTCAGCGAGCGGTCGTCCTCCTCGGCGGCGAGATGCTCGAACAGCGCCTTGCGGTTCAACTGCATCATGTTGCTCACCTCGGGGGTGAGCACGTAATCCGCGCCTTGCGCTGCCGCCTCGCGGATCAGTTTCATGCCCTGCTCGAGGCTCGCCTCGGGCAACAGTCCGGTGCGCATCTGCACCATGGCGGCCGTGAAGGTGGAGCCAGCGCTCATGAGGAGGCCTTTTCTCCGGCGAGCAGGGCGTCGAGCGCGCCCGCGCGGTCCAGCGCGTAGAGCTCGTCGCAGCCGCCGACATGGGTTGCACCGATGAAGATCTGCGGAAAGGTCGAGCCGTGACCGGCGCGGTCGTACATCTGATCGCGATAGGCCGGGTCGCTGGCCACGTTCAGTTCGATGAACGCGGCATTCTTGCGCATCAGCAACGATTTGGCGGCGGTGCAATAGCCGCAGCCGGGACGGGTATAGATTTCGATGGCGGTCATGGCGCGCTCTGGTTCGGAACTGTCTGAACTATATGGGAGCCCGGTGGGTGTCCACAACCCGCGCGAATACCAGCACGTCGACCTGCGCGGCTTTGGCGCGCAGCAAGGAACGGGCGCAGGCATCCGCCGTGGCGCCGGATGTCAGGACATCGTCGATCAGGATCACACGACGCCCGGCGATATCGGCGCTGCGCTCGGGCGCAACCTTGAACGCGCCCTGCACATTGCTGGCGCGCTGCGGCCGGGACAGCCCGATCTGCTGCTCGGTCGCGCGAATCCGCCGCAGCGCCTCGGCGGCCAGTTTGACGCCGGATCGACGCGAAATCACCCGCGCCAGCGCGCCGGACTGGTTGTAGCGCCGGCTCCAGCCGCGCCGCCAGTGCAGCGGAACCGGCACCAGCACGTCGGCCTCGCCAAGCAGTTGCTGGCCCGCGCGGGCCATCCAGCGGCCCATGGTGGGTGCGAGATCCGTGCGGTCCTGGTATTTCAGCGAATGAACCAGCGTGCGGGCGACATCGTCGTAGCGCACCGCCGCGCGGGCGCGCTGGTACGCCGGTGGGTTGGCGATGGCCTCCATCGACAGCAATTCCGGACCGGGATCGTAGACAAAGGGAATGCCGAGCCGCGGGCAGTAGGGCGGCTCGATGAACGACAGTTTCGCCCAGCATTCCGCGCAGACGCCTTCGCCGGCGACCGGCTCACGGCAGGAAACGCACAGCGTCGGCAGCGCGATGTCGAGCGCCAGCCGCGGAATATGCGCGAGCGCGTTACGGCAGGCGCCGAGCGCGCCCCGTAGACGGCTGGTGATGGCGCGTGATGGTAATGCCTCGGCGTCCATGGCGTGAGGCTATCGTCGTGCGGAGTGCGGCTCAAGCACAGGATTGCCAGAGATGGGGCAGGCGGCTACCAACCGGCATGGCTTCGAACCCGACCGCTGCGCCCATGCTGTTCGACCGCGCCATGCTGCGCGCGCGGCTCGATCGGGCGCGGCGTGGCGAGCCCGTCACCTTCCTGCTCGATCGCGTCAGGGAGGATATGGAAGACCGGCTGCAGGCGGTGACACGCAGCTTTTCCGACGTGGCGGATGTCTGGACGCCGGGTGAGTTGCTGCGAAAGCCGCTGGCCGATCGTTTTCAATCGATCGTCCATGTCGATCCCGGTGAAACGGAAACGCTGCCCCTGCAGCCGGAATCACTCGATCTCGTCGTCTCCGCGCTGGCGTTTCAGTTTGTGAATGACCTGCCGGGCGTGCTGGCGCAGATCCGCCGCGCGCTGAAGCCGGACGGGTTGCTGCTGGCGGCGATGATCGGCGGCGATACGTTGACCGAACTCAGGCAATCCTTTGCGGCGGCGGAGGCCGAATGCGAGGGCGGGGTGTCGCCGCGTGTCGTGCCGTTCGCCGATCTGCGCGATATTGGGGCCCTGCTGCAGCGGGCGGGACTTGCATTGCCGGTCACTGACGTCGATCGCGTGGTCGTGCGCTATGACAGCGCGTTCGCGCTGATGGCCGATCTCAGGCGGATGGGTGCGAGCAACATCCTGATCGAGCGGCGGCGCACGCCGACCCGCCGCGCCACCCTGCTGCGGATGGCGCAGGTCTACGCTGAACGCTTTGCCGATCCCGACGGCCGCATCCGCGCGACCTTCGACGTGATCTGGCTGTCCGGCTGGGCGCCGCATGAAAGCCAGCAGAAGCCGCTGCGGCCGGGTTCGGCGAAGGCAAGCCTGGAGGCGGCGGTGAAGGGGAAGAAGGGCTGATTGTGTCCCGGACGCGGTGCAGCGCTTCTTCAGCGGTGCACCGCAGAGCCGGACCCACGATGGACCCCGGAACAGCAGCGCATCACCGGAGTCGCGCGAAGCGCGATCCCGAGCGTGCTGCGCAGCATCCGGGGAACGCCGTCCCCTATATCAACAAATCGATCAGTTGCGAGACCAGCGGATCGCGCACCAGCGTGGCGGCGTTCTACTTTGCATGGGGTTGTTTTCGACTTTTTTTGTACAGGCGCCGCCGCCCACTTGGTCACAGCAGCAAATCAATCAGATGCGGGATCAGCGGGATATCCGCGGGCGGCATCGGGTAGTCGCGCAGCCTGTTGGCGCGGACCCAGGCCAGTTGCTGGCCCTCGCGCGCGACCACCGTGCCTTCCCAGCGCCGGCAGATGTAGAGCGGCATCAGGAGGTGAAAGCTGTCATAGGCGTAGCTGGCAAAGGTCAGCGGCGCCAGGCACGGCTCGCTGACGTCGATGCCGATCTCCTCGTGCAGTTCGCGGATCAGGGTCTGCTCCGGCCGTTCGCCGGGCTCGACCTTGCCGCCGGGAAATTCCCACAAGCCCGCGAGCGCCTTACCTTCCGGGCGCTGCGCGATCAGCACGCGCTTGTCGACGTCGACCAGCGCACAGGCGACAACGAGGGTAAGCTTGATGTCAGCCATGCGTCGCTGTCTCGCTCACGAACGATAGTCGCCGTTGATGGCGACATATTCCTTGGTGAGATCGCAGGTCAGCACGCGGTCGCGGCCCTTGCCGAGCCCGAGCCCGACCTTGATCTGGATCTTCGGGTTCTTCATCACCTCGGACACTTCAGCCTCGTTGTAGGATGGATCGCGCGCGCCGCTTTTGGCGACGCGAATGCCGTTGAACGAGATCGACAGCTTGTCGCGGTTGGCGGGTTCGCCGGCCTTGCCGACGGCCATCACCACGCGGCCCCAATTGGCGTCCTCGCCGGCGATCGCCGTCTTCACCAGCGGCGAGTTCGCGATCGACATCGCGATCCTGCGGGCGGAGGTCTTGGTGGTCGCGCCCTCGACGATCACTTCGACCAGCTTGCGCGCGCCTTCGCCGTCGCGGGCGACCTGTTCGGCGAGGTCGGCGAGCACCCCGTAAAAGGCCTTGGTGAAAGCCTTCAGCCTGGGATCGCTGGCGCGGCTGATTTTTGGTGCGCCATGCTCTGCCGCCGTGCCGGTCGCGAAGGCGAGCAGGGTATCCGACGTCGACGTGTCGCTGTCGATGGTGATGGCGTTGAAGGTGTCCTCGACGCCGGTCTTGAGCAGCGACTGCAGCACGGCGGACGACAGCGGCGCGTCGGTGAAGACAAAGGACAGCATGGTCGCCATGTCGGGCGCGATCATGCCGGCGCCCTTGGCCATGCCGTTGATGGTGACCTTGGCCTTGCCGAGCTTGACGGTCGCGGTCGCCACCTTCGGGAAGGTGTCGGTGGTCATGATCGCTTTCGCGGCGTCCATCCAGTGGTCGGGCGTGGCGGCCTCCGCCAGCGTCGCCAGTACGCCGTCGAACTTGGTGGCGTCCAGCGGTTCGCCGATCACGCCGGTCGAGGCGAGGAATATGTCGCCGGTGGCGCAGCCGACCGCCTTCGCCGCGATCTGCGCCGTCAATGCCGTGGATTGCTTGCCGGTCTTGCCGGTGAAGGCGTTGGCA
Source organism: Pseudomonadota bacterium (assembly GCA_023422775.1). Lineage (GTDB taxonomy): Bacteria > Pseudomonadota > Alphaproteobacteria > Rhizobiales > Xanthobacteraceae > Bradyrhizobium. Next base: position 75,898 of record JAFAGM010000063.1, read on the forward strand.
TTGCCGGAGTTGACCACGAGGGCACGCGCCTTGCCGCCCTTCAGCCTGGCGCGGCACCATTCAACCGGCGCGGACGGGCATTTCGATTTGGTGAACACGCCGGCGACCGTGGTGCCCTTGTCCATCACCGCGAGCAGCACGTCGGTACGGCCCGTGTAGCGGATGCCGGCGGCGGCCGTCGCGAGCTTGACGCCGGCGATGGCGGGCATTTCAGGGACATCGGTCGGGGCGAGGGGAGAGACGGTATTGGACATACGAGCACCTTGTTCGACCAGGTCAACCTCATCCGGGGCGGCCAACTCGTCCCCAGACATGGAATGGCCGGGCGCTACGGCCCGGCCATGACGATGGTAGATACTATTGGTCTCGAAGAAGTGACAGCGATTTCTTACTTCTTCGCCGGCGGCGCCATCTTGGAATCCGATGGCTTCGGCGCCTCCGTCTTGGCGGCTTCCGCCGGCTTGTCCATGCGCTCGACCTTGGCGGCCTCGCGCAGCTTGGCGACGTATTCCGCCTGTGCCTTGCGCGTTACATAGGTCTCGATCTGGGCCTTGACCTGCTCGAAGTCGGGGGCCTTGCGGGCGCGCTTTTCCTCGACCTTGATGACGTGCCAGCCGAACTGCGACTTCACGGGGTCGGAGATCTTGCCGGGCTCGAGTGCGAAGGCGACGGCAGAGAATTCCGGCACCATCTGTTCCTTGGTGAAGAAGCCGAGATCGCCGCCGTCGGAGGCGCCCGGGTCCTTGGACTTCTTCTTCGCCAGTTCGGCGAAATCGCCGCCCTTCTTCAGCTCTTCCGCGATCGCCTTGGCCTCGTCCTCGGTCTCGACCAGGATGTGGCGGGCGCGGACTTCCATTTCGCCGGTGATCTGCTTGGAGGCCTCTTCATAGACCTTCTTCATGGCCGCTTCGGTGGTCGCCGCCTTGCCTTCGGTGGCCAGCAGGCTGTCCATCAGGAGGCGGCTGCGCGTGAACGCCAGGCGCCTCTTGAAGTCCTCGGAATTCTCGACCTTCTTGTCCTCGGCGGCCTTGGCGACGATCTTGAGGTCGATCAGGAAGGCCAGCACGTTGTCCTTCTTGGTCGCGGGGTCCATCTGGGCGAGGCTCGGGCCGAGTTCCTCTTCGGCGAGGGCTACGTCGCTCTGGCGGATCTCCGCGCCGTTGACCTTGGCAAGCACGGGATTGTCCTGGGCCCGAACCGGCAGGCCGGCGCCCAGAACCGCGGCCAGGCAGCCCGTCGCGGCCAATGCGGCCAGGCCGAAGCGCGGGCCGGTTTTCGTTTCCGGGAACGAGGTGGTCATGCAAAATCCTTGTTTGAACAGGGGGACGCCAAAGGCGGCGGGACACTCGCCCAATCATCGGGACTTGGCAACGCGAAAAGTCTGTCGAAATGATGAATTCCTTGACATATCTCCCTACGTTGACAAGCCACGGGGGCAGCCATATCTCTGCCGGAACCTATCGACGGTACTAAGCTTATTTTGCTGCGGTTTTTGCCGTTGAACCTTGGATTGCCCGATTCCCACTCATTTGGCGGATGACCCCCGGCTCGGGGCGTTCGCCGCGATGTGTCACGGTGAGTTGATGGGCAAGTTGGTCTAACACGTCACGGCTGCAACGCAGTAACGGCAAAGGCAGGAATTGGCATGATCGGCGCGCTCGCCCGCAAGTTTTTCGGCTCCGCCAACGACCGGCGGGTGAAGGGATACCAGTCCCGCGTCAACGCCATCAACGCGCTCGAGCCTGAGCTCACGAAGCTGTCGGACGAGGCGCTGAAAGCCCGCACCGCCGAATTCCGCCAGCAACTCGCCGACGGCAAGACGCTCGACGACATCCTGGTGCCGGCCTTCGCCACCGTGCGCGAGGCCGCCAAGCGCACCCTCGGCCAGCGGCATTTCGACGTCCAGTTGATCGGCGGCATGGTGCTGCACGAGGGCGACATCGCCGAGATGAAGACCGGCGAAGGCAAGACGCTGGTGGCGACGCTCGCGGTCTATCTCAATGCGCTGGCCAGCAAGGGCGTCCATGTCGTTACCGTCAACGACTACCTCGCCAGTCGCGACTCCGAATGGATGGGCCAGATCTACAATTTCCTCGGGCTCACCGTCGGCGTGATCGTCCACGGCCTCGACGACGCCGAGCGCAAGGAAGCCTATTCGCGCGACATCACCTACGGCACCAACAACGAATACGGTTTCGACTACCTGCGCGACAACATGAAGTACCGGCTCGAGGACATGGTCCAGCGCCCGCACTTCTACGCCATCGTCGACGAAGTCGACTCGATCCTGATCGACGAGGCGCGCACCCCGCTGATCATCTCCGGCCCGCTCGACGACCGCTCGGATTTCTACAACACCATCGACACCTTCTTCCCGAAGCTGGACAAGACCGATTACGAGGTCGACGAGAAGCAGCGCACGGTGACGCTGACCGAAGGCGGCATGGAGAAGCTCGAAACCCTGCTTCGCGACGCCGGCCAGCTCAAGGGCGATTCGCTCTACGACGTCGAGAACGTCTCCGTGGTCCACCACGTCAACCAGGCGCTACGCGCGCACACCCTGTTTACCCGCGACAAGGACTACATCGTCCGCGACGGCGAAGTCGTCATCATCGACGAGTTCACCGGCCGCATGATGCCGGGCCGTCGCTATTCGGAAGGTCTGCACCAGGCGCTGGAAGCCAAGGAGCATGTCGCGGTCCAGCCGGAAAACCAGACGCTGGCCTCGATCACGTTCCAGAACTATTTCCGCATGTACGAGAAGCTTGCGGGCATGACCGGCACGGCGCTGACCGAAGCCGACGAACTGTTCGACATCTACAAGCTCGAGGTCGTGGAAATCCCGACCAACGTTCCGGTCGCGCGCCTCGACGAGGACGACGAAGTCTATCGCACCCAGAACGAGAAGTACGCCGCGATCCTGGCGGAGATCGAACGCGCCAACAAGCGCATGCAGCCGGTGCTGGTCGGCACCGCCTCGATCGAAAAGTCGGAAGTGCTCGCCGACTACCTCAAGAAGCACGGCTACAAGCAGATCGATTTCGGCTCGGAGTCCGGGATGGAGAAGCTCTACGCCGCAGCGCGTGCCGGCAAGCCGGCAAAGCTGTTTGCGGTGCTGAACGCGCGCTTCCACGAGCAGGAAGCCTATATCGTCGCGGAAGCCGGCGTCCCCGGCGCGATCACGATCGCGACCAACATGGCCGGCCGCGGTACCGACATCAAGCTCGGTGGCTCGCTGGAAATGCGGATTCAGCAGGAGACGACCAACATTGCCGACGAGGCCGAGAAGGCCAAAAAGATCGAGCAGATCAAGGCGGACATCGAACGCTTCCGCGAGATGGTGCTGAAGGCCGAGGATGTGGTCGAGGTTGAACCCGCCAAGGGCTCAAAGCCGGCCAAGACCGTCACCAAGCCCGGCGGGCTCTACATCATGGGCTCGGAACGGCACGAATCCCGCCGTATCGATAACCAGCTCCGCGGTCGTTCGGGCCGCCAGGGCGACCCCGGTCGCTCAAAATTCTTCCTGTCGCTGGAAGACGATCTGATGCGGATTTTCGGATCCGACCGCCTCGACAGCATGCTGCAGCGGCTCGGCCTGAAAGAGGGCGAGGCCATCATCCATCCCTGGATCAACAAGGCGCTGGAAAAGGCGCAGCAGAAGGTCGAAGCCCGCAACTTCGACATCCGCAAGAACCTGCTCAAGTTCGACAACGTCCAGAACGACCAGCGCAAGGTGATCTTCGACCAGCGCGTCGACCTGATGAAGGACGAGAGCGTCGCCGAGACAGTCGCCGACATGCGCCACGCGTTCGTCGATGACGTCGTGGCGAAACATGTCCCCGAGCACGCCTATGCCGAGCAGTGGGACGTCGCCGGGCTGAAGGAAGAGCTGAAGCGCGTGCTCGATGTCGACCTGCCGGTCGATGAATGGGCCAAGGAAGAAGGCATCGCCGACGAGGAATTGCTGGCGCGCATCGAGAAACATGTCGACGAGCACATGGCGGCCAAGGTCGCGCAATGGGGCCCCGACGTGATGCGCTACGTCGAGAAGACCATCCTGCTGCAGACGCTGGACCATCTCTGGCGCGAGCATCTGATCATGCTCGATCACCTGCGCCAGGTGATCGGCCTGCGCGGCTACGGCCAGCGCGATCCGTTGCAGGAATACAAGTCGGAGGCGTTCAGCCTGTTCGAGGCGATGATCGCGCATCTGCGCGAGGCGGTGACGGCGCAACTGATGCGCGTCGAGATCGTGCCGCCGGAAGAGCAGCAGCCGGTGTTGCCGGCGATGGAAGCGCACAAGCTCGATCCCAACACCGGCGAAGACGAGATGGCATTCGCCAATGCCTCGCTGGTGCCGCAGGCCGGCGCCGACCGCGACCCCAAGAACCCCGCAAGCTGGGGCAAGGTCGGCCGCAACGAGGATTGCCCGTGCGGAAGCGGCAAGAAGTACAAGCACTGCCACGGCAGGTACGCATGAGCCTGCGCTGAGATAGAACTGCAGGGCGGACACAGACGCGACCTCGCGCCGCGTCCCCTACCAGGACATTTGAAGTCTTTTTTGGTGCAAGGCTGGCTGCCGCATCGTTGCGGCTGTAGTCGGCTGGCCGCTTGGCTCACTACGATTCTAGCGCGGTCATAAAATCGAAAAGGGAGGTCTTACCTCACCGCTCCGAAGCGGCTGTCGAACGAGTTCGGCGGCACGATCGGCGCGGAACCGGCGACTTGACTGTCCTTCGCGGCCGGGGCCCGGGCCGGGGTATCTGGTACCGACGGTTTCAGCGGGGGACGGTTGGAAGCATGCTTGGTGTCATGCTTGGGCGCGGTGGTCTTCGGCGCGGATGCTTCGGGACGACGCGGCTCGCTCCGCTTGGTCTCTTTCGGCTTCGAAGGCGGCGTGCTGGCGGTGGCATCTGCCGCACTGCCAAAGCCGACTTTGCGCTTCAGGTTGGCAAACCATCCGTCATTCTCGGCGGCCGGGGCCGCATTGGCGACCCGCGTCGGGGCAGGCGCTGCCTGGGCAGCAGGCGCGGGCGCCGGCGCGGCGGCAAGCTTCGGCGGCTCCGGCGTACCCATCAGCAGGCTCTCGGAAGGCGCCTTGGGCGGATTGACGTGGGAGGGGATGGTGCCGGGCGCGCGTGCCATCAGCGACAGCGAGCCGTCGCCGGCTTCCGAAAGGCCTGTGTTGCCTTCGGGCACGCGCGCGGCGAACACGCGATGCATGCCGCCGTCGATGCCGGTGTTGATCCGCGCGACCGGTGTTCCCTTGGCGATCAGCCTCGCGGTCTCGGCGATGTCGGTTGCCTGCTTCTCGCGCACGGCGTCGGCGATCTCCTCGGAAACCGCATAATCCGGGCATTTGGCGGAAGCGTCGAACACCAGGTCACGCGTTGCGCCCGGCTTCTTGATCGCGTCGAAGACGTATTTCTTCTCGCAGAAATCGACCCTCGGCTCCTGCCGTGTCACCTCGAAATGATCGTTGCCTTCCTTGATCATCTTCCAGAACGGCATGTTCGGGTTGTTGCGATGCCTGGCCAGGTTGACCGGCGTCATCTTGAACGGATAGGCCTGCAACTGGAACGACTTTTGGCCGCCGAAGAAGGATTCGCGGCCGAGCGAGTAGATCTCCGCGATCTGTTCGTCGGTCATCGCGTAGCAGCCGCGCGAGGAACAGTCGCCATGCACCATCAACTGCGAACCGGTGCGGCCGAGCGCCTTGTCGAAGGCGTTCGGGTAGCCGGTGTTGAAGGAGAGATAATAGGCCGACTGCGGATTCATCTGTGCCGGCGAAATCGAATAGAAGCCCTCCGGCGCCTGGCGGTCGCCCTCGCGGACCTTGGGGCCGAGATCGCCCGACCAGCGGCAGATCGGATAGGTCTTGAGCAGCGCGAAGCGGCCCGAGCGGTCCTGCTTCCAGATCTCCAGTTCCGCTTCCTGCTTGAACAGGCGCACCAGGATCGGCGACTGCAGGTCCATGTTCTTCGCCGACATGTCGGCGACCAGCTTGGGCGGGACGGGCTGGTTGGCCTTGGCGTTGTTGGCCAGCGAGATCTGGTCGCTGTTGCAGCCGGCCAACACGAAGCCGGCTGCAAGGGCAGCCGATGTTGCAAGCGCGCGAACCAGCGAGCGGTTATTCAAAGGTTAAGCTCCACACCCTCCGGGCATTTCCGCACCCCAAATCACAGCGTCATGCCCTGAAGCCATTGCCTAAAATTGTACCCTTTGCCCCACCGCGCCGCAACCCGAACGGGACAGGTCCGTCGGCCCTGCGGCAGGCATGGTCAATCAAGGCTTAAAGACCGTGGTGGCCTAATTAGGGCCAAATCCACCGGTTTGGCGAAAAAGGGGACGTGAATGGAATGCTAGAGCCTTCTCCGTTCCGGTGGAGTCGGAACGGGCTCTAGATTCTTGTTTTGACGCCTTTTCTTGACGCGAACCAGTTTCCACTTCGCTGGAAAACGCTCTATCCCGAAATCTCACAAGGGAGAGGGCTGACGTCCGTTTCAGCCGAGCTTGCGGCCGATATCGAGGAATTTTTGCCGCCGCTGCCGGCGGATGCCGTCCGCATCGAGGTTGCGGAGGTCGTTGAAGGCCTCGGCAATGGCATCGCCCGTGGCCGAAATCATGGCGGCCGGATCGCGGTGGGCGCCGCCTGAGGGCTCCTTGAGGATGTGGTCGATCACGCCGAACCGCAGCATGTCCTGCGCGGTGATCTTCATGCTGGTCGCGGCTTCCTGGGCCTTGGTGCCGTCGCGCCACAGGATCGAGGACGCGGCCTCCGGCGAGATCACGCTGTAGATCGCGTGTTCGAACATCAGCACGCGGTTGGCGGTGGTGATCGCGATCGCGCCGCCCGACATGCCTTCGCCGGTGATGATCGCAACGTTGGGTACGCCGAGCGACAGGCAGGCATCGGTGGAGCGCGCGATGGCTTCCGCCTGTCCGCGTTCCTCGGCGCCGATGCCGGGATAGGCGCCGGCCGAATCGACGATCGACAGCACGGGAATGCCGAACCTGTCGGCCAGTTCCATCAGCCTGACCGCCTTGCGGTAGCCTTCGGGGCGCGCCATGCCGAAATTGTGCTTGATGCGGCCTTCGGTCGAGGCGCCCTTTTCCTGGCCGACCACGCAGATGCTCTCGCCTCGGAAGCGGCCGAAGCCGCCGACCAACGCCTCGTCCTCGCCGAACTTGCGGTCGCCCGCCATCGGCGTGAATTCGGTGACGAGCGTATCGATGAAATCGGTGAAGTGCGGACGCTGCGGATGGCGCGCCACCAGTGTCTTCTGCCAAGGTGTCAGGTTGGCGTAGAGGTCGGCCAGCGCCTGCGACGCCTTGTCCTCGATTCGCGAAATCTCGTCGCCGATGTCGCTGCCCGACGCTGCCAGCGCGCGCAGTTCATCGACCTTTGCCTCAAGCTCGGCGACGGGTTTTTCGAAGTCGAGATAGCTGCGCATCTGGTCCGGCATCAAAGCAATATAGGTAACAACCTGCGTGGAGGCGAAGCGGTTTCGATTCGCTGCGGGAAAGCACGCATCTTCAATGATTTAGCGTGCACCTCGGTCCGGTATTCCCGGTTCGCCGAAGGCGCGCCGATCAAGGCCGCGGGCGGGAGATCGCTCTTTCGGTTGAGAAGCCGCGGAAGTCAAGGCGGATCAGGCGAATGCAGGAAGCTGTCCGTGTCCCGGACGCGGTGCGGCGCGAAGTGCCGCTCCGCAGAGCCGGGACCAATTTCACCGCGGGTGCAGGCCCCGGCTCAGCAGCGCATCATTGCATGCTGCGCGGCATCCGGGGCAGGAGACCTATTTCTCCGCCAGCGGATGCAGGTCGCGGACCAGGCTCTTGAGCCGCTCCTCGACGACGTGGGTGTAGATCTGCGTGGTCGATATGTCGGTATGGCCGAGCAGCGTCTGCACGATGCGCAGGTCGGCGCCGTTGTGCAGCAGGTGGCTGGCAAAGGCGTGGCGCAGCACGTGCGGCGAGACCAGCCGCGGCGCCAGTCCCGATGCCGCCGCCAGTTCCTTCAGGTCGCGGGCAAAATGCTGCCGCGTCAGGTGGCCGCTCTCGCCGAACGAGGGAAACAGCCATTTCGAGCCCGCGGCGCTTTTTTGTTTGTCGGTCTTGAGCGCCTGCATCGCCGCGAGGTAATCGGCCATCGCTCGCCGGGACGCCTCGTTCAGCGGCACCAGCCGTTCCTTGTTGCCCTTGCCGCGCACCACGATCATGCGGGCATCGCTGCGCGCGGCCGACAGCGGCAGCGCCACCAGTTCGGAGACGCGCAAGCCCGTGGCGTAGAGCACTTCCAGCAGGCAATGCAGCCGCATCGCGCGCAGCCGATGCTGGGGCGAAGCGTCCGTCTGCGTCAATTCCCTGGCCCGCGTCAGCATGCGGTCGACGTCCGCTATCGACAGCACCTTCGGCAGGCCGCGGCCACGCTTCGGGCCGGACAGGATCGCCGCGGGATCGTCGGCGCGAATCCGTTCGTTCAGCAGGAAGCGGAACAGATGCCGCATCGCCGACAGGCGGCGCGCCACGCTGGAGGATTTGAAGCCGCGCGTATCGAGGTCGGCGAGGTAATCCCGCAGCAAGTCGGTGCCGGCACGGGTGAAATTCTGGCCGGCGCGGTCGAGAAACTCGGAAAAATCCTCAAGGTCGCGGCGATAGGCGTCCAGCGTATTGTCGCCCGCCCCCTGTTCCGCCGCGAGCATGTCGAGGAACAGGTGGATCAGCCTTGCATCTGTATGTGTCTTGCTGGAACGCATGACCCGACACCTCCGTGGGCGGAGTGTCTTCTCCCCGAGTTAGCGATTTACCCACAGATCAGACGATAGCGGCTATTTCTTGAGAAACCTGTCAGCGGGGATCGTGACCGTCATTTCCCGGGATTTTGGGCTGACGAAGTTCGCCAGCGCGAAAAGCACGCCATAGATCAGCCCGGCAATGATGCCGACGACGGTCAGAAAGCGGAACAAACTGGGCATGCGGGAGGCTCAGGGCAGCGAATTAACCATTGGAATCATCCAACATGTTCCCATCCCCGTGGCAAGAGTCTCTGGCAACGGCGTCGGTGGGGGTAGTATAGGTGGCGCGGAGCGGCGCAAAGTCGCAGGAAGACAGAGCTTTTGATGTCCGAGACCGCGGCACCGACCCACGCAGGCACCTCCCAGGAGGCCGACATTACGGCGGCCCTTGGCGGGCGTTCGATCGTGCTCGTCGGTATGATGGGCGCCGGCAAGTCGACCATCGGCCGCCGGCTGGGTGCCCGGCTCCGGCTGCCGTTTCTCGACGCCGACATCGAGATCGAGGCGGCGGCCTGCATGTCGATCCCGGAAATCTTCGAAACCCGCGGCGAGCCCTATTTCAGGGATGGCGAGGCGCGGGTGATTGCGCGGCTGCTCGACAGCGGACCGGCCGTGATCGCCACCGGCGGCGGCGCCTTCATGCGCGAGGAAACCCGCAACCGCATCCGCGACAAGGCCGTCTCGCTCTGGCTCAAGGCCGACGTCGATACCATCATGAAGCGCGTGAAGCGCCGCGCCGACCGGCCGCTGCTGCAGACCGCGGATCCCGAGGCGACGGTCAGCCGCCTGCTCGAAGTACGCGAGCCGGTCTACCGGAGCGCTGACCTCACGATCGCCTCGCGCGACGTGCCGCACGACCGCATCGTCGACGAATGTATCGATGCCCTGCGCGCCCGCCTCTGTGCCGGCGGCCCGGCGACCCAGCAAACGATGGACGGATGAGCGTCACGCGATGACTGTGCCACTGACATGACTGCGCCGCTGAAACATTCTGCCGAGATTACCGTCGATGTAGCGCTCGGCGACCGCGCCTATGACATCGTCATCGGCCGCGGTGTACTTCAGTCGCTCGGCGCGCGCATCGCCGCGTTGCGGCCGGGCGTGCGAACCGCGATCGTGACCGATCACACCGTGGCGCAGCACTGGCTGGAGCAAATCGAGCGTTCGCTGGCGGAAGCCGGCATTCCGTCGTCGCGAATCATCGTTGCGGAGGGCGAGGGGTCGAAAACCTATGCCGGCCTTGAAAAGGTCAGCGAGGCGCTGATCGCGGCGAAGATCGAGCGCAACGATCTCGTCATCGCGCTCGGCGGCGGCGTGGTCGGCGATCTCGCCGGCTTTGCCGCGGCGATCCTGCGCCGCGGCGTCGATTTCGTGCAGGTCCCGACCTCGCTGCTGGCGCAGGTGGATTCTTCCGTCGGCGGCAAGACCGGCATCAACTCGCCGCAGGGCAAGAACCTGCTCGGCGCGTTTCATCAGCCGGTGCTTGTCATCGCCGATACCTCGGTGCTGGATACGCTGTCGCCGCGCCAGTTCCGTGCAGGATATGCCGAAGTCGCCAAATATGGCGTGCTTGGCGACGAAGCCTTCTTCATCTGGCTCGAAGCCAACCATGCCGAGATCTTTTCCGGCGGCGCCGCGCGCGAGCACGCGATCGCAACTTCCTGCCGCGCCAAGGCCGCGATCGTTTCCCGCGACGAGCGCGAAACCGGCGAGCGCGCGCTGCTAAATCTCGGACACACATTCGGTCATGCGCTGGAGGCAGCAACCGGTTTCTCCGATCGCCTGTTCCATGGCGAGGGCGTTGCCGTCGGCATGGTGCTGGCGGCGGAGTTTTCCGCGCAACTCGGCATGATTTCCGATGCCGACGCCGCGCGCGTCGAGCGCCACCTTGCCTCGGTGGGCCTGCCGACCCATTTGCAGGACATCGCGGGCTTCGCGCAGGAGGGGCTGGCGGACGCCGACGCCCTGATGGCGCTGATGGCGCAGGACAAGAAGGTCAAGCGCGGCAGGCTGACGTTCATCCTGCTGCAGGCGATCGGCAGCGCGGTGGTCGCAAACGACGTCGAGCCGGCTCTGGTTCGCGGCTTCCTGCAACAGAAGCTGTCGGGATGAAAACGGGATCGCCTCGCATAACTGAATTGTGGCGCAGGGCCGGGGCCGTCGCGAGGCAGGCATGAGTTCGACTGCATTCAATCTGCTGCTGGCATTCCTTCTGCTCGCCGCCAACGCGTTCTACGTCGCCGCCGAGTTCGCGCTGGTGAAGAGCCGCGGATTCCGCATCAAGGCGATGGTCGAGCAGGATCGCTTCGGCGCGCGCCTGCTGCACGGCATGATGGGCAATATCGAGGCCTATCTCGCCTGCTGCCAGCTTGGCATCACCATGGCCTCGCTCGGCCTTGGCTGGGTCGGCGAGCCGACCGTTTCGGCGCTGCTCGAACCGTTGCTGATCCCGCTCGGAATGTCACAGAAGACGCTGCACTTCGTGTCGTTCCTGGCCGGGTTCCTGGTGTTCTCCTCGCTGCATATCGTGATCGGCGAGCAGGTGCCGAAGACGCTGGCGATCAGGCAGCCGATGCCGGTGTCGCAATGGATCGCCTATCCGCTGCACGTCTCCTATCTGATCTTCTGGCCGCTGAACTGGCTGCTCAACACAGCCTCGCGCGGCATCCTGCGCCTGCTCGGCGTCGAGGAATCCTCGCAACACGAAATCCTCACCGACTCCGAGATCGAGGGGCTGGTGGAGGAATCCGCCGTTCACGGCGGGATCGAAAGCGGCGAGGCCGAATACATTCACAACGTGTTCCGGTTTGGCGACCTCGCCGTCTCCGACGTCATGGTCCACCGTACCGCGATGACGATGATCAATGCCGACATGCCGCCGGAGGAACTGGTGCGCGAGGTGCTGGCGACCGAGTACACCCGCATCCCGCTGTGGCGAGAAAAGCCGGAAAACATCATCGGCGTGCTGCACGCCAAGGATCTCTTGCGCGCGATCCGCGCTTCCGAGGGCGACATGTCGCGCATCAACGTGTCGGCCATCATGCTGCCGCCCTGGTTCGTGCCGGAGATGCGGCCTTTGTCCGAACAGCTCAAGGCGTTTCGCCGCCGCAAGACCCACTTCGCGCTGGTCGTCGACGAGTATGGCGAAGTCGAAGGCATGGTGACGCTGGAAGACATACTGGAGGAGATCGTCGGCGACATCTCGGACGAGCACGACGTGGTGGTGGCCGGCGTCCGCGCCCAGTCCGACGGCTCCGTGGTAGTCGATGGCTCGGTGCCGATCCGCGATCTCAACCGCGCCATGAACTGGCATTTGCCCGACGAGGAGGCCACCACGGTGGCAGGGCTCGTGATCCACGAGGCGCGTTCGATCCCCGAGCGCGGCCAAAGCTTCACCTTCCACGGCTGCCGCTTCCGCGTTCTCCGCCGCGAGCGCAACCGCATCACGGCGCTGAAGATCGTGCCGCTGCCGCGCGAGGCCGAGGCGGAGGAGCCGAGGCCGAAGCGGGCCGGTCGGGCGTTCTGAGCCACGCTTATCCGTTCGTCATTGCGAGCGCAGCGAAGCAATCCATCTACCCCCGTGCCGAGACGTGGATTGCTTCGCTGCGCTCGCAATGACGGGTGGGAGCAGGCTTCAAAAGCTCTCAGGACACAAAGAAGCGGTGATCACTCGATGTCGATGGTGATGCCGCTGAGCTTCCACTGTCCGTCGGATGGAATGAATCCGAGCTGATATTTCACCTTCTTCGGGGTGGTGTCGAAACGCCCCTTCAGACGCAAAACACCCTTGTCGTCGATCTTCGCCTCTTCCTCGGGGATGGCCGGGCTGGCGACGATCGCGTCGAACACGGCGTGCTTCTCGACCAGGTCCTTGAAGACGGCGCGCAGCTTTTCCGGCGGAAACTGATCGCGGAACGGCTTTGAGATCTTGGCGTGGAATACGCTGAAATTATCCGCGGCCACCGCATCGTTCAGCGTGACCAGCACGCTCTTGATCAGTACTTCCTGCACGAACGGGCTCGGCATATCCAGCGCGTCAGCCGGTGGTGAGAAGGCCGCCACGATGAGCATCGCGGCTGCGGCCCGCCTGAAGCGTGCCCAATAATGCATCGGACGACCTCGTCGACCGGCGACGGCGCAAGAGCAACCGTCCCCGCGTTCTCGGCGGAACCTGATTCCTCGCCCTCGAGATTGTCTCACAAAGATGAAAGCGGTTCTACCGCCGCAGCCGAATGAGGCGCGTCTGCGACATCATTGGATGATCGCTGCAGGCCTGGCCGATCACCGCCCTGCTGCTTCTCCCGGCGCCTGCGCCTTGATGGCCAGCGCGTGGACGGATCCCCTGAGTTCCGCCTCCAGCGTGGCGTTTACCATCCGATGGCGCTCGACGCGGCTCTTCCCTTCGAAGGCCGGAGACACAATATACACTCTGAAGTGCGTCTCGCCCCCCGGCCGGTGTCCGGCGTGGCCCTCATGCAGATGTGATTCATCCGCGACGTCGAGGCTTTCCGGCAAGAAAGCTTCACGCAACTTGTTTATGATAATATCCCTGGTGCTCATGATGTCGGCAGATAATTCCGTATCTGTTTTTCGTCAATGGCGCACCCGAACGGAGTTATTCGCAATGTCAAGACTTGAAGCCTTGGGCATTGCGTAGTCAAAGTCAGCCATGGCAATTGATTCATCCAAGTTCTTCGATTCCATTCGCATCAAGCCCAACAAGCTGAGCGCGAAGCAGCAGGCGCAGGCGCGCGAGGAAGCCGCCATGTGCGAGTGGGCGGGCTGCCAGAACAAGGGCCCGCACCGCGCGCCCAAGGGCCGCGAGAATTCCCGCGAGTATTTTCACTTCTGCCTGAACCACGTTCGCGAGTACAACCAGAACTACAATTTCTTCCAGGGCATGAATGCCGATGCGGTTGCGCGCTACCAGAAGGATGCGCTGACCGGCCATCGCCCGACCTGGAAAATGGGCGCCAACACCGCCGGCAAGAAAGGCAAGCAGCCCAGCGCCGAGGATTTCGACGGCGCCGCCGATCCGTTCAGCATGTTCTCCGAACTCAACGGCCGCGGCCGCTGGCGTCCCGGTCCCGGCTTCGAAGCCAAGACCGAAACGCGCAAGGTCATGAACGCCGAGCGCAAGGCGCTGCAGGTGATGGGGCTCTCCGCCGAAGCGACCCTCGAGGACGTCAAGGCGAAGTACAAGGCGCTGGTCAAGCAGCACCATCCCGACGCCAATGGCGGCGACCGCTCCACCGAGGATCGCCTGATCGAGATCATCAAGGCGTACAACTATCTCAAGACGGTGGTGCGCGGCGCGTAGCCACGCTTTCGTCGTCCCGGCGAAGGCCGGGACCCATACGCCGCGGCCCCTCGATTTAAGAACCGCTGGTCGACGACTTAGCCCAACACCAGGCACCTGTGGTTATGGATCCCGGCTCAAGCCGGGATGACGGCGGAGTTTTTGGCTCCGCCGTCGTCTATTTCGCCGCCAGCACTCACCCCGGCATCGCCCCGATATACGCCGAACTCGGCCGGATCAGCCGCCCGCCACGCTGCTGCTCGCGGGCGTGTGCGGTCCAGCCGGCGGCGCGGGCCACCGCGAAAATCGGCGTAAACGCCTGCCGCGGGATCTTCAGCGCGTCGAGCAGGATCGCGGTGAAGAACTCCACATTGGTGTCGAGCGGGCGCTCCGGATTCTTGATCCGCAGCGCGCCGCGGATATAGGCCTCGACCTCGCCGGCGAACGGCAGATCGGTGCCCTCGCCGGCAAGCCGCTCGATCGCGCCCTTCAGCACATCGGCGCGCGGATCGCGGACGCGATAAACGCGGTGACCGAATCCCATCAGCCGTTCACCGCGGGCGAGCGCGCCGTCGACCCACGGCTTGATGCGCTCGCGGGAGCCGATCGCGTCGAGCATTTCCAGCACCGGCTCCGGCGCGCCGCCGTGCAGCGGTCCCGTCAGGGCGCAATAGCCGGCGGTGACGGCTGCGAACAGGTCGGCCTGCGTCGATGCCACCACCCGCGTCGCGAAGGTCGAAGCGTTCATGCCGTGATCGCACACCGTGACGAAATACGCATCCAGCGCCGCGGTCTCGCGCGCGTCCGGCTTGCGGCCGAGCATCATCGACAGCGTGTCGGCGGCATGGCTTGTGGTTGGATCGGGCGCGATCGGATCGCTGCCCTTGCTCCGCTGCACCAATGCGCCCGCAATCACCGGAAACGCGCCGACGATGGTGGCCTCGTGCGCGAGCCCGGCTTCTGCCCGCAGTCCCGCGACCGCTGCGCGAAACCCATCCACGATCGACAGTGCGCGCGTGATGCCGAGCAGGTCCGGCAGCCGGGCAAAGGCGCGCTCGCGCCCCGCGCCAAGGGCTGCGCGGACAGCGGCTTCGCCGATCGGCTGGCCGGTCCCGCCGCTCCATAGCCGCGCGGTCACGCCCTCGAAGCCGGTCTTGCGGGCGAGGTCGCCGACGCGCTCGCCGGCAATGATCAGTTCGCCGCGCTCGCCATCGACGTGGCTGAGCACGGTCTCGGCGGCGGGGATCCCGTCCAGGCCGATCGGGGTCTTTGAAAGCTGCATGTTCATGGAGGCGCTCCTTTTGTCGCTTCAAGGTCGGGCCTCTCGACAGATGGATCAATCTTGATTATGTAAATCAATATGAAAAAATCCGCCGGGCTTTACCTTTCCGCCCGCGAGGCCTCCGCCGAACTCGCGATCTCGCAGGCGACGCTCTACGCCTATGTCAGCCGCGGGCTGATCCGCTCGGAGCCGTCGGAGGATTCCCGCAGCCATCGCTACCGGGCCGAGGATATCCGCACGCTGAAGGAGCGGCGCACCCCGTCGCCCGAGCCGCGCGGCCTGCGCAGTTTCGATGCCGATCTGCCGGTGATGGATTCCGCCGTGGCGACCATCACCGAGAATGGGCCGATCTACCGCGGCGTCAATTGCGTCGACCTCGCCGAGCGAGACACGCTCGAACATGCCGCGACGCTGTTGTGGGACGTCACCGGCGTCGATCCGTTCGCACAGGACAATTGTCCTGTCGTGTCGGACGAAATGCGCGCCGTCGCCGATGCCACGCGCCAGTCCAATGCGATCGATCGCGCCATCGCCGTGCTGGCGCTTGCGGCCAGCGCCGATCCGCGCGCCTACACCCGTGCCCCCGAGGGGCGGGCGCTGCTCGGCGGCCGCATCATGCGCCTCGTGGTCGCGACCATGCTGAACGCGAAATCATCCGCGAAACCGCTTCATTTCCAGATCGCGCGCGGCTGGGCGCCCGACCACAAGCACGCGGCCGACCTGCTGCGACGGGCGCTGGTGCTGCTGGCCGATCACGAATTGAATGCCTCGACTTTTACCGTGCGCTGCGCGGCCTCGACCGGACTGAACCTCTACGATGCGGTCATCGCCGGCCTGGTGGCGCTGAAAGGCCCGAAGCACGGCGGCGCCAGCGTGCTGGCGGCGCAACTGCTAAAGACCCTCGCCAGTGGCGATGTCGCCCCCCTCATCCGCGAGCGCGTCGCGCTGGGCGAGCGCTTTGCGGGCTTCGGCCACGGCGTCTACAAGCACGGCGACCCGCGTGCGAAGGCGCTGCTTGCAGCGCTGGCGCGCTCCGGCGCCGACCGCAAGTTCACCCATGAAATCCCCGACCGTATCGCGGAAGCGACCGGCGAGTTCGTCAACATCGATTATGCGCTGGCCGTGCTGGTGCATACGCTCGGCCTGCCACCCGGTCATGAACTGGTGCTGTTTTCGATGGCGCGCACCGTCGGATGGATCGCCCACGCCTGCGAGCAATTGCAGCACGGCCGGCTGATCCGG
Organism: Pseudomonadota bacterium; assembly: GCA_023422775.1. Taxonomy (GTDB): domain Bacteria; phylum Pseudomonadota; class Alphaproteobacteria; order Rhizobiales; family Xanthobacteraceae; genus Bradyrhizobium. The sequence goes on from JAFAGM010000063.1 coordinate 92,519, forward strand.
CCCCGCGCGCGCTATGTCGGCCCGGCGCCGGGCCGCAGCCCGGTCCGGGCCTGACGGCGGCGCAGCGTCCAGACGCCGAATGCCACGATCGCGCCTGCGACGACGGCCAGGATCCACAGATGCTTGCCGACATGCTCGTGATGCGGGAAGCCGGCATAGTGGTGCAGCGCCGTGACCGCGAGCACGCCCGGCAGCACATGCGCGAACGCCCAGGCGAACACCGCGGCAATATTGACGCCGTAGAACCTGGCAGGCGGCATCCCCAGCGCACCCGCCGTGACCGGCACGAAGGCCCGGATCGGCGGCACGAAGCGTGCGAAAAACACCGCCAGCGTCCCCCAGCGATGGAAGAACGCCTCGCTTTGCGCCATCACGGCGGGATATCCCGACATTGGCCAGGCGGCGAGAATTTCGCGTTGCGAGCGATGGCCCGCCCAGTAGGCCGAGCCATCGCCGAGCAGGGCGCCGGCAATCGCCGCCGCCAGTACGCCCCATAGTTGCAGTTCGCCGCCCGGCACCAGCGCGCTCAGGGCGAGGATGATGGTCGAGCCGGGCACCAGCGCGCCCGCGACGGGGACCGCCTCCAGCAGGGCCGCAAGGAAGAGCGTGAGATAGGCCAGCCGGGGATGAGCCGAGACGAACGCAATCAGGGGATCGAGGAATGTCGTCACGGAAGTCCTGTTTCCGGGCGGTCGGCCCGATATCCAGCTAACAGTTCCGGATCGGGCCTGAAAGGGTGCCGGGCCGCAGATTCAGCCGGCAGGCCGGTCAATCGCGCAAAAGTACGGCGTGATTCGCAGGGCAGCCCTCCAAAAACCTGACAGATGACCTATCTCAATGATAAGGCGAGGGAACTTTGATTGCGGCGCGGGCTTCTGCCGGCCCTTGCTCTCTGCTAGGTTTGCACAAGCCCCCATCCGCAGCCATCCAGCAAATTCGGTTTCGGGAACGCCCGGGACCTCGGAGGATTGATGACGACCGCCGCCATGAGCAAAGTTTCGGAGCCCGCCGGTATGCCCGACATGAAGGTGTCGGTCCGGCAGGTTTTCGGTATCGACAGCGATCTCGAAGTGCCGGCCTATTCCGAAGTCGACCCGCATGTGCCGGAAGTCGATTCGGACTACCGCTTCGACCGCGCCACCACGCTTGCGATCCTCGCCGGTTTTGCGAAGAACCGCCGCGTCATGGTCACCGGCTATCACGGCACCGGCAAATCGACCCACATCGAGCAGGTCGCCGCGCGCCTCAACTGGCCCTGCGTGCGCGTCAACCTCGACAGCCACATCAGCCGTATCGATCTGGTCGGCAAGGACTCGATCGTCGTCAAGGACGGCAAGCAGGTCACGGAATTCCGCGACGGCATTCTGCCCTGGGCATTGCAGCACAATATCGCGCTTGTATTCGACGAATATGACGCCGGCCGTCCGGACGTGATGTTCGTGATCCAGCGCGTGCTGGAAGTTTCCGGCCGCCTGACGCTGCTCGACCAGAACAAGGTGATCAAGCCGCATCCGGCGTTCCGCCTGTTCGCGACTGCCAACACGGTCGGTCTCGGCGATACTTCGGGTCTCTATCACGGCACCCAGCAGATCAACCAGGGCCAGATGGATCGCTGGTCGATCGTCACCACGCTGAACTACCTGGCGCATGACGAGGAAGTCGAGATCGTGCTTTCCAAGGCGCATCACTATCGCACGCAGGAAGGCCGCGACATCGTCAACAAGATGGTGCGGCTCGCCGATCTCACCCGCAACGCGTTCGCCAATGGCGACCTGTCGACGGTGATGAGCCCGCGCACGGTGATTACCTGGGCCGAGAACGCCGACATCTTCGGCGACATCGGCTTCGCATTCCGCGTCACCTTCCTCAACAAGTGCGACGAACTGGAACGGCCGCTGGTGGCCGAGTTCTACCAGCGCTGCTTCAATCAGGAACTCGCCGAGTCGGCTGTGAACGTCGCGCTCTCGTAGCGTCGTCCCCGCGAATGCGGGGACCCATACGCCGCGGCGTTTCGGTAGAGCGATGGTGCTAGAGATCGGCAGAATAACAATCGCCGGTGGTTATGGGGTCCTGCGTTCGCAGGGACGACGGCGGTGAGGTGGGAATGACGACATCCAATTCCAAATTCCGTACCGGATCCAAGGAAGCGCCGACCGAACCGTTCAAGCGCGCCGTGACCTCCTGCCTCCGCGCGATCGCAAAGGCGCCGGAGCTGGAAGTGACGTTCGCGGCCGAGCGCCCGGGCCTCGCGCCGGGCAAGGCGCGGTTGCCGGAGCCCGCGCGCAAGATGACCAGGCGCGATGCGGCGATCGTGCGCGGCCATTCGGATGCGATCGCGCTCAAGCTCGCCTGTCACGATCCCAAGGTGCACCGCAAGCTGATGCCGGGAAATCCGCAGGCGCGCGGCGTGTTCGAGGCGGTGGAGCAGGCCCGCGTCGAAGCCATCGGTTCGCGCCGGATGGCGGGCGTGGCGAAAAATCTCACCGCGATGCTCGACGATCATTTCCATCGCGGCAAGTACGACGAAATCACCGATCGCGCGGACGCGCCGCTGTCGGACGCGCTGGCGATGCTGGTGCGCGAGCGGCTGACCGGGCTCGCGCCGCCGGCGGCTGCGAAAAAGATGGTCGATCTCTGGCGGCCGGTGCTGGAAGACAAGATCGGCGCCCGGCTCGACAAATTGAGCCGCGTCACCGAGGATCAGGCGAAATTCGGCGACCTCGTGCACGACCTCTTGACGGCGCTCGACCTCGGCGACGACCGCGATGCGGACGCCGACGATGATGAGAACCAGGACGAGAATCAGGACGGCGAGAACGATCAGTCGGGCGCCGAGGGTTCACCCGATTCCGACGCCGCGCAGGA
>JAFAGM010000055.1 GCA_023422775.1 Pseudomonadota bacterium
CCACGGCAATCGGATATCATCAGGGCCAGCGGTCATAGCGCCGCACCGAAAGGCCGGACATATGACCGCTGCAGACCAAATCGTTCGTAACGTCAAAAAATGCTTGCCAATAGGGGCCGTCCACATATGACGAGGTGAGTGTCACAGCCACAGGATCTTCTTCCGGTATTCGAGGTCGGTCAGCAGCGGCGCGGCCGGTCCCTGATGGAACACCGCGCCGCGCTCCAGCGCGAACACGCGGTCGGCGAGCGCCAGCACAAGGTCGAGGTTGTGTTCGACGATGACGATGGAAACGTGCTGCCGCAATCGGTCGAACACCCTGAACAGTTCGAGGATCACCGTCGGCGCCAGTCCCTCGAAGGGTTCGTCGAGCAGCAGCAGTTTCACGTTACCCGACATCGCACGCGCCACCGCCACCATCTGTTGCTCGCCGCCCGAGAGATAATCCGCCGCGACATCCATGCGTTCGCGCAGGCGCGGGAAATAATCGAGGATCTGGGCCTCGTCCCACACCACGCCGCTGCTGCCGTCGGTCTTGCGCGCGAGCCGGCCGAGCGAGAGGTTTTCCCGCACGGTCATGCCGGCGAACAGGCCGCGGCCCTGCGGCACGTAGCCGATGCCGGCACGCGCGATGTCGGGCGCCGGCATGCGGGAGATATCCTTGCCGGCATATTCGATTGTACCCGATGACAGCGGCACGAGGCCCGCGAGCGTCTTCAGCAGCGTCGACTTGCCGGCGCCGTTGCGGCCGAGCAGGGCGACGATCTCGCCTTCGCGCACGTCGAGCGTGGCATCGTGCAGGATGTGGCTCTTGCCGTAGAACGTATTGACCCTCTCGAAGCGCAGGACCGGCTTGGCGCTGGCGCTGACATCGTCGCTGCGGCTGTGCTCCACTTCCGGAACGCCGGTGCCGGTGTAGATCTCCTGTACCTTGCGGTCGGCGCGCACGGCCTCGGGGGTGCCGGTCATCAGCACTTCGCCCTGGTTCATGACCGTGACGGTGTGGGAAAAACCGAGCACGCGGTCGATGTCGTGCTCGACGATCAGGACCGGAATATTGGCGGCGATATTCCTGACGAGGTTCGACACCCGCTCGCGCTCGGCGGCGGCAAGGCCCGCCAGCGGCTCGTCCAGCAGCAGCACCTGCGGCTTGGAGCCGAGTGCGATGCCGAGGTCGACCAGCCGTTGCCCCCCATAGGAAAGCTCGCCGCCCTCGATGGTTTCGATCCCCTGCAGGCCGAGGAATTTTATCAGTTCAGCCGTCTCGGCGTGGATGTCGCTGTAATGGTCGATGTCGCGCCACAGGTTGAAGCGGCCGGCGCTCTGCGCCTGCAGCGACAGACGCAGGTTCTCGTAGATCGACAGGCCCTTGAACAGATTTGTAATTTGGAACGAGCGCGCCAGCCCCTGATGGCAGATCGCCTCCGACGACACGCCCTGGATCTCGCGGCCATTCAGCCTGATGGTGCCCCGGTCGGTCGGGAACAGGCCGGAGACGAGATTGAACAGCGTGGTCTTGCCCGCGCCGTTCGGCCCGATCAGCGCGTGGATCTCGCCGGCGCCGACCTTGAGGCTCGCATCGGTGACGGCGCGGATGCCGCCAAAAGTCTTGGAGACGCCGCGCACGTCGAGCACGGTGCCGCTGAGCGCCTTCGGCAGCAGGAAGGCCGGCAGAGGCAGGCCGTCGTATATCTTGCGCTTGCTCATCGCGGCGGCTTCTTCCGGCGCCGGCCACCACCGCTTCGAGAGTGTCGCCCAGATGCCGACGAGGCCGCCCGGCGAATACAGCACGAAGGCGACGAAGATCAGCCCGAACCACAGCAGCCAGTTCGACGTCCAGATCGAAAACAATTCGCGGAACAGGATGAAGAACAGCGCGCCGATGGCCGGCCCCAGCATGCTGCGCATGCCGCCGATCACCACGATTGCCAGCAACTCGCCGGAGAACGGCACCGAAACGGCTTCGGCCGAGACCAGATAGTTCTGGAAGCCGATCAGCCCGCCGGCAAAACCGGTCACCACGGCCGAGATCACGAAAACGCCGAGCTTGTAGCGCTCGACCGGATAGCCCTGGAAGGTGGCGCGCAACTGGTTCTCGCGGATCGCCATCAGCACATGGCCGAACGGCGAGCGCACCAGCCGCAGCAGCAGATAGAGCACGCCGAGGCAGAGCACGGAGACGACAATGTAGTAGTTGAGTGCGCTGTCGAGGCTGAACGGACCGATGCTGCCGCGCTTCAATCCGCCGAGGCCGTCCTCGCCGCCGGTGACCGCGGTCCAGCGGAACGCGATGGTGTAGGTCAGCGCCGACAGCGCCAGCGTCAGCAGCGAGAAGTAGACGCCGCGCCGCCGCAGGATGACGATTCCGACGAAGGTCGAGATGATGGCGACCGCGACCGCCGCCAGCAGCAGCGGCAGGAAGATATCGTTGTGAAACCAGTTGCGCTGGATCAGCCCCGCGGCATAGGCGCCGATGCCGAACCAGGCGCCGTGGCCGAACGAAACGAGGCCGGTGTAGCCGATGCAGAGGTTGAGCCCCATCGCGGCAATGGCGAGTGCCACCACCATGGTTCCGGTGTTGAGCGACAGGCCCATCAGGTGCAGGGCGAACGGCAGCACGATGACGGCGAGCGCGGCCAGCAGGAGCGGACGGTACTTGGCGGCAAACGTGCTTGTCATTCGAACTTCTCGATACGCTCGCCGAGCAGGCCGCGCGGCCGCACCAGCAGCACCAGGAACATCAGCACGTAGATCGAGGCCTCACCGGCGGCCGGCGCGAAATGGATGGTGATGCCGCGCACGACGCCGACCAGCATCGCTGCCAGCACCACGCCCCAGAAACTGCCGAGGCCGCCGATCACGACCACCACAAAGGCCACCGTGATGATCTCGGCGCCCATCGCCGGATGGACGATCGTGATCGGCGCAAAGAACGCGCCGCCGAGGGCCGCCATGCCGACGCCGAGCATGACGATCGCGGTCATGTAGGGCTGCAGGCGGATGCCGAGTGCCGCGACCATGTCCGGCCGCTGGATGCCGGCACGGACCACGCGGCCGAAGGACGTCTTGTGCAGCAGCAGCCAGACGCCGAGCAGGACCAGGGCGACGACGGCGAGGATCAGGAGCCGATAGCGCGAGAACAGGAAGTCGCCGAGGAAGACCGAGCCGCGAAAGGCCTGCGGGACCGCGGCCGATATCGGCGGCGCCCCCCAGATGATCCGGATCGCCTGTTCGGTGACCATCGCAAGCCCGAACGTCACCAGAAGGCTCAGGATCGGATCGGCGTCGTAGAACCTGCGCAGGATGAAGCGCTCGAAAAAGATGCCGAGCAGCCCGACCGCGACCGGCGAAATCACTATCGCCGCACCGAAGCCGAGATATTTCGTGATCTCGACCGAGATGTAGGCGCCGAGCGCGTAGAACGCGCCGTGCGCGAGGTTGACGATGCCGCCGACGGAAAAGATCAGCGACAGGCCGAGCGCAATCAGGAGGTAATAGCCTCCGAGCACCAGGCCATTGACCACCTGTTCCAGCAAGAAACCGAACTGCATATCCAACCCGCAATTCTAAAAGGGACGGCGCCGGCGCTGTGCTGCCGGCGCCGCGACGCCAGTTGCCCTGGAACCGGGCTTCTATGCCTTCATGTTGCAGGGGTTCTGCGTCTTCGTCGGGTAGATCGATTCAAGCTCCGCGCCCGCCGCCGGCACGGCGGGGCCGAGCACCAGCATGTCCCACTTGTCCTTCATCTCGCCCTTCGGCTTCACGGTGAACGGATAGGCTTCCTGCACCAACTGGTGGTCCCAGGAGCGGAAATAGGCCTTGCGTCCCTTCATGATGTCGAACTGCGTCTGCTTCTCGAAATAGCCGATCAGCGCGTCGCTTTCGGTCGATTTCGTGTCGGTGATGGCCTGCGCGATCGCCTTGAGCGTGATGTATTCGATCCAGGCGTGGTTCTCCGGCGGCTTGCCGTATTTCTTGCTGAAGGCCTCGACGAAGGCCTTGGAGGCTGGATTGTCCAGCGTGTGATACCAGACCGTCGGCCAGGTGCCGCTCAGATTGCCTTCGCCCATCGCCCAGGCATCGCCGGTGTTGAGGTTGAAGCCGACCAGCGGGTAGGGGAAGCCGAACTCGGCATACTGCTTGACGAGGTTGGTCACCTGGTTGCCGGCGAGGTTGCAGCACACGACGTCGGGCTTGGCCTGCCGGATCTTCAGCAGATACGGGCTGAAGTCGGTGACGTCTGTGGCTATCAGTTCGTCGCCGATCAGGGTGGCGTCGTTGGCGCTGAAGAACGCTTTGGCGGCCCTGAGGAGATCGTGGCCGAAAATATAGTCCGCGGTCAGCGTGACGAACTTCTTGCCCTTCACCATGCCCTTCTGGTTGAGCGCGGTGCCGACGGCGTTGACCATCACCGTGTTCGGAATGTCGCAGTGGAAGGAGTAGCGGTTGCAATCCTTGCCGCGCAGCGCGTCGGAACGGGCGCCGGTCGAGAAGAACACCTTCTTGTTGCGCTCGGCGACCTGCATGATGGTCAACGAAGAGGCGGATGAGATTTCGCCGAACAACAATACCGCGCCGTCCTGCTCGATCATGCGCTGCGCCTTGGTCGAGGCGGTGGCGGGATTGACCGAGTCTTCCGAGATCAGGTCGATCTGCTTGCCCATGATGCCGCCGGACGCGTTGATCTCCTCGGCCGCCATCTTCACGCCGAGCTGGGCGTAGCTGCCGATCGCGCCGAGAAATCCGGTCAGCGGCACCAGATGCCCGATCTTGATGCGCGCGGCCTGCGCGCTGACGATGGCGGGGCATCCGATTGACGATACGCCGGCAAAAGCGGCGCCGGCCTTCAAAAGAGTACGTCGGCTGTAACGGGTCATCATTGATCTCCTCCCGAGGGTGCGTCGCGACGTCCTCTCTCCGATATCGGCTCATGCGATAATGTGAGAGACGTTCTTTTATTATTGTAAGTATTTCCGGACGCAGCCTCGGCTGTCAACGCCAAATGCGTCGCAGGCACGTGCAAACGTGCTTGGACGGAATCAGAAGGCGACGGATCGCTGGAAGATCAGGAGGATTTGGAAATATCCCGGGCGCCGAACTCGGCGGACAGGCGGCTGGCGGCGCTTCGCACCAGCTTTGCGCGGCTCTGTATCACCTGGTCGGTCATCCGCCAGATCGGGCCGGAAATGCCGAGCGCGCCGATCACTTCGCCGGTGAAATGATAGACCGGTACTGCAACGCATCGCACCTCGGCATTGAATTCGCCATCGTCGAAAGCAATGGCGTCGCGGCGTATTTCCGCGATCTCGCGCAGCAATTCGGCAGGCTCGGTGATTGATTTCTTCGTCGAGGGCTTCAGCTCGATCCGCTCGAGAAACCGCTTCAACTGGTCAGGACGCAGCGAAGCCAGGATGATCTTGCCGAGCGCGGTGCAATGCGCAGGGCGTACCACGCCGACGCGATCGGTCAGTTGAAACGCGCCGGCCCCGCTGGTGCGGGCAATCACGACGACCGCGTCACCCATCCGAACGGCAAAATGCCCGCTTTCGCCGGTCTCGCGCGACAGGTCTTCGAGGATCGGCATGGCAAGGTTGACCATCTCGATCTCGTCGAGGGCGCTTGCCGCCAGCGCAAACAGCGGCCGGCCGACGCGGTAACGCTTGGAATCGCGCTCCTGCCTGAGATAGCCGAGCGAGACCAGCGTCTTGGCGAGATGGAAGGTGGTGGAATTGTGCAGCCCCACCAGCTTGCTGAGATCGGCCAGTCCGATGCCTTCGCGGTGGCGTGCGACCTCCTCGAGGATCGAAAATGCACGCCCCAGCGACTGCACGCCGCCGCGTGCGCGCTCCTCGGCCTCGTCGTCGATGTTGGGTTCGTTCGATGGCACCAGCTTCGCGATCGCGACCTTGCGCGGAGTGGCCGGCTTGTCACTCGTCTTCAGCTTGGTGCGCGATTTCACGGGAATCAATTCTCCAGAACAGGCAAGGCGAACTCTATCAGCACGTCCCAGCCCGGCAACAGCGCCGCGCCGTGTGGCTCGCACCATACCACAATAGCAATTGACGTACAGTATTATGAGAAATAGGTTCGGCCCGTCACCGGCCGCGCAGCATCAAGACGCGGAGGCAGGAAAGCCGTTGAGCGGCAGGGAGCGAGTGAATCAATGTCGGGTAACATGCTCAATGGCGCCCAGGTCATCGTCGACTATCTGATCCAGGAGAAGGTGCCGCAGGTGTTCGGCCTGTGCGGCCACGGCAACATCCAGCTCATCGATGCCCTCTACGAGCGCTCCGACGAACTCAAGACGATTTCGGTACATCACGAGAGCGTCGCCGGCTTCATGGCTGACGTCTATTACCGGGTGTCGGGGCGGCCGACCGCGACCTTCACTTCCTGCGGGCCGGGCTCGGCCAATCTCCCGATCTCGCTCGGCAACGCATTCCTGGATTCCGTGCCGTTCCTGGCGGTGACCGGCAACGTGCCGACCAGCCAGTTCAACCGCGGCGCGTTCCAGGAACTGTACCGGCATCATCAGGCCGACTTCCCGTCGACGGTGCGCTCCTACTGCAAGAAGGTGTTCCAGCCGACGCGCGGCGAGATGGTGCCGCTCGCGGTCCGTCAGGCGTGGAAGACCATGACGACGGGCCGGCCCGGGCCCGTCGTGCTCGACGTGCCCTTCGACGTTTTCATGGAGGCCGCCGCCGAGGAAGCGCCGAACGCGATAGCCTGGAACGCCAACATATCGAGCCGCTGCGGCGCCGATCCGGAAGGCGTGGTCAAGGCCGTCGACATGCTGCTCGGCGCCGACCGGCCGGCGATCATCGTAGGCCAGGGCGTGCGATATGGCGGCGCGGCGGAGGAACTGCTGCGGCTTGCCGAGCGGCTGCAGATCCCGGTGGCGGCGTCGGCCAGCGGTCTCGGCGCGATCGACTGCAACCATCCGCTGGCGCTGGGGCTGGTCGCGCGCGCCGGGCACTACCAGGCCAACCACGCGACGCGGCAGGCGGACGTCCTGCTGGCGATGGGCATGCGGTTCGACGACCGCACTTCGAGTTCATGGATACCCGGCTATTCCTTCACCATCCCGCCGACGCGGCTGATCCATGTCGACATCGATCCCGAGGAGATCGGCCGCAACTATCCGGTTGCCCTCGGCCTGATGGCCGACGTGCGCACTTTCCTGCGGCAGGTCCATGCCGAACTCGATCGCCGCGCCGATCTGACGAAGAAGGCCGATGCACGCAAGAAATGGCTTTCGCAGATCGATGGCTACCGCAAGGAATGGGACAAGTTCGTCGCGCCCGGATTCTCCGATGACACCACGCCGATCAATCCGCAGCGTGCCGCGTTCGAGATCGACAAGGCGCTGCCGGAGGATGCGATCCTCGTCAGCGACATCGGCGTGCATCACAACTGGCTGCTCGGCTTCTGCAAGCCGAAGCGGCCGGATTCGCTGATCGGTTCGATGGGGTTCGGCCCGATGGGCTTTGGCGTCGCGGGCGTGATGGGCGCGAAGTTTGCGGCACCCGACCGTCCCTGCGTGTCGGTATGCGGAGACGGCGCCTTCTTCATGCACGCCAACGTGCTGGGCACGGCGGTGGAGTACAATCTGCCCGTGGTCTGGGTGGTCTGGAACAATTACGCCTATGCCTCGATCCGCGGATTGCAGCGCGGCTATCTCGGCGGACGCGAACTGGCGACCGATTTCCACGATCCCAACACAGGCGAGCGCTACAATCCTGATTTCGCCGCGATGGCGCGCTCCTGCGGCGTCGAGGGCGTGCGCGTCGACCGGCCGGGCGATCTCGGCGAGGCGATCCGCAAGGCCATCGCGGCCAACAAGCCCTATCTGATCGACGTCGATATCGCCGCCGACATCAACCCGGTCGGCGCGGGCGTCTGGGAATTGCCCGGGCTTGGGCAGAGCAAGGCCGGCATCGGCACCCGCTATCAACCCGCCTGATCTCACAGGAGGAAATCCCATGTTGTTTGCAGGCAAGAAGGTCGTCGTCGTCGGTGGCTCCTCGGGCATTGGTCTTGCCACCGCGGAAATGGCGAAGCGGGAAGGCGCCGAAATCATCATCGCATCGCGCAACGCCGAGCGGCTCGACAAGGCGGCCGGGACGCTGAATGCGACTGCGATCCCCGCTGACGTCACCAGCGACGAGAGCGTCGCAGACCTGTTCCGCCGTTGCGGCGAGGTCGATCATGTCGTGGTCACGGCGGCCCAGCTTCGCACCGGCCCGTTCAAGACAGTGAAGATGGAAGATGTCCGCGCCACGATGGAAGGCAAATTCTGGGGGGCATGGCGCGTCGCGCAGCAAGCGCAGATCCGCGCCGGCGGATCGCTGACGCTGGTCTCGGGTTTCCTGAGCGTTCGCCCGCGGCCGAACTCGGCGATCGTCGGTGCCGCCAACGGCGCGCTGGAATCGCTGGCCCGTGCGCTTGCGCTTGAACTTGCGCCGGTGCGCGTCAACGCGGTATCGCCCGGAATCATCGATACGCCGATTCGATCAGCGATGCCGGAAGAGGCACGGCGCGACATGCTGGCGAAGACCGCAGCGGCGTTGCCGGTCGGCCGTGTCGGCGCGGGCGAGGACATTGCGCGGCAAATCCTCAGCTTCATGGCCAACGGCTTTGCCACCGGGTCGATCGTCTATATCGACGGCGGCGCGCTGGTGATCTGATTCTGTTATCTGCGGCAGGGGAGGCCATCATGGCTTCGGAAAACAACGGCGCCTTCATCCGCAACATCGCCGAAGTGCCGTGGCGGGAATTCCCCAATCATTTCGGCGGTGCGCTGTCGAAGCCGCTGGTGATGCCGGAGACCGCCGGCTCCCGCCACATCGACTACCGGATTTCGATGTACCAGCCGATGGCGCATGTCGCGCGCCACAGGCATGTCGTGCAGGAGCAGATCTATCACGTGCTCGAAGGCGAGGGCCTGATGGAGATTGCCGGCAAGAGCCACGTCGTGCGCAAACACGACTTCATCTTCCTGCCGCCCGGCGTCGAACACGCGATTTCGAATTCGGGGCTGGTCGATCTGGTGTTCCTGGTGATTACGTCTCCGGTGACGGACGACGAAAAGCCGGTGTGATTTCGCTCACGCCGCCACGTCCTGCAGCAGCCGTGACGAACCTCTGACCAGTACCTTGCGGCCCTTCGGCGTGATGGCCGGAATATCTTCGTTCATCGCGGCGAGTTCGAGCGCGATCAGGCCGTCGATCGTGTGCCGGCTCATCCGCACCAGCCGCGAAGCGGGCGTGCGCAATGCCTTCAGTGCTTCCCACTGGTCCGGCGTCAGGTCGTAGTCGAATTCTTCGCTCATGGTGCCTCGGCAGTCTCGTGGCTTTCGCTCAGGTTCTTGTGGCGCTCATACCGAGCGCACATGAAAATCGTGCGACTGCAGCGAGTCGGTATTTCGACGCATCGACGATGTGATGTCACATCATCGTGTCGTTGGAATCGTTTGAATGTGTCGAATCACACAGTTGGCCAAAACAAAAAAAGCCGGCACAAAATTGCGTGAGTACGGGTGTCGAAATGGACGCCCAATGGCGGCAACCCCTAAGGCGAGATTGCTAACAAAGAGTAAATTTCGAGGAGATTACTAACACAGAGTAAATTTCCGCACTGCAGGACGCGGTTCCGCCTGTCCTTGTGCACCTGCGAGATCGCATTGCTACATCGTCATGGCCGGGCTTGTCCCGGCCATCCACGTCTTTCTTGTTTCTTGCTGACGAAGAGCAAAGACGTCGATGCCCGGCACAAGGCCGGGCATGACGAGCGTAGTCTTGAGCGGTCTTGCTATCCCCGCCGCACGCTCGAGCCGCCGTCGACCGGCAGTGTTACGCCTGTAATAAAGCTTGCTTCGTCCGACGCGAGAAACAGCGCGGCGTTGGCGACGTCCCAGCCGGTGCCCATTTTCTGCCGCAGCGGCACCTTGCTGTCGCGATCGGCCTCGACTTCGGCGCGGGTCTTGCCCCACTCGCGGGCGCGGGTATCGACCGCCATCGGCGTGTTCATCAGGCCCGGCAGGATGACGTTGGCGCGGATGCCGTACTGCGCGTTCTGATAGGCGAGCTGTTCGGTGAAGGCGATCATCGCCGACTTGGTCGCCTTGTAGGCGACATACGGATAGGTCGTGATCGCCGCCATCGAGGAAATGTTGATGATGGCGCCGCTCTTCTGCGACCGCATGATCGGGAGCACGTGCTTGGCGGCGAGCACGCAGCTTTTCAGGTTGATCGCCACGCAGCGGTCGAAAGCTTCCTCGGTGATCTGGAGCAGTTCGGCGTCGCCGCCGGACAGGCTGACGCCGACATTGTTGTGCAGGATGTCGATGCGGCCCCAGCGCGCCATCGCATCCTCCACCATCGCCTTGAGATCGGCGTTCTTGGTGACGTCGGCCTTGAACGCCGCCGCCGTGCCGTCTTTGGCGGCGATCATGTCGGCGGTTTCCTGCGCTGACGCCAGATTGTGATCGACGCAGAGCACCTTGGCGCCCTCGCGCGCGAAGGTCAGCGCGGTGGCGCGGCCGTTGCCGATGCCTTCGCCGGGGCTTTGTCCGGCACCGACGACGATGGCGACACGATCTTTCAGACGCATTTCATTCCACTCCCGGGATCGGGTACTGTTTCAGTACCTCTTTATAATAAGGCTCGTTGTCCATCTTCATCGTCGCCAGCACGCGGACGACGGCGCAGTAGAAGGCGATCGTGAGCACGAGGTCGACCATGTGCTCGTCGGAAAGCTCGCGCTTGATCTCGGCGAAGGTCGCGTCCGACATTGCGAGTTCGCGCACCATCTCACGGGCACCCCTCAAGATGGCCTTCGCCAGCGGTTCGAGGTTCGAGGGCTTGCCCTCGGTCTCGGCCATCAGGGCTACGATGTCGTCGTCGGTGACGCCGAATTCCTTGCCGATCTTCACGTGATGGGTGAACTCGTATTCGGATTTTTCCATCCAGCCGACCTGGAGGATCGCGAGTTCGCGCAGCCGCGGATCGAGCTTGCTCTTGAAGCGGATGTAGCCGCCGACGCCGTTGAAGGCGCGCGCCATCTCGGGCGAGTTCACGAGCAGCTTATGAAGGTTCGTGTTGCGCTTGAGCATGTCGCGGTATTCGGGAGCGACCTGGTCGGCTTCGAGATAGGGCAGGCGGGCCATTTTCTTGTTGTCCTTATTGGCGATAGCGGGTCGAGTTCGCCTAACCGTAGAGCGCTTTGTGCTCGCGCTCGTAGTTGGCGTAGGAATCCTTGATGCTCGCGAGATTGAGCAACATGGTCGCAACCGGCGCGCCGTCGGCGCCGAACACGCTGGTACGCACCCACATGCTCTCGGTGCGGCGGCTGCCGCTGAGCGCGACCACCTCGCGTTCGGTGAAATAGTCTTCGCCGGCGAACAGGGGGCCGCGCAGCAGGCGGATTTCCTGGTCGGCAAACAGCCCGACGGCGGGGCCCCGGACCGGCAGCTTGTCCTCGCGGGCGCGGTACTGAAACAGCACGCTCAGCATCTCCATGGGGATGATGGCCCGTCCCCAGGGATTGAGCTCTTGCGAATAGTACGCCGAAGGTTCGGTGATCACCTTGAGTTTCTCGGCCAGCGAAAACGGGTAGAGGTCGCCCATGTTCTGGTCGAAATCCATTCGCACGGTCTGGCGCGCGGTCTTCATGCCGACCTTGAGATCGGCAAGAATGACGGGATCAGTGAGCGGCTTGAGTTCGCCGAGCCGCCGGTGCAGGGCGGTTTCCGAGCCGTCGCCACCGACGGAAGCCGTGCCGCGCAGGATCTCGGTGCCGTCGCGCTTGGTCATGCCGATCGCGCAGACCGCCTGGCCCGGCTTCGGCTTTTCGATATTGGCCTGGACTTCCTCGCCCTCGAAGGCGGGGTTGCGATAATGCGCGGACAGGCACCCGGTCTCGAACCAGGCCTGGCCCCAGATCCGCTCGCACAGCGGCGCGAACTGGCTGAAATGGGTCGGTCCTTCGATGGTGCCGCCCTGAAATCCGAGCTTCTGGGCGGTTGCGTCGTCATGGATCGAGGCGTGGGAATCGTAGACTTGGGCCTGCAGCATCTGCTTCGGGCTGCGCCATGGCCCGACGAGCATATTGTCGCGCTCCAATATCTCCGTTCTGAACGCCGGTTCTGACATCCCTGAACTCTCCCTTTGCCCGCCAGCGTTTCAAAGAAGCCAGGTTTCGGCAAGGGGTGGGTGATCATCCCCAGGGAGACTCCGAGATATGTCCTGCGGTGATGGAATCCCGCTGGGCACGCATAGCAAAACCGGTACATTCTGGTCACAATTAGACCGGTTCAAAAAGCCGCACGACTGATAGCGCGACGGGGGAACAAACGATGGCGTTGATGGAAGTTGGGCTGGACGACAAGTACCGGCTGGATGCGAAGCGCATTTTCCTGTCGGGTACGCAGGCGCTGGTCCGCTTGCCGATGTTGCAGCGCGAACGGGATCGGGCGCAGGGCCTCACCACTGCAGGCTTCATATCGGGCTACCGCGGCTCGCCGCTCGGCATGTACGACCACGCGCTGTGGCGTGCGAAAAGCTTCCTCAAGCAGCATGACATCGAATTCTCGCCTGGCCTCAACGAGGACCTGGCAGCGACGGCCGTATGGGGCAGCCAGCAGGTCGGCATGTTCCCGGGCGCCAAGGTCGATGGCGTGTTCGGCATCTGGTACGGCAAGGGGCCCGGCGTCGACCGTTCCGTCGATGCGCTCAAGCACGCCAACTCGGCCGGGACCTCGCCGAACGGCGGCGTGATTGCGCTCGCCGGCGACGATCACGGCTGCCAGTCCTCGACGCTCGCCCATCAGAGCGAGCAGGTGTTCGCCGCCGCGCTGATGCCGGTGGTGAATCCGGCGACCCTGCAGGATTATCTCGATCTCGGCATTCTCGGCTTTGCGCTGTCGCGCTACTCGGGTTGCTGGGTCGGCTTCAAGGCGATTTCGGAGACGGTCGAAAGCTCGGCCTCGATCGTCAGCGATCCCGATCGCATCAAGATCATCACGCCCGACGATTTCGAGATGCCGCCGGGCGGGCTCTCGATCCGCTGGCCCGATGCGCCGATGGACCAGGAGCGGCGGCTGCACGGCCCGAAGATGCAGGCGGTCGCGGCGTTCGCGCGCGTCAATCGCTTCGACCGCATCGTGCTTGATTCAAAACCCGCGCGGCTCGGCATCATGGCCACCGGCAAGGCCTATCTCGATCTCAGGCAGGCGCTGGCCGATCTCGGCATCACGGATGCGGAGGCGCAGGCGCTGGGACTGCGCATCTACAAGGTCGCGCTGACCTGGCCGCTGGAAGAGGCCGGCGCGCGGGCGTTCGCGGAGGGGCTGCAGGACGTGCTTGTCGTCGAGGAGAAGCGCGGCTTCATCGAAGACCAGCTGCTGCGCATTCTTTATAATGTGGACGCATCGAAGCGGCCCTCGGTGGTCGGCAAGCGCGACGAGACCGGCGCCACGCTGCTGCCGAGCGAAGGCGAGTTGACGCCCACCATGGTGGCGGCGGCCGTCGTCGCGCGGCTGCGCCGGCTCGGCCATCGCAGCCCGGCGCTGGAGCAGCGCCTGGCAAAACTCGAAGCCTTCGACCGGCCGGCGGAAGGCATCGGCGCCGCCAAGCTGGCGCGCACGCCGTATTTCTGTTCGGGCTGCCCGCACAACACCTCGACCAAAATCCCCGAGGGTAGCCGCGCGATGGCCGGCATCGGCTGCCACGGCATGGCGCTCTCGGTGCCGAACCGCCGCACCCAGACGATCTCGCATATGGGCGCCGAAGGCGTCACCTGGATCGGGCAGGCGCCGTTCACCAGCGAACCGCACGTGTTCCAGAATCTCGGCGACGGCACCTACACCCATTCCGGACTGCTGGCGATCCGCGCGGCGGCGGCGGCCGGCGTCAACATCACCTACAAGATACTTTATAATGACGCGGTGGCGATGACCGGCGGCCAGCCGGCCGAAGGCGGCCTGACGGTGTCGCAGATTGCGCACCAGGTGGCGGCCGAAGGGGCGAAGCGCCTCGTCATCGTTTCCGACGACCCCGAAAAGTATCCCGCGAATTACTTCCCTTCCGGCGCGACCATCCATCACCGCCGCGAACTCGACGCCGTGCAGAAGCTGCTGCGCGAGGTCAAGGGGCTTTCGGTCCTGATCTACGACCAGACCTGCGCCGCCGAGAAGCGCCGCCGCCGCAAGCGCGGCCTCTATCCGGATCCGGCGAAGCGCGTCTTCATCAATGAGCGCGTCTGCGAGGGCTGCGGCGACTGTTCGCAGGCCTCCAACTGCGTCTCGGTGCAGCCGCTGGAGACCGAGTTCGGCCGTAAACGTCGCATCGACCAGTCGAACTGCAACAAGGACTTTTCCTGCATCGAGGGCTTCTGCCCGAGCTTTGTCACCGTGCACGGCGGCAAGCTGCGCAAGGCGGATCGCGCCGCGGCAGACCCGTCGGCGCTGTTCGCCGACCTGCCGGCGCCGGCGATCCCGGCACTCGACGGCGCCTACAACATCCTCGTCACCGGCATCGGCGGTACCGGCGTCATCACCATCGGCGCGCTGCTCGGTATGGCCGCCCATGTCGACGGCAAGGCGTGCTCGACGCTCGACTTCACGGGATTGTCGCAGAAGAACGGCGCGGTCATGAGCCACGTCCGCATCGCGCCGTCGGCGGATGATCTCGCCAATGTCCGCATCGGCCCCGGCAGCGCCAACCTCATCCTCGGCTGCGACATCGTCGTCGCCACGAGCGTCACGGCGCTGAGCCGCGCCGAACGCGGCGTGACGCGGGCCGTCGTCAACGCCGACCTGCTGCCGACCGCCAGCTTCGTGATCGATCCCGATATCGATTTCCAGGCGGGCGCGATGCGGGAGGCGCTCAACGAGGCCGTCAGCGCGACCGATCTCGACATCCTCGACGCCAACGGGCTTGCCACCGCGCTGATGGGCGACAGCATCGCCACCAACTCCTTCATGCTCGGCTTTGCGTTCCAGCGCGGCGCGATCCCGCTGTCGCTGGAAGCGATCATGAAGGCGATCGACCTCAACGGTGCGGCGATCGATATGAACAAGCTGGCGTTCTCGTGGGGTCGGCTCGCCGCGCATGACCTGCAGCGCGTGATCAGCGCGGCGAGGTTCAAGAATTCCGGCGCGCAGCCTGCGAAGCGCACGCTCGATGAGAGCATCGCGTTCCGCGCCAGCTTCCTGACCGATTATCAGGACGAGGCCTATTCGAAGCGCTACCTTTCGGAGGTCGAACGCGTCCGCGCCGCGGAGGCAAAGTCTTCGCCCGGATCACACGAACTGACCGAGACCTTTGCAAAAGGCCTGTTCAAGCTGATGGCCTACAAGGACGAGTACGAGGTCGCGCGGCTTTACTCCGACGGTGAGTTTGCCAAGGCGTTGAGGGAGCAGTTCGACGGCGACCCGACCGTCAAGGTCAGCCTCGCGCCGCCGCTGCTGGCGGAGCGCGACCCCGCGACCGGGCGGCTGCAGAAGCGCGAGTTCGGCCGCTGGATTTTCCGCGCCTTCGATATCCTGGCTCGGTTCAAGTCCCTGCGCGGCACGGCGCTCGACCCGTTCGGCTATACCTCCGAACGCCGGATGGAGCGGGCCTTGCCGGGCGAATATTCCGCGATGATCTTCCGCCATCTCGACAAGGCAAAGCCGCATGACTGGCCGCGGCTGGTGGCGCTGGCAAAATCCGCCGAACTGGTTCGCGGCTATGGCCACATCAAGGAAGCCAATGTCGCCAGATACCGTGCGGAATGCGCGCGGCTCGAGGCCACGATCGGCCAGCCCGTCGCGCAGGCGGCCGAATAGGGACGCCGATGCCGGCCGCGGTTCTTTTTGCGGCCGGGATCACTCATCAACAACTTTGCGGGCGGGAGCCGGTGCAATTGCGCGGCCGGCTTCCTACATGATGATTGTTCCTCAGAGTTTTCGGTTTCGATTCAGGAGGCCTTTGATGGTCCTGAAGAGCGCGCTTGCGGCAGCACTTGGCATTGGGCTCATGGCATCGGGCGCCCCTGTGCTGGCGGACGAATATGGTGCAGGCGAGTTCCTCGGCATGGATCTCCCCAAAGCCCTCTTGTCGCCGAAGCGGCTCGGTCCGGAAACCGAGTTCGCGCCGGTTCCGATCGAAGCGAGGACAGACCGCAAGCAGGTGAAGACGGAACGCGTGGTCGTGCCTGAGGTCGCCGAGCGCGCGGTCGAGCCGGAGATCGCCGCGCGGCCGAAGGTCGCGGAGCGCAGGGCGCGCGTGGTGCAGGGCAGGGTGGAGAAGCCGCGTGGCACTTCCCGCGCCAGGCTGGCGCGGCGGCACCGCAATCCGCTCGATGCGCAGGCGCGCGACACGCGAATTCAGACCTGGCCGTGCAGGTCCGGCGCTATCTGCGGCTGGAAGAGCCAGCCCGCGACGGAATAGCTTGAGCGCCGCTCAGGGCGTGACGATCAGATAGCCGCCGACGACGATCAGGGTGGAGAGCGCGAAGGCGATGCCTACAACCGCGGCCGCGATCGCGGGCAGCCCGTGGGTATCCAGCCAGTGTTGCAACGCTCTTCCCATCGCGGTCTGCCCCGATCTTGATTTGCCTTGCGCCCCTCGCTACTCAATAGCGGCCTATCCTCCTCAATGAAATACCGTTGACGCGGCCTTCGCCGCGCATACGACTATTTTCCATTCCGGAGCCGTCATGGAACATCCAAAGCCCGAAGGATGACGGCCGCGCGCCCGTTTCTTACTGCGAAATCGATTGGCGGCCTATTGCTCGCTGGCGCAGGGCCGCGTGGCCTCGGGTGCGGCCATCGCGGCCTTGCCGAAAGACAAACGGTGTGCAAATCCCGGCTACGCGCCGGCGTGGGACTGATAAGGATCGATCCCTTTCCGTCCGCCGGAATTCGGGTTTTTCGCTACACACGGACTGTGCTCCAGTCCATACTGGCCGCATCAAGGGAGGTCTTCAAAATGCGTGAAGCTGTTATCGTTTCCTATGCACGTACCGGGCTGGCGAAGTCCGGCCGTGGCGGGTTCAACATCACCCCGCCGATGTCGCTGGCGGGACACGCCATCAAGCACGCCGTCGAGCGTGCCGGCGTCGACAAGGAATATGTCGAGGACTGCTATCTCGGTAACTGCGCGCACGGCGCCCCGAACATCGGCCGCCAGGCCGCGCTGCTCGCCGGTCTGCCGAAGTCGACCGCGGGCGTGTCGGTGAACCGCTTCTGCTCGTCGGGCCTGCAGACCATCGCGATGGCCGCCAACTCGATCCGCTCGGACGGATCCGACTGCATCGTGGCCGGCGGCGTCGAGAGCATCTCGATCCCCGGCGGCGGTTCGCCCAAGGAATCGATCGATCCCGAACTGCTCAAGGTCGCGCCCGACATTTTCATGGCGATGATCGACACCGCCGATATCGTCGCCGAGCGCTACAAGGTCAGCCGCGAATACCAGGACGAGTACTCGCTGGAGTCGCAGCGCCGCATGGCAGCCGCCCAGCAGGCCAACAAGTTCAAGGACGAGATCGTCCCGATGAAGACCAGGATGAAGGTGGTCGACAAGGCGACGAAAGCCGAGAGCATCGTCGACTACGTGGTCGATCGCGACGAGTGCAACCGGCCGGAAACGACCATGGAAGGCCTTGCCAAGCTCGAGCCGGTCAAGGGCCCCGGCAAATACGTCACCGCCGGCAACGCCAGCCAGCTCTCGGACGGTGCGGCGGCGGTCGTGCTGATGGAAGCCAAGGATGCCGAGAAGCGCGGCCTCAACCCGATGGGCCGCTTCGTCGCCTGGGCGTCGGCAGGCTGCGAGCCGGACGAGATGGGCATCGGCCCGATCTACGCCGTGCCGAAGCTGTTGAAGCGCCACGGCCTCAAGATCGACGACATCGATCTCTGGGAGCTCAACGAAGCCTTCGCCAGCCAGTGCCTCTATTCGCGCGACAAGCTCGGCATCGACCCCGAGAAGTACAACGTCAACGGCGGCTCGATCGCGATCGGCCATCCCTTCGGCATGACCGGCGCGCGTCTCACCGGCCACATCCTGCAGGAAGGCCGTCGGCGCAAGGCCAAGTGGGGCGTGGTTACGATGTGCATCGGCGGCGGCCAGGGCGGCGCAGGCCTGTTCGAAATCTACAGCTAAAGCGCATTCCGCGCTTTGGCGGACCGGCGGATCGCAACAAAGAAAATGGCTCCCGAAAGGAGCCATTTTCCGTTTGCGCGTCCGCGCTCAAAGCTCAGTAGCGGCGCTTCTTGATGACCACGACCCTGTCGCGATGACCATGCCGCGATCCCCGATGGTAGCCGCGGTCATGCCGGTATTGGGCACGCGCGCCATGAGAGCCGTGATGATGATGACGATGATAGCCGCCACCAGGCTTGATCACGACGGTCTGGGCGCTCGCAATAGACGGCGCAGCGACAACGATCGCACCAAGCGCAGCCAGCATCAGTCCAAACTTCTTCATTCCAGTCCTCCTTGATTGAGCGGACGTTCAACCGCTCATCGCGGCGATCGTTCCGGCGGAACTCGAGGAGAATTCTGAACGCCTGTTCAGATGCTTTGCGCTTGTTCGATGCGCCGCGGCGACCGCGGAGAGGGCTGTCGTTCCGGGCAGAGACCAATCCGGAGCGATGCAACCCGGACGCGCTTTCGTCCAGCCTGACACTTCCGCCGGGTTCCCCCGCTTGCGCAATGCCGGTAGGCGGCGCATCATCGCGCCATAGAATTCACAGGGGGAGCGCTGCCATGAGCGGATTTTCACGCCGTGACTTTTTGACCCTGACCGGATCGGCCGCTGTTGCCGGGATCGCCGGACGCGCCGACGCCGCGATGGGTCCGAACGACAAGTTCGACCTCGTCATCAAGGGCGGCGACGTGCTCGACCCGAGCCAGTCGCTGCGCGGAAAACGCGACATCGGCATCCGCTGGGGTGTGATCGAGGCCGTCGAAAGCGAGATCCCGGCGGCGCGCGCGTCGAAAACCATCGACGCCTCGGGCAAGCTGGTGACGCCCGGCCTGATCGATCTGCACTCGCACGTCTATCCCTACGGCTCGGCGATCGGCATTCCCGCCGACGAACTGGTGCAGGCGCAGGCCACCACCACGGTGGTGTCGGCGGGTGACGCAGGCGTCAATAATCTCGCGGCGCTGCGCCGTTACATCGTGGCGCAATCGCGGGCGCGGATTTACGCCTTCGTCCATATCGCCAACAACGGCCTGTCCGGCTTCCCGGTCGCCGAACTCTACAACATCGATTACGCGCAGATGGACGCCTGCGCGATGGCGCTGGCGGAAAATCCGGATTTCCTGCTCGGCGTGAAGGTGCGGATGTCAGAGAACGTCATCGCAAAGCACGGCCTCGAGCCGCTGAAGCGCGCGATCAAGGCCTGCGAGATGTGCGGTTGGCCGGCCAGGATGATGGTCCATATCGGCGGCGTCGAGACCAAGGAATTGATGTCGCAGATTCTCGACCTGCTGCGGCCGGGCGATGTGCTGACGCACGCCTATTCCGGCGCACCGAACATCGCCGGCGTCTTCACCAACATCGTGCAGGACGGCAGACTGTTGCCGGCGGCGCTGTCAGCCAAGCAGCGCGGCGTGATGTTCGACGTCGGCCATGGCGGCGGCAGCTTCGATTTCACGGTGGCGGAGGTGGCGATACCGGGCGGCTGCGGGCCGGATACGATTTCCTCCGACATCCACGTCTTCTCCGGCAATTCGCCGGGCATGCCCTACCTGCCGAACGTTATGAGCAAGTTCATCCCGCTCGGATATACGGTGGAGCAGGTGGTGGCGATGGCGACGATTGCGCCGGCCAGGATCATCAACCGCGCGCCAAAGATCGGCACGCTGCAGATCGGCGCGCCGGGCGATGTCGCGATCATGGAATTGATCGAAGGCCAGACCTCGTTCGTCGACACCCGCAACAACAGGCGCGAGGGCAAGCTGTTGCTGAAACCGGTGCAGACCGTGATCAACGGCGTGCCGTTCGGCCGGCCGTATCAGGCGCCGTTCGCGGTGCGTTGAGGAGCCGCGCCGCATTTGATCCTGATCAATGCGTCGACTGTCTCGCTTCGCGATCATTTCGCGAGCGAGAGGGTTGAACGTGGCACGCAGCGGAAGCCTGGCCGATACCGAAGCATTTCCGAATTCCCGTGGCGGGTCGATTCCATATGACGACGACGGCCGCCTGCCGCACGAGAGCGAATTTCTCGCCCAACTCGGGGATCGGGTACGCGAAGCCCGCACGCTGCACGGCATGTCGCGGCGGGAACTCGCGCGCCGCTCCGGCATGTCGGAGCGCTACGTGGCCCAGATCGAGGCCGGCAAGGGCAACGTGTCGATCGTGCGGCTGCTGCGGATCGCGCTGGTGTTCCGCTGCGACGAGCGGGACGCCTGACGCTGGCAGCGGACGCAGCGGCTATTTCCGCGCCCGCTTCTCCACATTGGCAATCCGCTCCGGCACGCCGAATTCCTTGCGGCACACTTCGGCCAGCACCGCGACGCCCTCGCGGATCTGCTCGTGCGAGGGACTGGCGAAGCATAGCCGCAGCCGGCTGCCGGCATGGGCTTTGTCGGTCGACCATTCCGGTCCGGGATTGATGGCGACGCCGGCGGCCAGCGCCGCCTGGTAGAGCTTCAGCGTGTCGACATTATCGGGCAGCTTCACCCACAGGAAGATGCCGCCCTTGGGATCCTCGAATTCGGCCGAGGTGCCGAACTGCTCGTTGAGCGCCTCCATCAGCGTGTCGAGCTTGGCGCGCAGGCCGCGCGTCAGCTTGGGCACATGGGTGGCGAAATGCGGCGCGCAATATTCGGCCAGCACCATCTGCTCCAGCGCGCCGCTTCCTGCGGCGGTCTTCAGCGCCAGCATCCGCGACATCATCGCCCAGGGCGCGACGATGAAGCCGACGCGCAGGGCAGGGGCGATCGATTTCGAGAACGAGCCGATGTGGATGACCCCGCCATGCTGGCTCATGGCGTAAATGGCGGGCGGGCGTTCGCCTTTCCAGATCAGGTCGGCATAGCAATCGTCCTCGAAGATCGGCACGCCGTATTGCTGCGACAGCTTCAGCAGTTCGGCGCGCCGCGTCTCCGGCATGATCGAACCGGTCGGGTTCTGCACGGTCGGGATGGTGTAGATGTATTTCGGCGTGATGCCGCGCCGCTTGAGGTCGGCGAGCGC
>JAFAGM010000087.1 GCA_023422775.1 Pseudomonadota bacterium
TCTCGTCCAGTCTTCATTTACAAGCGATTCGTGAGTCATATCATGCTCGAATCACGAGTGATTCCAGCATGCAAGTCTAAACTTAACGCCTATGCGCGAAAGCGGGTGATCCAGTATTCCAGAGACGTCAGCGATTGAATCGAGAAGCCGCGGCGTACTGGGTCCGCCCTTCGCGGGGACGACCATCAGCCTTGTTGCTCAACCCATCTTCCTTGCCGCCAGCGCATCCGCCACCGCGGTGCGGATGTCGGCGACCGCGAACGGCTTTGTCACCACGTCGTGGACGATGGCGCTGAGGCCCGAGGCGCGCTCGCGCTGGGCGGCGAAGCCGGTCATCAGCAGGATCTTCAGGTCCGGAAAGTCGCGCGCCGCTGCCAGCGCCAGCGCGATGCCGTCCATCACGGGCATCTGGATGTCGGTCAGCAGCAGGTCGAAAGCGCCGCGCTCGCGGGTCAGGATTTCGAGCGCTTCGGCGCCGTCCTCGGCGGTGACGGTTTCATGCCCGTCCATGGCGATGGCGCGCGCGACCAGCGAGCGCATGGATTCTTCGTCGTCGGCAATCAGCACGCGTGGCATCGGTCTCTCGTCTTGCGGACGGCGCGGCCTCGTTCAGGCGTGGCCGCCGGCCAGATCCCGCTTGTTGAAGAACCGTACGTCGATATTGCGGCCTTCGGGCGGCGGCGAAGCCAGCCGCGACTTGAAATGCACGCGCTCGCCGGGCCTGAGCGCCGGCTGCTCCAGCACCGCGTTCCAGGCGTAGATTTCGGCGCCCTGGGCGTCGCGCACGGAGAACCGAAGCCGCGGCAATTCGACCGGTTGCCTGGTCTGGCCGACGATTGCGCCCTCGATCACCAGCACCGGCTTGCCGTCCACGGTCTCATGGGAGACCTTGATATCCCTGAACGCCAGCCCGCGCAGGTTCACATCGAGGCCAACCATCCTGTAGAACGTCGCGGTCTGCGGCAGCAGTCGGACGACTTCGGCGCGCCAGATCATCAGCGCCAGGATCAAGGCCCCCATCGCGGCGCAGGCGGTGGGCAGGCCGACCACGGGCATGAACGGTATGCGAGGCAGGGTGGGCAATCTGAAAAGACGGGCAAGGCGCTGGCGATGGCTGGTGAGCCGGATCTCCTCATGGTCCTCGGCATTCAGGTCGGCGGCCGACGGCCAGTTGCTGTCGTCCCGGGAAGACCGATCGCCGCCCTCGTCCGGCCAGTCGGCCGAAATCGAGGGGCTGTCGACGACGGGGGCGTCCTGCGCCTCCTCGCGGGCCATCGCTTCCCATTCCGCTGCGGCGTCGCTCCCGGCGGAGGTGTGCGATGCTGCCATGGCAGGCATCGCGGCGGCCATCTCGATGGCGTCCTCGGGACGGGCCATCCAGGTTTCCTTGCAACGGGAACAGCGAACTGTGCGCCCGGTCTCGCCCAAGGCGGCCGGATTGATGGCATAAGATGTTGTACAATGGGGGCAGACGATGTGCATGGAGCCCAATTCCAAAGTGTTTTTGACTTCCACAGGGTCTTTGTCCGGATGCTACATTGCGACCGTTAACGAACTGGAAACCATAACGGCCGCAAAACCGCTTTGTCCGGCCAAAGCCCAGACCAGCCTGCTGCATGCCCAAGGCCCAGGTCCAGCCTCAGGTCCAGCCTCAGGTCCAGCCTCGGGCCCGCACCCGGGTTCAAATGCACGTCCGCGGTTTCCGGCCACGGCCTACACCGAGCGGAGCTGACCTTGGTTCGGTTCGAAAATGTCGGTTTGCGGTACGGGCTCGGCCCGGAGATTTTGCGCGACCTGACTTTCCTTATTCCGGCGCATTCCTTCCAGTTTCTCACCGGCCCCTCGGGCGCTGGCAAGACCTCGCTGCTGCGGCTGCTGTTTCTGTCGCTGCGGCCGACGCGGGGCCTCGTCAATCTGTTCGGCCAGGATGTCTCGCTGCTCGGCAAGGACCAGGTGGCGAACATGCGCCAGCGCATCGGCATCGTGTTGCAGGATTTTCGTCTGCTCGATCACATGACGACCTACGAAAACGTGGCGCTGCCGTTCCGCGTCATGGGCCGCGAAGAATCCAGCTACCGCCGCGAGGTGATCGACCTCTTGCGGTGGGTGGGTCTCGGCGAGCGCATGGATGCGCTGCCGCCGATTCTTTCCGGCGGTGAAAAGCAGCGCGCCGCGATTGCGCGCGCGGTGATCTCGCGGCCGCAATTGCTGCTGGCGGACGAGCCGACCGGCAGCGTCGATCCGACGCTGGGCCGGCGGCTGCTGCGGCTGTTCATCGAGTTGAACCGGTCGGGCACCGCCGTCGTCATCGCGACCCACGACATCACGCTGATGGATCAATACGAGGCGCGGCGGCTGGTGCTGCATCAGGGACGGTTGCACATCTATGAGTAGGAGCGGTGACGAACATGCGCCGCTGGTGGACCTCGGCAACGAGCGCCCGCAGGTGCCGGCACAGGCGCGCAACATGTCGCCGATCGTGCCGCGGGCCTCGATCTCCGGCCGCGCGCTGGTCGCCGTCGTCGCCATCATGACGTTCCTCGCCTCCATCACCACGGGCGCGGTGCTGCTGGTGAGTGCGTCGGCGTCGGAGTGGCAGTCGGAAGTCGCCAGCGAAATCACCGCACAGGTGCGCCCCATTGCAGGGCGCGATCTCGAGCGCGACACGGCTGCGGCCGCGGAAGCCATGCGGACGCAGCCCGGCATCGTCCAGGTCAAGTCGTTCAGCAAGGACGATTCGGCCAAATTGCTGGAGCCGTGGCTCGGCAGCGGATTGTCGATCGATCAACTGCCGGTGCCGCGGGTCATCGTCGCGCGTGTGCAGCCCGGCACCACGCTCGACCTTGCGGCGTTGCGTTCCAGGATGACGGAGGTGGCGCCGTCGGCCAGCGTCGACGATCACCGCGCCTGGATCGAACGCATGCGGTCGATGACCGGCGCCACCGTGCTGGCAGGCATCGGCATCCTCGTGCTGGTGATCGCGGCGACGATCATTTCGGTTTCGTTTGCAACCCGCGGCGCAATGGCGGCGAACCGCCCGATCGTCGAGGTGCTGCATTTCGTCGGCGCCGGCGACAGCTACATCGCCAACCGGTTCCTGCGGCATTTCCTCAGGCTGGGCCTCGAAGGCGGCCTGATCGGCGGCGGCGCCGCGATGCTCGCCTTCGGCTTCTCCGAATCGATCGCCGGCTGGTTCTCGGGCACCCCTGTCGGGGACCAGTTCGCGGCGCTGCTGGGAACGTTTTCGCTGCCGCCCTCGGGCTATCTGGCGCTGGCGGTGCAGGCGCTGCTGATCGCCGCGATTACCGCCTGGGCCTCGCGGCGAACGCTGTTCGCCACGCTGGACGACATCGACTGACGATGCACAACGTTTTAGAATTGCGCAGGGAAGAGGATCGCTAGAATCGCATGGCCTTGCAGGACGACGATAGGTCGAGGAATGCGCCGACCGCGCGGCCGTGGGGACGGCTGCTTGCGGCCATCGTCGCCGTCCTCGCGATCGCCTTCGTCGGCGCAGGCGTAGGCTTCATTGCGTTCCTCTCGCAATTGCGCGGCGTCGAAATCAAGCCCGCCCGCAACGCCGACGGGATCGTGGTGCTGACCGGAGGCTCGTCGCGCGTGTCGGACGCGATGGAATTGCTGGCCGGCGGCTACGGCAAGCGGTTGTTGATTTCGGGGGTGCATCCGACCAATGCCGCGAGCGACATTTCCCGCTCGCTTCCCGACAACCAGTCGTTGCTCGGCTGCTGTGTCGATCTCGATCGCTCGGCGGTCAATACGCGGAGCAATGCAGCCGAGACCCGGCGCTGGGCCCGCGATCGCGGATTCAAGTCGCTGATCGTGGTGACGTCGAACTACCACATGCCGCGGGCCATCGTCGAATTGTCGCATGCGATGCCTGACGTCACGCTGATCCCGTTCGCCGTGATCGGCGACAAGTGGCGCGACGAACCGTGGTGGACGAGCGGCGCCACCTTGCGTCTGCTGCTGTCCGAGTACGTGAAGTATGTCGCCGTGGAGGTGCGCGTGAGATTGGCCGATATCGGCATCGACGTAATGCCCGAACCTTCGGATCAGCCCCCGCCGGCGCCGCGCCGGCCGGCGACGGCGCAGGCCAATTAGTCTAGCCGGCGCGCAACCAGCGGTCGTTCTCTATTTGACGGCGTATACGTTGTGTCCAAAAATCGAAAGACCGAGCGTTTCCGCGGTAGCGCGAGGGAAGAATTTCCAGTCCTTCAGGGAAAGCGGGGAAAACTTGAAGCGCTTCGCCTTAAGTCCTACGCGCGCGAACATCCCTTCGATGTCCCGTGCGGAGAAGTAATTTATATGGTCCGGTGGTATCCAGAGGTTTCGTTTTCGCCAACCAGGTGAGACAGCGCGTATATCGTCGACATTCGGCGTGATGACGATTAGGAGCCCGCCAGGCCTAAGTGAGGTCGCAGCCGTCTCCAGCATCCTTGCTGGCTCTGCCACGTGCTCGAGTACGTTGTCGATTACAATAGCGTCGGCTGTCTGCTCACCGCTGAATGCTCGCTGAATGATGGGGAGTCCGGCGCGGATGCCGAAGTCGGAAAGTCCGCGCGCTGGCTCGTATGCAACGTATTGGACGGGATCCGACCGCAACAGATATCCAACCTCGCCTCGGCCGCATCCTATCTCGAGAACCTGCTGTCCGGCAGATAGATGAGCGAGAAGCAATCGTCTGATTTGGTGATGCCGCGGGCGGAAAGCCCAGTCGATCTTGTTCATGTCGACGTGATTGGCCGTGTCTGCTTCAGGATCGGCCACAAATACGAAGTGGCACTCGCTGCACGACACGATTTTGAACTTTTGGCCTACACGTTCCATCTCGAACTTCAGCGAGAAGCTCCGGGCCTCGCATAGCGGGCATTGCGTTCTTTGATGACGCGTCTTCATGCAAAAGTGCCCCCAAATCCCAGGCTGGGATTCTAGCACTACCGCCTCAACGTGCGCAATGTTCGAGAAAAGAGCTCAAGACCGCGATGCTTCGTGCAGCATCGCGGCCAATCGATGCAATTGGGAATCGCGAAAGCCCTCCGCCTCGATCGCCTTCACGGTCGCCAGCACGTAGTCGCGGTTGACGCCGGACTGGCCGTGGCCTTGCAGGACGTGCCGCAATTGCTCGGCCTGCGACAGCCGCCCGGCATATTGCACATGGCCGCGATCGACGACATAGACCAGCGCGCTGACGCGCTGGCGCGCCTCGTTCTCCAGCCACACTGACCGCTTCACCTCCCGGTAAACGGAGGTGACCTGCTCGCGCTCGCGCAAGTACGCGATGGTGTCGTCGCGGTTCTTTTCCGCGACCCGGAACGCGACGCCGCGACAGGCCCCGCCGCGGTCGAGCCCGAGCACCAGGCCCGGCTTTTCCGGCGTGCCGCGATGGACGAAGGAATAGACGCAAAGCGCGCGGTGTTCGCCAATCAGCCGCGCCGGGATCCGTTCGATGAATTCGAAGCCGGGGCGCCACATCAGCGAGCCATAGCCGAACACCCAAAGGTCGCCTGGCGAGAATTCCGTATCGTTCGAGATCATTGCGGACATCGGCCGCACCGCTACCAGAACGGCAAGACGAAGCGAAGTAAATTCAATGCCTTTTGTTGTGATAAGGGGATGCTTACATTTGACAAAATCGCCAGCCAAAGGACGCCGCATGCCTGACATGACCCCTGCGCCGCGCCGGCGCCCGCTGTGGCGCCTGTTCATCATGCCCGCACTGCTTGTCGTCGCCGCGGCGGCGTGGAGCGGGTTCTGGTTCTATGCGGCCTCCGAGGTCGGCGTGCGCGCGGATGCCTGGCGCGCGCAGGAGGCGAAAGCCGGCCGCGTCTATGATTGCGGCAAGCGCTCGGTCGCCGGCTTCCCGTTCCGTTTCGAGGTCCGCTGCGACGACGCCAGCGTGTCGCTGGTTTCGCAGACGGCGGGTGCGCAGGCGCCGTTCACCGCGCGGCTCGGGGAAATCCTGGTCATTGCGCAGATCTACCAGCCGAAATTGCTGATCGCCGAATTCAAGACGCCGGCCACGCTTGCCGACCGTGGCCAGCCGCCGTCGATGAAGGTGAACTGGAGCAGCGGCCGCAGCAGCGTGTACGGATTGCCCGATATCCCGCAGCGCGCATCGATCGTGTTCGAAAATCCGTCGATCGATCGGGTCAACGGGCCGGTGGCGACGCCGCTCGCGCGCGCGACCCTGGCCGAGTTGCACGGCCGCCTCGTCGAGGGGTCGACGAAAGACCAGCCGGTGATCGAAACCGCGTTGCAGATAACGGGCGGCAGCGTGCAGGAGGTGCATCCGCTGCTGGCTGCGCCGTTCGACGTCGGCGTGGACGCCAAGCTCGCCGGACTGAAGGATTTTTCGCCAAGGCCGTGGCCGGAACGTTTCAGGGAAATCCAGGCCGCCGGCGGCCATGTCGAGATCGTGCGGTCGCGCATTCAGCAGGGCGATCTGATCGCCGTTGCGGCAGGAAAATTGAGCCTCAATGCCAACGGCCGGATCGACGGCGAATTGCAGATGACGGTCGCGGGGATCGAGAAAGTGATTCCGGCGCTGGGTCTTGAAAAGATGCTGGAGGAGGGCGTGCCGCAGGCGACGCTCGATCGCGTCGCGCCGGGCGTGAAGACGCAGGACCTCAACAACCTGTTCGGCGCGCTCGACCGGGCGATCCCGGGTCTCGGCAAGGTCGTCAAGCAGAACGCCAATGTCGGCGTAGCCGCCGGCATCAACTCGCTCGGCAAGGAGGCGGAACTGGAAGGCAGGAAGGCGCGCGCCTTCCCGCTGCGCTTCGCCGACGGCGCGGTCTTTCTCGGGCCGCTGAAAGTGGCGCAGGTGCCGCCGCTGTTTTGAACCTCGGATCATTGGAATTCGAACGTCTCAACGTCATTGCGAGCGTAGCGAAGCAATCCATCTCGCAGCGTAAAGAAACCTGGATTGCTTCGTCGCTGCGCTTCTCGCAATGACTGGGTGGAGAGCGACGCGCGAAACGCCGAAGTCGGAGGCTCTCACTCCGCCTTCGTCAAAGGCGGATGCGGCCGGCCGAAGTCGGGCGCGGCCGAATCCTGGCCGATTTCCACGATGCCGCGGCGGATGGCGCGGGTGCGGGTGAAATGCTCGAACAGCGCCTCGCCGTCGTTGCGGCGGATCGCTCGGGTGAGCTTGGATAGATCCTCGTTGAAGGTGCCGAGCATTTCCAGCACGGCTTCCTTGTTGTTGAGGAACACGTCGCGCCACATCGTCGGGTCCGACGCTGCGATGCGGGTGAAGTCGCGAAAGCCGCCGGCGGAGAACTTGATGACTTCGGACGACGTCACCTGCGCCAGTTCGTCCGCGGTGCCGACGATGGTGTAGGCGATCAGGTGCGGCAGATGGCTGGTGATCGCCAGCACCAGATCGTGATGGTCGGGCGTCATGATCTCGACCCTGGCGCCGAGCGCGGCCCAGAATGCGCGCAGCGCTTCGACGGCTGCGGGATCGGTGCCGTCAGGCGGTGTGAGAATGCACCAGCGATTGATGAAGAGTTCGGCAAAGCCGGAGTCCGGGCCTGAATGCTCGGTGCCGGCGACCGGATGGGCCGGAACGAAATGAACGCCCTGCGGCAGATGCGGCGCCATTTCCCGGACGATGGCGCCCTTCACCGAACCGACGTCGGAAACGATCGCACCAGCTTTAAGGAACGGCGCGATCTCCTGCGCCACCGGACCGCAAGCGCCGACCGGAATGCAGAGGATCACGAGGTCGGCGTCTTTCACGGCTTCCGCATTGCTCTCCAGCACGCGATCGACGATGCCGAGTTCTGCGACCCGCGCGCGGGTCTTCTCGGAGCGCGCCGTGGTGACGATTTCGCCGGCAAGCCCCTGGGCTCGCGCGGCGCGGGCGATCGAGCCGCCGATCAGGCCGAAGCCGATCAGCGCGACGCGTCGGAAAATCGGTGCGGTGCTCACTTGGCCGCCATGAAGTCGCGCAGCCCGTCGACGACGAGACGATTGGCCTCCTCGGTGCCAACAGTCATGCGCAGCGAATGCGGCAGGCCGTAATTGTTGAGCGCGCGCAGCACCAGACCGCGCTTGGTGAGGAACGCGTCGGCATCGGCGGAGGTCTTGCCCTTGTCCTGCGGGAAGTGGATAAGCACGAAGTTAGCCACGCTCGGCGTGACCTTGAGCCCGAGCCTGCCGATCTCCTCGGTCAGCCAGTTGCGCCACTTCTCGGTGAACGCCTTCGACATCTGGATATGCGCGGTATCCTCGATCGCGGCGACCGCCGCCAGCATCGCCGGTGTCGAGACGTTGAAAGGCCCGCGGATCCGGTTGACGGCGTCAATGATATTCACCGGTCCGAACATCCAGCCGATCCGCAGCGCTGCGAGCCCGTGGATCTTCGAGAATGTATGCGTCATCACGGTGTTCTCGGTGGTCGCCACCAGTTCGAGGCCGAGTTCGTAATCGTTGCGCGACACGTAGTCGGAATAGGCAGCGTCCAGCACCAGCAGCACATGCGGCGGCAGACCTGCGCGCAGCCGCTTGACCTCGTCGAACGGCAGGTATGTTCCGGTCGGGTTGTTCGGGTTGGCGAGCCACACCAGCTTGGTCCTGGGCGTGACGCGCGCGAGGATCGCATCGACGTCGGCGGTGAAATCGGTCTCGGGCGCGACGACGCTTTTGGCGCCGTTCGCCATGGTGGCGATCGGGTACACCAGGAAGCCGTGGGCGGTGGAGATCGCCTCGTCGCCTTGGCTCAGGTAGGTATGCGCCAGCAGATTGAGGATTTCGTCCGAGCCGGCGCCGCAGATAATGCGGTTGGGATCGAGCCCGTAGGCGCGGCCGATCGCCTCGCGCAGCACCCGCGAGGTCCCTTCCGGATAGTCCTCCAGATGCGCTGCCGCCTGCGTATAGACTTCCTTCGCCTTCGGCGACGGCCCGAACGGGGTCTCGTTGGCGGACAGCTTGAACACCTTGCGGCCCGGCTCCGGCACCGGCGTCTTGCCGGGCGTGTAGGGCGCAATATCGAGAATGCCGGGATTCGGCACGGGGCGGGGCATCTTCAACTCCGGAATATCGGGCGGGTCAGCCCTGATTCAATTCTTGGCCGACCCGTTAGGGGGCACCGTATAGCGCGTTGCGTGGCTGCCGACGAGGGCCGAGGAGCGCACCGAGGCGCCGGCCTCGATCAAGGCGGTCTTGATCTTCTCGAAGCCGGTGCCGGCGTCCGATACCAATAGCGCGGCGCCGTCGAAGGCGGTGTCGGGCACGGCGACGATCTCGGCCAGCGGCGCCAGCGCGCGGGCGGTATCGGCGTTCCAACCGGAGACGCGGACGCTCCACGTCGCGACTTCGGTCACCATGGCGTCGTCGGCGACCCGCGAGATCACGAACACCGGCAGCGCTGCCGGATGATCGGCGCGTTCGAGGAAGGGCAGCCGGGCGATGATCTTCGGCGCGCCTTCCGCCTCCAGTAGATTCCACCACGGTGTGCGGCTGGAGATCGCCGAGACCAGCGCCAGATCGCCCTTCGATTTCGCCACCGCCTCGACGGCCGCTTGCGCGCTGAAATGCGACACATAAGGCACGACGAAGCCGAAGTGAAATCGCGCCGAATCTCGCATCGCGGATTCGCCGACGGAGACATCCGCATGCACCGAGAACGGCGCCTGCACATAGGTGAAAGTCGAGATGATGACGCGCCAGATGCTCTCGATGGTGTCGAGCGGCAGGATACCGCGATGACGCCTGACCAGCTCACGCATCATGCTGGCCTCGCGCGCGGGCCGGAACGCGGAGCCGACCTCCTGGGTCTGCTTCACCTGGATCAGCCGGTCGATGATATCGCCGCGCGCCATCAGCAGGCTATGGACCTGCTCGTCGATCGCATCGATCTCCTTGCGCAGTTCCTGCAGCGAGGGCGGAGCGGGGGGCTTTGACATTTCACGTAACCTGAGAGGACTTGACCTCATCCCCGGATGAGCGCTTCGCGCTCACCGAGGGAGCGGCGCCAGCGCCACGCCCCGAAGGATGTAGCCCGTTCTCCCTCATGGTTCGAGACGGCGCAAGGGCACCTCCTCACCATGAGGGCTTCTGCCATGGGTTAACCACGGGCCCGCCTTGACGAAAAGCCCGCTTCGGACTAGTTTTATGGCATTCCGTGGTCATTTGAGCCGGCCGGCTTGCAGCCACGTTAAACAACTCGCTAAACAGGCCGGGGACAGAGTTGATCCCGGCCGAACCTTTGTTCAGGCCGGGTTTTTTATGGCCTGATTTCTGTCTGGAGCCTCCGCAAGGAGGTTAAGTGCCGAAATGACAAATGTGCATTCGATACCCAGTCCGTCGATCCATGGCGAGGATCGCGCGCATGAGGCCGATCATCCGTCGTCGCTGGTGGCGAAGTTTGATATGGAGCAGCCGCTGAAGCTCGATTGCGGCGTCGACCTTGCACCGTTCCAGATCGCCTATCAGACCTATGGCGAGCTGAATGCCGACCGCTCCAACGCCATCCTGGTCTGCCATGCGCTGACCGGCGACCAGCATGTCTTCAACAAGCATCCCGTCACGGGCAAGCCCGGCTGGTGGGACACCATGGTGGGCCCGGGTCTTCCGCTCGACACCAACCAGTATTTCATCATCTGCTCCAACGTGATCGGCGGCTGCATGGGCTCGACCGGCCCGGCATCGACCAATCCGGCGACCGGCAAGCCGTGGGAGCTGGATTTTCCGATCATCACGATTCCCGATATGGTGCGGGCGCAGACCATGCTGGTCGAGCGTCTCGGTATCGATACGCTGTTCTCCGTGGTCGGCGGCTCGATGGGCGGCATGCAGGTGCTGCAGTGGACCGCGGCCTATCCCGAGCGCGTGTTCTCGGCGCTGCCGATCGCCTGCTCGACGCGCCACTCGGCGCAGAACATCGCGTTCCACGAATTGGGGCGACAGGCGGTGATGGCCGATCCGGAGTGGCGCAGCGGTCGCTATTCGGACCAGCACTCGCATCCGCATCGCGGGCTCGCTGTGGCGCGCATGGCCGCGCACATCACCTATCTCTCCGACGCGGCGCTACATCGCAAGTTCGGACGGCGGATGCAGGATCGCGACCTGCCGACGTTTTCGTTCGACGCGGATTTCCAGGTCGAGAGCTACCTTCGCTATCAGGGCTCGTCGTTCGTCGAACGCTTCGATGCCAACAGCTACCTCTATCTGACGCGCGCAATGGACTATTTCGACATCGCCGCCGATCATGGCGGCGTGCTGGCGAAGGCGTTCGCCGGCATCAAGACGCGGTTCTGCGTGGTGTCGTTCACCTCGGACTGGCTGTTCCCCACTTCGGAATCGCGCGCATTGGTGCACGCGCTGAACGCGTCGAGCGCGCGGGTTTCGTTCGCGGAGATCGAGACGGATCGCGGCCACGACGCCTTCCTGCTCGACGTGCCCGAATTCTTCGACATCTCGCGCGCCTTCCTGGAATCGGCCGGCAAGGCGCGCGGCCTGAGAACTGGTGGTTAGTATGGCGCTTCAGGAACAGACCCTGCCGCTGCCGGGCATCGTGCCCGATCGCACCGGGAGCAATCGCACCGACCACCTGCTGGTCGCCGGGATGGTCGAGCCGGGCTCGCGCGTGCTCGATGTCGGCTGCGGCGACGGCGAACTGCTGCAGCTATTGGAGAGCCGCGGCATCGATGGCCGCGGCATCGAACTGTCTCGCGAGGGCGTCAACCGCTGCGTCGCGAGGGGGCTCGCGGTGGTGCAGGGCGATGCCGACACCGACCTCGTCAATTATCCCGACGATGCCTTCGACTACGTGATCCTGTCGCAGACGCTGCAGGCGACGCGGCAGCCGAAGGTCGTGCTGGAGAATCTCCTGCGGATCGGCCGGCGCGCCATCGTCTCGTTTCCGAACTTCGGCTTCTGGAAGATGCGGCTGCAACTCCTGGTCGGCGGCCACATGCCGCGCACGGAGAACCTGCCGGCGACCTGGTACGACACCGCCAACATCCACTTCTGCACCATCAAGGATTTCGTCGAACTGTGCGATGCGATCAACGTCAAGATGGAGCGCGCGGTGGCGCTCGATCTCTACGGCCGCCCGGTGCCGCTGAACCTGCCGTGGTGGGTGTGGAACATGTTCGGCGAGCAGGGCGTGTTCCTGCTCAGCCGGGGCAGGGCGGAGAAGTGAGGCCCCTGGCGTCATTCCGGGATGGTCCGAAGGACCAGACCTCAGATGCGCAATTGCGCATCGGGGAATCTCGAGATTCCGGGTTCGATGCTTCGCATCGCCCCGGAATGACGGTTACACCGCCACCTTCACCAGCGACCTCGGATCCCGCACCGGCCACCGGCCGGCTTCGACCAGGGCGATGAAGCGCTCGACCATCTCGTTGAACAGCGCCGGCTCTTCGAGGTTGAGCACGTGGCCAGACTTCGGAAAGAACGAAAGCCCCGCCGCGGGCAGGTGCTGCTTCAGGAACAGGCTCGGTCCGATGCAATTGTCGTCCTCGTCGCCGCAGAGGATGAGCGCGGGCGTCGGCACTTTCCGGATCGCCTCCGTCAACGTGTAGATCGACGGCCTTCCGCCCTGGAAGCTTCGCATGGTGTTGGCCGAGCCTTTTGCGTCATGCCGCGCCAGTGCCGCATAGAAATCGGCGTGGCCGCGGGGGTCCTTCAGCAGGAACGGAATCCGGCTCGGCGCCTCGCGCGTGGCCTTCGCCACCTCCACCGAACCGATCGATTCATACTGCTCGGCGTTGGCCCGGCACTGCGCGCGGAAGGCGTCGAGGTTTTCGAGCGAAGAGCCGGAGCCGACGGCGGCAAGCGTCATCGACAGCGCCCGGTCGGCTGCGTTGATGCCGATCTGCAGCGACGAGTAGGAGCCCATCGACAGGCCGATGAAGTGCGCTTTCGCGATGCCGAGGTGATCGAGCACCGCCAGCGCATCGGTATAGAAGTGCTTGTAGGTGTAGACCTCGGCCGAGACCGGCACGTCGGAGGGCGTATAGCCGCGCGCCGAATAGGCGATGCAGCGGTGGCCGCGCGAGAAATAGCGCATCTGCGGTTCCCAGTTGGTGTGGTCGGCCGCGAATTCGTGCAGGAAGATGATCGGTGTTCCGCTGCCCGCCTCCTCGAAATGCAGGCGGACGTTATCCTTGGCGACGGCATAGGGCATTTCGCTTCCTCTCCATTTTCCTGCATTTACGTAACATCGTTACGCGACCGGTTGTGAAACTTGCAGTTAATTTTTCCGGCTGCAATGCGGCAGATCGGATCTTTTTTCGTCATCAAATCTGCGCGGAATGACCCGGAAATCGTTACCGCGTCGCCACATGAAATCTTCTTCTCGTCACACCGCCAACCGCAAAAGGCCGCCCCTTCGTTCGTGTACGAACGCAATGGGAAACGGGGGTGTTGCAGAGGATCAAGTATGCGTCAGTTGTTTACGTTCCGCCGGTCGCTTCGTTTCATCGCGCTGGCGCTGTGCTCGGCTTCCATCGTTGTAGCAGTCACGCCGGCTTCGGCGCGGCCTCAACACGGCGCAGCGCGACATGCACGCGCCCATCACGCCGGCCATCATGCCAAGCGGCACCACGTCCATCACCATCATCGCCACACGCAGCGCCTGTCGCGCTGGGAGCGCGGCGTCGCGCGGATGCAGGCCGGCGGCTTTGCCAACACGAACGCAGGCTTCGCGCCGAACGCAGGCGCCGATCCGAATTCGACGCTGACGCCGCCCGGCGGCGCGATGGCGCCGGCCGGTTTCGGATCTTCTTCCAACGTGGTCGCAGAAGCGCGCCGCCATCTCGGCGGCAACCCGACCGGCCGCGGCCGTCTGTGGTGCGCGCGGTTCATGAACATGGTCCTGCAGCATTCCGGTCATCGCGGCACCGGCTCGGACATGGCCAGTTCGTTCGCGAACTACGGCCAGCGCGTTTCCGGACCCCAGGTCGGCGCGATTGCGGTGATGACGCGCGGCCGCCGCGGCGGTCACGTCGGCATCATCACCGGCATCGACGCCAAGGGCAACCCGATCATGATCTCGGGCAATAACGGCAACCGGGTCCGCGAAATGCCGGTCTCGCGCGGGCGGATCTACGCCTACGTCATGCCGACGAACTAGCCCCGGGGCGCACGGCCGGCTCTTCGCCTCTCCCCATCCTCGACGGGCAGAGGCGGCAAAGTGGCCGCCAGGGCAGGATGGCGCACGCCTTGAAGTTCGTTATGATCAGGGGTAACGGTCCCGGAAGGGATTTTGCCGTGGTCCAGCGGACTTGCAATGGAGTGAGCACATCATGAAACGCCGTACGTTCCTCAAGGGCGGCGCCGTGGCCGGCGCGACGACGCTGGTTGCGGCACCCGCGATCGCGCAAAGCTCGCCCGAGATCAAATGGCGTCTGACCTCGAGCTTTCCGAAATCGCTCGATACCATCTACGGCACGGCGCAGACCTTTGCGAAATATGTCGCCGACGCCACCGACAACAAGTTTCAGATCCAGACCTTTGCGGCGGGCGAGATCGTCCCCGGCCTGCAGGCGCTCGATGCGGTGAACACTGCGACCGTCGAGATGGCGCAGACGCCGCTGTATTTCTACATCGGCAAGGAGCAGGCACTGGCCTACGCGACCGGCGCGCCCTTCGGCATGAACCATCGCCATCAGCATTCGTGGTGGACGTTCGGCGGCGGCGCCGAGCTCTGCAACGAGGCGCTGAAGCCGTTCAAGGCGCATGCCATCCTGTGCGGCAACTCCGGCACGCAGATGGGCGGCTGGTTCCGCAAGGAGATCAAGACCGTCGAGGATCTCCATGGCCTCAAGTTCCGCATCGCGGGCATGGGCGGGCACGTGCTCGCCAGGCTCGGCATCGTGCCGCAGCAGATCGCGGGCGGCGACGTCTATTCGGCGCTCGAGAAGGGCTCGATCGACGCCGCGGAGTTCGTCGGCCCCTATGACGACGAGAAGCTCGGCTTCCACAAGGTGGCGAAGTACTACTACTTCCCGGGCTGGTGGGAAGGCGGTGCGATGCTGCACATGATCGTCAACGACGAGAAGTGGAATTCACTGCCGAAGCAGTACCAGGCGATCCTCAACCAGGCCGGTGCGGCGGCCGGCGCGTGGATGATCGAGAAATACGACAGCGTCAATCCGGCAGCCCTGAAGCGGCTGGTCGCGGGTGGCGCCGAACTGCGCGCTTTCCCGCAACCGGTCATGGATGCCTGCTACAAGGCCACGCAGGAGCACCTGAACGAGATCGCCGGGAAGAACCCGCTGTTCAAGAAGACCAGGGAAAGCCACGACGCGTACATGAAGGAAGTGCTGTTCTATACGCAGATCGCGGAAAACTATTACGACAACTACCTGCTCAGCAAGATGCGCAAGGGGTGAGTTATCGCGGGGGCGGGGCGCTGGCGATCGAGGGGGTCTTGCTTCGATTTGCGGCCTCAAGGCGCTTCGCCTCGGCGACGTCGGAAAATGCGCGCTTCAGATCGCCCAGGCGATGGAAGACGATGCCGCGATCGACATAGAACTCGGGCGAATTGGGGTCGAGGTTGATCGCCAGGTCGAAATTGACGAGCGCGATATAGAGATCGCCGATGCGATACGCTTGGATGCCCCGTTCCCGGTAATGCTGGGCATCCTTTGTCCCGAAGCCGGGAGCGGGCGAAGCACTCGCATTCGCGGAAGCGATGCCCGTCGTCACCGCCGGTGCAACGCCGTCCGGTTCGGCAGGCTGCTCCGTGACGTGTGGGCCGATGTCAGGCTTCACGTCGGCTGCCGCAACTTCAAGCTTGTCATGTTGCTCGGCCTGGCTGTGTTGTTCGGCAAGGTCGTGCTGTTCGGCCTGGGCGTGCGCCTCGGATAGTTCGGCCGCCTTGACGGTGGGAGCTTGCGCCACTTTGCGCGCGGATGCTTCCGTGATCTGCGACGAAGCGGGAGGCGACCCGTCGAATGGCCTGTACAGAAGGTAGCCGCCGATCAGCACGACGGAGACGACCGCGCTCACGGCGGCATCGGCGGCCAGCCTGCGAAGCGTGCCGGAGAAGGCGCTGCGCTTCGGCTTCAGCCCCTGCTGCCGGCGTACGACGACGAGCATACGGTCATAGGCCGCACGCTGCTGCCCATCGCTCAGGATGGCGTTGGCGCGGATAATCTTTCTGAATCTCTCTGAAGCTTCCGGATTGTCGGGATTGTTGTCGGGGTGGTTCGCCTTGGCAGCCTTGCGGAAGGCCGCCCTCAATTCATCGGCGTCGTCGTCCGGAAGTGCTCCGAGCAGATCGTAGAGAGTTTTCATGGATACTCACTAAAATACTGATAGGTCTCAACAAATCCCTCCCGCACGAGGCACTATTTGAATAAAATTGCAGGCAAAGGCAGCCTGTCTCAAATCGGGAAAAAGCCTGAAATGTCGGAATGGCAAAACAAAGGCTAAATGGAGGAGCGCTGCCATACGGCCGCCGCGAAGAAGACACAGGCCGCGGTGGGCGCCGCTCGATGCCATTACATGAAACGCATTGAAGGTGAGCGCCGCGCGCCTGAGCGGGTAAACCAGCCGCTGACATGCGGCCGGCGGCGATCCGCCGCCTATCGCTGTTGCGTGGACTGCCGTCGAACCGGACTTCGTTGTCGAACCGGCTCAACTTCGCATGTGCTCGATGTCTGCAGCAGGGCCAGGCGCTCGCGCGCGGCTTTCTCGGCATCCAGGTAGCACTGTCGCTCGTATTCGACCTTCAGGCGGGCCCATTCATTGGGATCCACGGTCTTGAGACCGGACCCGTTGAACTCGCAATCGGGCGCTGGCTGCGGCGACAGCAGCGCCGGGTCTGGCCGCCGAATTCTTGGCGCAGCATATCGGTATGGCTCGGGATATCGACGCGCGCGTACAACGGTGCGGACGGGAGGCGCCTTGCCTTCCTGCACAACCGGACTGACTTCACGCTGCGCCGGATTGCGCGCGCAGCCGGCAAGCAGCATCGAACAAAGAATGACGGAGGCGGTCAGGAGCTTTGGCGCGGGCGAATTCACGCTGACAGTGCGCAGCGGCGCCGGCTCGCAGGAGTTTTCAGGACACAGCGCTGCATCGGAGATCGCCATGCCAATGATTCCGGTTGAACGCGAGCCTGACTGGAGGAATTGATCGACATGGAATTGTCGCGACGTGCCGCGATCATGGATGCAAAATTTGAATCGACTTCTAACAATTACAATGAATCAACTCTAAACCGCCCCGGTGCACGTTAATGAAAGGGGCAGGCGTGCCGCCGGCCGTCGCCGTGATGTCGTACGACGAGACCGTCGAAGCGGGCAACGGTTTCAGCAAGCGAATGCCGACGTCGGGTTGACCTCCCAGCGCTTTGAAATGCGCTGCGCGCAAACGGCGATTACAGCAACCATTTCAACGTGATTTGGGTCGTCCAGCCTCGCTCGCGAAAATAATCCGCTTAAGCCGTCGGGCAAATCAAATGTAAGATCCGTGCCGTCTCGTTCCGACAAGAGGGGCGGATCGCGCGTCGTCACGAACGCGGGACGGGATGCGGTGGACGCAGAAGCGTCAGGCGCGCAGGTGATCGCAGGGCGAGGTAACTCGTGAGCGGTTGAACGGCGCGCAAGACGAACGGCGCTGAAGCGTACGGCAAAACCGTGTGGTCCTGGCACCCGTGGCTGGTGTCAAGTCGGCGGAGGTGTTGCGAGCCCGACCGGGCGCGCGAACGCCGCCAATTCGCCGACGACGGAGGCAAGACGAATTCGTCTCCGGGGAGAGCGCGGCATAAGCCGTAAAGCCATTGCGCAGGGAATGCCGGAGTGTTCCGACTGTACCTGTATGCTCGTGTGCGTCACTTCTCGCGCACTATTGCACACGAGACCGCGGGTGCAGCGTGCACCCGGCATTCCCTGCTCCCTCCAGCTTCGAGGGACAAGGTTCAGGCAAACCTCGGACGCAAATGCGCCGCGAGAAGGTGAAACTGTATCCACCGTCGTTGCGAGCAAAGCAATCCATTGTCACCTCGCGTGCAGAAAGATGGATTGCTTCGCGGAGCCTGTCATCGGGCGCGCATTCGCGCGACCCGTTGGCTCGCAATGACGGCACCCTGCCGTCCCGCGCTGGATCACAACAATTCCACTTGCTCCGCCGCGAGCGTATCGCCGGTGCCGATGGTGCCGCCGGCGATCACTTCGGCATAGATCCCGCAGTCGGCGTGGCCGAGCCGGCGCTGCAGCGCCTGCGGGATGGAAAGATCGCGCGCGGCGGTGTCAGGATCGACGTTGACGGCGGCGCAGCGCACGATGCGCTTCACCACCTTTACTTTGACATCGCCGATCGACAGCGTGCGGTCGAGCAGGTCGAATTCGTGCCAGGCCGGCCAGCCCTCGACATAGAGATTGGCGCGGAAGCGAAGCGGGTGGACCGGCACGCCGACCATGTCCTCGATGGCGCGGACGCTGGCGAGGTTGATGATGGAAACGACCTTGCGGGCGACGTCCGAAAAACTGTGGCCGCGGCTTTCAAGGATTTTCGGCGGACCCCTGATCAGATCGGGAAAAGTCGAGGCGATGAAATTTTCGATTCCCGCCCTGCCTTGCGCCGTGTCCAGATCGCCCTCGGCCGCGACCTTTCCGTCGTGGCGGATGGTCAGGACATGGCTCTCGTCGTCAAAGCGGGTGCGCAGTCCGGCCAGCCATTCGTCCCGCATCAGCATCAGGAAATGCGGTTTCGGCAGCCATTTCGGTTCCGCCGGATCGAAGCCGGAAGGGCCGTTCTCGATAGCGTAGCGGCGGTCCGCCGGCATCGTCTGGCCGGGCTTGAGCTCGGCGCGGCTGAGTTGCTCCGGGGTCAGGCCCTTGACGGGATAGCGGTAGATCCCGGCGATGCGGGCAGGGAAGGCAGCATCCATGTGGCTTGTTTAAGGGATTCCCGGGCCCGGCGCCACCGCTCCCGATTTTGTGAGCGAGCCCCTTCCGCTTTCGCGGCGCCATGCCCACATTCGCGTCAAGCCTGAAGACAGGGCGACGACCCGCGGCCGGTTGAGGAATGTCAATGCGGTCGGCGGATACCCAATGAAGATGCCGTAATCATGCTTCGCGCGTGACCCGCGAAAGTGTGAGCGGTTTCGCGTCAAGGTCACGCGCCAAACATAAAAGGGGCGCGATCGGACGCAAAAACCGGTTCCCACTTTTGCTGATCGCGCCCCGGGTGAGGACGGCAGGCCGAGGGAAGCAAGAAACATGAATATCGAGAAATACACCGAGCGCGCGCGGGGGTTCATTCAGTCCGCACAATCGCTCGCCATGCGCGACGGGCACCAACAATTCTCGCCGCTGCACCTGTTGAAGGTGCTGCTGGACGACAGCGAAGGTCTTGCCGGTGGTCTGATCGACCGCGCCGGCGGCAATTCCCGCGCCATCCTCAAGGCCACCGAGGAGGCCCTCGACAAGCTGCCGAAGGTCTCGGGCAGCGGAGCCGGGCAGATCTACCTCGCCCCCGAACTGGCGCGCGCGTTCGACGCGGCGGAAAAGGCCGCCGAAAAGGCCGGCGACAGCTTTGTCACGGTCGAGCGGCTGCTGCTCGGGCTGACGCTCGAGAAGAACAGCGCAGCCGGGGTCATTCTGAACAAGGGCGGCATCACGCCGCAGAACCTCAACGCGGCGATCGAAACGCTGCGCAAGGGCCGCAGCGCCGACAGCGCCACGGCGGAGAACGCTTACGACGCGCTGAAGAAATATGCCCGCGACCTCACCCAGGCGGCGCGCGACGGCAAGCTCGATCCCGTGATCGGCCGCGACGAGGAAATCCGCCGCACCATCCAGGTGCTCTCCCGCCGCACCAAGAACAACCCCGTGCTGATCGGCGAGCCCGGCGTCGGCAAGACCGCCATCGTCGAGGGCCTTGCGCTGCGCATCCTCAACGGCGACGTGCCGGAGAGCCTGAAGGACAAGAAACTGCTGTCGCTCGACATGGGGGCGCTGATTGCCGGCGCCAAATACCGCGGCGAGTTCGAGGAGCGGCTGAAGGCCGTGCTGCAGGAAGTCACCGCGGCCGAGGGCTCGATCATCCTGTTCATCGACGAGATGCACACCCTGGTCGGCGCCGGCAAGGCCGACGGCGCGATGGATGCGTCGAACCTCTTGAA
Source organism: Pseudomonadota bacterium (assembly GCA_023422775.1). GTDB lineage: Bacteria > Pseudomonadota > Alphaproteobacteria > Rhizobiales > Xanthobacteraceae > Bradyrhizobium. Next base: position 20,111 of record JAFAGM010000087.1, read on the forward strand.
GCCCGCGCTGGCGCGCGGCGAACTGCATTGCATCGGCGCGACCACGCTGGATGAGTATCGCAAGCACGTGGAGAAGGACGCAGCCCTGGCGCGCCGGTTCCAGCCGGTGTTCGTCTCCGAGCCGACGGTCGAGGATACGATCTCGATCCTGCGCGGCCTCAAGGACAAGTACGAGCAGCACCACGGCGTGCGCATCACCGATTCGGCGCTGGTGGCTGCGACCACGCTGTCGAACCGCTACATCACCGACCGCTTCCTGCCCGACAAGGCCATCGACCTGATGGACGAGGCGGCGGCGCGGCTGAAGATGCAGGTCGACTCCAAGCCGGAAGAACTGGATTCGCTGGATCGCGAAATCATCCGGCTGAAGATCGAGCAGGAGGCCCT
>JAFAGM010000089.1 GCA_023422775.1 Pseudomonadota bacterium
CTCGCGCTCCGCATGATGATCGCGCGCCGCTTCGGTGCGGCGATGCTCCTCGACCTCCCGTTCGAGTGCGAGCGTTTTTGCATTGAGTTCCTCGATCGCCTTCGCGAACGCCCGCGCCAGCACGCCGGTCTCGCCGGGCGCCTCGACCGGAATGGCAACCTTGCCGTTGCGGGCGGCTCCCTGGACCGCCTTGGTCAATTGGACGATCGGCTGCGTCAGCGACCGCGCGATCAGCACCGCCAGCGCCGCCGCGGACAACACCGCGATCAGGCCGACGAGAAGCGACGTATTCCGGATGCTCGCGGCCGGCGCCATGATGGCGGCGTTGGGAGCGGTTTCAATCACACCGACCCATTCGACGCCGGCCAGCAGGGCCGGCGCAAGGGCTATCCCGCCGGATCGTGCGGATTGATCGGGGACGATTTCCGCGCTGCCCTGGCTGGCCCCGGCCTGCGACGCCAGATGCGGGAAGTCGGCTTTCCAGTCGGTTTGCCTGCCGAGCAGCCAGCCGAACTCCTGCGAGCGATCGGGGTGAATGAGATAGTGGCCGTGCTTGTTGACGACGTAGATGTTCTCGCCTCGCCCAACCGACGACCGGGCACGGTCGAAGGCCCGGCGCATGTCGACATTGATCATGAAAATGCCGAACAGTTTGCCGTCTTCGGCAAAGATTGGCGCCGCGATGCGGAGCGTCGGCCGGTGGATTTCCTCGATCCGGCCGTTGCGGCGACCGAGGTCGAGCGGCGAGACGTAGACTTGCGAAGGACCCAGCCGGGTCGTCTCCTGGAAATAGCTGCGATCAGTCCGCTGCAGCAGGTTTTCTTCCGGCACGATCCGAACCGTCTCGTTCGGTCCGGCGCGGTCGACGCGGACAAGCTCGCGGCCGCCGTCGTCAAGGCCGATGATCCGCATCATTGCATAGGCGGGCTTGGCTTCGAGTTCGGCCGCAAAGCGCGACGCCAGCCGCTCACGCCACGCCTTTTCGGTGATGCCGTCATGCGGATCGATGCCACCCGCCCCATGCGCGCGGATCAGTCCGTGCAGCGCCGCGGCGGAACGAAAGCCCAGGACGTCTCCGTTCGCGCTGGCCGCATAATATTCGAGGTCGGTCGCGATCTGCCGGGAATGCGTCTCTATGCGGTCGCGCGCGCGCTGCAGGAGCGCCTGTTCCAGGTTGCGATAGTTCAGCCATCCGACCGCGGAAACCGCGATCGCGACCAGCGCTACCATCGCGATGGCAAGCCTCGTTGCGAGCGTCATTTTGGTGTCCGCGCGCCCTCCCATCCTGTCCGGCGACCGGCCGGTTCGAATCGGATGCTATTGCGCATCACCGGCCGGAAGCAACACCGCTTGCGGCTCGGGTGGCGGCCGAAGGGGCATTCCCGACGACCGCCAGCAGGGCGGTTTGAATGGCTTCCGCAGGCTGGATATGGTCCCGAGCGGCGTCAGTTGCTCAGGTATTCCGGATAACGCGCCCGAATCTGTTCGAGTTCGCTGAGTGTTCCCGACAGATGCTTGCGTACATGTTTCTGCGCCTCGTCAGGTTCGCCGGCCTCGATTGCCCTCGCGATGAGCTTGTGATGCCGCACGATATCCTGGGCCTTGCCGGGGGAGGGCAGGTGCAGCCGGCGCAGCCTGTCGATATGTCCGCTGCGGCTGCGCACCAGCGACCAGATGTCCCGCTTGTCGGCAGCAGCATAGAGCTGGCTATGGAACTCGTTGTCATCAGCCATGAACTTCTCGAAATCGCCGGCCTTTGCGTAGTTCTGCTGGCGCACGATCGTGGCGTTGAGTTCGGCGGCAAAGACTTCGTCACGGCGGAGCGCCAGCATGCGGACGATCTCGAGTTCGACCGCCTGCCGCAGGAAATGCGCCTGCTGCGCCAGCCGCACGTCGACCTGGCTGACCACGGTGGCGTATTGCGGGAAGACGTCGACCAGCCCTTCCTCCTCGAGCCGCATCAGAGCGTCGCGGATCGGCGTCGAACTCACCCCGAACTGGCTTGCAAGTGCCGCGCGCGACAGCGGCGATCCCGGCGGCAGTTCCAGCGAAATGATCATGCCGCGCAGCCGCTCGAACACCTGCGGCGCTGCCTGGCGCTCGCGATCGAGTCGGCCGGCGGTGCGCTGGGCAGCGCGACGGGGGGCGCTTTGCGGGGAAGCCATCGAACAAACCGGCTGTTTCAGAAGGCGCTTGCTTCAAATGCACTAATACATTAGTGCGTCGCCTCAGGTCCGTCAATCAGGCCGGAGGAGATGCGCTGCTTGCCGGCAGCGTCGATATCCTCAACACCGGGACCGGCAATCTCCCGCTGCTGTGGGATCGTACCATCGAGCGCAACACCGTCCAAAAATGGGGCACGCAGTCATGACCAAGAAGAACCCTGACGACCTCCGCAGCGCGCGCTGGTTCGCGCCCGACGATCTCCGCGCATTCGGCCATCGCTCGCGCGCGATGCAGATGGGCTACGCGCCGGAGGAATGGAAGGGCCGGCCGGTCATCGCGATCCTCAACACCTGGTCGGATGCGCAGCCGTGCCACATGCATTTCAAGAGCCGCGTCGACGACGTCAGGCGCGGCATCCTGATGGCGGGTGGCTTCCCGATGGAACTGCCGGCGCTGTCGCTGTCGGAATCGTTCCTGAAGCCGACGACGATGCTCTACCGCAACATGCTGGCGATGGACGCCGAGGAACTGCTGCGCGGCCATCCCGTCGATGGCGTCGTGCTGATGGGTGGCTGCGACAAGACCACGCCCGGGCTATTGCTGGGGGCCACCAGCATGAACCTGCCGACGATCTATCTTCCCGCAGGACCGATGCTGCGCGGCAACTGGAAGGGCAAGACGCTGGGCTCGGGCTCGGACGCCTGGAAATACTGGGACGAGCGGCGCGCGGGGAAAATCTCCGACAAGGACTGGGTCGATGTCGAAGCCGGCATTGCCCGCAGCTACGGCACCTGCATGACCATGGGCACCGCCTCGACCATGACGGCGATCGCGGAATCGATCGGCATGACGTTGCCGGGCGCGTCCTCGATTCCCGCCGCCGATGCCGGCCATATCCGCATGGCTTCCGAATGCGGCCGACGGATCGTCGAGATGGTGTGGGAGGATCTCACGCCGAGCAGGATCCAGAGCCGCAAGGCCTTCGAGAACGCGATCACGGTCGCGATGGCGATGGGCTGCTCGACCAACGCGATCATCCATCTGATCGCACAGGCCCGCCGCGCCGGGCAGGACATCGGACTCGACGATTTCGAAAAGGCCAGCCGCAAGGTGCCGGTCATCGCCAATGTGCGGCCGAGCGGCGACAAATATCTGATGGAGGATTTCTTCTATGCCGGCGGCCTGCCCGGCCTGATGAGTCGCATCAGGGAGCATCTGCATCTCGACGTCATCACGGTCACCGGCCAGACGCTTGGCGAAAATATTTCGCGAGCCGAAGTCTACAACGACGATGTCATCCGCACCGTGAAGGATCCGATCTATGACGAGGGTGCGCTTGCGGTACTCAAGGGAAACCTCGCGCCCGATGGCTGCGTCATCAAGCCGAGCGCCTGTGAGCCGCGTTTCCTCAAGCACACCGGTCCGGCGATGGTGTTCGACGACTATCCGTCGATGAAGAAGGCGGTCGACGACCTCAATCTGGACGTCACCGCCGATCACGTGCTGATCCTGCGCAATGCCGGACCGCAGGGCGGGCCGGGCATGCCGGAATGGGGCATGCTGCCGATCCCGACCAAACTCGTGAAGCAGGGCGTGCGCGATATGGTGCGGCTGTCGGACGCGCGCATGAGCGGCACCAGCTACGGTGCCTGCATCCTGCATGTCTCGCCGGAATCCTACATCGGCGGACCGCTGGCGCTGGTGCAGAACGGCGACATGATCTCGCTCGACGTCGACGGGCGGACCATCAACCTCGACGTGCCGGAGGCCGAACTCGCCAGGCGCCGCGCCGCATGGAAGGCGCCGGAGCCGCGCTACGAGCGCGGCTATGGCTGGATGTTCACCCGCCATATCAAGCAGGCCAATGAGGGCTGCGACTTCGATTTCCTCGAGACCGGCTTCGGCAAGCCGGTCGACGAGCCGGCGATTTACTAGTTCAGTCGTCATTCCGGGATGGTCCGAAGGACCAGACCCGGAATCTCGAGGTTCCGGGTTCGATGCTGACGCATCGCCCCGGAACGACGAACAAACGGGATGAATGAAAATGACAAAGCTGAGCGCCGCCACCCGCAACAAACTGAAAACCGTCTCCACCGCCACCGTGGCCACCGCGCTGTTCAAGCGCGGCTTCCGCATCCAGATGATCCAGGACGTGCAGCCGCTCGGCTCCAATCAACCGGTGCTGGTCGGCGAGGCCTTTACGCTGCGCTACATGCCGGCGCGCGAGGACCTCAACAAGATCGACGTGTTTCGTGATCGCGCCCACCCGCAGCGCAAGGCGATCGAGGATTGTCCCGTCGGTGCGGTGCTGGTCATGGACAGCCGCAAGGATGCCCGCGCCGCATCCGCGGGCGCCATCCTGGTGACGCGGCTGATGCAGCGCGGCTGTGCCGGCGTTGTCACCGATGGCGGCTTTCGCGATTCCGCCGAGATCGCCGCGCTGGGCTTTCCCGCCTATCACCACCGTCCGAGCGCGCCGACCAACCTGACGCTGCACCAGGCGATCGAGATCAATGTGCCGATCGGCTGCGGCGACGCGCCGGTGTTCCCCGGCGACGTCATCCTCGGCGACAGTGATGGCGTCATCGTGATCCCGGCGCACCTCGCCGACGAGATCGCCGACGAGGGGGTCGAGATGACCGCGTTCGAGGATTTCGTCACCGAGCAGGTGCGCGGCGGCCGCAGCATTCTGGGCCTCTATCCCGCGACCGATCCGCAAACACTGACGGATTTCGCGGAATGGCGGAAGAAGAACGGGCGCTAAGTCGCGATCATCTCACCACCGTCGTCCCGGGCAAGCGTAGCGCGACCCGGGACCCATCACCACCGGCCGACGTTGTTGCGAAGATCGCCGACTACGGAGCAACACAGGTAGATTCCGCTGTATGGGTCCCCGCGTTCGCGAGGACGACGAAGCTTGATAGTAATGCGTTACGGCGCAGAGCGCGCGACTCAAACCTCGTCCTTCTCCGCCAGCCCCACGGCCCACAGCGCGAATGCATATGCGATCGCGACCTCATCCAGCCGGTTGAACCGGCCCGACGCGCCGCCGTGGCCGGCGCCCATGTTGGTGCGCAACAGCACCGGTCCGCCGCCAGACATGGTCGCGCGCAAGCGCGCGATCCACTTCGCCGGCTCCCAATAGGTGACGCGAGGATCGGTCAGTCCGCCCATCGCCAGGACGGCCGGATACTCCTTGGCTGCGAGATTGTCGTAGGGCGAATAGGACAGGATGGTGCGAAAATCCTTTTCGCTCTCGATCGGGTTGCCCCATTCCGGCCATTCCGGCGGCGTCAGCGGCAGGGTGTCGTCGAGCATCGTGTTCAGCACGTCGACGAATGGTACTTCCGCGACGATGCCGGCGAACAGTTCGCCCGATCGGTTGGCAACCGCACCCATCAGCATGCCGCCGGCGCTGCCGCCGTGGCCGACGATGCGCTTTGCGCTGGTGTATTTCGCCTCGATGAGCGCGCGCGCTGACGCTGCGAAATCATCGAACGAGTTGGTCTTCTTCTCGCGCTTGCCGTCGAGATACCAGCCCCAGCCCTTGTCGGCGCCGCCCCTGATATGCGCGATGGCATAGACGAAGCCGCGATCGACCAGCGAGAGCCGATTGGCCGAGAACGAGGCCGGCATCGCCATGCCGTAGGAACCGTAGCCGTACAGCAGCAGCGGTGCGCTTCCGTCGCGGACCATGTCCTTGCGATGCAGGATCGAGACCGGCACCAGCGCGCCGTCATGCGACGGCGCCATGATGCGCGTGGTGACGTAGTCGGCCGGATTGTGGCCGGACGGGATCTCCTGCCGCTTGCGCAACACGCGCGCCCGCGTCGCCATGTCGTAGTCGTAGACCTCCGACGGCGTCGTCATCGACGAATAGGAGAAGCGCAAATTCGTGGTTTCGAACTCGTAGCTGCCCATGGTGTCGAGCGAGTAGGCGGCTTCGTCGAAGGCGATGGCGTGCTCGTCGTCCGTATTGAGATCGCGGATGATGATCGCGGGCAGCGCGTTGGCGCGCTCCAGCCGCACCATGTGGCCGGCATAGAGTTCGACATCGAGCACATACACGCCTTCGCGATAGGGAATGAAGTCGCGCCAGTTGGCACGCTCGGGCGAGGCGAGCGGCGCGGTGACGACCTTGAAGTCGATCGCGCCGTCGGCGTTGGTGAGAATGAACAGTTGGTCGCCGCGGTCGGCGAGCGAATACTGCACCCCTTCCTCGCGCGCCGCGACCAGTCGCGGCGGCGCCTCGGGGTGGTCGAGGTCGATCAGCCGCTGCTCCGACGTCTCGTGGTCGCCGCCGGCGATCACGCAGAAGCGGCCGGAAGAGCTCTCGTGCAGATGGGTGAACCAGCCGGAGTCCGGTTCCTCATAGACCAGCGTGTCGTCCGCCTGCGTGGTGCCGAGCTTGTGGCGCCAGACCTGCATCGGGCGATGGTTGTCGTCGAGTTTGACGTAGAAGAAGCTGCGGCTGTCCCGGCTCCAGACCACGCCGCCGTCGGTCTCCTCGACGAGATCGTCGCGGTCGGCAGAGGTCGCCCAGTCGCGTACCCGGATCGAGAAGTATTCCGAGCCCTTGGTGTCGGCGGTCCATGCCTGCAATTTATGATCCGGCGAATGCCGCGCGCCGCCGAACCTGAAATATTCGTGGCTTGCGGCAAGCGCATCGCCGTCGAGCACGATCTGAACTTCACCGCCGTCGCGCGGCGTGCGGCCGAACATTTCATGCTGCCCGCCCTCGCGGAATTTTCGCAAATAGGCGAACGGGCCGTCCGGGGAGGGCACGCTGGAATCGTCCTCCTTGATCCGCCCGCGCATCTCCGCAACCAGCTTCTTCTGCAAGGCCGCGGTATGGCCGAGCAGGCTGTCGGTGTAGTCGTTCTCGGCTTCCAGATATTTCCGAATGTCCGGGTCGAGTATCGCAGGATCGCGCAGCACCTCCTGCCATTTGGCATCCTTCAGCCACGCGTAGTCGTCGGTCACCGTGATGCCGTGCGTGGTGAAGCTGTGCGGCCGGCGCGGCGCGACGGGTGGCGAGAGAGCAGTTTTCTTGGTGGAAGCTTGGGTCACGCGGTCCTCGTAAGGCTCCAGAATTGAACCTTGATATCGGGCTGAAAGCGGCGGATTACCAGATACATCGGAATGTCTAATGGTTGCTAGGAACTAGCTGCCATTTCCGTCGCCCCTGCGAACGCAGGGGCTCATACCGCGTTAGCCGGCGAAGGGGCGCCTCACGCTGCCACGTTCTCTCCGAGATACTCGATCGCGGCCTCGGTTCCGCCCTTGCCGTGCGGAATGTCGAGCGCATTCAGTCCGACCTCGATGACGCCGAGCGTTCCCAAAATCATCGGCGCGTTGACGTGGCCCATATGGGCGACCCGGAACGCCTGGCCGGAGAGGTCGCCGATGCCGGTGCCGAGCACCACGCCGCATTTTTCCTTGCAATAGCGCTGCAGCGCAGCGGGGTCGTGGCCGTTCATCGTCACCGTCGTCACCGTGTTCGAACGCTCGTTGGCCTCGGTGATGTTGAAGCCGAGCACCTGGCCCTCGGCCCACACGCCGACCGCGCGGCGCACTGCTTCCGCGAGCAGCCGATGGCGCACAAATGCGTTCTCTAGTCCCTCGACATTCAGGATATCGATCGCCTTGCGCAGCGCGAACAGCAGATGCACCGGCGCGGTGCCGGCATATTTGCGGTAGTGCTCGCTGCCCTCGCGCTCGGTCCAATCCCAATAGGGCGTGCGCAGGTTGGCGTGTTTGTGCACGGCGCGGGCGCGGTCGTTGGCGGCGACGAAGCCGAGGCCGGGCGGCGTCATCAGGCCCTTCTGCGATCCCGACATCGCGACGTCGATGCCCCATTTGTCCATCTCGAATGGCATGCAGCCGAGCGAGGCGACCGTATCAACCATGAACAGCGCGGGATGGCCTGATGACTTGATCGCCTTGCCGATCGCCTCGATGTCGTTGTACGCGCCCGAGGCGGTATCGACCTGCACGGCGACGATCGCCTTGATGCTGTGATCCTTGTCCTGCCGCAGTCGTGCCTCGACCTCGGCGGGGCGGATCGCGCGGCGCCAGTCGCCTTTCAGCACCTCGACCTCGGCGCCCATCGCGGCGGCGGCGTTGCCCCAGCCGATTGCAAAGCGTCCGCTTTCCAGCACCAGCACCTTGTCGCCGCGCGACAGCACGTTGGAAAGCGCAGCCTCCCAGGCGCCGTGGCCGTTGGCGATGTAGATGTAGGACTGGCCCTGCGTGGCGAACAGCCTCGAGAGATCGGTAAGCAGGCCTTCGGTCAACTCCACCATCTGGTCGGAATAGATATCGAGCGCCGGGCGATGCATCGCCTGCAGCACTTCGTCGGGCATGGTGGTAGGCCCCGGGATGGCCAGAAATTCCCGGCCCGCGCGAACGGTCATTTTTTGGTTGTCCTTGGTGGCAGGAGATACAAACAGGGTATTATATTAGGCCATCGAGGTGGTCATTGCGAGCGTAGCGAGGCAATCCATTTTCTTTCCGTCATTCCGCGATGGTCCGAAGGACCAGACCCGGAATCTCGAGATTCTCAGGGGCGCAAGGGCGCCCCGTAGTTCGATGCTGCGCATCGCCCCGGAATGACGGAAGTGTGAGGCACTCTACTTCCCCATCGCATTGGCGATGGCGCGCCAGATCTGATCCTTCAGTGCCGTCGCCGGCGGACTTGGAATCGTCACCGCAGGCCCTTCGCGCTTCTTGCAGCCTTCCACCAGCCGCAGCACCCAGATTTCGCCGTCGGTATAATAGAGGTCGCCGCCGCCATTATGCCCGGCGATCGTGGGGCCGATTCCGGTGACCTGATATTTGGCGTCCACCATGCCGGCGTTTTCCAGGTCGGCCGTAAGTAGTGCGCGCTCGGCGTCGAGATCGGGGCTGATATGGTGCGTGACCGCCACGGTATATTTGCTGACGCCGACGCCGCGATCCTCGGTGGCAGCACCAAGCCAGACCGGGCGCTGTTCTTCGCCCTTGTCCAGCACCTTCCAGTAACGCACATGGTTGCGGCGATCGGCGCTGCCCCCGATCGGCTTTTCGTAGGCGAGATCCTCGCGGCGGCCGAGATAGTAGAGATTGCTGACCGGCGCGTCCCTGTACGGCCGGTCGAGCAGCACGCTGCCGACGATCTCGATCGAGGATTTCAGCGTGATCGGATCGGCCGGATACCAGCCGGCGGCATGCATCGCGCAAACGACGTCGGCGAGATCGCCGACCAGTCCGACATTCATGGGGTCGCCGGGAATGTCTTGCCCGGTGCGTGTCACCATCGGCAGGTCGGCCAGTCCGCGCTGGTGTTCGTAATGCGTCCAGATGCCGGGCAGCACCAGGTATGCGATCAGGCCGTAGCCCGCGAGGATGAACAGCGCGAGCGTCAGCGCACGCCGCAGCCCGCCGCGTTTGGGCTTCGGGGGCAATCGCTGATCGGCCTGGAGATCGGGCAATGCGTTGCCTCTAAGAGAGTCGATCAAAAAAGTATTGGCCTGGCTTCCGCCTCTCCCCGCAAGCGGGAAGCGGGAAGCGAGAAAATTACCGTCTTGTCTCGCGGCAGCCGGCGGCTTCGGCCTCTTCGACCGAACAGAACCAGCGCGTCCCCTTGCTGATCTTCATTTCGATCTTCGCATACCAGCGGCTCGTCGGCTGGTGAAAGATGCATTCGCCTGAACGGTTGACGTTACCCTTGATTGTACAGTCGGGCGAGGGCGCGACCGGCCCGGATGCCGATGCCAGCAGGATTGCCCTGGCGTTCTCCGGCGGCTTGACTGCGCCGAGGATGGGGGTCTTCTTGTTGCGGACGCGCCAGTCCCACGGCGCAATGAACGCGCCCTGCCACATCCCGGCCTTGGCTTCGCGCGCGGCTTTCTCGTCCGCCTCGTAGTCGCGCGAGGCCTGCCTGAAGGCCAGCGCCCAGCCGTGCGACACCAGCCATTTCTGGATATCCTCGCCGTCGGCCTGGCATCGCGCCAGCGCGCGGCCGCGGCGATCCGTGACCGCCCTGGTCCGGCAGGTCCAGCTCTTGCCCCCGAAGCGCCTGGTCAGTTCGTCCCGCGCGGCGACGCCGCAGGTCCAGCGCTCGCCCCTGGTGTTGAGGCAGAGTTGGTCTACGGCCGGCGTGGCGATGCCTCCGAGCCGGATACGATGGTTGCCGATCAGGACCTGATCGCCTTCACGGATTTTCGGGACGCCGGTGATGTCGGCCGCTTGTGCAATGGCGGGGAGCAGCAAGAGCAGTATGGCGGCGAACCATGTCGTTGATTTCATCGGCAATCCCGGCAGAGGAATGATCGCAACGATTCGGCGGATTGTGCGGACAATGCGGCAGCGTTGCCAGAGCCAGACCGTGGCATTGCTTTCAACTTCCTGTCATTCGCATGGCTCCGCAAGCGCTGATTTTGCAGGGTGGGCAAGGGCGCTGTTGTGCCGTATCCGCCCCACAACTCAACCCTTCACCATTGCCTTTCGCGCCAGCGCCAGCCCCATCAGCACAAAGGCCGAAGTCACCTCGGGGCCGCCGACGAGTATCCGCGTCGGTGTCTTCATCTTGTTCCACTCATAGGCCTTGTACGGCCCGTGCCGGCCGCCTTCGCCGAGATGGCTGACGATGCAGTGCAGCGCCGGCGTGAATGTCGAGATATCCGCGCCGAGATGCGCCAGCGCCATCAGCGCCAGCGCGGCGTCGAACGGGTTCATCTCGCGGGCGATCAGTTCGCCCTCGACATAGGCCAGCACCTTGCCGCGAACGAACTCGAACGTTCCGTCCGGATCGATCGTCTGCCGCGCCTGCGCCGGCAACGCCATGAACGCGGCATGGCATCGGCCGAAATAGGCGGAGTAGAGTTCCGGCAGGTAATAGATGTGCGAGCGCGGATTCCTGAACGCGCCGCTTTCCGCCAGCCGCCGCTGGAAGCCGATGATGCGATGCACCGTCTCCAGCCGCTGCGGCGTCTCGATGATCTTCCAGCGCGCGAGGTTGCGAAAACTGACTTCGAGGATGTCGAGATTGAGCGTCGGATCGAGGTCGTTGCCGTAGGGCCGCTCGCCCGCGAGATTGTCGATCCAGGTGACGACGCCGCCCTCGAAGTCGATATTGTCGTTCAACGGCACCGTGACGCGTGGCTCGTTGGCGCCCTCGCGCACCTGGTAGCCGCGGTAGAAATCCAGCAGCGGCTGATCGAGGATCGGATCGGTGGAGCCGGCCTGCGTCGCGGCCGAGAACGAGCACGCGGTGGTGTCGCAGTCCGGCACGTAGATGCCGAAGCCGAGATCCTGCTTGATCTGCGAAAAGAACCTGGAGAAGCGCGGATGCGGCAGCGGCGCCAGCGCGGTGACGACCCGCACCGTCGAGCCGTCATGCGAGGACACTTCCTCGGCCGAGGTCTTCAGGCAGAAATCCACCATCTCCGCGATCGCGTGCTTCGAGGCCGTGGCTTCGTCCGCCGACGCCAGTCCGGTCTCGACATAGCTCAACAGCGCCTCGGTGAAGAAGGCGTCGTAATAGGCCGAGCGGTGGCGGATCTGCATCGGCTGCCACATCGGCTCGGCGATCCCCGTCCAGGGCGGGTTGATCAGCGCCTGTGCCGGCGAATGCGCGATGAAGATCCGCGCCAGGCTGAACAGCAGCGTCGAATTCTTGTAGCCGCGCGAGTTCAGCCCGGTCAGCGCGGCCACCATCTCGCGCCCGCCCATGTCGGGGTCGCCGATCAGGTTGAACGCGGCATAAGTCGGGATGAAGCCGTTGCGGTCGAACGAGCGCAGCAGGTGCGTGCCGCAGCGGCGGATCACCCTCTCGATCGCGGTCAGATCGGGCGCCCTCGCCGGCCCCGCGGCGGGTCCGGGCCGGGGGTGGCGCACATTGATGTCGGCCATCAGCTCGGCGACCGGGGCGCCGACCGCGGCCCAGTCCGGCTCGGCATCGTCGCGCGCCCGCCTCAACGCTTCGCGCAGCGCCTGGAGGCGGCCCCCGTCGCGAAGGGCCGGTAGCCCGGTGCGGCGGAGCAGCGGCCGCAGTGCCGGATTGCCCAGCGCCGTGCGATAGAATTTTCCAAGATGCGGGTCGCCGCCGCGATACTTCAGCAGCACCGGGTCGCAGACATCGTAGAGCGAAGGGCCGTCTTTCCGGACGGTCAGGGCGCGAAAGGCCGCGCCGGCGATCGATTGGATGCCCATGCTTTAGTCTTTCCGCCGGAACGGTGAAGGTAAGGCCGCGTTAAGCATGATCGGCGGAGGCCGGCATGCCGGCTTTCGCTGCGATCAGGCTCGATGGAGAGTCCAAACGGCCACCGCAGGCCCGAGAAGGCCCGCAAGCCCTTGAAAAGTATACGAATCCGCAGGAAACGCAAATGTGACAAAAGTCACATAGGGGAATTTAACTTCCCACCATTATCCCCGGCAATTGGGTCCATGCGTCGAATGAGGTTGTCGGGGAGACCCCTACAGGCTAAAGGATCGGTTGTTGCGGTGCCGCAAATTGATCGCAATTCGACGGCACACACCCGGCAACCCCTGAAACCTCGAAGGTAGATCACGCGACTAACTGCCGCGTCTTGTTTGGTGCCTTCTGGACAAACTTGGGAATTGTATCGCGATGAACCTCGGTATTGCCCGCATCTCCCGCCGCACCGTCACCATTGCCGTTGCCTTCGCCGGCCTGGTGTCGCTCGTGCTCGGCGCCCATGCGGCGCTGAACAAGCGTTCGCTCGATGCCGCCAAGACGATCGCGACCGAGCATACCGGCTCGATCGGCCAGACGGCGCGCGTTGCCCTCGTGATCGGCAATGGTCACTATCCGGACGCGTCCGCGCCGCTGGCCCAGCCCATCAATGACGCGCGCGGCCTCACCGCTGCGTTGCGCGGCAACGGGTTCGACGTCGATGTCGTCGAGGACGCCACCCGGGACGACATGGATCGGGCCATCGCCCGGCTCAAGGACAAGATCAAGCCCGACACCGTGGTGATGCTGTTCTTCGGCGGCTACGGCGTTCAGGTCGGCCGCGAGAGCTTCATGATCCCGGTCGATGCGCGGATCTGGAAGGAAGCCGATGTCCGCCGCGACGGCGTCAGCATCGAGCAGGTGCTGGACGCGATGACCGAGAAGGGCGCCAAGGCCAAGCTGGTCGTCGTCGACGCTTCCCGCCGCAATCCCTATGAGCGCCGCTTCCGCTCCTACTCGCACGGGCTGGCGCCGATCTCGGTACCGGAGAACGCGCTGATCCTGACCTCGGCAACGCCGGGCAAGGTGGCCGATGACGGCAATGGCCAGTACAGCGTGCTGGTGACCGAGTTGCTCAACAATTTGAATTCGCAGTCCGGCGCGGCCACCGCGTTCAACAAGACCCGCATCTCGGTTTCCCGTGCCTCCGACGGCGAGCAGGTACCCCAGGTCTCGTCGTCGCTGCTGGAAGACGTCCGCATCGGCGGGTAAGGCCCAACTCCATCGTCGTCCCTGCGAACGCAGGGACCCATACCGCGTGATTTATCGATGGGGCGCGGTAGCCAATACCGTATCACATAACGAGGCCGCGGCGTATGGGCCCCTGCGTTGGCAGGGGCGACGGCGAGAGTTATTCCCGCTTACTTCACATCCGCGCTCGCCGTCACCGGCCGCACCGGATCGCCCTCGCGCAGCAGCGCGCCGGCGCGCGCCACGACGATGTCGCCTTCCTGCAGCCCGGAGGTGATCTCGACCTGGCCGGCCGACATCAATCCAGTTTCCACGCGTCGCGTCTCGACGCGCGCGCGCCGCACCACCTGCACCACGGTGCCGGCGGAGCCGTAGAGGATGGCGGTGAGCGGCACCGAGACGCCGCAGCTCTGTCCGGTCTTGATCTGCGCGCGGCCGGACGAGTTCACCAGCAGGCGGCGATTGGTGGTGACGCCGACGAACACCTGCGCAAGCTGGCTGTTCGGCTCGACGGTGGTGGACAGCCGCCGCACCTTTCCATCGACCTCGCCGGCGCCGATCACCTTGATCCGCGCGGTCTGGTTGACGGCAAGCTTCGCGATGTCGCGCGTCGGCACCATGCCGACCAGGTCGAACTCGCTGCGCGCGATGATCGAGAACAGCGCTTCGCCCTTGCCGGAGGCGAGCGCGCCGACGGAAGCGGTCGTTGCCGAGATGATGCCTGCTACCGGCGCCTGAACCGAGATCTGCCCGCCTTCGGGAGGCGTCAGCCGCGCCAGCACCTGGCCAGCGGTGACGGTATCGCCCGCATCCACCATCACCTCGGCGACCTTCAGGCCCATCCGCTCTGGCCGCACCTGGCTTTCCTCGCGTGGAATGATGGTGCCGGACACCTCGACGATATTGGCGAAACAGGCTTTCGCGGCCTTGAGCACGGTAACGGCCGCACCCTTCGGCGCCGCCGGATCGGGATCGTCTGCCGCGGCGAGGCCTGCGGAGCAGGACAGGCAGAGCATGCCTGCTGCGATGAAGGGAGCCAGCATCCGTGAATGGTCGCGCGTGCGCAGTGTGGTCATCAGCATTTCGTTCCCGGTTTCGGCTCTAACCGATACCAGAAGGCCGACGGGAGCGCCAAGCGCCAAGAATGTCGCTCCCGCCGACGTCAAACCTCCGTCAGGCTGACGGCTACCGCCGGCGCCGCCTCGACCGCCAGCGGAACGGCGGCGAGTTCGTCGGCGCGGACGATATGCCGCGCGATCGCGGGATTGACCGTTGAGGCATGGGTCAGCGGCAGCATATGGCCGGCGCCCGGCAAATGTCGGACCTCGGCGCCATCGATGATCGCGCCGAGCCGCTGCACGATGCGCTGGGTGAAGTAAGGCGACAGCCCGCCTGAAAGCAAAAGCGCCGGAACGCGAAGCGAGGCCGCAGCAGAGGCGACATTCTCTTCCGCGAACGCCGCCTGGAAGTCGAACACGAGCTTGTCGGCGCGCTCGATCATGCGCAGCCGCGCGCCGGCCGGCACCGGATCCTGCGGACCGGAGCCGTTCCAGAACGCGGTGAACATGTCGATCGCCTCGACCACCGATCCGTTCCAGATGTCCTCGGTAACGTCACGCGTGACCTGCGCGAACCGCGCGTAAAGCCGCCGGTCGGCATCGCGGTCACACAACAGCGTCGGCAGCACCGGCTCTATCAGCGTCAGGCTGCGCACCCGGTGCGCGAACGCAGAGGCGGTCGCGATCCTGAACGCAATCGCGCCGCCATAGGAATGGCCGACGAGATGGATTGGTCCTTCCGCATCGTTGAGCGTGCCGCTCAGGCATCGGACTTCCTCCGCGAGCGTCAGCGGCAGTTCCAGCGCGCAGCCGTTGGCGCTGTAGCCCGAAATATCGGGGGCGAAGAACCGATGGCTGCGACCGAGTTCATCGGCGAGCGCCTTCCATTGGCGGCCTGAACCGAGCGAGCAGTGCAGGGCGACGACGCAGGCCTTGCCGCGATCCGCGCGCGGGATTTGAACAATATTATTCATCGAAATGATCCCTGATTAATGGACGGGAATTCTTCGGCGAGGCCAGGCCATGGCCCCGCAACAATTGTCGGCGCGCCCGTCTCACCGCTTGGTGATGACGCCCGTCTCACCGCTTGGTGATGACGACCTCGAGATATTCGCCGGGCACGACCATGGTGCCGTCGTCGGACTTGTTCATGCGAACGATCAGGGCATTCAGGTCGTTGTGCAGTTCTTCCTGCTTCGCCGGCTCGAGCGCTGCGAACGCCTTCAGCACCGGGCCGTAATAGGTCTTGAACACGTCGAGGAAGTGCGCCGCCGAGCGATAGCGGAAATTGAACATGCGCGATTCCGCCTTGATCGAGCTGGCCCCTGCGTCGAACATTTCGGTCAGCCGCGCGCGTGTCCCCCACAGCGCCGGCGATTTGGCGCCTGCGGGCGGCGGCAGGTATTTGCCGAGCGTCTTGAAGACCTGTCCAATGAAGCCTTCCGGCGTCCAGTTCGCCAGCCCGATCTGGCCCCTGGGCTTGCAGACCCGCAGCAGTTCGGCGGCCGCGCGGTCCTGGTTCGGCGTGAACATGACGCCGAAAGTGGAGAGCACGGTGTCGAAGCCGGCATCGTCGAAGGGGAGGTTTTCCGCGTCGGCTTCCCTGAATTGGACCTCCATGCCTTCGGCGGCGGCGCGCGCCCGGCCGCGCTCCAGCAGCGCCGGCACGTAGTCGGTCGAGGTGACGTCGCACCACCGCCGCGCCGCGGCCAGCGTCGCCATGCCGTTGCCGGCGGCGACATCGAGCACCTTCGATCCGGCCTTGAGATCGAGCGCCTCGCAGAGCTCTTCGCCGACGATCTGCAGCGTCGAGCCCACGATGGCGTAATTGCCGGACGACCATGCGGCCTGTTGACGCGTCATGAGGGCAGCGAGGTCGAGGGCGGGTGGGGCGGGAGCGGCCTGGGTCTGGGTTGCTGCAGTCGCTGTCTGGGCGGCCATCGGGGTCTCCTTCCTGGTTCATGCGGCCACGGAAGCGGGCCGCGAATGAACCAAAGATGACCCTGTCAGGACCTAAAGACTGTGATGCGGGGCTGATTTTGCCTTGAGGCGCCCCTGATTTTTCAGTGAGATTTCTATTTTTGTGACATCCCGCACAGGAGGCGGCGGGGAAATTCGATCTACCTCAGCCCCGCGGGACGAAGTGACCTATGATATTTCAACCGGGATGAAGTCGTGCAATTTCACTTTTCCAACCACGTGCTCGATGTCGACCTTCGCGAATTGACCCGCGGCGGCGAGAGCATCGCGGTCGAGCCGCAGGTGTTCGACCTTCTGGTCCACCTGATCCGGAATCGCGACCACGTCGTCACCAAGGACGACCTGATCGAGACGGTGTGGGATGGGCGTATCGTCTCCGAGTCCACCCTGACGAGCCGCATCAACGCCGCGCGCAAGGCGGTCGGCGATACCGGCAAGGATCAGACCATGATCCGCACCATTGCGCGAAAGGGATTTCGCTTCGTCGGCGACGTGCAGCCGAAAGCCGCGAACGGCGCCGACGCGCGCCACGATGCGCCGCAATCACCCGCGCCCGCTTCCGAGCCGCAGCACCGGCATTCTCCGGCGCTCGACCGCACCGCGATCGCCGTGCTGCCGTTCGCCAATCTCTCGGGCGAGCCGGAGCAGGAGTATTTTTCCGAAGGCATCAGCGAGGATATCATCACCGCGCTGTCGAAGCTGCGCTGGTTCTATGTGATCGCGCGGAATTCCTCGTTCCTCTATCGGGGGAAGTCCGTCCACCACAAGCAGATCGGCGAGGAACTCAGCGTCGGCTACCTCGTCGAAGGCAGCGTGCGCAAGGACGGCGATCACGTGCGCATCAACGCCCAACTCGTCGACGTCACGACCGGCAGTCACCTCTGGGCCGAGCGCTACGACCGCGATCTCGCCGACGTATTCGCCGTGCAGGATGAAATCACCCAGGCCGTTGTCGCCGCGATCGAGCCGCAGCTCTACGCAGCGGAGGATTTCCGCGCCCGGCGCAAGACGCCGGACAACATGGACGCGTGGGACCTCGTGATGCGGGCGCTGTCGCATTACTGGCGGGTGACGCGGCAGGACAATCTGGTGGCCCAGGCGCTGCTGGAAAAGGCGATCAGCGTCGATCCGAATTATGGCCAGGCGCTCGGCCTGCTGGCGGCCTGCCATACCTTCAGCGCCCATATGGGCTGGGAGGAGATGTCAAAGGCTGTCCCGGCCGCGGAACACGCAGCGCTGGCGGCGATCCGCTCCGATAGCGAGGACGCGTGGGCGCATTATGCGCTCGCCAGCGCCTATCTGTTCCAAGGGCGGTTCGACGATTGCATCGCCGAGTTCGAACTGGCGCTCCAGCTCAATCCGAATTTCTCGCCCGCGCGCGGCATCTATGGCGTCGCGCTGTCCTATCGCGGCCGCTGGCAGGAGGGCGATCGCGCCGCGCGCGAGGCGCTCAAGTTCTCGCCGCGCGATCCCTTTGCCGCGATCTATTGCGGCGTTGCCGCGTATTGCCAGTATATCGGCCGCAACTATCAGGAAGCGATCCGCCTGTCGCGCGAAGGGTTGCGACAGCGCAGCGACTTCGTCGGCGCCCACCGCGTGCTGACCGCCGCCCTCGGCATGGTCGGCAACACCGACGCCGCCAAAGCCGCGCTCGAGGGCCTCCGCCGCGCCCAACCCAACATCTCGCTGGCCTGGCTCGCCACCGGACTGCCGTTCGAGCACGAGGAAGACAAGATGCATTACCTGGAGGGGTTTAGGCGGGCGGGGTTGAGGTAGGGGGCCTCGCTTCCCTCAACTGGACACTTCCTCCCGACTACAAGTTCGATCGGGATGAGGCGAACGAGCGGTGAAGGCGCTCTTCGACACCGACATCCTCGTCTACACCGCGACCTCGGACGCCAGAAAGCAGCGGGCAGTGGCTTGCCTGGGCCACGGAGGCGTCGTCAGCGTTCAGGTGCTGAACGAATTCGTTCACATTGCCCGCCGCAAGCTTCATCATGACTGGCCGCAGGTCGAACTCGCGCTCGGGCTGTTCCGCGCGTCGCTCGACGACGTCCTGCCCGTCACGCTGAACACGCACACGGGCGCCGTGTCGCTTGCCCGCGCGCACGGCCTGTCGTTCTACGACGCCCTGATCGTCGCCGCCGCTATCGTGGACGGTTGCGACACGCTTTTCAGCGAAGACATGCAGCATGGCCGCAGTGTCGGCGGTCTCGCCATCGTCAATCCGTTTCTTGAGAGTGCGCCATAGTTGCTCCCCCAGAGGTGCGAACGCAGGGACTCATGCCGCGTGATCTCTCGATAGTGCGTACTCGCAGACGACGGAAGTTACGAACCCTTCATCCGCCGCGCCGCCGCTGTCACGTCGACGACGTTATCCACTTCCGCGCGCCAGCGCGTGATTTCCGCGGCCAGGATCGGATGATTGAACCCCTTCAGGTTCAGATCATCGATCGGCCTTCCCTCGACCCACTGCTCGACCATGCCGTAGACGCGCCTGGACACCACGATCTGGTTGGCCTTGGCCTCGTCGCAGAGTCTCGACGCCAGGTTGGTGACGCTGCCGATCGCGGCGTATTCCAGCCGCTGCTCGAAGCCGATCTGGCCGAGGGTGGCGTAGCCCAGCGCGATGCCGATGCCGAAGCCGAGATTGTGGCCGCGGTTGCGCCACTTCTCCGTCAGTTCGCCGATGGTGTCGCGCATCTCGACCGACATCTTCACCGCGCGCGCGGTGTGGTCGGCGAACTGGATCGGCGCGTTGAACAGGATCATCACGCCGTCACCGGCATAGCGGTCGAGCGTGCCTTCGTACTTGAAGATCAGTTCCCCGAGGGCTGCGTGATATTCGCGCAGCACGTTCATCGCCTCTTCCGGTTCGGTGGTCTCGGTGAACGCCGTAAAGCCGCGCAGGTCGCAGAACACGACCGTTACTTCGCGGCGGTGGCTGTCGAGCAGGCCTTCATGACCGTCGGAGGAGGCGATCAGCTGCGCCACCTGCGGCGCGAGGAAACGCTCCAGCCTCCGGATGCGCTCGATCTCGCCAAGCTGCGTCTCCACCCGCTCTTCCAGCGATCGATTCCAGTCCTTGAGCTGGTCGGTCTGCTCCTGCAGCTTGTCGGCCTGCCGGCGCACGGTGTTGTGCGCGGTCTCAAGTTCGCGGCTCTTCTGGTCCACCTCGGTGAACAGCCGCGCGTTGCGCATCGCCAGCACCGCCTGGTGCGCAAACGTCTTCATCAGGCCGATCAGGTTGACGGAGAACTCGCCGGCGCTCTGCCGCAGCACCACCAGCGATCCCAGGATGCCGGTCTGATCGACCAGCGGCACCACCAGAACCGAATGAAAGCCGGCTTCGATCGTGACGTCGCGCAGCGGATGCTCTGACATCTCGCCGAGATCGGGAATGTCGATCGGCTCGCCGCTCGCGGCTGCTTCGCCGAGCGGCGACTTGTCGGCGTCGATGGCGCGGTGGCTACCTTCGGCAGACTTGTCGATGCCGATCGATTCGGTGAGATGGAACTGGCGATTGTCGGCGTCGTAGCCATAGATCAGCACGGCATCGGCATGGGTGATTTCCAGCGCGCGCGCGGCGACCGTCGGCAGCACGGCGTTGAGGTCGAGCGAGGAAGCGACGGCGCGGCCGACTTCCTCGAGCACCTTGAGCTCGTTGATCGACTGCGCCAGATCCCGCGTCCGTTCCTTCACCTTCTCTTCCAGGCCCGAATAGGTCGCGGCCAATTGTCCGGCCATGCCGTTGAACTGGTTTGCGAGCTCTTCCAGTTCGTCCGCCGTCTTCACCTCGATACGGTGGCCGAAATCGCCGGCGCCGAGACGCCGCGCGCCCGCTTGCAGCGCCGTGATCGGCACCAGCATTCGGCGGGCCATGATGGTGCCCGCGATGATCGCGACGATGAGGCCGAGCCCGATCAAAAGCGCGATCCGCACCAACTGATCGCGGATCGGCGTCAGCGCCTGCGCGGTCGGCTGCTCGAAGAACACGTGCCAGCCGAGCCTCGGCACCGCGGCTGCCGTCGTCAGCACCGCGTCGCCGTGGATGTCCCTGCCGGACTTCAGCTCCCTGCCGCCGGTCGGAATGACGGCGGCGACCTGTGGCAGCGTGGAAAGGTTCTTGCCGACCTCCGGTCCCCTGGCCGAACTCGCCAGCACCTCGCCCCTGGGATCGATCACGTAGGCGAACGCCACCTTGCCGACCTGTGCATCCTCGAAATAGTCGGCGAGAAAGCCAAGATTGATCTCGGCGACGGTGATGCTGCCGTCGGCATGAGGCAGGGAGATCGACATGAACGGACGCTGGTCCCGCAGATATGCCTGCGAGAAGCTGGTGCCGTGCCTGACGGTCTCGATGAACCTGACGTCGCGGGAAAAGTCGGCGTTGCTGTCGAGCGTGACGGTCTGGCGGGTATGGCGCAGCTGCTCGCGGCCCTGAGCGCTGAGCAGCGAGAGCTGGCTGACCTGCGGCACCTGGCGCAGCAGTTGCGCGTAGTCGGCGCGGCGCTCCTCTGTCCTGGTCGAGGAGGCGCGGGTCACCCAGCTGATCTGCCGCTCCAGGTCGCCCATCGATTGCTCGATCCGCTTGGCGGTGGCTTCGGCCTTCTCCGACATGCCGTCGGCCAGCGATCGCTTGATGCCGCCATAGGTGATCCAGATTTCCATCGCGCCGTTGACGGCCAGCACGAACACGACGAGGCCGACCAGCGCGACGACGTATTTGGCAAACAGGCCTTCGCGCAGGAACCAGACCTTGTCCTTGACCTCGCTCATCCGGATCCTCGCGCGCCACCTGGCGGCGCATCGCTGCTCGCGGCGCTGGCCTTTCCCGGGGGCCGCCGCAGATGGGCCTGCTTAGCACGAATCGAGTGGCCCGGCGGGCTCTCCGCCGGCATGGTTAGCCCGGATTCCGGGCAGGAATCCCGCGTCCCGTCTGGGCCAGGACAAGCCCGGCCATGACGTAAACCGATGGTCCGAACTGACCTCAGCGATTAAACAGCTGCCGCAACACCTCGTTCATCGGCTGGCTGTCCTGCTGCGGCGCGGCGTCGCTTGGCGGTGCCGGCGCTTCTGGAGCAGCGGCCTCGGCCGGCGCGGGAGCTTGCGCGGGCGAGGCGGGACTCGGAATGCTGCGCTGGCCGCCCGGGAGCGGCGCCGCCTGTGGCGAGCCGCCCTGACCCGAGCTTTGCCCGAACCCGCTCAGGCCCTGCTGCAGCAGATTGCCGATGGTCTCGCCGAGTTGGCCGCCGAGCGGGCTCGCAGGCTGGTTGGCGCCGGCCTGTCCGCCCGCGGCGCCCTGTTGTCCGCTGCCGAGCAGGCCGCCGATCGCGGCGCCAAGGCCGGCGCCGTTGGGGCCGAACAGGCCGTTGCCCATCTCCTTGAGCTTCGCATAGGCGCCTTCGGGATTGTCGAGGATGCCCTGCATCTCCGGATAGATCCGAGGGTTGCCCCACGGGCCTTCGATCATCACGGGAATGCCGAACCCGACCGGGTCGGTAGCGCGGCCCTGGCCCTCGGTGGTCATCACAAGCTTCGGCTCGACACGGAAGCCGATCTGCCTGGTGCCGAGATCGATGGTGCCGGCGCCGGTCATCTTCACCAGCGGGCCGACCAGATTGAGATCGGTGGTCTGTGCCTGGCCCTTGTCGATCTTGAACGATGCAGAAAGCTGCGACAGGTCTGTCGCCTTCTCTTCGCTCTCCTGCCAGCCCGATAGCGTGCCTGACGTGAGCGAGCGGATCATCTGCGCGACGTTGAGCCCCCTGATCGCGCCGTCCTGGAACACGACGAAGGCGGTGCCTGCCACGTTCGACATGATCGCGCGCTGGCTGGTGCCGCTGGAGCGCACGCTGATCTTTGCCTGCATCCTGCCGTCGAGCTTGTCGAAGTCGGCCAGGCTGCGCAATACCGGCAAGGCGCGCACGCCGGTTAAGTCGGCACGCATCGCGAAAGTCGGATTGGCGGCGGATACGTCGATGGTCAGGTCGCCATTGGCGTTGCCGTCATAGGCGCCGATGTTGGCGACCTGCGCCCTCAATACGCCGCTCGCCAGCGTGGCATCGATCGCGGCCGGGGCAAAGCGTCCGTCGCCGATGTTGAGTTCGGCCGCCGATATCCGCGCCTGCACGTCGATATAGTTGAGGCCGTTGAGGTCGATCGTCGCGCTGCTCCAGGGCTGCGCGGAGGAGCTTGTGCTGCGCGACGTAGCGACCGCAAGTTTCTGGAAATCGAGGTCGAGCTTGACCAGCGGCTTGCTCGCAAGGTCGATCGAGGCCCAGCCGTTGAAGGCGCCGTCGCCGAGCGTGCCGGTGACGCCGTTGAACATCACGGTGGAGCCGTTGAGCCGGACACCGGCCTTGGCCGAAAGCTGGGCGTTCAGGAGGCCGGGAGCGTCGATGGTGATCTCGGCCGGAATGTTCTGCCGCTCGATCGGCGGCGCAGGCGGCGCCGCCTTGATCTCGAATTTCAGCGGATTGCCGTTGCTGCGCGCATTGCCGGACAGGTGGATCCTGCGGTCGGCATCGATGGATATCTCGGCATTCACGGTCTCGATCCTGCTCTCGACGCGGTCGCGCAGGTTGGAGAGCACGATCGTGCCGCCCGTGACACTGACATGCTCGATCGAAAACGCTTCAGGGTCCTTGGTCGCGGCAGGCGGCGAGGCGATGTTGGCCTCCCGCAGCCGCTCGCGCCGCAGCGGCAAATTCACCACCGGGCGGGTCACGACGAGTTCGGTGATGCGCGGCTTGCCGGCCCACACGCTCGCCAGCGTTACATCGGCCTGGATGCTGGCGGCCGCGAAGCGGTTGTTGATGTCGCGGTCCTTCGGGTCCTGCAGCGTCACGTCGTTCAGCGTGATGTTGAGCTGTGGCCACAGGCCGATCCGGGCGCCGCCGTTGATGGCGAGCCTGTGGCCGGTCTCGCGTTCGACCCGCTCCTTGATCTCGGCCGTCAGGAAGCCTGTGGGGATACCGATCACCAGCAGCAGCGCGACGATGACGACCACGGCGCCGATGGCCGCGCCGGCAATTTTCAGTACTCTCATTTCGACATTCCAGACCGCGCAAACGGCTCTTGTTTCGGCCGCGCGACTTGCGGGCGCAACCGGTCAGGCGAGTTTATCCCGGAAACGGGATGCTGCTCACGGGAGCCAAAAATATTCCGGCCGTACGGCGAACTTATGTGACTTATGACACACTCATGGGATAGGGAATCTTGCTAACGGCTTTGCCGGGTGGCCGGTTCCAATCTGGAAGGCAATACAATGAGTAAACAGGCCGAATTTGCGGTCATTCTGAAAATGAACCCGATGTTTGCGGATCTGGGCGCGGACGAGCTGCAGCGCATCTCCGGCCTTTGCCACACCCAGCAGATGGGCGTCGGCGAGACGCTGTTCCAGAAGGGCGATCCGGGCGATGCGCTCTATGGCGTCCGGCGCGGCCAGATCCGGATCGAGACCGGCGCCTCCGATGGCAGCCGCCTGACGTTGAATTTCATGGGACCCGGCGATCTGTTCGGCGAGGTCGCCGTGCTCGACGGCGAGAGCCGCACGGCGGACGCCACCGCCGGCGAGCCTTCGGAACTGTTCGTGCTGCGGCGTGAGGACTTTCTCTCCTTCCTCGAGCGCGAGCCGAAGGTCGCGATCAAGATCATCATGCTCTTGTGCCAGCGCATCCGCTGGCAGAGCGAGCGGATGGAGGAATCGGTGCTGCAGCCGCTGCCGGTCCGCCTGGCCCGGCGGCTCTGCGCGCTCGCCTCCGATTTCGGCTCGGAAGTCCACATCTCGCAGGAACAGCTCGGCGTGTTCGTCGGCGCCGCCCGCGAAAGCGTCAACCGCCAGCTGCAGCTCTGGCGCAAGGACGGCATCCTCGATCTGCAGCGCGGAAGAATTCTGCTGCAGAACATGACCAAGCTGACGGCGGTGGCAAGGAACGAGTAACTGAAGATAGTCAGGTACGCGCCTCACGACCGTGCCAGATCCTCTCCAGGGCGCGTCGTGCTGCACCGGCATTTGCACGATCGAGAAATGTCCGGAGCCGCGCGACGTCGTCCACGGCGTCGCGCGAAAGATGGATCATCCGATCCTGCGCGGTTGCGGGCGAGGCAGTTCGTTGGCGGACCCCCAACTTTCGACCCATCGCTTGACTTCATTCAGCGGAGCGGCAGCGCCGGTTAGCTGGAATTCGTCGTAGCGACGACGGTCCTCGCTGACATCAGGACCGGCAAGATCAACCACCGAGTCGAGCAGGGCAACGGCCTCGGCTAACACGGCAGCAACGTCCTGACCTCGCTCCTTCGCCATTTCGCGAAGACGGGCGTCGGTTTCAGCGTCGATTTCAAGCGTGCGGTTGACTAAATTCATGACTGCAAATCTATCATCTATCGACCAGCTGTCGAGGCGTCCCAATAGGCCGCGCGAGTAAATTATGCTACTTCGCCGCGGGCGACATTGCCGGCGGTGCCGCCGGCGGGCCCTTGGCCGGCGGCTCGTTGTGATGATCCGATCCGTGCCCGCCTTCATCCGGCTCGCCGCGGGAGACCAGCAGCTTCTGGCCGAAGCGCCAGCACAGCGCGCCGAAGTCATCCATCACCATGAACATCGCGGGCACGAACACCAGCGACAGGATGGTGGAGAATATCAGACCGCCGATCACGGCGAGCGCCATCGGCGAGCGGAATTCGCCGCCGGCGCCGAAGGCCAGCGCCGATGGCATCATGCCTGCGGCCATCGCGATCGTCGTCATCACGATCGGGCGGGCGCGTTTCATGCCGGCGTCGATGATGGCCTCGTCGCGTTTCTTGCCCTCACGGATCGCTTCGACCGCGAATTCGACCAGCATGATGGCGTTCTTGGTGACGATGCCCATCAGCATCAGGATGCCGATCCACACTGGCGTGGTGAGCTGCTTGCCCGTGAGCAGCAGGGCCATGATCGCGCCGCCGATCGAAAGCGGCAGCGAGAACAGGATCGTGATCGGTTGCAGGAAGGTGCCGAACAGCAGCACCAGCACCGCATAGACCATCATCAGGCCCGCGGTAATCGCGGTAGCAAAGCCTTCCGACAATTCGGCGAGGCTTTCGGCGTCGCCCGACGGGCTGACCCGCACGCCCTTCGGCAGGCTCTTCATGACCGGAAGTTCGTAGATCAGCTTGGTGGCGTCGCCGAGCGCCGCGGTGCCGACGAGGTCGGCGGCCACCGTCGCCTGCCGTTCGCGGTCGTAGCGGTTGATGCTGGTCGGTCCCTGATCGAGCTGGATGTCGGCGACGACAGACAAGGGGACACCGCCGCGTTCGCCGCGCTGTCCGAGCGGCACACGCAATTGCTGCAGCATCTGCAGGTCGCTTCGCGCGCTGTCCTCGAGCTGCACCCGGATCGGCACCTGGCGGTCGCCCGCGTCGAATTTCGCCAGTGCCGGACCGACGTCGCCGATGGTGGCGACGCGGATCGTCTGCGACAGGCTCTCGGTCGAGACGCCAAGCCGCGCCGCGAGTTCCGCCCGCGGCCGGATGCGAAGCTCGGGCCGGTCGAGCGAGGTTTCCGAGATCACGTTGGCGATGATCGGAATCCGCTTCATCTGCGTCGCCAGTTCGCTGGCGACGTTGTTGACGATGTTGCTGTCGACGCCGGTCACGACCAGCGAAATCGCGCGCAGGCCATTCTCGTCGAGGAACCAGAAGCGGATGTCGGGGACGTTCTCGAGCTCCTGGCCGATCTCGAGTTCGAGCTGCCGCTGGGTAATCTTGCGGTCGCCTTTCGGCGTGTAGTTGATGATCAGCGCGGCGCGGCGGACTTCCTGTGTGCCCGGCGGCACCCGGCCGCCGTCGACGAAAATGCTCTTCACCTCGGGGCGCTTGCGCAGGCGCGCGACGATTTCTTCCGTCACCTTCTCGGTATAGGCGAGCTGCGAGCCCGGCGGCAGTTCCATCGCCAGCAGCGAGCGCGCGGTGTCCTGCGCCGGCAGGAAGCCCTGCGGCAGCAGCGTGATGCTCCAGATCGAGGCGGCGAACACGCCGAAGCCGATCAGCACCGTGATGAAGTAGTGCTTCACCGACCATGTGACGAGCCTGGTGTAGGTCGTCAGGATGCGTCCGGGCGGTGGGTCCTCGTGCGGGTGATCCTTCAGGAAGTAGGCCGCCAGCACCGGCGTGACGAAGCGCGCGGCGAGCAGCGAGAAGAACACCTGCACCGACACCGTGATGCCGAACTGCTTGAAGAACTGCCCGGCGATCCCCGACATGAAGCTGGCGGGCGCGAAGATCGCGATGATGGTCAGCGAAATCGCGATCACGGCGAGGCCGATCTCGTCGGCGGCTTCGAGCGCGGCGCGATAGGGCGATTTGCCCATGCGCATGTGGCGCACGATGTTCTCGATCTCGACGATGGCGTCGTCGACCAGGATGCCCGTCGACAGCGTGATCGCGAGGAAGGAAACCAGGTTCAGCGAGAAGCCGAGCAGGTCCATTGCCCAGAACGCCGGGAAGATCGACAGCGGCAGCGATATCGCGGCGATGATGGTGGCGCGGATGTCGCGCAGAAACAGCAAGACGACGACGACCGCGAGGATCGCACCTTCGAACAGTGTCGAGATCGCGGCGTGGTAATTGCCCTTGGTGAATTCGACCGAAGTGTCGATCAGCTTCAAGTCGACGTCGGGGTAGGCGGCTTTCAGCGCCTCAATGCGCTTCTCCACGGCCTCGGCCACCTTCACGTCGCTGGCGCCCTTGGAGCGCTTGATGCCGAGCGCCACCACGGGCTCGCCGTTGAAGCGGGCAAAGGTCCGGCGGTCGGCGATGGTGTCGGTAACGGTGCCGAGATCGTCGAGCCGCACCTCGCCGCCGCCGAACAGCGGGATCATGGTGCCGGCGAGTTCGTTGAGCGTCTTGGCGCCGGCGAGCGTGCGGATCGCCTGGTCGTTCTTGCCGATTTCGGCGCGGCCGCCGGCGAGGTCGACATTGGTGCCGCGCAGGATCTGGCTGACATTGACGGCGGTGAGCCCTGCGGCCTGCAGCCGGTCGGGGTCGAGCGAGACGAGAATTTCGCGCTCGACGCCGCCGATACGCTCGACCTGCGCCACGCCGCGCACGCCCTGCAGCGCGCGCTTGACGACGTCGTCGACGAAATAGGAGAGCTGCTCCGGCGTCTTGCCCGGCGAGATCGCGGCATAGGTGACGATCGGCAGGCCGATCACGTCGACGCGCTGGATCAGCGGCTCGTTGACATTCTGTGGCAGGTTGGCGCGAACGCGCGTAACCGCGTCCTTGACGTCGTTGAGCGCGCGGTCGGTGTTGGTCTCCAGCGCGAACTGGATCGTCGTCACCGAGAGGCCATCGGTGATCGAGGATGAAATATGCCGCACGCCCTCGACGCCGGAGACGCCGTCCTCGATGGTCTTGGTGACCTGGCTCTCCAACTCGGCGGGGGCCGCGCCGAACTGCGCCACCGCAACCGAGATCACCGGAATGTCGGCGCTGGGCAGCCGCGTCACGGCGAGCTTGGTGAAACTCACCCAGCCGAGCACCAGCAGGATGATCGAGAAAACGACCGAAGGCAGCGGGTTCCGGATCGACCATGCCGAGATATTCAAAGCCATTAGCGTGCCCGCGTGCGCTCGAGTTCATCGGCGAACATGGTCCTGACCTGGTCGCCGTCATGCAGGGACGTGCCAGCATCGGCCACGACGGTTTCGCCGACGTCGAGGCCTTCAAGAATTTCCGTTGAGGTGTCGGAGGTAAGGCCGACCCGCACCTTTCGCGTCTCGATCGTGTTGCCCTTGACGACCTGAACCGTCAGGCGGTCGATGGCGGTGCGAGGCACCGCGACGCCGCACGAGCGCTTGGCGTCGATATTGGCGCGGGCGAACATGCCGACCTTGAGCGAGGGATTGTTGTTGAGCGAGATCCTGACCTTGCCGAGCTGGGTGGCGCGGTCGATCTGCGGCGAGATCTGCCGGACCTTGCCGACGACATCAGGCGCGTCGTCGCGGCTGATGCGCACGGTCGCGCCCGGGTTGAGCTTGAGCAGATGGACGCTGGGCACTTCGGCGTCGAGTTCGATTTCATTGTTGACCGAGATGCGGAACATCGGGCCGGCCTGCGGCGAGGCCGGCGCGCCGACCGCGGTCCTGACTTCGGTGACGAGGCCGGCGGCAGGCGCACGCAGCGTTATCGGGCCGGTTCGGCCGGCGGGGGTGCCGGGAATCTGCGGCGGCGCGGTGAGGCGCGCCAGCTCCTGATTTTCGGTGACGGTATCGCCTTCCTTGACGAACAGGTCGGTCACCCTCGAGCCTTCCTGATCGACGCCGACCTGCGCTTCGCGGCGCGGCACGATGAAGCCCGTGACCCGGACCATGTCGGAGAAGCAGGCGTTGGTGGATTTGGTCACGATGACTAGCGCCTGGCCCGGCGTGTCCTTTTCTTCGGCGCGTGGGCGGTGCTCGAACCAGTAATAGCCGACGGCCAGAACGGCAACGAATGCCACTCCGAGCGCTGGTTTGAGGTATTCGGAGAATTTCATCGCCGGATCAATCCAGACTGGAAGTCAAATCAACGGGCCACATCGGGTCGGCCGGGAAACCTGCCGACGAACCTGTCATGGAGCCCAAAACGAATACGTCCCGCACGGGTGCTGCGGGACGTATTGTAGCCGGAAACGATTGGTCCGCGCCACGCCCTAACTTGCAGGACCTTACTAGCAAGGACCTTACTTGGATGCGTTTGCCGCGGTCGACTTGTTTTCCATGTTCACGACCTGAACGCGGCGGTTCACTTCGGCAAGTGGCTGGCTCGGATCCTTGAGCTTGCTCTTGCCGTAACCGACGGTGACGAGGTCGGTGCCGTTGATGCCGTACTTGTCGACGAGATAGCGCTTGATCGAGTCGGCACGGCGCTCGGACAGATCCTGGTTGTAGCCTTCACTGCCCGCCGCGTCGGTGTGGCCCGCCACCACGAAGGTCGAGCCTTTGAGGTCGTTGCTGGTCAGCGCGCGGCCGAGCGCCTGAACCGACGGCAGCGATTTTGCGCTGATGTCGGCCGAGTTGTAGTCGAAGTTGATCTCCAGATCGATCTTCGGCTTGTCCTTGACGACGGCGGCGATTTCCTCGCGCTCGGCGACCGACAGCGACCGCGAGGAACGGCCACGGAATTTCTGCACGAGCTTGCCCTCGGCGGCAGCAGCGGCGGGATCGGCGGTGGCCTGCTGCGGGCCGACCGAAAGGCCACGGGTCAGCGGCTTCTTTTCCGGCGCCAGCGCGCGAAGGATCTGATCCTCGCTGACGTTCTTGTCCTGCGCGCCTGCAGGTCCAGCGCCGAAGGCGCCAATCGCCGCGACGGTCAGGATCGCGGTAAGGGTTTTCGTTGCTGAGATTCGCGACATTGCCAGTCCCCTGGTTCCAACGTGATTCAAGTATGGCAGGCGATCATCCAATACGGCCTGCGTCTTGTTAGTCTGAGCCACCCGCTCCGCGGTTCGATGGACAGGCGGCTTCGCCTTAAATATTCGTCACTGTACCCCGTAATCGGCGAATTCCTTGGCAATATTCGGATCCATCGCCTTCGCGTTGTTGATATCCAGGTCGCCTTCGGCAATCGAGCCGTTGCGCTTCTTGGCGAGGCCGCGTCCGTACAGCGACGAGGTCAATCGGGGGTTGATCTTGAGGGCGGCATCGAAATCGGCGATTGCATTCTTGGTCTGGCCGCTCTTCAGGTTCACAAGGCCGCGGCTGTCCAGCGCGTCGACGAAATTCGGGCGCAGCCGCAGCGCTTCGTTGCAATCCTTCAGGGCCGCCTGCAGGTCGCCGATGACGGTGCGGGTCCAGCAGCGGTTGTTGTAGGCCTCGACGTCCTTTGGATTCAGCCGCAGCGAATTGTTGAAGTCCTTGATGGCGAGTTCGTAGGCGCCCTTGCTGGCATAGACCTGCCCGCGCCGGTACAGCGCGGCTCCATCGTCCGGATTGTCGTTCAGCCTGGCCGTCAGGGTCTTGATGGTCGGATCATCGGCAAGCGCAGGCGCCACAGGGGCGCTGGGCGCGCTCTCGACCGGTTTGGCCGGCGGCGGGGGCGGAGGAATGGCGGCTTCAGCCGGCCTGGGTGGCGGCGGCGAGGGGGGCGGCGGAGGCGACGGCGGCGCCACGGCCACCTGAGGTGCAGGCGGTGCGGGCGGCGGCGCCGGAGCGGCCACGGCAGGCGGCGGGCTCGGCGGTGGCGAACTCGCTGGCGGTGGGCTTGCGGGGCGCGGGCCGGTGCCGCTCGGAATGAACGAGAAGTCCTCGGCCAGCGAGGACGAAATCCACGGCACCTGTTCGCTGCGCGAGGCACGAGTGACGCCGACCCGGGTGCGGTTCAGCGTTTCCTCCGCCATCAGGTCGGGCGTGCGGATTTCCTTCAGCAACTCCCTCACGAACAGGCTGCGGTCGCTGCCGTTGTCGGAGATCACCGACGAAAGCGCCGCCGAATACATTACCAGCGTGCCGTTCGGCGCGATCACCGGCGCGAGGCCGGCGGAAAAGCTCCGAAACCGGCGCTCGAACGGATTGCGCCTGGAAGCGTCGATCAGGGCGATCTTGACGCCCGCGCCGCGGCTGTTGATTTCGCCGAGCACCGTCTCGAGGCTGAAACCGTCACGGCGCACGTCCGGCTCGGTCCAGATCTGGGCATCGACCGGAATCATGTAGCTTTGCCGGCTCGACTGCACGCCAAAGCCGGAGAAGAAAATCAGCGCGACCGATCCCGGCTTGATCTTGCCGTAGAGGCGGTCAAAGGCGCGGCGCATCTGCTCGCCGGTCAGGTTCTCGCCGATGTCGACACTGAAACCGTCGCGCTTGAGTTCGTCGGCGATGTCGCGCGCGTCGTTGATCGGCTCCTTCAGCGGTGCTTCGGCATCCGGATATTTCGCGTTGCCGATGACCAGCGCGTAACGTTCGCCGGCCGCGAACGATGGGCCCACCGAGACGACCGAAAAAATCGAGGCAACAAGCAATGCAAGGCGGATTTTCATATTGAAGGAGGTCCAGATCACGGCAACCCAGCCAAAATAGCGCCGATACCAGCTCGCGCCGCGGCGAACTTACTCTACGCATCTGCCATTATCAAACCGCGGCGGCAGCGCGTCAATCGCTTGCGGCGCCGACATTAATTGCGACAATTAACCGCGACGAGCCGCGTCGGATGACGGGGAATGGATCGTGCCGGCCAGCGAAAACGGCGCCCGGTTCCAGATCCCGGCCGACGATCCGATTTGCGACAGGGCCCGGCATCGGACCGTCATGACCTCTGGTGCTGCATCGCAAACCTCCGTTGACGCAAACTATCCTGGGGCGATGGATTGACATACCTCACTTCAGGCGGGTCCAGTGTGACTCCACTCACGTAAATTCTGCTGCCCTGCCATGCCGTTGTCGTCCGTAGCGCGGGTTTGACCTTTGCGGATGACAATGGCTTGGTGCCGGCACCGGCCAAATCTCGACACCCAAGAAAAGAAAAGTGACAGCGATGGGAAATGCCTACGAAATCTACGCGCTGCGCTATGCGACGATGTCGCCGCGCACCCCCAGCATGAATTTTCTGGCCCCCGATCCGCACGAGACCACAGCGGCGGACCTCGATTATTTCGTCTGGCTGGTTCGCGGCGGTGGCCGCGACATCCTGGTCGATACGGGCTTCAACGCCGAGGAAGCAAAGGCGCGTGCCCGCAAGCTCACGCTCAACCCGGTCGATGCGCTGGCGAAGTTCGGCGTTTCGGCCGACAGCATCAAGGACGTCATCGTCACCCATTTGCACTACGACCACGCCGGCAATCTCGACCGTTTTCCCGGCGCACGATTCCATCTGCAGGAACGCGAGATGAGCTATGCGACCGGTCGCTGCATGTGCAACGGCATGCTGCGGCATCCGTTTTCGGTAGAGCACGTCACGACAATGGTGCGCCATGTCTATGGTGAGCGCGTCACCTTCCACTCCGGGGACGGCGAGATCGCGCCCGGCGTGACCGTGCATCGCGTCGGCGGCCACTCCGACGGCTTGCAGGTGGTCCGGGTCGAGACCGCGCGGGGTCCGGTGGTGCTGGCGTCGGATGCGGCGCATTACTATGCCAACCTGCAGAAGCGCAGCCCGTTTCCGATCGTCTACAATGTCGGCGACATGGCGCAGGGCTGGGAGACCGTCGAACGGCTCGCCGGCCACCCCGATCGGTTCATTCCCGGCCACGATCCGCTGGTGAGCGAGATCTATCCGCGCGCCAGCGACAAGGTGGATGCGTTCGCACTGCATCTCGCGCCGTCGCGTTCGTTCGTGAAATAGCATAGCGTTTTCGAGCGAGGTGGATGCCGGCTCGCGTAAAGAAAACGCGTCAAAAGACAGGTTCAAGAAAAACAATGTCGGAATACAAGACCATTGGCTTCATCGGCCTCGGCGTGATGGGCGAGCCGATCTGCCGCAACCTCGTCAGGAAGAGCGGCAAGCGCGTCGTTGCCTTCGATCTGTCGCCGGAGCCGTTGGCGCGCCTGCGTGCCGATGGCGCCGAAATCGCGGCCTCCGTTGCCGATGTCATCGGGCAAAGCGATCTGTTGTTCCTGTGCCTGCCGAGCGCCAGGCATGTGCGTGCGGTGTTCGAAGGCGACGGCATCCTCAGGAATATCAGGAGTGGTCAGGTCGTCGTCGATCTCGGCACTTCCTCGGTCAGCCAGACCCGCGATTTCGCCAGGCAACTGCAGGGCAAGGGCGCGGCCTGGGCCGACGCGCCGATCGCGCGCACGCGGCAGGCGGCGCAGGACGGCACGCTGAGCGTTATGGTTGGGGCTGTGCCCGCGCTTTACGCCGCGATCGAGCCGCTGATCCGCTGCTTTGCCACCGACGTCACCCATTGCGGCGAGGTCGGCGCGGGGCAGGTCACAAAAATCCTCAACAACATGGTGCTGTTCGAAACCGTCAACGCGCTGGCCGAAGCGGTCGCGGTGGCGAAGCATAACGGCGTCGATCCGAAATTGCTGCTCGACACGCTGTCGAAGGGGTCGGCCGACAGCTTTGCCTTGCGCAATCACGGCATGAAGGCGATCGTGCCGGGGAATTTTCCCGAACGCGCGTTCTCGACCGAATACGCGCTGAAGGACCTGTCCTATGCGCTGGAACTGGCTTCCGATGCCGGTATCAAAATTCGCGGCGCCGAACTGATCGGCGCCGTGTTGCAGGAAGCCATCGATGCCGGTTCGGGCGACAATTATTTCCCTGTCATTGCCAGGCACATCGATGGCCGCTAACGGGAGATTACGATGATCCATCGCTTTGCCGGGCTTACGCCGACCCGCAGCCGCGCCGTCGTTCACGGCGATCTCGTTTTCACGGTGGCCGTCGCGCCCGATCCGGTCAGTCCCACGATGTACGAGCAGAGTGTCAAGGCGCTCGCGCGGATCGACGAAAGCCTCGCGCTGTGCGGCACGGACAAGAGCAAGATCCTTTCGGCCATCGTCTATATCGCCGATATGAAGCGAAAGGCCGAGATGAACCGCGCCTGGGATGAATGGGTCGACATGAAAAACCCGCCGATGCGCGCCTGCCTCGGCGTCGAACTCGAATCGCCGCATATCGTGGAGATCGTGGTGACGGCGGCGAAGTGAGCTGGGGCTACCTCGCGTGAGCCTTCTCCCTTTAAGGAGCGAAGCCGTCTCCCCGTCATTGCGAGGAGCAAAGCGACGAAGCAATCCATCTATCCGTTATGCCGTACGATGGATTGCTTCGCTTCGCTCGCAATGACGCGGAGAGAGCGTATCTCAGTAAGCTTCCTTCGCATCCGCCTCTTCGCTGGTCTGCACCAGATCGAGGCTCTCTTCGAGCTTGCCGAGCAGCCGCGCCAGATCGCGCCGCTCCTGCGCGGAGAGGCATGACAGTATCTCCTGTTCCTTGCGCAACAGGCGCGGGATCAGTTCCTCGTAGAGCGCTGCGCCCTTGCGCGTCATGCGCAGGCGGAATTCGCGGCGGTCGTCCGCGTTCTCGACGCGTTCGACCATCTGCCGCTTCATCAGCGAGGTGACGGCGCGGCTGATGGTGGATTTGTGGGTGCGGGTGCAATCGGCGATGTATTGCGCGCTGCAGGGATCATGGCGGAAGCCGAGCGTCGCCAGCACGCGCCAC
The DNA here is from genome assembly GCA_023422775.1 of Pseudomonadota bacterium. Classification (GTDB taxonomy): domain Bacteria; phylum Pseudomonadota; class Alphaproteobacteria; order Rhizobiales; family Xanthobacteraceae; genus Bradyrhizobium. Next base: position 34,759 of record JAFAGM010000089.1, read on the forward strand.
TCCGGAATATCGAGCCCGTAGCGGTTCGCGTATTCGACCGAGAGCGCCGAACTGACCTCGGCCGCGAGCCGGTTCAGCCGGAACGGCACGAACCCGAACAGATCCAGCCGGGCATCCTTCTTCGTTGCGCCTTCCTCGCGCGAACCGGCGGCCACTTCGGTTGAAAACGCCTTTGGCAACGATAGCCTCGATTTGAGTTGACGCCGGAGCCGGCCCGGGGTTTAAGATAGTTGCAGGTGCGACTATCTAGCACGGTCGCCCGTTCTTGACCAGTCGCAAGCCCGGCCAGTCACAAGTCTTGGCCTGTCACAGGGTTTAGCCCGCATGGCGCAGACCAAAACCCAGTTCGGCTATCGCCGCCATCCCGATCAGGATCGGCCGGGTTCGAACCTTGCCGAATACCCGGTCGTCGTGGTGGGCGCGGGTCCGGTGGGGCTGTCGCTGGCGATCGATCTGGCGCAGCGCGGCCAGGCCGTCGTCCTGCTCGACGATGCGGATCGCATCGGCGAGGGCTCGCGGGCGATCTGCTTCTCCAAGCGCTCGCTCGAGTTCTGGGACCGGCTCGGCATCGGCCAGCGCATGGTCGACAAGGGCGTGGTGTGGAGCGTCGGCAAGATCTTTCACGGCGAGTCGCAGCTCTATCAGTTCAACCTGCTGCCGGAGCAAGGGCACAAGCGGCCGGCCTTCATCAACCTGCAGCAATTCTACGCCGAGGCCTATCTGGTCGACCGCGTCGAGGAACTGCCGGCCATCGACCTCCGCTGGCGCAACAAGGTGGCCGCGCTCGAAGCGCGCAACGACCATGTGCTGCTGACGATCGAAACGCCTGATGGTCCCTACCGGATGAGCGCGCGCTTCGTGATTGCCTGCGACGGCGCCAAGTCTTCGCTGCGCCGGATGGTGGGCGCGGAATTCGCAGGCCAGGTGTTCGAGGACCAGTTCCTGATCGCCGACGTCAAGATGACCGCGGCCTTTCCGACCGAACGCTGGTTCTGGTTCGATCCGCCATTCCATGCCGGCCGCTCCGCGCTGCTGCACAAGCAGCCGGACGACATCTGGCGTATCGACCTGCAGCTCAATCGCTTCGCCGATCCCGCGGTCGAGAAGCTGCCGGAGAATGTGCGGCCGCGCATCGCCCGCATGCTCGGGCACGACAAGTTCGAATTCGAATGGATCTCGCTCTACAAATTCCAGTGCCGGCGGATGGGCAGGTTCATCCACGATCGCGTCATCTTTGCCGGCGATGCCGCGCACCAGGTCTCGCCGTTCGGCGCCCGCGGCGCCAATTCCGGACTGGAGGACGCCGAGAATCTGGCGTGGAAGCTCGATTGCGTGCTGCGCGGGACCTCGCCCGAGGCGCTGCTCGAAAGCTATCACATCGAGCGCAGCGCCGCCGCTGATGAGAACATCCGCGAATCCACCCGCTCGACCGACTTCATGGCGCCGAACTCCCACCAGGAGGCGCGGCTGCGCAAGGCGGTGCTGTCGCTCGCAAAGGAGACCGAGTTCGGCAAGCGCATGGTGAATGGCGGGCGGCTCTCGACGCCGTCGATTTACGCAACGCCGCTCTCGACTGCCGACGGTGATTCCTGGCGCGGCGGCCCGCAGCCCGGCACCTCGATGGCGGATGCGCCGCTTGTGAGCGGCCGCGGCGAACAAACTTTCCTCACCGATGCTTTCATCGGCGCGGGCATGCGATTCACGCTGCTGGGATTCGGCAATGGCGCCGCGCCGCCGGAACTGCCCGACGGAGTGGCCGCGATCCGCATCGGCGGCAAGGATGGTTTGGTAGATTCGGCAGGCCTTGCCGCCACGCGTTACGACGCCGAGCCCGGCACCGCCTATCTGTTGCGGCCCGATGGCTACGTCGCGGCGCGGTTTCGGCATCCGACCCGGCCAGCGCTCGACGCCGCGCTGGCGCGGGCCGCAGGCATCAACTGAGGCTTCATCATGACGCTGTCGACCGCTTCGAACTTTGCCAAGCCCGACGACGCGTTTCGCGCCATCGTCGAGGCGCATCGCGGCTTGAGCGACGAACAGAGCGCCGATCTCGACGCTGCGCTGGTTCTCGTTCTCGCCAATCACATCGGCGATATCGCCGTTTTGCACGAGGCCATCGCGCTCGCCAAGCGGCGGATGCTCGATGCCAGCCAGCAACAGCAACAACAGCAGTAAACCACGTCCCGAACGAAGTCAGGAATCGAATTTATGGCCAAAGGTTTCGCGTCCACGACCGACATGGCGGAGAAGAAGATCACGTTCTCCGAAATCGGCACCGATCTCTATGCCTTCACCGCCGAGGGCGATCCGAACTCGGCGATCATCGTCGGAGACGACGGCTGCCTTGTCTTCGATGCGCAGTCGACGCCGGCGATGGCCAACAAGGTGATCGAGCGCGTTCGCACCGTCACCGACAAGCCGATCAAATATGTCGTGCTGTCCCATTACCACGCGGTGCGCGTGCTCGGCGCTTCCGCCTACAAGGCGCAGGGTATCGTGGCCTCGGCGGAAACCCATCGCCTGATCGAGGAGCGCGGGCAGCAGGACTGGGATTCCGAATATGGCCGCTTTCCCCGCCTGTTCCAGGACGCCCAGAGCATTCCCGGGCTGACCTGGCCGACGCTGACCTTCGAGGGCGAGATGTCGATCTATCTCGGCAAACGCGAGGTGCGGCTGATGCAACTCGGCGCCGGGCATACCTCGGGCGACATCGTCGCCTGGGTGCCGGATGCCGAAGTGATGTTCTCCGGTGACCTCATCGAATATCACTCGGCCTGCTATTGCGGCGACGCGCATCTGCGCGAATGGCCTTCGACGCTGAATGAAATCCGGGCCTTCAATCCCAAGGCGATCGCGCCGGGCCGCGGCGATGCGCTGAAGGGCCTTTCGACCGGACGCGACGCGATCGCGATGACGCGCGATTTCGTCACCACGCTCTATGGCGCGGCGGAAAGCTCCGTCGCCAAGGGCCGCACGCTGAAGGAATCGATGGCGGCGACGCGCGAGGTGATGGATCCGAAATTCTCCAGCTTCGCCATCTACGAGCACTGCCTGCCGTTCAACGTCTCGCGCGCGTTCGACGAAGCATCCGGGATCGACGATCCCGTGATCTGGACCGACAAACGCGACCAGGAAATGTGGGCCGCCCTGCAAGGAGGAGGATGACCATGAATATCAACACCTCGCCTGATCAGATCGTTCGAAGCTCCGCCCAACTGACGCCCGGCTACATGTCCGGCTTCGGCAACAGTTTTGAGACCGAGGCCTTGCCCGGCGCGCTGCCGATGGGACGCAATTCGCCGCAGCGCTGCGCCTACGGGCTCTATGCCGAACAATTGTCAGGCTCGCCCTTCACCGCGCCGCGCGGCAGCAATGAACGCTCCTGGCTTTACCGCATCCGCCCGTCGGTGAAGCACTCGGGCCGCTTTGCCAAAGCCGATGCCGGGCTGTGGCGTACCGCGCCGTGCCACGAATACGAGCTGCCGATCGCGCAACTGCGCTGGGATCCGGCGCCGATCCCGGAGGAGGACACGACCTTCCTGCAGGGCGTGCAGACCATGACGACGGCCGGCGACGCCAATACCCAGGCCGGCATGGCCGCCCACATCTATCTCATCACCAAGTCGATGGTCGATCAGCACTTCTACAATGCCGACGGCGAGATGATGTTCGTGGCCCAGCAGGGCAATCTGCGCCTCGTCACGGAGTTTGGCCGCATCGATATCGAACCCGGCGAGATCGCGGTGATTCCGCGCGGCGTGAAATTCCGCGCCGAGATTCCGTCAGGGCCCGCGCGCGGCTATCTCTGCGAAAATTATGGCGGCGCCTTCACGCTGCCGGAGCGCGGGCCGATCGGCGCCAACTGCCTCGCCAACTCGCGCGACTTCCTCACGCCGGTCGCCTTCTATGAGGACAAGGACACGCCGACCGAGCTCTACGTGAAATGGGGCGGCTCGCTGTTCAAGACCACGCTGCCGCATTCGCCGATCGACGTGGTGGCGTGGCACGGCAATTACGCGCCGTACAAATACGACCTGCGCACCTTTTCGCCGATAGGCGCCATCGGCTTCGACCATCCCGATCCCTCGATCTTCACGGTCCTGACCGCGCCGTCGGAGACCCCCGGCACCGCCAACATCGACTTCGTGATCTTCCCGGAACGCTGGATGGTGGCGGAAAACACGTTTCGTCCGCCGTGGTATCACATGAACATCATGAGCGAGTTCATGGGGCTGATCTACGGCGTCTACGACGCCAAGCCGCAGGGCTTCGTCCCCGGCGGCATTTCGCTGCACAACATGATGCTGCCGCACGGCCCCGACCGCGAAGCCTTCGACCACGCCAGCAATGGCGAACTGAAGCCGGTGAAGCTGACCGGGACGATGGCCTTCATGTTCGAGACACGATACCCGCAGCGGGTCACTGCTCACGCCGCGAAATCGGCGACGCTGCAGGATGACTACGCCGATTGCTGGAAGGGCCTGGAGAAGCGTTTCGACCCGAACAAGCCGTGAAGTGCTGCGCGCCATCTACATTCCGTCATGGCCGGGTCAAGCCCGGCCATGACGATGTCTAATCGGAGAGATATTGTGCCCCATCCCAACGACCCCAAACTCCGCTCCTTCATCGCCGTCGCCGCCACTTCCGACTTCCCGATTCAGAACCTCCCTTACGGCGTCTTCTCCGCGAAGGACGGTCTTGCGCCACGCGTCGGCGTCGCGATCGGCGACTACGTGCTCGATCTGTGGCAGCTGGCGCAGGATTGCCGCTTCGACGTCGTCGAGCCCGCGGTGTTCGCAGCCCCTCAACTCAATCCATTCATGGCGCTGGGACCGAAGGCGTGGTCGGGCACGCGCGCCCGCATCAGCCAGCTTCTGCGGCACGACCATCCGGAGCTGCGCGACAATGAGGAACTGCGCAAGCGTGCGCTGGTGCCGATGGCCGACGTCAAGCTGCACATGCCGTTCGCCGTCGCCGGCTACACCGATTTCTATTCCTCGAAGGAGCACGCCACCAATGTCGGCGTCATGTTCCGCGGCAAGGACAACGCCTTGCAGCCGAACTGGCTGCACATGCCGATCGGCTACAACGGCCGCGCTTCGACCGTGGTCGTCAGCGGCACGAAGATCACGCGGCCGCGCGGGCAGTTGAAGCCGCCGACAGCAGACGCGCCGAGCTTCGGGCCGTGCAAGCGGCTCGATTTCGAACTCGAAATGGGCGTAGTGGTCGGCCAGCCCTCGGCGATGGGCGAGATGCTCAGCGAGAGGCAGGCGGAAGAGATGATCTTCGGCTTCGTCATTCTCAACGACTGGAGCGCGCGCGACATCCAGCAATGGGAATACGTGCCGCTCGGCCCGTTCCAGGCCAAGGCGTTCGGCACTTCGATCAGCCCGTGGGTGGTGACGCGCGAGGCGCTGGAGCCGTTTCGTTTGCACGGCCCCGTGCAGGACCCGAAGCCGCTGCCGTATCTGCAGCAGGCGCAGCCGAACAATTACGACATGCAGCTCGAGGTCGGCCTGCGCGCGGCGCAGACGAACGAAGCCGCGAACATCTGCCGCACCAATTTCAAGTACATGTACTGGTCGTCGGTGCAGCAGCTCGTCCACCACGCCTCATCCGGCTGCGCCATGAATGTCGGCGATCTCCTGGGGAGCGGCACCATCTCGGGCCCTGAGAAGGACCAGCGCGGCAGCCTGCTGGAAATCAGCTGGAACGGCACCGAACCGGTCGAGCTCGCAGGCGGCGTCAAGAGGTCGTTCCTGGAGGACGGCGATTCGCTCGTCATGCGCGGCTGGTGCCAGGGCGACGGCTACCGCGTCGGCTTCGGCGAGGTGGAGGGGACGATCCTGGCGGCGGAATAACGCTCTCTCCCCGTCATTGCGAGCGAAGCGAAGCAATCCATCGCGCCGCGGGTGAAGTCTGGATTGCTTCGCTTCGCTCGCAATGACGCGGATGGCTCAGCGTTCCTGCGGCGGAATGTCCCGCAGCAGCGCACAATGCGCGGCGACATCCTCCACGCTGTATTTCAGATGCACCCGCTTGTCCGACGGCAGTTGCTTCGTCACGCACACGCCTGGCCGACGTTCGGTGGCGGGCCGGATCGGCCGCCGCTCGAAGCCGCCGCCGCAGTTCGGGCAGACGTTGTGCAGCTTGTTGTCGGCGCAGTCCGCACAGAACGTGCATTCATAGGAACAGATACGCGCGTCCGCGGCGTTCGGCGGCAGGTCCTTGTCGCAGAATTCGCAGTTCGGCCGGAGTTGCAGCGCCATGGTCGCCCCTCGCGATGTGATTCCGGCAATCATCGCAAATCGGCTGGAAAACGCGAATGACAAATTTCCCTCGAATCGGGCCACGCGGCGGCGGGGCTTTCATCCTTCGAGACGCCGCTTCGCGGCTCCTCAGGATGAGGTCGAAGACTCTCATGGTGAGGAGCGCGGCATCGCCGCGCGTCTCGAACCATGTGGCCCGGATGCTACCCCCGCAGCGGCAGCTTCGTGCTCTCCTTCAGCCGGTCGAGCACGATCGACGAGCGCACATGCGCGACGCTCTGGTGCGGCATCAGCACGTCGTTGACGAGGCCGGAGAGGTCCTTCAGGTCGCGCAGCACCACTTTCAAGACGTAGTCGGCATCGCCGGTCAGCGAATACGCTTCCTGGATATCGTCGACACGGTTAACCAGCGCGCGGAATTTCTTGGCGTTGTCGGGCGAATGCGTCGCCAGCGTGATGTGGATGAAGGCGATCAGGTTGAAGCCGAGCGCTTCGCCCGACAGGTCCGCGTGATAGCCCGCGATTACCTTTTCTTCTTCCAGCCGCATCCGCCGCCGCGAGCATTGCGAGGCCGACAGGCCGATGAGGTCGGCCAGTTGCTGGTTGGTCAGCCGGCCGTCGTCCTGCAGCGCGGCCAGCATCTTGAGGTCGAAGGCGTCCACCTGGATCATGCGAAGATCACCAATTTGATGCACGAATCGTGCATAATGATAGCGAGCGGCGGAGCCATTTGCACGCACCTTGCGCCGAATTCGACCGATATTGATCCCGATCAATTTTCGGGAGTTCGCCATGGGACCGTTTCCACACGACGCGCCGGCCGCCACCATCAGCGCCGACAACCCGATGGGCACCGATGGTTTCGAGTTTGTCGAATACGCCCATCCGCAGCCCGAAGAGCTGCACACGCTGTTCAAGCTGATGGGCTATGCCGCGGTCGCCCGGCACCGCACCAAGAAGATCACGGTCTATCGCCAGGGCGATATCAACTATCTCGTCAACGAGGAACCCGGCACCCATGGCCACGGCTTCGTTGCCGTGCATGGGCCGTGCGCGCCATCGATGGCGTTCCGCGTGGTCGATGCGAAGCAGGCCTATGAGCGTGCCTTGTCGCTTGGCGCGGAGCCGGCTGATGTGACTTCTGCGCAGAAGACGCTCGACGTTCCCGCCATCAAGGGCATCGGCGGCAGCCTGCTCTATTTCGTCGATCGCTACGGCGCCAAGGGCTCGGCCTATGACGCCGAGTTCGAATGGCTTGGCGCAATTGATCCGCGGCCGGCAGGCACAGGGCTCTTTTACATCGATCACCTCACCCACAACGTCCATCGCGGCCGCATGAACGTGTGGACCGGCTTCTACGCAAAACTGTTCAACTTCCGCCAGATCCGCTTCTTCGACATCGAGGGCCGCGCGTCCGGCCTGTTCTCGCGCGCGCTGACCAGCCCGGACGGCAAGATCCGGATTCCGATCAACGAGGATGCCGGCGATTCCGGACAGATCGAGGAATATCTCAACGTCTACCGCGGCGAGGGCATCCAGCACATCGCCTGCGGCGCGCGAGATATCTACCGCACCGTCGAGACGTTGCGCGAGGCGGGATTGCCGTTCATGCCGTCGCCGCCGGATACCTATTTCGAGAAGATCGACACCCGCCTGCCGAAGCACGGCGAGGATGTCGCCCGCCTGCAGCGCAGCGGCATTCTCATCGACGGCGAGGGCGTGGTCGACGGCGGCCAGACCAAGGTGCTGCTGCAGATTTTCTCGGCCAACGCGATCGGGCCGATCTTCTTCGAGTTCATCCAGCGCAAGGGCGACGATGGATTCGGCGAGGGCAACTTCAAGGCGCTGTTCGAATCGATCGAGGAGGACCAGATTCGAAGGGGCGTGCTGAAGGTGGGCAACGCGGCGTAAGTCGCCACATCCTCGGTGTCGTCCCGGACAAGCGCAAGCGCAGATCCGGGACCCATACCGCGGAATCCATCGATTGAGATCGATAGGAGTACCGAACTCCTGGTCGTCGCCAAACCACCGCCTGTGGTTATGGGTCCCGGATCAGCGCTCCGCTTCGCTGCGCTTGTCCGGGACGACGGCGGAATGTGTGTGTGGTGCGGGTGTACGGCTACCTTACCGCTTCCACGCCGCCGCGACATCCGCGATCTTCGCCACCTCCGGCTCCCGGATCGCCGACGGTGTCCGCGAGAACCGCGGCGCCGGCGCAGGCTGCGTCACGCCGTGGCGCTCGACGAACACCTGGCGTGCCGCCATGTGCGGATGCTCAGGCGCTTCCGCCATGGTGAGGATCGGCGCGAAGCAGATGTCGGTGCCTTCCATGATCTTGCACCAGTCCGCGCGGCTCTTGCTCTTGAACACCTTGGTCAGTTTTTCTTTCAGCGCCGGCCACGCCTTGCGGTCCATCTGCGCGTCGAAATCGGCATCCGTCAGGTCGGCATGCTTGCGCAGCAGCGCGTAGAACTGCGGCTCGATCGAACCGATCGAGATGAAGTTGCCGCAGGAGCACTCGTAGACGCCGTAGAAATGCGCGCCGCCGTCGAGGAAATTCTGGTCGCGGCCCTCGGTCCAGCGGCCGCTCGCGCGCATGTCGAAGAACATCGACATCAGCGAAGCCGCGCCGTCGCACATCGCGGTGTCCACAACCTGGCCCTTGCCGGATTTCGACGCTTCCAGCATCGCGGCGAGCACGCCGACCACGAGATAGAGCGCACCGCCGCCGAAATCGCCGACGAGGTTGAGCGGCGGCACCGGCTTCTCCCTGGTGCCGATCGCGGCAAGCGCGCCTGTTATCGAAATGTAGTTGATGTCATGGCCGGCGGCGTTCGCCAGCGGGCCTTCCTGGCCCCAGCCGGTCATGCGGCCATAGACCAGCTTTGGATTGCGCGCGAGCACGACATCGGGGCCGAGGCCGAGACGTTCCATCACGCCGGGACGAAAGCCTTCGATCAGCGCATCCGCGCCGGCAAGCAGGTCGAGCACCTGCGCGACCGCGGCCTTGTCCTTCAGATCGAGTTCGATCACCTTGCGGCCGCGCACCGCGACTGCCTTCAGGTTTTTGGCCGCGCCGACGCGGTCGAGCGTGATGACCTCGGCGCCCATGTCGGCGAGCAGCATGCAGGCAAAGGGGCCCGGCCCGATGCCGGCGAATTCGACGATGCGGAAACCGGCAAGCGGGCCGGAGGTGCGGGTAGAAGATTGGGCGGCTGGTTTGTCGAGCACTTGTTTTCTCTCCCAGAGGAAGTGTCTTAATTAGTTGGTTAGCTAAATTGTCTCGCCGAAGCGAGACCCTGGCAAGTTCTTTTGCCGAGAATCAGACCAAAATGCGAAAGCGGCGCGCATTGCTGCGCGCCGCTCGCATGAAAGTTGTGTTCAGGCGCTGGAGCTTCAGCCTGCGGCGGCTACCGCGCGCTGTGCCATCACCTTCACAAGATTGGCGCGATAATCCGAGGTTCCATGGATATCGCTCATCAGGCCGTCGGCGGAAATCTTGACGCTGTCGAGCGCACCGGCCGACCAGTTCGCTTTCAGCGCCGACTCGATCGCCGGTACCCGCATGACGCCGTTTTGCGACGCGCCTGTCGCTGCAACGCGGACATCACCCGATTTGGTCTTCGTCACGAACACGCCGGTCAGCGCGAAGCGCGAGGCAGGATGCCGCATCTTGGCGTAGCCTGCCTTGGCCGGGATCGGGAACGAGACGGCGGTGATGATCTCGCCGTCGTCGAGCGCCGTGGAGAACAGGCCCTTGAAGAAATCGTCCGCCGATATCGAGCGCTTGTTGGTCTTCACCGTCGCGCCGAGCGAAACCAGCGCCGCGGGAAAATCCGCGGCCGGATCGTTGTTGGCGATCGAGCCGCCGATGGTGCCGCGATGGCGCACCGCGGGGTCGCCGAGTATCGAGGTGAGGTAGGCGATCGCGGGAATCGACTTCTTCACCTCAGTGCTTTGCATGATGTCGTAGTAGGTCGTGGCGGCCTTGATCGTCAGCGTGTCGCCCGAGGCTTCGATGCCGACCAGTTCCTTGATCTTGCCGAGATCGATCACGTCCGACGGCGCGGCCAGCCGCTGCTTCATCACGGGGATCAGCGTGTGGCCGCCTGCCAGGTATTTCGAGTCCGAACCCTTGGCGAACGCCGCCGCGGCTTCGTCGACCGAGGAGGGGCGGTGATAGGTTGTCTGGTACATGATGTTTGCTCCCTCTTAGCCGTGGATCGCATGCCAGACGCGGTCGGGCGTCGCGGGCATTTCGAGCTTGTTGTTGCCGATCGCATCCGTGATGGCGTTGATGACCGCGGCCGAGGCGCCGATCGCCCCGGCTTCGCCGCAGCCCTTGACGCCAAGCGGATTGCCTGGACACAGCGTCGTGGTGTGCGACAGCTTGAACGACGGCAGGTCGTCCGCGCGAGGCATCGAATAGTCCATGAACGATGCCGTCAGCAGTTGCCCTGAGCTGTCGTACACCGCGCCTTCGAGCAGCGCCTGGCCGATGCCCTGGGCGAGACCGCCATGGACCTGGCCCTCGACGATCATCGGATTGATCAGCCGCCCGAAATCGTCCGCCGCCACGAAGTTGACGAAGGTCGACTTGCCGGTGGCGCTGTCGACTTCCATCTCGCAGATGTAGGCGCCGGCCGGGAAGGTGAAGTTGGTCGGGTCGTAGAACGCCGACTCCTTCAACCCCGGCTCCATGCCGTCAGGCAAATTATGCGCGGTATAGGCGGCAAGCGCGACCATCGGGAACGCGATCGATTTGTCGGTGCCGGTTACCTTGAACTCGCCGTTCTCGATGACGATGTCGTTCTCGGAGGCCTCCAGCGCATGGGCCGCGATCTTCCTGGCCTTGGCCTCGACCTTCTCCATCGCCTTCAGGATCGCGGTGAGACCGACGGCCGCCGAACGCGAGCCGTAGGTGCCCATGCCGAACTGCACCTTGTCGGTGTCGCCATGCACGATCTGCACCTGGCTGATGGGAACGCCGAGGCGATCGGCGACGAGCTGGCAGAACGTCGTCTCGTGGCCCTGGCCGTGGCTGTGCGATCCCGTCAGGACCTCGATGGTGCCGACCGGGTTGACGCGCACCTCCGCGGATTCCCACAGGCCGACGCCGGCGCCGAGACTGCCGACCGCCTTCGACGGCGCTATGCCGCAGGCCTCGATGTAGCAGGAGACGCCGATGCCGCGCAGCTTGCCTTCGCCTTTTGCTTTCGCCTTGCGTGCGGCGAAGCCGGCGTAGTCGATCGCCTTCATCGCGGCGTCGAGCGAGGCGTTGAAGTCGCCGATGTCATAGGCCATGATGACCGGCGTCTGGTGCGGGAATTGCGTGATGAAGTTCTTGCGGCGCAGTTCGGCCGGATCGACCTTCAACTGCCGCGCCGCCGTCTCCATCAGCCGCTCCACCACGAAGCTCGCTTCGGGCCGGCCCGCGCCGCGATAGGCGTCGACCGGCACGGTGTTGGAGTAGACGCTGATTACCTCGGCGAAGATGTTGGGAATGTTGTACTGGCCCGACAGCAGCGTCGCGTAGAGATAGGTCGGCACCGAGGACGAGAACAGCGACATGTAGGCGCCTAGATTGGCGTAGGTCTTTACGCGCAGGCCCGTGACCTTGTTGTCCTTGTCGAAGGCCATCTCGGCCTTGGTGAGGTGGTCGCGGCCGTGCGCGTCGGTGAGGAAGGCTTCCGTGCGGTCGCCGGTCCATTTCACCGGGCGGCCGACCTTCTTGGAGGCCCACAGCGCCACCATCTCCTCGGGATAGATGAAAATCTTGGAGCCGAAGCCGCCGCCGACGTCGGGAGCGATCACGCGCAGCTTGTGCTCCTGCGCGATGTTGTAGAACGCCGACAGCACGAGGCGGGCGACATGCGGGTTCTGCGACGTCGTGTAGAGCGTGAAGTGCTCCTCCGGCTCGTTGTACTCGGCGACGGCCGCGCGCGGCTCCATCGCGTTCGGCACCAGGCGGTTATTGGTGATGTCGAGCGAGACGACGTTGGCCGCGGACTTGAACGCCGCATCGGTGGCGGCTTCCTCGCCGATCACCCAGTCATAGATCACGTTGCCCGGCGCTTCCGGGTGCAGTTGCGGCGCGCCCGGCGCAATGGCGGCGCGAATGTCGGCCGCCGCCGGCAGCTCCTCGTATTCGACGACCACGGCCTCTGCCGCGTCGCGCGCCTGGTTCTTGGTTTCGGCGATCACGACCGCGACCGCCTGACCGACGAAACGCACGGTTTCCGGCGCCATCGCCGGCCATGCGCCCATCTTCATCCCGGTGCCGTCCTTGGAGGTAATGGCCCAGCCGCAGATCAGGTTGCCGATCTTGTCGTCGACGATCTGCTGGCCGGTCAGCACGCCGACCACGCCCGGCATCTTCATCGCCTCTGAAGTGTCCACGCTCTTGATTTTCGCGTGCGCGTGCGGGCTGCGAACGAAATGTGCGTGGGTCATCCCCACGAGCTTGATGTCGTCGACGTAACGGCCCTTGCCGGTAATGAAACGGCGGTCTTCCTTGCGCACCACGCTTGCGCCAATGCCTTCAACGCCCATGTCCTGTCCTCCCGACCGGAGTTATTGTTTCCCGCCATTTCCATCGAAACGCGGTCTTGAATTCGGAAAATATCGGCCTGCGGCGCTATTCCGCCGCCTGCGCGACCTTCATGCGGCCGGCTGCGTCCAGCACCGACTTGACGATGTTGTGGTAGCCGGTGCAGCGGCAGATGTTGCCTTCGAGCTCGGCCCGGACGGTTTCCTCGTCGAGCTGTCCGCTGTGGCGGTGCACAATATCGATCGCCGACATGATCATGCCCGGGGTGCAATAGCCGCACTGCAGGCCGTGATTGTCCCGGAACGCTGCCTGCATCGGGTGCAACTCGTCGCCCCTGGCGATGCCCTCGATGGTGGTGACGCTCGAGCCGGCGGCCTGGCCCGCCAGCACGGTGCAGGATTTCACCGCCCGGCCATCGATATGAACCACGCAGGCGCCGCACTGGCTGGTATCGCAGCCGACATGGGTACCGGTCAGGTTCAGATGATCGCGCAGGAGATGGACGAGGAGCGTCCGGTCCTCGACCTCGGCCGAGACGGCCTTGCCGTTTACCGTCAGTTTGACTGTCGACACGCGTGGTACCTCCCAATGTTTTGTAATTGTTCTAATTAGAAACAGCGGCGCAGGAACTTGCAACTAGGATTTTGGTCGCGCTGGCCATTGTGATGACATCAAGAGGCTCGCGCGGACGCGTGACGCAATCCTCTTCACCCTCCAGGGGAGGGTGGAGAGCGACGATCCCGCCGCCTTGAAGCCTTTGCCTGCATTTACGCCCCCTTATCCATTCTGCCTTAAGTTTGCGCACTGGATCGGGGGGCGGGGGCCTGCCGGTACCTGTTTTTAGAATGAAAACGGGGGGTGAAGGTGAGATTTCTCAAACGCGGCGGCGCGTCGTTCAGGCTTCCGGCCTTTTCTTTCAGGCTTCCAACCCTGAGATTTCGCTCCAAGATCATGCTCGGCTTTACCGTCGTGCTGGCGATCTCGGCTGGCAGCATGGGCTTCGCCTATCTCGGCTTCGAGCGGGTTTCCGACGTCGTGGATGCCTATCGGCGCAGCGTGCAGGAGGCCGATCTGGCGCGCGACATCGATCGCGAGCTGATCTCCTACCGGGCGCTGGCCCGCTATTTCGTCGTCACCGGCAAGGAAGAGGACGGCAAGGCCGCGCTCGAGGCCGAAGCCCGGCTGAAGGATGCAATCCTGGCCTCGATGAAGGGCACCACCGACCGGGCACGGCTCGAGCAGGTCGCCAGGCTGGAGCGGGAATTCCGTACCTTCACCAAGATCTTTGCCGACATGCTCAAGGTCAAGGAAGACAGCGCGCGCATCGCGCAGAACCAGCTTGCGCGCACCGGAAACTCGCTGCGCTACAAGCTCGACGACCTCCCGAGCAACTCCGAGGAATCCGAACTGCAGGTGATTACGCTCGGCGCCAAGAAGGTGGCCGAGCAGTTCCAGGCGGCCACCGCGCTTGCCAATACCTTCGTGGTCAATTCCGACCAGTCGGTCGCGAACAGCGCCCTCGCACGTCTGACATTTGTCGAGAACTCGCTGAAGGCGATCTCGACAACCAACGGAAAGATCCTCGCCGGCATCAAGGAAGTCTCCACCATGCTGGGGGAATACCGCCAGTCGCTCGCCATGCTGATCGGCAATGCCAAGGAGATCGAGGGGCTGAGCCAGGAAATGACGGAGACGGCCGCCGAGATCAACAAGGCCTCGGCGGCGATGAAGTCGGACCTGCTGGCGGATCAGAAGCGGCTCGATGCCGAGTCGGACACCTCCATCGCCGAAACCGAACGGCTGATCGTGATGCTGGCCGCCGGCGGCTTCCTGCTCGGCTGCATCTGGGCCTTCCTGCTCGGCAAGGGCATTTCCCGGCCGATGACCAGGATGTGCAGCGCGATGCGCGAACTTGCCGCCGGAAACTTCGATGTCGTCCTGCCCGGGCTTGGCCGCAAGGACGAACTCGGCGAGATGGCGGGTGCGGTCGAGGAATTCAAGGTGCAGGCCGTCGCCCGCGCCGAACGCGATGCCGCTTCGCAGGAGGCGCAGAACAAGGCGGCGAGCGCCGCACGCCGTGCCGAACTGATCCGTTTTGCCGACGACTTCGAGGCCGCGGTCGGCGCGATCGTTTCCAACGTTTCATCGTCCGCGGTGCAGCTCGAAGCCGCGGCCGGCACACTGACACGGACCGCGGAGACCACCCAGAGTCTGTCGAGCCAGGTCGCAGGCGCCTCGGAGGAAGCCTCCAGCAACATGCAGTCGGTGGCGTCCGCGACCGATGAATTGTCGGCGTCCGTCGACGAGATCGGCCGGCGCGTCAAGGAAAGCAGCCAGATCGCGGAAGCCGCCGTCCGGCAGGCCGAGCAGACCGACGGCCGTATCGGCAAGCTGTCGCGGGCCGCGCAGGAGATCGGCGACGTCGTCAAGCTGATCACGGCCATTGCCGAGCAGACCAATCTGCTGGCTCTCAACGCCACCATCGAGGCGGCCCGCGCGGGCGATGCCGGGCGTGGCTTTGCGGTGGTCGCGTCCGAGGTCAAGTCGCTCGCCAGCCAGACCGCGAGGGCGACCGACGAAATCTCCAATCACATCTCGGGCATGCAGGGCGCGACGCAGGAATCGGTCGCCGCCATCAAGGAGATCGGCGGCACCATCGGAAAGATTTCCGACATCTCCTCGTCGATTGCGAGCGCGGTGGAGCAGCAGAGTTCGGCGACGCAGGAGATCGCGCGCAGCGTCCAGAACGTCGCGCAAGGCACGCAGGAAGCCGCCGCCAACGTCACGCAGGTCAATCGCGGCGCCACCGAAACCGGCTCGGCCTCGGAAGAGGTGCTGAACTCGGCGCGCAGCCTGTCGAGCGAAAGCACGCGCCTGCGCGAAGAGCTCGATCGCTTCATGGCGAACATCAGGGCGGCGTGAGGGCTTTCTGCTCCAACCATAAAGACGGTGTCATCATCCGCCACCGGGCCGGCCGAATGGCCGCCCGATGGCAGCAGCCATGCAATTTCGCCGTCCGAAACCCTTCGGAACCCTCTTGCCCGGAGAGCGTTATCTGCACTCCGGGCATCATGTTTGCCGCAATTCAGCGAAATAAACCCGAAATAACCCTGGGGCCGGGGTGTTCCGGGTGTTTCTCATTGGTCCAATTCGATGGATGTAAAAGCGATACGGCGTAGTGTGACGGATAAGGATGCCCCTGTTGCGGCGCTCGATCCGGACAATGACCGTGTCGTCGAGACCAGCATACCGGCGCGGCTCGATCGCCTGCGCTGGGGCGGCTTTCACACCCGTGTCGTGCTCGCGCTCGGCATCACCTGGATACTTGACGGGCTTGAGGTTACGCTTGCCGGCGCGTTGTCGGGCGCGCTGAAGGAAAGCCCGACGCTGCAGTTCTCGAATTTCGATGTTGGGCTTGCCAACAGCGCCTATCTCGCCGGCGCCGTGATCGGCGCGCTCGGCTTCGGCTGGCTGACCGACCGGATCGGGCGCAAGAAGCTGTTCTTCATCACGCTGGCGGTCTATCTGACGGCGACGGCCGCGACGGCGTTCTCCTGGAGCGTGGCGAGTTATGCGCTGTTTCGCTTCCTGACCGGCGCCGGCATCGGCGGCGAATATACCGCGATCAACTCGACGATCCAGGAACTGGTGCCGGCCCGCTATCGCGGCTGGACCGATCTCGTGATCAACGGCAGCTTCTGGATCGGCGCCGCGATCGGCGCGGTCGCCGCCATCGTGCTGCTCGATCCAGCGCTGTTCGCACCCGATCACGGCTGGCGGCTGGCCTATCTGATCGGCGCGGGCCTCGGGCTGATCGTGTTGTTCATGCGGATGTGGATTCCGGAAAGCCCGCGCTGGCTGATGATCCATGGCCGTCCCGAGCAGGCGCACACCATCGTCGACGGGATCGAGAAGGCGGCGGCCATTCATCCGGACCATCGCGCAGACGAGGTGCTGCCGAAGGTGAGGCTGAAGATGCGCAGTCACACGCCGCTCGGCGAGGTGGCGCGGACGCTGTTCACGACCTACCGGAAGCGTTCGCTGGTCGGGCTGGTGCTGATGGCCTCGCAGGCGTTCTTCTACAACGCCATCTTCTTCACCTTCGCGCTGGTGCTGACCGACTTCTTCGGCATCCCGGCCAATCATGTCGGCTGGTATATCCTGCCGTTCGCGGCGGGAAATTTCCTCGGGCCGCTGCTGCTCGGCCGGCTGTTCGATACCGTGGGCCGCCGCACCATGATCACGGTGACCTATGGCGTGTCGGGGGTGCTGCTTGCGTTCTCGGGCTATTTGTTTTCAATCGGCATGCTCACCGCGCAGACCCAGACGATTGCATGGATGGTGATCTTCTTCTTTGCCTCGCCGGCGGCGAGCGCCGCCTATCTCACCGTCAGCGAGACGTTTCCGCTGGAGGTGCGGGCACTGGCAATCGCGCTGTTCTACGCGATCGGCACCGGGATTGGCGGCGTGGCAGGCCCGGCATTGTTCGGCGCGCTGGTCGATACGGGATCGCGCTATAGCGTTTTCGCCGGCTACCTGTTCGGGTCGGCATTGATGATCGTGGCGGCAGCGGTTGCGTGGCGATACGCCGTCGCAGCCGAGCGCAAGTCGCTCGAAACTGTTGCGCGGCCGCTGGCATTTGTGGAGTAGGATACGATGAACCGGGATCTGGCCGAAATGGCACTGGAAGACGATATCGCCGACGACAACGAGGCTGCGCCGGAAACCGTTCCGGTGCCGCGCTCGCTGGTGCCGCGTCTGAGCGAAACCGCAATCCTGCTCGACATCGACGGCACGCTGCTCGACCTGATGCCGACGCCGCGCGAAGTCTGGGTGCCGCCGGGCCTGGCGAAGACGCTCAATCGCCTGGTCGAAAGAACCGGTGGCGCGATGGCGCTGGTCAGCGGCCGCTCGCTCAACGACATCGATCTGATCTTCGCGCCCGATGTATTTCCGGCCGTCGGCGGCCATGGCGCTGAAATGCGGCTCGACCCCGACAACGAGTCGGTAGCCGCGCACGCGCCGCCGATGGACAAGGAATTGAAGCGACGCCTCGCAGCGATTGCGAAGCTGAGCCCGGGAATATTGCTCGAAGACAAGGGCTATTCGCTCGCGCTGCATTATCGTCTCGCGCCGCATGCGGAGAAGGCGATCTATGAAGCGGTGTCGCTGATCAGGGCCGATCTGCCCAACGCGCCGATCGAGGTGCTGCCGGGAAAATGCGTGTGCGAGATCAAGCATTCCGGCTTCACCAAGGCGAGCGGCGTGCTCGAGTTGATGACGCGCGAACCGTTCAAGGGGCGCCGTCCGCTTTTCATCGGCGACGACGTCACCGACGAGACGGTGTTTGCGATCATGCCGGACTTCGATGGCCTCGCATTCTCTGTCGGCCGTCGTGCAAAGGGCGTGGCCGGACACTTCGACGCACCAGGCGACGTCAGGGAATTCCTTACACACCTGCTTGATGACGAAAGCGACGCAGGTCGGCCATAATGTGTCGGGTCCGGTCGGGATTCGGACACAGATTTTCGCCCTTGCTGCCGAGGTTCGCGATGAATTTTATTTTTCGTGAGTTCCGGTGAGTTCCTGCACACCGCAGCCCGAATTTGGTTTCAATTCGTTGAAAGGGTGATCAGGAACCATATTGATGAATGGCTGTTAACACGCGCACCAACAGGAGAGGACTTGTGAACCTCGTCGTCGTCTCTAACCGCGTATCGCGTGGAAAACCGAACGAACCCATGACGGGGGGACTGGCAGCGGCGCTGTTGCCGATCGTGGAGAAATCCGGAGCGATCTGGGTTGGTTCCAGCGGAAGGGTCCGTGACGGGAACCAGAAGGAGCCTTTCGCTGAAATCGAATCGCTCGGAACCGGCGCGCTGGCGATGCTCGATCTGCCGGCGGCGCATTACGGCGGCTACTACGAAGGGTTCGCGAATTCGGCGCTGTGGCCGGCGCTGCATTCGCGCCCCGATCTGATCCGCGCTTCGCAGGAGGACTATGCCAGCTACCGTGAAGTGAACGCCTTCATGGCGCGCGCGCTGCTGCGCTTTCAGAAGCCTGAGCAGGCGTTCTGGATCCAGGACTATCATTTCCTCGCGCTCGGCGAGGAATTGCGCGCGCTCGGCGTCATGCAGCCGATCGGCTTCTTCCTGCATACGCCATGGCCGGCGCGTGCCGTGATCGGCGGCGTGCCGCATCATCGCGAGTTGATCGAGGCGATGCTGGCGTACGATCTGATCGGCTTCCAGACCGAGGAGGATTGCGAGAACTTCCTGTCCTATGCGGAGCAGGATCTCGGGCTCGTCGTGCGCGGCGGCGTCGTCCATTCGCGTCACGGCCGAACGCGCGCTTCCGTATTCCCGATCGGCATCGATCCGCAGCAGTTCGCCCAACTCGCCGCCAAGGCCTCGACCCATCCGGATGTCTCCCGGCTGCGGCGAAGCCTCAACGGCGAGAAGCTCGCGATCGGCGTCGACCGGCTGGATTATTCCAAGGGGCTCATCAACCGCATCAAGGCCTTCGACCGGATGTGGACCCTGCATCCGTCGCTGGCGCGCTCGGTGTCGCTGCTGCAGATCGCAACCCCGTCGCGCGGCGGGATTGAGGCCTACGGCAATCTGCAGAGCGACGTCGCGAAGCTGGTCAGCGACGTCAACGGCCTTCATGGCGAAGTCGACTGGACGCCGATCCGCTATCTCAACAAGGGTTACAGCCAGGCCGTGCTCGCGGGCCTCTATCGCACCGCGCAGGTCGGCGTCGTCACGCCGCTGCAGGACGGCATGAACCTCGTCGCCAAGGAATATGTTGCAGCCCAGAACCCGGTCGATCCCGGCGTGCTGGTGCTGTCGAAGTTCGCCGGCGCCGCCAACGAGCTCGACACCGCGCTGCAGGTCAATCCGCACGATATCGACGGCATGGCGCGCACCATCGCGACCGCCCTGTCGATGCCGCTGACCGAGCGCCGGATGCGCTGGGAAGCGATGATGGCGAAGCTGCGCACCGGCACCATCCAGCAATGGTTCGCCGACTTCACCGATGCGCTGTGGGACCGGCGGTTTGACAGGTGCCCCCCGGAAGAGGTCATCGCCGAGCCGCTTGCCTTGCGGCAGCTACGCTCCGTCACCAACGGCGGCGCGCGGTATCACTAGTCGATTCAGCTCTGGGTGCTCCTCGTCCTGAGGAGCCGCCAACGGGTCGTGCGAATGCGCGCCCGATGACAGGCTCCGCGGCGTCTCGAAGGATGGAGCCCCGACTTGCGGCCTCATGGTTCGCGACGCGCTACGCGCTCCTCACCATGAGGGTCTGAGAGGCGCAGCCTGCTGAGTTTCAGCAATACCCTCAAAAACAATACGACACGCCATCCAGGATCGGGCAGCGCGCCTTGCCGGGCGCGCTCGGATTCTCCATCGGCACCATGCCCTTCCCCGAGCCCGAACCGGCGAATACGCCGGGGCCGATGACGACGGACGACTTGTTGCCGATGATGACGCTCGGATGCGGCGAGGCCAGCCGCGATTTCGTGCCGTCGGCCCAGACGATGGCATCGCCCGCGAATATCCCGCGCCGGCCGTCGTCGCAGGTCACGTCGACGCCCTGCCGGGTGCAGGCCTGCGCCAGCGCCGGGCTGGCGGCGCTGCCGGCAAACGCCGCCAGCAGGATGGCGAACAGAAGCGCCCGCGTGATCGTCATGCCGTCCTCCGCCCGTGATTCGCAGCCGGGCTGCGCCCCGCGGCCCGCCCCTGGTCCGTCCGTGAAGCCGCCGCCATGGTCGTCGGCGTTATCAGGATTCCGGTTCAAGCATCAGCCGAAGGTGTCCCCACGATGGCCGGAGATGCCGAATTTGCAAATAAATTCAATTAATTGAGGAAATTTCAGCGATCACGCCCGGGCCTCCCTTGCAAAATCACTCCTGCCCCTTCAAGAAAGCGCCTCCGGAGAGATGGCCGAGTGGCTTAAGGCGCACGCTTGGAAAGCGTGTGTGCGGGAAACCGTACCGTGGGTTCGAATCCCACTCTCTCCGCCAGTCGTCCTAGTGTCCAGCCCGAACGCTTGGGTCTCTCACGATGCCCTGAAGGTCCATAGCTCGCTGTGCGGCCTTCTCCTTGATCTTGTGACCGCTTCAGCGTTGCCCGTCTGCTTGCCCCTGAGGGCACGCGCGCCGTTAGGATTGCCCGGCTTCACACCGCGCGCCTTTGCTCCGGCCAGGGCCTTCTTGGTGCGTGTACAGCGGGCAACGAGCGTTTTGGAATCACAGGGGTTTCGATTTGCGTAGCTTGCAGATGCGCCACCTTGTGCTGGATGGACCCGAAATCGCATGCTTGCCATCTGCCCTTTGATTCGCAGTGGATGCTCCGATGAAGCATTACAACCGGTCTGAATGGCGCGCCTTCCGGACTGAAGTCATTCGCCTCCATGATGGAGTCTGCAACCGATGCCAACGAGGACCGGGCGATGGAGTGACGCTCCAAGTTCACCACAATATCTACATGCCAAAGCGCTTGCCTTGGCAGTACCCTTACGAAGCGTGTGAGGCCTTGTGCAAGGGCTGTCACGCTGAAGAGCACGGGAAGGTAATGCCGCAATTTGGATGGGAGCATTTCGGCGATTACGATGACCTTGGTGGCCTCGACGGCGAATGTGAGCTATGTGGAACTGCAATTCGCTACGTCTTCCCCATTTATCATTCGAAATGGGGAACGATGGAAGTGGGGGAAGTTTGTTGTGACCACCTGACCTCTAGTAATTTTGCGACCAACCGAATGAGAGACAATAAACGCCGCGCTCGTTTCGTTTTCTCTAGCCGCTGGTCTACTGGCAAATCTGGTGCGCCTTCGATCATTCAGAAGGGCGTCACACTCACGATTGTTCCTGATGGACCAAACTACAAGCTCCGCATGAACGGCATGCTTGGCAAGCTCCAATTTGGGTCGGTCCTCGAAGCAAAAATAAAGGCGTTTGATCTGATCGAATCCGGTGCCCCGCAGGCATACTTCTGGAAGAGAAAGTTGCGCTCCGACTACAGACATGACCACTGACCGGTCTCTTTGGCGCCCATTGAAGCGCGCGCTAGAACGGAGAAAAGTATCGAGGCAAGCACAGAAGGCTACTGAAGAAGTCGAACGGGGGTGCGCGGTGTGACAGCAAAGAATCGTCAATCAACGGGTAGCGTTCTTGATCGAATGATCGGGACGAGCGTAACTTTCAACGGCCTTCTAGTCCCGGCTTCATCCCTGAAAAAGGTCCTTGCTCGTTACGTGGATAATCTTGTCGTATGGAACGATCATCAAACCTACAAAGTTTCGCTCATAGGTTCGGCCGTACCAATCCGATTTTCTGGCCGGTATTTTCTGCTCTGTACCAATCATCAATTGCGAGAGTGTGAGAAGGAGAACGTCTCGCTTTTGGGGCGCGACGGGCAAATCCTTGTTACGTCATCTGGCGTGTGCCATTTCAATGACGAGAGTAATCCGCATTATCGTGACTTGGCCGCTTTCGACTTCACGGAGTCATGCGAGGCGCACCCAGCCCTTAAAGAGAGGTTCTTCTACCTTCGCGAGGTCCCCCCAAGAGCGCGCAACACGGACATCGTGTTTGCACTCGTTGCAGGCTTTCCCTCCAACGACCAACAGTATGAGCTCGAAGAGCGAAACCACATTGGCAAGGTGAAACGAATTGTGGTTTGCCAACCTGATCCCTCTTCATACGACCCTGCCCTTCTCTGTCTTCGTATCGACGAGCCCCTAGACTTTGATCCAGACGGCATGAGCGGAGGGTCGGCGTTTGTTGTTCAGGTAATGGCTGGAGAGTTTCGCGCCTACTTTGCAGGGCTCGTCGTGACCGGTGGACGCGACCGATTTCACATAATCAAGGTAGGCGACATCTACCGCTTTCTAGCGACATTGGTCTGATCGCCCCTTCTCCGAAGTTGAAATGCAATAGCAAGCATTGGGCTGAAGTCTGCAATCGTTTACCTGTAACGAAGAGTTAGCACCGGCCCGACGGAAATCCCGCCCGGCCCGCATCACACACAACCGGCTTCGCGAACGAGACACCAAACCATCTGCTGGTCACCGACCCCTCATTGTCGATCCACGGCACCGGAGGCAATTGCGGCAAGTAAGATGCATACGGCATTACTTTCGCAAGCGTCACCCTTCCCGGAAACTGTCCGACAAACGCCTTGTTCATGCCGCCGTCCAGTCCGCTGTAGATCGGGGCAGCCGGCACATTGTCTTCAAGCAATCGCGCGTATTCGAGGTCGTCGGCGCGCCGCTTCTCCAGCGCCCGCCGTGCGGTTTCCGGATTGACGACGAAGGGCGGACATTTTTCGGTCGCGTTGAGTACCAGAGGGTGAGGCGAATTCGCCGGCGGTTGCGCATCGAAGACGTAGCGGCGGTTGCATACATCTACCTTCGGCTCGCGCTGCGTCGTCTCGAAATGATCGTTGCCGATCTTGAGCATGTTCCAGAACGCCAGGTTCGGACTGTTTCGATGCCGCGCCAGGTTGGCCGGCGTCAGGCGGAACGGATAGGCCTGGACCTGGAACGACGGCCGGCCGCTGAGTGAGTCGCGCGCCAGCGAATAGATCTCGCTGATCTGTCCGTCGGTCATGGCATAGCAACCGCTCGACCAGCAGTCGCCGTGGATCATGAGGAAGCTGCCGTTGCGCTTGTGCGCCTTGTCGAAGCCGTTGGGGAAGCCGAGGTTGATCGAAAGATGGTAGCTGGAGTTGGGATTCATCAACTCAGGTGTAACCGTGTAGAATCCCTCCGGAGCCTGTCGGTCGCCCTCGTACAATTTCGGCCCGAGATCGCCCGACCACCGGCAGATCGGATAGGTCTTGAGGATCTGGAAACGGCCGGTCGTGTCCTGTTTCCAGACTTCGAGTTCCGCCTCTTCCTTGAACAGGCGCAACACGATCGGCGAATATTTCGGCATCTTCTTCTGTTCGAGCAGCGCGAGCAGTTCGGCGGGCAATTCCTTCGTCGCCTTGGCAGGCAACGGCTTTGTGCCTTGGCCCAGGCATGTGACCGGCGCTAGCGTCGCGGCAAAAGTCGCCGCCAGCACAAGTGCGCGTCGGACCATGGCGCGGATCACTGCTGCACCTCCAGCCCTTGTCTGGGATGTCGAAAATTCTTGATCTTGCGATAAGCTTTTACTGACACTCTCTCCCCCGGATCTACGCTGCCGCGCTGCCCCGGCAGCCTTCGGCCAAACGACGGCCCGCTGCCAGGCGTCTCTCCCGGGCGGTCATACCAGTCCGATCCTGGCATGATGCAGCGTCTGTCGGGGCGCGAACAGCCGCTTCTTCCACTGACCGTGCCGCCGGTGTGCGGAGCAGCGCCTCGAGCAAGGCCGAGGCGTCGACGACGATCACTGGCGATCACGTTCAGCGCGGATTGCCTGAGCCGGTGACACCGAGGGGGTCATTCCGGGGCGGCGCTCCAGGCGCGCACGCAATTCATCGAGCGTCGGCCGCTCGGCGACCTGGCGAATCTCGCTGAGCAGGTAATCGGACAGCGACATGCTCGCCAATGCCGCGCGCGATTTGAGCCGACGGTGCAGTGCGTCCGGAACATTGCGAATTTGGATCATCGCGGTCATGTGAAAGACATAAACACATGTGGCGCACATCTCAAGGTCGCGTCCGCGTTGCGCGTAGACGTCCGCCTACCTCTCGAACCCGACAAACACCGTCGCTTCCTCGACCGACTTCCGCTCCGACACGACAGCATTTGCCGGAAAGGTTTCATCCGGCCAGCCCAGCGCGATGCTTTTCATGATGACCTGATCGTCGGCGATCCCTGCATGCTCACGCACCACGGGGGATTGCATGATGCCCTGGCTGTTGATCACGGCACCTAACCCGCGCGACCAGGCGGCATTGACGAGCGCGGTCGCCACCGCGCCGCAGTCGAACGGCGTATCGTCGCTGCCGTCGAGCACGCGGTCATAGGTGATGATCACGCAGACCGGCGCGTCGAACTGGCGGAAGCCGCGCAGCACCCAGTCCTGGCGCTTGTCCTTGTTGTCGCGCTCGATCCCCATCGCGGAGAACAGTTGCTTGGCGACGCCGACCTGCCGGTCGCGATGCTTGCCGGCGAAAGGTTGCCCGGTGCGGAACTCGCGCGAATGCGGAATGCCCGCCACGTTTCGTTCGGTGTTGCCGGCGCGAATCCGGTCCAGCGGTTCGCCTGTTATGACGTAGAAATTCCACGGCTGGGTGTTCATCGACGACGGCGCGCGCATCGCCAGACCAATGATCTCCGCAATCAGCTCTTTCGGCACCGGATCGGGCTTGTAACCGCGGATACTCCGGCGACCGAGGATAACGTCATCAAATTTCATCTGCGTGGGATTCCCCTGATAAGTCCTGAACCAGCTTTGGCCTGACGTCACGGCGGACAGCATCCATCGCGCGCCTGTGATCGTTTAGCAGATTTTGGGATGATGAAATTGTGCCGCCGATTTGCCCGACGTGTCAAGGTTTCGGTCCGAGCGGCCGGTGCGGCTACTTTGCATGGGGTTGTTTTCGATATTTTTGGTGGGAAGCGTCGGGCGCGCCCTCCGCCAGCCTACTCCTCATCCGCGCCCGGCGTCTTCCGCAGCATGAAATGTCCGAACGCCGATGCGATCGGTTTGCCCGGGTCATCCTGCCACGCCTGCGCCTCGAAGGCGACGACGCGGCGGCCCTGCTTCACGATCGAGACTTTTGCGTAGCTGTCCAGCGCGCGGCCGGAGCGCAGGTAGTTGATGGTCAAGCCGATCGGCTTCGGCGGCGCGAGAGCGCCGAGTTCGCGCGTCACGCCGACGATCGCGGTCGTCTCCAGAAAGGCGCCGGTCATGCCGCCGTGGATCGCTGGCAATACTGGATTGCCGATGATTTTCGGCGAGAACGGCATGACAAGCGTGTCGTCCTCGCCGAGGCGGATGCCGAGACAGCGCGCGAACGGGCTTTTGGCGAATAAACTCGTCGGATCCTCCGGCGCTTCGAGAGCCGGAGGCGCGCCATCGTGGATCCGCTCGTCGGTCAGCATGTTGGTGCGGTTGGCGCCGATCATGAAGCAGGCGGTGGCGGTAGCGACCGGATCGTCCTCGGACTCCTGGTAGGCGGCCGAGCGGACGAACGCGATGGAGCGGGTGACGCGGTAGCAGTGCGAATGCGCCTTGATGTCGAGGCCCGGCGTCGCGGGCTTCTGATAGTCGATGCGCAGGTCCAGCGTGGCGATCGATCGCGTGCCATCGAGGGCGAGTTGCACGGCCATGCCGCAACTCTCGTCGAGCATGGCGGTGACAACGCCGCCGTGCAGCACGCCCGTCTCGGTATCACCGACGAAGACGGGGCGGTAGGGCAGGCTTGACCAGGCTTCTCCGGGCGCGGCGCGGTCGAGCCGAAGTCCGCTGATGTACCCGTAGACAGAGCGGAGCGCTTCGATCGCCTTGGCGAGTTGGTCAAACGGCAGCGGCGCATTCGGTGATTGGCTCATGAATCTATCCCGCCTGCTGAATGGCTGCGTCGTAAGCGTCGATCGTTGCCCTGGCGCGAACCGCAATTTCCGCTGATGTCATGCCCGGCTTGTAGAGGCTGCTGCCGAGGCCGAACGCGACAATGCCGGCCTTCGTGTATTCCGCGAAGTTTTTGTCGGAGACGCCGCCCACGGCCGCGATCATCATATCCGCGGGAAGCACGGCACGGATCGCGTTGATCCCCGCCGCGCCGAGCACGCTGGCCGGAAAGAATTTCAAGCACGAGGCTCCCGATTTGGCGGCAAGCAGCGCCTCCGTCGCGGTGAAGACGCCGGGCATCGTGACCATGCCGTGCGCCCGGGCGCGTGAAATGATCTCAGGGTCGACATTGGGCGCGACCAGCAGCCGGCCGCCAATGTCATGCAGCCGATCGACGGCTTCCGGCCTCAGCACGGTTCCGGCGCCCACGAGAATTCCGGCAGGGGACATCCTGACGGCGATCTCTATGGAGCGGAACGGATCCGGCGAGTTGAGCGGGATCTCGATCGCCGTCATGCCGCTGTCGATCAGCGTGCTGACGATATCAGCCGTTTCCTCAGGTCTGACGCCGCGCAGGATCGCGACCAGCGGACGCTTCATCGGTGGAAATGGGACAACGTTCATTCGCCTGATCCTCTATGCATTCCAGATCGATTGCGCGGCCATCGCAAGGCCGCGACGGACCGCATCCTCGGCACCAACGCATCGGACAGGAACGGAAACCGTCTCGAATGCCAACTGGTAAAGCACCTGAAGCCTCCCGGACGCGACCAGCGTGATTCCGGCCCGGGGTATATCTCCGGCGAGCCCGGCCGCCAGTTCAAGGCCAATTAGCGTGCCCGATATTCTTTCGCGAGCCGAGGATGGCGTGCCGCCATGGAGCAACTGGCCCGATCGCACCCGGAACAGCAGATTGGCGGCGAGCGCAGGCTTCTCGATGGCGGCCCC
Organism: Pseudomonadota bacterium; assembly: GCA_023422775.1. Lineage (GTDB taxonomy): Bacteria > Pseudomonadota > Alphaproteobacteria > Rhizobiales > Xanthobacteraceae > Bradyrhizobium. Next base: position 62,035 of record JAFAGM010000089.1, read on the forward strand.
GACGGCTGACTTGAACGCCTCGGTATCCACCGCATCGTCGGCGCCGGTCACCGCGTGGGACAGGATCGTTTCGCGCATCACGACGTCGAACAGCTCTCCCGTCATGAATGTCGCGAAGCGTTCGACGGTCCCGCCATTCACCCGGACCCACTTCGAATGGGTGCCCGGCAGGCAGACGACCGCCCGGCCGGCCGCGTCCAGACCGAGGGCGCCGAGCAGCTGCGTCTCCTCTCCCCGCATGACATCCGGCGCCTCGCGGTCGCGTTGCGCGATTCCCGGCAGGATGCGGATGTCGCGATCCTGTCCCGGGACGACGACGGCATGCTTCAGGATGGATGCGAGCGGCGCCGGGGTGTCGATGTATCCGGCTTCGACCCATCCCTGCCGGGCGCCGGCCATGCCGCAGACGACAACGGGCAACTCGTGCGCCGCGCCTGTGGCCTCCAGATGCGATTGCAGGACGGTGGCGAAGCCAGGCCTGCCCGCCGCCATCATGCCCTCGCGGCTGCGCCGTTCGCCGAGAACGTTGCCGGTCCGGTCGACGAGCCAGAGCCGGAAACTGCTCGTGCCCCAATCGACCGCGACGTATGCCGCCTGTTTCATTCCAACCCCGCCTGAGTGCCATTCGCGCCGGTGCGACATCGTATCACGCCGATTCCGCCGGCGAGCAATTTAGCTGCTCCACCGCGCGTTCGCTTTGCAGTTGATTTGCGCGGATGCAATCAGCATGATCCGAGGTCATGCGGGGAACGCTGCTTGCGGCGGGGCCTTGCCAATGAACGCGTCCACGAGAACGCGTCATGACAACGAGGGGGAGGGGGCCGTCATGATCAATCGGCTTTGCAGGAGTGCGCTTGTCGGCCTTGGCGCGTTGCTCGCATGCCTTTCGGCGCAGGCCCACGCGCAATCGAACCCCAAAACCATCACGCTGGTCGTTCCCTATGCCGCCGGCGGCGGCACGGATACGGTCGCACGCCTGATCGGCGAACAGATGTCGCGCTCGTTAGGCCAGACCGTCATCATCGAGAACGTGGTCGGAGGCGGCAGCACGCTGGCCAATGATCGTGTCGCCAGGTCGACGCCCGATGGCTCCACGGTGCTGATCAATCATGTCGGGCTGCTTGCGGCGCCGAGCCTGTTCACCAACCTGCGCTACGACACGAAAACGGCGTTCGAGGCGGTCGGCCTGGTCAACAACGCGCCGATGGTCCTGATCGGCCGCAAGTCGCTTCCCGGTGCGGGACCGAAGGATTTCGTGGCGTGGATCAAGGGACAGGGCGACAAGGCGAACTTCGCGCATGGCGGCATCGGAACCAATAGTCACCTGTGCGCCGTGATGATGGGCAATGTGCTCGGCTTCAAGCCGACGGTCGTGGCGTATCGCGGTTCGGCTCCGGCCATCGCCGATCTGCTGGCTGGGCAGATCGATCTCTTGTGGGATCAGGTGACCAACGCGCTGCCGCAGATTCAGGCCGGAACGCTGCACGGCATCGCCATCACGTCGTCGGCACGGCTCGAACAGTTGAAGGACGTGCCGACCACCGCCGAACTCGGCATGCCCGAGGTCAGCTATTCGATGTGGCATGGGCTCTACGTGGCCAAGGGCACGCCGAAGGAGACCGTGGCCGCGCTGAACGCGGCGCTCCGCAGAGCGCTGTCCGATACGGTCCTGCTGGAGAAGCTCAAGCAGCTCGGAACCTTGCCGTTCCCGGAGAGTGAGCTGACGCCCGAGGCGCACGCCCGCCTGTTCGCTGCCGACCTGCCACGCGTGGCAAAGCTGATCGAAAGTTCGGGTATCAAGGCAAGCGAAGCGAAGTAGCGAGCCCCGCGCTACAGGAAATCCCGGAGCCTTGAGAGTTCGGCCGCGAGTTCGGAGGAGATCACGGCCGGGATCAACTCGCCCTGCGGGGCCGTGTGAATTTCGTAGAGGTGCCGCTGCGCCGCCGGCTGCTTCAGGAATTTTGTGATGCATTCGTCCAGGGTGCCGGCAAAGATCAGATACGGGGTCGGCCATTGCGCGTCCTTGACGCGCTCATTGTTTTTCGACGGCCACTTCTTGAGAACCGCAGGAGCTGCAAAGTCCATTTGAATGCCATCGCCGAGAACAAGTAGCCGCATCCAAAAACGCTTTTCGGTCTCCTGAGATAACTTTCCAAATCGGCCGTGGTTCGACCGACGCGTCCACCATATGGTTTTTTTCTGTGCCGGACCTGACGCGCGGCAGGCTCCGTTCAGGTCCGTGAGTGCAGCGCCGGACGTGCCAGCAGGGCTGCGCAGCTCCTCTCCAGCGCGGAGGCGCCGCTAGAGCGTTTTCCAGCGAAGTGGAAACCGGTTCGCGTCAAGAAAACGCGTCAAAACAAGAATCTAGAGCCCCGTTCCGATTCCATCGGAACGGAAAAGGCTCTAGGGACGTGCTTCCGAGGCCGGCATGACAAAGACCTGGCCGGGATAGATGAGGTTGGGATTGCGGATCTGCTGCTTGTTTGCCTGGTAGATCGTGGCGTAGCGCGTGCCCACGCCATAGGTGAGCTGGCTGAGGCGCCAAAGCGAGTCGCCGCGGGAGACCGTGGTGGTCGCGATCTTGGGCACCACCACCGCGGAGGGCGAACCTGTATCAGGCACGACAGTCCCGCCCGCGGCCGCCAGTTTCGGCTGTCCGACGGCGGCAACGTCCGGCCGCTTCGGTGCGGTGGCTTGCGCCGTCACCGTCCCGGTCACGGCCTTGTCGGGAACGTTGAAGGGCACCTCGGCGCGTGCGCGCACGCTGCTGGAATTCGACTCCAGTTCGTCCACCCTGACGCGATAACTGCCGGGTGCGACCCCTTCATTGATCGTGACCGCAAACCGGCCATCGTTGCTGGCCGTTACCGGCGCAACAAAGCTGTCGTTGAGATAGAGCCTGACGGTAGCGCCGGCGCGTGCGCGGCCGCTCACATGGAACTTGCCGCCCGACTCGACCTCGACCGCCTCCACAACCACCGATCCAGGTGTCAGCTTCGAGGAGTCCGGCTGGGACATGACCACGGTGGGCTTGTTGGGCGTCATCAATGCCACGACCGGCGCGTCGGTTGCTTTCGGCTCGATCGCGACGGCGACGCTCTGCTTTGATGTCGTCTGCCTGCCGTCCGGGTCCCTGGAGCGCAGCGTCAGGTCGTAGGTGCCGGCGGGAAGCTTCGGCGAGATCATGACGAATTGCCCGGATTTATCCGCGACGGCGCGATCGTGCACCTCGCCGTTCCGAAGCAGTTCGACCGTCGCGCCCGGCGTCGTCCGGCCGGCAATGACCGCTTCGCCCGACGGATCGACGCGGGCAACGTCGAATTCCGGCACGCCGTCGCTGCTCTCGGGTGGCAAGGGGGTTCCGGTCAGGCCGCGAACCAGCGCATTCGCCTGGGCTTCCGCCGCTGCGAGCGCGGCAGGCGCGTTCGACTGCGGGGCTGGGGCCGGCGTCGGGGCGGCCGGCGCCGCAGACGCCATCCTGGCTTCAGCCGGCGGCTCGCGGCCGGCGTACTGGATCGCGATGACAAGCGCCACGCCGCAGACGGCAGCAAGCGCTACGTAGGGCACGGCCATTCGGCTCATCGATAGGGCAGTCATGATGTTCGTCCGCCGGATGGAAGGTCAATTCAGTTCAGTATGATACCTCATTTTGATGGAATTGAATGCCTTTCAAGACCCTGGGTCGCCGGAGTTACCCACACCGGAAGCCGGATGACGTATTTTGGCTTCACTGGGAGCCCCTTGCCGTCCCGATTTGGGGCACAGCCGGTTCTGGCAAGGCGCCCTGATTCGGCGCCGCGGACCCGGTCCGGGGAGACCCGGCCTGCGAAAGGTGCCGGCCTCCAGGGACTGCCACGACGCCGTTCACCTTCGGGGGTGATCCCGCCGCCGATCCAGGACGGCCGGACGGGCAGTTCGGTCACACCATCAGATCGTGCAGCACATGGCTGACATCGTGCCTCTCGTGACCCGGAATACTGCCGTGATCGTCGGACCAGTGATGACTTGATGGCAACAGGTCGTCGAACAATGACTGATGTCCGCTGTTTGCCTTGTCGCTTCCATGGTGGCTCATCGATGCCGCGACAAGGTCCTCGTTTCCAAGGTTGATGACGTCCGGTGCTTCGTGACCGGAATTCCTGAAGTGGAATGACTCTCCGGGCCCGGCCTTGCCGGCGGCCATCGAGCCGAACACTTCCCGAGCAATCGAGGACGGCTCGAAATCCGACCCGCCGCCGCCGTGCTTGTGTCCGCCGTCGGATTCGCCCGAATTCGAATGACGGTCGCCATCCCCATTGTCGCGGCGATCGGAATCGTCCTTCGGGCCATCGTACCTCGTGCGCCACCATCCCTGACTTTCGTGGTTCGACTGGACACCGGAGTCCGTCTCAGAATGGCTCTCCGGCGTGGTGTGTTCCGGCGCAATCCGGACATCGCCCTCCAGTGCCCGGACCTGTTCGACCAGCCGCGGCGCGGCTTTGTCGTCGGCCAGCCCGGTGGCGCCGGTGCTGTGGTGAAGCACGGGAGACGGGACGATCTCCGGGGGACTTTCAGTCGGCACCGTCACTTCGACGTGCCGCGATTCGATCGGGACTCCGTTCGCCGTGGCAATCGCCGCGTCGTGTTCGCTCGACGGCGTTCGCGCTTCGTCGGAACTGCCGCCGGGATCGCTTTTCAGCAAGGCATCGCTCCCGTCGACGGGGTGCGCGGGATCACCGCCGGTCGCGCCGGACATGGCGCCGTCGGCGGTCATCGAGACCAGTGTAGCGTCAGCCGTTGCGGCAAGATCAAGGTTGGCCGGTTCGCCGGTGGCCGCAATGTGCGCTGTGTTGGGCTGAGGAACGATATCCGACGGTTCAATGCTGGCGATTCCCTGCAGGTGGATTTCCATGAGGCCGGAATCGCCGATCGTCAGGGTGTGTCCTGTCGGATTGACGTAGACGATGGTTTCATTCGCCGCGCTGTCGTAGAGCCAGGCGACGGTATGCGGCGGCACCAGCGGGCTTGTGGAATTCAGTGCGAGGAACGACAGCGCGCCGATCGCCGATAGATCGATCCTGTCGGACCCGGATCTGAAATCAGAGACGATGTCGAACCGGGCCGCGTTGGAATCGGCCGTCGACAGAAAAACGAATCGGTCGTCGCCATTGCCGCCCGTCAGGTAGTCGGCGCCATATCCACCGATGATCGTATCGCACCCGTTGTTGCCGTTAATCGTATCGTTTCCGGAACCTCCATAGATCGTGTCATCCCCGTCATTTCCCTTGACGGTGTCGTTGCCGGACCCTGCGTAGATGAGGTCGCCCTTGCCGGTGCCGTTGACGGTGTCGCTACCGGCGCCGGTAAAGATCGTCTGGCTGTGATGGCCGCCTCCCGCGATGGAATCGCCGCCGGGGGTACCGTGGATGAAGTGGCCGTCCGATATGACCTTCTTCCCCGTGGCCAAATAGTCGAAATCGTTTGGATCCGCGTCGTTGCTGCCGTGAATGGTGATCGTCACCACCATCGGGGTGCCGTCCACGGTTCTGACCATGAACGTGTCGGTCAGCGTGTCGCCATCGTGGAGTGCCTGCACGTCGCAGTTCTTGTTGTCGAGCGTGTAGGTCCACACGCCGTTCGCCGTCATCTTGAAGGTGCCGTACCCGGCATCGCTCTGCTTCGGCCGGTTGACCGCGATGAAGCTGTTGTCCGGATTGTCGACGTCGGTATCGGTGAGCGTGCCGGTCGCGTGCGGCGCGCCGTGGTCGCCGCCGCCGGCCTCGGTTACCGAGCCGGTCTTGGCCCCGGAAATGATCGCGGCGTCGTTGGTGCCGTCGATGATGATCGTCACCACCTGCGGGGTGCCGTCGATGGTGGTCACCGTGAACGTGTCGGTCAGCGTATCGCAGGCATTGAGCGCCTGCACCGCGTGGTTGCTGTCGTCGAGCGTGTAGACCCACACGCCGGCCGCCGTCATGGTGAAGGTGCCGTAGCCGCCGGTGCTCGCCTTCGGCGTGGTGACCGCCGTGAAGGTATTGGGCGCATTGTCGATGTCGGTATCGGTGAGCGCGCCGGTCGCAGTCGGCTTGCCGTACTTGCTGTTGGCGAAGCCGCCGGCCTCGGTCACCGAGCCGCATCTGGTGCCGGAAATCACGGCCGCATCGTTGCTGCCCTCGATGGTGACCGTTACCACCTGCCGGGTGCCGTCCACGGTGGTCACGGTGAACGTGTCGGTCAGAGTGTCGCCGACATTGAGCGCCTGCACCGCGTGGCTCTTGTCGTTGAGCGTGTAGGTCCACGCGCCGTCCGCGGTCATCGTGAAGGTGCCGTAGCCGCCGGTGCTTGCTGTCGGTGAGCCAACCGCCGTGAAGCTGTTGGAGGGATTGTCGACATCGGTATCGGTTAGCTTGCCGGTCGCGGTCGACGCGCCGTACTTGGGTCCGCTGTCCTCGATGACTGTGCCGGTTGTGTCGCCGGAAATGATTGCGGCGTCGTTGGCACCGTTGATGGTGATCGTCACCAGCTGCGGAGTGCCATCGATGGTAGTCACGGTGAACGTATCGGTCAGGGTGTCGCCGACATTGAGCGCCTGGACTGCGTGGTTGGTGTTGTCGACTGTGTAGACCCAGACGCCGGCCGCCGTCATGGTGAACGTGCCGTAGCCGGCATTGCCCGGGGTCGGGGAAGTGACCGCCGTAAAGGTATTGGGCGGATTGTCGACGTCGGTGTTGGTGAGTGTGCCGGTAGCGGTCAGCGGGGCGGAGAGGGCACTCACGTCGCTGCCGGCCTCGACCGCTGCGCCGGTCGTGTCGCCGGAAATGACGGCCGCGTCGTTGGTGCCGTTGATGGCGATCATGAAGGTCTGATTGGTCGAGAGCGTGCCGTCCGACACCGTGACGGTGAAGTTTGCCGTCGCGGGCGCCGTCAGCGCGTTGATGGCGTCATCATCAGGAACGAATGTGAAGTCACCGTTCGCACTGTTGACGAAGAGCGTGCCGAAGGGCCCCGCCTCCGATACGTCGAACGTCTCCCCACCCACGACAGTGCTGCCGACGGTTCCCCCGCTGATGCCGAAGGTCAGTGGGGCGCCGCTGGAGGTGTTGGCGGCGAAAGTGCCAGAGGTCGCGCTGAACGTGTCGAACGCAATGGTGTCGGTTTCGGTCAGTGCCAGAAAAGCACCGAACGTGGGCGGCGTCGGTGCCGGTGGCGGCAGATGTCCGATGATGGTCTCGGGGACCGACACGATACTCGCCGGTAGAGGTGCGAGCGCGTTCTGCGCCGGCTGGATGCTGTCGTTCTGGATGAAGTTGATCGGCTGCACCGGCAGCGAATTGTCGGAAGGAGGTGTGCTCGACCCCGTCGATCCCACCCCCTTGGTGGCAGTGGAGAGCACCTCCTGCTGGGCCTCCTGCAACTCCGCCATGCGCGCGGGTGAATTCTGGAGCTGGTTTACGATGACCGAAGAGCCCTGCGGACGCAGGACAATGGTCATGCCGGGATCCTCGACGACGATGTGTCGCGGGACGGCCTCCTTGGTGACGAGTTCGAATGCGCCGTGCTCGAGGTCCTTGTAGGTGATGTTGCCGTCGTCCAGGAACGTGACGTTCGGGTCAGCGGCCTTGGCTTCCTTCGTCAGCGAAAAGGTCAGGGCCGTGAGCCAGGACAATATGCCGGCCTCGCCGCCAAGGCGCCGGCTTCGCCTGGCGGTGTCGCGCCCGCGACTGGGGGCTAAGCTGGCGGCAGTCTGAATGGTTCCGATGGTGTCGGCGAGCGGGGCGGCCGCAGCGGCCTTGCCTTTGTCCCCGGTCTCGGCGTGGGACCCAACCAGCATGATACTCATCCCTGGCACTGGCCTCGCGCGCGGTGCGCTGCTTTGCCCGGGCGCTTGAGGTCAAAACATCCCGGCGCTTCCAGCCGAAGGCTGGTCGCCGAAACCCTCCTGAAAGGACCTGAGGATAGCCAATCGCCGTGTTCCCGGCTCTAGGCTCAAAAGATGTAATACTTTTGAGCCAATGGCCGCCCGCAGGTGGCCCTGACATAGTGTCTGATCCTGCCGGTGCTGATGCCTGGTAGCCGGTTACTCGAACGCGATCTTCTCGGGAAGAAGGGGATCATGTTGGCGCGTGCGTCTGCCGTATTCGCGACTGGATTGGTTCTCACCGCAGCGGGGTTTTTCCCCGGCCCGGCTCGCGCGCAGAGCGATTCCGCCAAGCCCGCCGTGCTGGAAGTCGTAGCAAAGCCCATCGGAAAAGTCGTCGTCGCCACGGGATCGGTCACCCTTGAGCGGACGGCCGCTGTCGTCGTGCAGGCCAGCACCTCCGGTCCGCCCGGCCAGGCGAAAGTGGGCGATCTGGTCTACCAGGGTGATGCGGTTGCGACCGGCGCCGACGGCAAGGTCGGCATCAACTTCACGGACGGCACGTCGTTCAACCTGTCGAGCAACGCGCGCATGGTTTTGAACGAGTTCGTGTACGACCCGGGCAGCACGTCCAATTCCACCCTGTTCAACCTGACCAAGGGGACCTTCACCTTTGTCGCGGGCAAGGTCGCCAAGACGGGTGACATGAAGATCGATACCCCCGTCGCCACCATGGGCATTCGAGGCACCACGCCACGCGTCGAAATTTCCGACGATGGGACGGTGAGGTTTTCCACCCTCATTGAGGAAGGCAAGAGCAAGCTCACGAAAAAGTCGTCGGCGGCCCCGGCGCCGCAGCTCGAACAAAAGCCCTCTCCCAGGTCGAATACGACCATCTGTCGGGGATGCTAGGCGGCTACGAGCGCCGGCCCATTCGCTCGTGGCAACATCGGAAAGACCGCAATGGAATTTGGTGCAATCAGGCGCATGATCCACGGCCTGGCGCCGGTTCTCGTGCTGCCGCTGCTCGGGTCGTTGGCCGTTGCGCAGAACCCCAGGGAGACCCCCAAGGGCAGTGACTATTTCAAGAACATTGAACTATGCAACGGCGCCGGTCGCACGTCGTTCGCCGTTCGGATCAATGGCTGCACGGCGCTGATCGATTCCGGCCAGGGCACGACGACGTCGCTCGCCATCGCCTTCAACAACCGCGGCAATGCCCATACCGCCAAGGGAGACTATGACCGCGCCATCCAGGATTTCGACAAATCAATCAAGCTCGATCCGGCCAGCGCCAAGCCCTTCAATAATCGCGGCGCGGCCTATTTGAGGAAGGGCGAATACGACCTCGCCGTCCAGTCATTCGACGAGGCGATCAGGCTCAAGCCCAACTATGGCGGAGCCTTCGCCAACCGTGCCGGAGCCTACCTGAAGAAGAACGAGTATGATCGCGCGGCGCGGGACTATGACGAGGCAATCCGCCTTGAGCCCAATCGCGCGTCGGTGTGGGCCGGACGCTGCTGGACCCGGGCCGTTCTCGGTTCGCTGCAGGAGGCGCTGGATGATTGCAGGCGCGCGCTGCAGCAGTCGCCGGATGACGCCGCCACGCATGACTCGCTCGGGCTGATTCATCTGAAGATGGACCAGTTCGGTACCGCCATCGATGATTTCAGCTCGGCGCTTCGCTTCGATCCGAAGCTGGCGAGTGCGCTCTATGGGCGCGGGCTCGCCAAGCTGAAGAGCGGCGACATTGCCGGCAGCAAGTCCGATCTGGCGGCGGCAAGGGCAATGCAGGCCAGGATCGATGGCGACTTTACGCGCTACGGCGTACGCAGCAGCGATTGATCGGCCAGCTTGCTGCGGAAAGAAGCTCGTTCGAATCCAATTTCTCTCCCGGCACTCGACTTCGCTCGCGCTTCGTGCGGCGCGCTCGCCATGGACGGAAGGGCAGGTTGCCGCGGCCCGGCTGCGAGGTCAACCCGCTTCGCGTTCGCCTCGGTGGCCGTCATGCGCCAGCGCCCGATTTCCGCAGGTGCTTATCTTTCGCGAACGCAGGACCCGCCGACGTCGAAGCGCGGTATTCTATGGCGCTATGCCGCACGGGTGGCTATGGTAAAGCTGGGCGCAACGGGCGATTTTGGGTGTTGTTCGATCGCCCCAAATGCGGCGGCGCACTCGCCACCCGAAAAGACCCGATGGAGGAGCTAGACAAGATGAAGAAAGTCTCGACGATACTGTTCGCTACAGCGGCGGCCATCCTGCTGTCGGCGCCGGCTCAAGCGCAGGTGACGCTGAAAGCCTCTCACCAATTTCCGGGCGGGAAGGGCGATCCGCGCGACGAGATGGTGCAGATCATCGCCAGGGAAGCCAAGGCCGCCGGTGTCGGGCTCGATATCCAGGTCTATCCGGGCGCCTCGCTGTTCAAGCCGAACGACCAGTGGAACGCCATGGTCAACGGCCAACTCGACATCTCGTCATTCCCGCTTGATTACGCCAGCGGCAAGGTGCGTGACTTCGGTGCCACCCTGATGCCGGGCCTTGTGCGCAGCCATGACCGCGCCTCGCGCATGTCGAACTCGCCGTTCATGAAGGACATCAAGGCCAAGATCGAGAAGGCTGGCGTCATCGTGCTCGCCGACGCCTGGCTTGCCGGCGCTGTGGCCTCCAAGAAAGGCTGCATCCGCAAGCCGGAAGACATAAAGGGCGTGAAGATCCGCTCTGCCGGCCCAACATTTGCCGCCATGTGGCAGGCCGCAGGCGCTTCGATCGTCTCGATCCCGTCGAACGAGGTCTACAACGCGCTGCAGACGGGCGTCGCGGAGGCCACCGATACCTCGACCGGCAGTTTCGTCTCGTTCCGCATCTATGAGCAGGTCAAGTGCATCACCGCTCCGGGAGAAAATGCGCTGTGGTTCATGTACGAGCCGGTGCTGATGTCGAAGAAGGCGTTTGACAAGCTCAACAAGCAGCAACAGGAGGTACTGCTCAAGGCCGGCAAGAAGTCGGAAGAATATTTCGCGAAGGAGAGCAAGGCACTTGACGAAAAGATGGTCAAGACCTTCCAGGACAACAAGGTCGAAGTCGTCACCCTGTCTGCGCCCGAGTACCAAGCCTGGCTTGATGTGGCACAAAAAAGCTCCTACGCCGAGTTCGCCAAGGAAGTGCCCGACGGCAAGAAATTGATCGACGAGGCCCTGGCAGTCAAATAAGGCTCCTTCAATAGGGATCGGCCGGCCGTTCGCCGGTCGTTCCTTTTGCGCCACAGGGCGGCGGACGGATGAATATTTTCAATCGGCTCATAACGTTGATATCGCAAGCGTGCGGGATTTTCGCCGCGACGCTGACAGCGGTCGCGGTGATCATTGTCTGCCAGATGGTGTTCATCCGCTATGTTCTCAATGAGAACACGATCTGGCAGACCGATTTCGTCACCTACAGCCTGATTGCGGCCACCTTTCTCGGCGCGCCCTACGTGCTATTGACCAAGGGGCACGTGAACGTGGATGTGTTGCCGATTTATGTGAGCGGCCGGGCGCGCTACTGGCTCGCCATTTGCGCGATCACGGTTTCGCTTGGCTTTTGCCTGTTGATGACGGTGCTCACCTTTCAATTCTGGCATGAGGCCTACGAGGGCCGCTGGGTGTCCGATACGATGTGGCGGGCGCGGCTGTGGATACCCTACGGCGCAATGCCGGTGGGCCTTGGGATTCTCACCCTGCAGTATGTCGCCGATCTGCTCAACCTGCTCACTGGTCGCGAGCCGCCGTTCGGGATCGCGGTGAAGGAGGGCGGCGTCGACGTCAGCCTGCCTGAAGGCGGGATCGATGTGAATGTTCCGGGAGCCGGCATATGAGTCCGTCCGTTCAAGGCGCCCTTGTGCTCGTTGCCACGGTGCTGGTGCTGCTGACCGGCGCGCCGGTGGCCTTCGCGCTCGGCGCCGTGGGCGTCGCGTTCCTGGTGCTGTTCCAGGGCGTCGATTCGCTGCGGGTTGCGGCGGAAACGCTCTATTCGGGCTTGAATGATTTCACGCTCGTCTCCATTCCGATGTTCATCATGATGGGGGCGGCGATCGGTTCGTCGCCGGCCGGAAAGGATCTCTATATCGCGCTCGATCGCTGGCTTTACCGCGTGCCCGGCGGGCTGGTGATTTCCAATATCGGAGCTTGCGCGCTGTTCGCAGCGCTGACCGGCTCATCGCCGGCGACCTGCGCTGCCATCGGGAAGATGGGCATTCCCGAGATGCGCAAGCGTGGATATCCGGACGAGGTGGCAACCGGGTCGATCTGCGCCGGCGGCACTCTCGGAATCCTGATTCCGCCGTCGATCACCTTCATCCTCTACGGCATCGCGACCGAGACCTCCATCGGCCGTCTGTTCCTGGCCGGGGTGCTGCCGGGCTTGCTGCTCACCGGCCTCTTCATGCTGTGGACGCTGGTCTACATTTGGTACAAGGGCTTCCGTGCTTACGAGGCCGGATTCCGGTTCACCTGGCGGGAGAAGTTTGCATCTATTCCGAAAGTTGCTCCCTTCCTGGCGATCGTGATCGGGGTGATGTACGTGCTGTACGGCGGCATTGCGACGCCGTCTGAAGCGGCTGGCGTCGGTGCCGCGCTGTGCGTCCTCATGGCGATCGTAATCTACGGAATGTGGAGCCCGACGGCCTGGTGGCAGATACTGCGCTCGACCACGCGCGAGTCAGTGATGATCCTGATGATCATCGCGACCGCCGTGCTGTTCGGCTATATGCTGACCTCGCTCTACATCACCCAGACGCTGGCGCAGGCCATCGCCGACGCGCAGCTCAATCGCTGGGTGCTGATGGGACTCATCAATGTCTTCCTGCTGGTGTGCGGCTGCTTCATCCCGCCCGCTGGAATCATCCTGATGACCGCGCCGATTCTGCTGCCGATTATTACGGCTGCCGGTTTCGACCCGGTCTGGTTTGGCGTCATCGTGACCATCAATATGGAAATTGGGCTCATAACGCCGCCGGTTGGGCTGAACCTGTTCGTGGTCAACGCCATAGCGCCGGACGTACCCACCAGGACGGTGCTGTGGGGCTCCCTGCCCTATGTCTTCATGATGATTGTCGCTATCATCATCATGTCAATCTTCCCAGGCATCGCCACGTGGTTGCCCGACCACCTGATGGGTGCTGCTGTCGGGCCCAAGTGAACGCTTCGTTCTTTGGCCGACTTACTGAAGACCATCGCCGGGCGCGACCAGCCGTCACCGCGGCCGTGCCCTACCTCGTGCGGGCGTGGGCGGCCTGGGCGTTCCAGGCGCTCCAGCTTACGCTGGCGAGGCTTCGACGATCAGTCGTGAGCGGCCGCCGGGTCTGCCGCTCATAGGCAGCGACGATGTGCTGGGACTGCCGGATCTTCTGCTGCAGTTCGGCGATCGCTTTCTGCGTCTTGCCGGTCGCAGCCGATTGCGCCGGCTGGCCCATCGTGAACCTGTTGGTCTCGCAAGTCCTCAAGGTCTCGCGAAGCTTCCTGAGCTGGGCGCGGTGCCACGCAATGGCGCTGTCGCTGTCTACCGGCATGCTAACCCTCCTGATTCGCTGCCGAATCTAGCACGCATGGGGCAAGTTGGGCCAAGCCCCGCCGCTTCAGGGTGTCGCGAGGGGATCATCGCCGGATGCCGCCGGTTCCACGAAGCTCTTCGACTGTCCCCGATTTCGACCCCGTTTTGCCACCGAAGCGACCGCGGCCGAGCTTTCAAACAACAAACTTGCGTGGCGATCTGTGACGAGCGCGGTCCCTTTTATCATCCCGGCGGAGCTGAACCTTCGCCTGGCGCAATGGAGCGTGCGATGAGCGAAGTTGAATTCGACCAGATGATCGATGCCGTGCGCAAGGAAATCGCGCTGCCTCCGGTCGAGGGCGCATTGGCCGCTTTGAGGGTGGTCGATGGGGCGAAGTCCATCGATCGGGATCGGCCGGCGAGGCGTCGCGTAACTTCCACGATCCGGATTCGTCGCGTGGGCGAGGGGCAGAAGCGCTACAGGTGACCAGATGGAGAAGTCGGTCTTCGAAGTCGTAAAGGCGCCGCTCGGCTGGTCGGTTTTCGCCGACAACGTCAAGATCGGCGGCGTTTATGATTCGCGAGGCGCCGCCCTGGAAGCCGCCGCGCTGGCCGCATCCTACACTGTCAGCGACGGCGGAGGCGTTCAGATCATCGTGCCGGGCGCCGAAGAAGAACGACCGCGATGGGGAATGGCGTTCGACGTGGCGACGGCCGTCCTGCCGTCAAAGGCCGCGCGCTAGCGATCGTCTGAAGCGGTATCCGGCCTGCGCGACTCAGCGCGGTAAAGCCTGCATGAATGCGTTCGTTCGATTTTGACCGACTGCCTCCACTCCATGGGAGGAATTGCCAACTAGCGTGCGCATGTCCGCGCAGACACGAGCCATGCGCGGATCGACACTGGCCGCCGTCGGTTCTCCGCCGGCGGCCTTTTCATTTGTGATTGTGCGAGACCTTGCCGGTTCGCCGGCGGCATCATCTCAATTGTCGAACGGCGACACCGCGGGACTGCCAACGCGCATCCGCTTGATGCGGCGCACCGCCATCGGCGTACCATCGGATTGATACTGCAATTCGTAACTCCTGCCGTTCCTGTCGACGGCGGTGCAGGAAATGCTGGTAAGCTCCAGCGTCACGAAATTCCCGACCTGCCTGCAGAGGCCGGTGGCCGGTTCGATCGACGGCACCGGCAGGCCATCGGCCTTCGGGCGGTCCTTGGATTTCAGCAGCATCCGGTCGATCGGCAGTTCGTAGACGTTGGCGTCTGGCCTTCGCCCGTTGTCGCCGGAAAACGTGATGATATGGCTGTCGTCCTTGGGGTCATTGATCGCGACCGTGAAATTCGCCCTGCCTTCCTCGGTCTGGAAGAAAGCGACCGCCCGGCAGGGGAGATCCCGCCCGGCGACCTTGAGCGTCCTGCACTTGCCGGACATCATCGCGAAGATGATGGTATCGGGCTCCTGCCGCTGAAGTTCATCCGAGGCAAAGCACGGCATCGCGGTGAGAAGGGTGGCAAGGATTAGGGCCGGGCGCATGGTCATGCTCGGTTGATAGGACATCGTGCGCTGTGTGACCAGAGTCTCGCAAGGTTCCGGTGCGAGCATCAGGACAAGAGTACGCCGGTTTTGTGGTGAGGAACGCAATCAGAAATCGAGCGGCGCCGACTACCAGTTGCAGCGCTGACGCCGACCATTTCGGCCACCTCCGCATTGGTCAGCCGGCCGCTATTCTGCAGCAAACGCAACATCTTGAGCTCAAGGCAAGCGCATATGAGGCCCAAGGTGCAGCGACATCGGCACTGTGCTCCATCTCCCCGCAAGAGTGGGCTGAGGGAGAAACGCCCTCACGCCTCCGCTGCCCTCACCAGCGCAATGAGCTCATCCCCATAATGTTCGAGCTTCTTGTCGCCGATGCCGGGGATGTTGCGGAGTTCGTTCAGCGTTGCGGGGCGCGCGGCGGCGATGCCGTCGATGGTGGAATCGTGCAGCACGACATAGGCCGGCACGTTGCGCTGGCGCGCGATTTCGGAGCGCCATGCCCGCAGCGCGGCCTGCAGGGGCGCGTCGGCGGGCTTGGTCTCGGCGCGTGGCGCCAGATCGCCCCGCCGTGATTTGTCGCGGCTGGCGCGAATGCGCGTGCCAGGCGCCGCCTCGCGCAGCATGATTTCGGTCTCGCCTTTCAGGACGCCACGCGCGCTCTCGGTCAGCTTCAGGGCGTTGAAGGCCTCGCTGTCGGCGCGCAGATGGCCCATGGCGACCAACTGGCGGATCACGGCGCGCCATTGCTTCTCGTTGAGCTCACGGCCGATGCCGAACACGGAGAGCTTGTCGTGGCCGAACTGGGTGACCTTCTCGGTCAGCCGGCCGATCAGCACGTCGATCAGGTGCATGGCGCCAAACCTCTGTCCGGTGCGATAGGCGCAGGACAAAAGTTTCTGCGCGGCGATCTTGCCGTCGCGGAGCTGCGGCGGCGACAGGCAGTTGTCGCAATTGCCGCAATTCTTCTCGGTGATGGCCTCGCCGAAATAGCCGAGCAGGCGGCTGCGCCGGCAGCCCGCGGTTTCCGCCAGCGCCACCAGCGCGTCGAGCTTGCCGATCGACACGCGCTTGAACGCGTCGGAGCCGGTGGATTCGTCGATCATGCGGCGCTGCTGCACGATGTCGGACAGGCCGTAGGCCATCCAGGCGCTGGAAGGCTTGCCGTCGCGCCCGGCCCGGCCGGTCTCCTGATAATAGGCCTCGATGCTCTTCGGCAGATCGAGATGCGCCACGAAGCGCACGTCGGGCTTGTCGATGCCCATGCCGAAGGCGATGGTGGCGACGATGACGACGCCGTCCTCGTTGATGAAGCGGTCCTGGTTGCGGGCGCGCACGCCGGCGTCGAGGCCGGCGTGATAGGGCAGCGCCGGGATGCCCGCCCTGGTCAGGGCTTCCGCCGTGTCCACGACCTTGGCGCGCGACAGGCAATAGACGATGCCGGCGTCGCCCGCGTGACGTTCGCTGATGAAAGCCTTGAGCTGGGCCGGTGCGTTCTGCTTTTCGACGATCTCGTAGCGAATGTTGGGGCGGTCGAAACTCGCAACGAAATTCGGCGCGCCGGCAAGCCCGAGCCTGACGACGATTTCCTTGCGCGTCATCTCGTCGGCCGTGGCCGTCAGCGCAATGCGCGGCACGTCCGGAAAGCGCTCCGCTATCACGGACAGGCCGATATACTCGGGACGGAAATCATGCCCCCATTGCGACACGCAATGCGCTTCGTCGATCGCAAACAGCGCGATATTGGCTTGGCTCAGCAAGGAGAGACAGCGCGGCGTCAGCAGCCGTTCGGGCGCGACATAGAGCAGGTCGAGGTCGCCGGCCAGCAGCCGGCGTTCGACTTCGGAAGCCTCGTCAAACGTCAGCGTCGAGTTCAGCGCCGCAGCATTGACGCCGGCCTCGAGAAGTCCCGCAACCTGGTCGCGCATCAGCGCGATCAGCGGCGAGACCACGATGCCGCAGCCCTCGCGCAGCAGGGACGGCAATTGGTAGCACAGCGACTTGCCGCCGCCGGTCGGCATCAGCACCAGGCAGTTGCCGCCGTCGGTGACGTGCCGGACGATTTTTTCCTGCTCGCCACGGAAAGCCGGCAGGCCGAATACCGAATTCAGCACCGACAGCGCGTCGGGCGCGCCGTCGCGCCGGCGGGTTGCGGGCGCCGACATTACTGATAGCTCGCCACGATATCGGACACCGCGCGTTCAAGCTGTTTCGCGGTGGCGCATTGGCGGACGACGGTGCAGAAGGTCGAATAGCGCGGCATCTCGGAATCGCCCCAGCCCCAGGCCATCCGCCCTTCGGGGTTGAGCCACACCAGCCGCTTCGACCGCTCGGCGATGCGGCGCAGGATGTCGGCGCGGGGATCGAGGTTGTTGCTGCGGGCGTCGCCGAGCACGATCACGGTCGTTTGCGGCGTGATCGCGCTCATCCAGCCGTGCTCGAAATCGTCGAAGGAGTTGCCGTAATCGGACGAGCCGAAGCCGACCTTGGACATGATCTCCGCCATCGCCTCTTCCGGTGACTTCTTTTCGAGGATGTCGCTGACCTCGATCAAATGGCCGGAGAACGCGAACGAGCGGACGTCGTCGACGACCTCATGCAGGCTGTGGATCAGAAGCAGGAAGAAATCGGAAACGCGCGCCACCGAACCCGAGACGTCGCAGAGCGCGACGATCTTCGGCCTGTCGCGGTGCCGCCGCTTCCATGCAGTGAGAAACGGCACGCCGCCCCATGCCGCATTGCGCCGGATGGTGCGGCGCACGTCGAGATGGCCGCGGCGCTGGCGCTTGCGCGGCTTGGAGTAGCGCTCGCGCAGGCGGCGCGCGATCTGCCGGATCAGGCGCCGCATCTGTTCGACCTGCCGCGGTTCGATCCGCGACAGTGGCGCGTTGGCCAGAATTTCGTTGCGCAGGTTTTCGGCTTCCTCGCGCCCGTAGAGCAGCAACGCCTGCGAGACGGTTTCGCGCACCGTGCCGCGCAACCCGTCCAGCGCGTTGGTCAGCCGTTCTGCCAGCCCCGGATTGGTCGCTGTCAGATTGTCGAGGTCGTCGCGCAAGCGCTGGATCCCCATCTGGTCGAGGATGCGCCCGGAGAAGATGCCGCGCTGGGTGAAATAACGGATGTCGGACAGCGAGGCGGCGCTCGCCGCGTTGGCGATGGCGGCCGAAATCTGGTTGCGGTCCTGCGCCAGCAGCATCTGCGCGAGTTGACCAAGCCCTTCGGCCTGCTCGTCGCCGCCACTGGCGTCATCGGACGAATCGGATGAGGGGCCGGATCCCGATTGGTCCTGCTCGTCGCTCTTGTCGTCTTCGGGCGGAGCCTGCGGCTCGGGTTGATCGAAGAACAGGTCGAAGCAGTCGCCGAGCGCCTTCTTCTCATCCTGTGTCTTGGCCAGCGTCAGCAGGAATGTATCCCGCAGCACCGCCCGGTCGGTGAAGCCGACCCTGGACACGGCGCGCATCGCGTCGATGCTTTCGGCCGGCGAGAGTCTCACTCCCGCGCCCCGCGCCGCACGAAAGAAGCGATGCAGGTTCTCTCTCATCCCGGTGTCACCCGAAGACGTTCTGACGCGAGACCTTGGCAATGAAGGTGGAAACCTGGGGCGTCGCCGCCTCGATGTCCGCCTCGTACTTCAGGAGAACGTTCAGCGTATCCTTGACCACCTCGTGACCGAGCTCCGGCGCCTGCAGCAGCACCAGCACGCGCGCCCAGTCGATGGTCTCGCTGACCGACGGCAGCTTCTTCAAATCGAGCGTGCGGATTTCGTGGATGAAGCCCACCATCTGCCGGCGCAGGTTTTGCGAAATTCCAGGCACCCGGCTTTCGACGATCCGCTCCTCCAGCTTCTGTTCGGGGAATCCGATATGAAGATGCAGGCAGCGCCGCTTCAGCGCGTCGCCGAGATCGCGTTCGCTATTCGAGGTCAGGATCACCGTCGGCGGCGCGACGGCCACGACGGTTCCAAGTTCCGGAATGGTCACCTGGAAATCGCTGAGGATTTCCAGCAGCAGCGATTCGAACTCGGCGTCCGACTTGTCGATTTCGTCGATCAGCAGCACGCAGCCGGCGGGCTGTTCCAGCGCCTGCAGCAGCGGCCGCGGCTCGACGAATTCCTTGGAGAAGAACACGTCGCCGAAATCGTGCAACTGGTTCAGCGCCGCCTCGAGCGTCGGCGCGCCGCCCAGCACTTCGCCGAGCTTGTCCTTGAGGATCTGCGTGTACAGGAGCTGCTTGGCGTATTTCCACTCGTAGAGTGCCTTGGCCTCGTCGAGCCCCTCGTAGCACTGCAGGCGGATCATCTTCATGCCGCGCCATGCGGCGATTGCCTTCGCAAGCTCGGTCTTGCCGACGCCGGCCGGTCCTTCGACCAGGATAGGTTTCTCTATTTGCTGCGCCAGGTAGACCGCGGTCGCGATCTGGCGGCTCGCAATATAGCCTTGCGCCGCAAGACCGCTTTCCACTGCCTCGATAGAGGCCAACGGCCGATTTTCAGCCACGGGGTTTCAACTCCGAATTCGGTGATTTCGGAATGTTCTGCCTGCGTTCCCGGCAAAGAACAAGCGCCGTTTGGGCATAAGGCGCGCGCAAATTTGGCTTTTTCCGCCTAGCGCAATGTCAGCCCGGTTGCCGCTTCCAGCTCTGTGATCGCCTGCGCGGCGTTGAGCACCTTGATCGTGGTCATGCCCATCTCACGCGCGGGTTTCAGGTTGACGCCGAGGTCGTCGAGATAGACGCAGTTCTTCGGGTTCACCTTCAGTGTCTCGACCATCATCTGGTAGATGCGCGGGTCGGGCTTTCGCAGGCCGATCTTCGCCGATTCGATAACGTAGTCGAACAGCACCATCACTTCGGCGACATAGAGCGAACGGCCGCCGTGGCTGCCGATGGCGTTGGCGGGCAGGTTGTTGGTGATGCAGCCGGTCTTGAATTGCGCCTTCACGCGCTTCAGCGCCTCGACCATTTCGGGCCGCAGGTCGCCCGAGAGCAGCGGGAGCACGTCCTTGCCGCGAACTTCGGCGCCCAGCGCGCGGGATTCGGTCGCGAACAGCTCGTCGAAGGCGTGGATGTCGACCTCGGCGCGCTCGAATTTCGCCCAGGCGTTTTCCAGGTGGTTGGCGGCATTGGTGCGCCGGATGATGTCGGCGGGCAGCCCGCGCTCGGTCTCGAACCGCGCAAACGCCTCGAACGGCGAGGTGGTCAGCACCCCGCCGAAATCCCAGATTACCGCTTCGACCATCGTTCCCTGCCTGAATGAAATATGTCGGGGCAGCGGCTAACACGGAATGTGCGTCCGAACCAGCCCGATCCGCCGCTTGGCGATATGCACGGCGCGGGCTATTGCTGCCGCGATGAAGATCCTGCATCGCCTCATCGCCGGCCTTTCGCTGCTGCTGTCCGTGCCCGCCCACGCCATCGTTGGCGGCGGCGCGCCGCAGGCCGACGGCGTTGCGCGCTCGGTCGTCACCATCGTCGGTTCACGCGGCAATTTCTGCACCGGAGCGCTGATTGCGCCAAACCTGGTGCTGACGGCGGCGCACTGCGTGCCGACTGGCGCCGAATACAGGATCGTCGAATACGGGCCGGACCGGCAGCCGAAATTGCAGGACGTCAAACGGGTCGCGATCCATCCCGGCTTCAACATGCAGGCCATGTCGGGTCATCGCGCGACGGCCGATGTCGCGCTGCTGCAATTGGGTACGTCCGCCAGGGGCAAGACGCCATCGGTACTCGGCCAGCCCAACATCCCGATCAGTGTCGGCAGCCGCTTCACCATTGCCGGCATCGGCGTCACCGTGCGCGGCGACGGCAAGAGCGGCGGCACGATCCGCGTCGCCGCGCTGGTCGCAACCGGCAGGCCCGGCACACTGCAAATCCGTCTGGTCGATCCCGTGGCTCAGGGCAAGCGCGAAGGGTTGGGGGCCTGCACCGGAGATTCCGGCGGGCCTGTTTTCGAGGACAAGGAGGGCGGATCCGTCATCGTCGGCGTCGTGAGCTGGTCGACCGGGCCGAACGGCAGCGCCGGCTGTGGCGGCATGACGGGGGTTACGCCGCTGACGCTTTATCGGGATTGGATATTGCAGACCGCGCGGCAGTGGGGTGCGGGGTTGTAGCTTCCGTCACCTCGCAATCCTTCGTCGTCCCCGCGAACGCGGGGACCCATACGCCGCGGCCTATCGATGAGACGATGGAGCTAGTTGTCTTTGTAACAATGACCGACGGTGGTTATGGGTCCCTGCTTTCGCAGGGACGACAATGACCATTGAATCAGTCGCTCAATGCTTCGCCGCCTTGCTCGCCGCGGCGTTGTTCAGCACGATCAGCCCGTCGACGGCGACGCCGAGCTTGCTGTTGATCAGGAACGGATTGACGTCGATCGACGCGATGCGGCTGCCGGCGTCGGCCATCAGGTTGGAAAGGCCGACCAGCGCCTTCACGGCGGAGGCCTCGTGCAGCGCGGGCTTGCCGCGGTAGCCCTTCATCTTCACGCCGGCCTTGGTCTTGCCGATCAGCTGCTTCGCCTCGGCCTCGTCCAGCGGCGCGCCCGCCAAGGCGACGTCCTTCAACAGTTCGATGTCGACGCCGCCGGTGCCGAACAGCACCACCGGGCCCATCTCGGCATCGAGCGATGCGCCGACCACGAGTTCGAGATCGGCCTTGACCTGCTGCGCAATCAGGATGCCTTCGAGCTTCGGCTTGCCCTTGAGTTTCTTCACCCGTGCGGTGATGTCGTTGAACGCCTTTTTCACCTCGGCCGCACTGTTGAGGTTCAGCACCACGCCGCCGATGTCGGACTTGTGCAGGATGTCTGCGCTGACGACTTTTGCCACCACGGGAAAGCCGATCTTCCTGGCGATCTTCACGGCCTCGGTCGCGGTCTGCGCAATCTCTTCCTTCGAGATCGGAATGCCGTAAGCCCTCAGCAGCTTTTTCGACGCGACCTCGTCGAGCGCCGCAGCGCCATTGGCAGCCTTGAGCGTCCTCTCCAGCACCGCGCGTGCGGAAGCCTTCGAGCTCGATACGATATCAGGCACTTCCTTGCGCAGGGATGCGTATTCGATCAGCGACTTGATCGCGCCGACCGCGCGGTCGAGCCCCTGCATGACGGCGATGTTCGGGAGCGATTTGCGCAAGGCCTTGGTGAATTCGGTGAATCCAATCGACATCGCGCTGATGTAGACCACGGGCTTGCTCGCCGCTCCCGCCATTTCATTGACGATGCGCAGGTTGCGCTCGCGCAGTTCGTGCGGCGCCTTCGGCAGTTCGGCGTCGATGATGACGATATCGGTATCGGGATCGTCGATCATGATCTGGATCGACTTCATGTAGACGGACGGGTCGACGACCGCGGCAAAGCCCGCGTCGAGCGGGTTGCCGACGATGCTGCCGGGACCGAGCATCTTTGCCAGCTGCTCGGTCGCGTTCGGGCCGAGCGGCGCGAAGTTCATGCCGGCCGAATAGAACGCATCGATCAGCAGGCCGCGCTTGCCGCCCGACAGCGACACCGCGGCGAGCCGGTTGCCCTTGGGCGGATCGGCATGGACGAAGCATTCGGTGGTCTCGATCAGTTCATCCAGCCCGCGCACGCGTATCACGCCTTCGCGGGTCGAGATCGCGTCGAACGTCTCGATCGAGCCGGCGAGCGCCCCGGTGTGCGCCATGGCGGCGGCACGGCCGCCTTCGGAAGCGCCGAGCTTGAGCGCGATCACCGGCTTGCCCGCGGCGCGCGCAGCCTTGCAGGCTTCGCGAAACACTTTTGTGTTCCGGACGCCCTCGAGATAGACCACGATGACCCGGATCGAGGGATCGGCGGCAAAATAGGCCATCAGGTCGGGCGTCTCGAGGCCGGTCTCGTTGCCTGTGGTCACCATGTAGCCGACGCCGACGCCGCGATCTTCCAGCGTCTGGCGAATCGCCATCACGATCGCGCCGGACTGCCCGACGATCGCGACCGGTCCCGCTTCCATGGTGACGATGCGGTCGTCGATGTTGGTGAACAGCTTTTCGCCGGCGCTCAGGTTGCCGAGGCAGTTCGGGCCGGTAACGGCGAGGCCGGTCTCGCGCACCGCCTCCTTCAGTTCGACCGCCAGCCGCTGGCTGTCCTCGTCCTGCAGTTCGCTGAAGCCCGAGGTGACGATGGTGGCTGAACGGGCGCCTGCGGCGGCGGCGTCGCGGATCACCTGCACGGCAAAACGCGCCGGCACCAGCACCAGCACGTGATCGGGCTTTTCAGGCAGGCTGGCGAAATCCTTGTAGCAGGGCACGCCCCAGATGGTTTCGCGCTTGGCATTGATCGGGAATAGCCCGCCTTCATACCTGTACTTGATGAGATTGTTCCAGATGCGCTCGGCATAGTTGCCGGGCTTATCGGTGGCGCCGACCAGTACGATGTTGCGCGGGTGCAGCATTGCATGGATGCGCTTGACGATGTCGCTGGCGTCAGGCGAAGGCGACCATTTTTCGATCACGTGCGATGCGGTGCTTGCCTGGGCTTCCATGAATGTCCCTTGCTCGGTTGTATCCTTTGGCCGCGGCCAACGATCCGCGCCATGGATGCCTTTTGATTGAGACCTTTTTATTGGGACTTGGTGGGAGTGGCAACACGCGTGGCGCGGACAGCGCCATTCGCTCAGCGCACGATATCCCGGCGTGCGGAGAATTCAGTGCGAGCTCGGCTGAGATTCGATCATCGTGGCGTGCAGAAGATAGCGCTCCGGCCCCGGCGTGAGCGCATCGAATGGCCAGCAGGTTGACAGCACCAGTTCGTGGCCTGTCTTGAACGGATCGATCCCGGAGGCGTCGAAGCGCACCACCGAAGTTGCATCGGCGCGGTAGCGGAATTTCTGGCCGTCGCTTCGCGTCACGTCGATCTCGTCTCCGATCACGACGTTCTTCAGGAACGCGAAGTGCGTGTCGCGATGCGCGGAATAGACGGCAACGCCGGCCTCGCCAGCATCGGGCGTGCCCTCGACATGTCCCGGCCCGAACGCAAGCGCCTGGCCGCTGCTGCCTGCCAGCACGATGGCGCTGGCCTGGATCCGCCTGATCTCGATCCGCGCGACCGGCCAGGTGTCCGCCCATGACCACGGCTTGGTTTCGCGACCGGTGGCGATGGTTTTCACGAAAGCACGTTCAAGCAACACCTGCGCCACCAGCGCCTTGGCGTGGATGTAGGCGCCCTGGCCGAGCAGCATGAGGCCGGCGAAAGCGAGCAGGAGCGGGAGGATGAAGCGGGGCATGAATGCTACTCCCCGTCATTGCGAGCGAAGCGAAGCAATCCACCCTTCCGCGCGGGGATAGATGGATTGCTTCGCTTCGCTCGCAATGACGGCGGTGAGAAAAAAGCAGCGCGCGCGGCCCTTGGGGGGCGGGTGGAAGCCGCGCGCGCTCTTGAAGGAGGAGGTGGGGGAGGCCTCCTCCTTTCAGCCGACGTCATCGCAGTGACATCTGACGTCGGCGATTGAAGCCCAACAGGATCAGGCTGACCGTGAGAAGGATCACACCCGCAATCATTTTCAGTTCGGCATCGGTCGCGGTCTTTGGCAGCTTGATCGTGTCGGGCATCGGCGTGACCAAGGGCTGTGCGCGCTTCAATGCCGCGACCTGGAGGCGCGCGTCGTCTGCATCCGCGCGCCGCTCCGTCGTCGTCGTCGGCAACTGCGGGCGCTCGCCAAATACCTTGGCGAAATCCCATCCCACCGGGAGATTGATCGGCAATTCCGACAGCTTGAGCGGCTCGCCGTCGGGACGGCTCGGGGTCTTGTCGACCGCGACGAGGCTGGTCAGCCGCGTCACAAGCTGGTGCTCCAGCGCGAGCGCGAGGATCCTCTTGTCGGCATCTTCCGAACTCGCCTGCCGCGTGGTGCGCGCTACCTCGGCATCCGCGATCTTGCGGCGCGCCCAGAGTTTGGACAGGCCCTTGCCTTCGGCCGCATTCGCCAGTGGCAGCGTGACGACCCAGGGACGGTCGCCGATGCGGC
This sequence comes from Pseudomonadota bacterium, assembly GCA_023422775.1. GTDB lineage: Bacteria > Pseudomonadota > Alphaproteobacteria > Rhizobiales > Xanthobacteraceae > Bradyrhizobium. Next base: position 86,910 of record JAFAGM010000089.1, read on the forward strand.
CCCTGATCTCGACCGAGCCCGCGAGCCTGTCGAGCTTCGCCGCCAGAACCAGCGGCTCGTCGCGATAGAGGTCGGGGATCGCGGCCGGCGTGATGTCGGCCGTGGCATCGGAGAACTTTGCGGTCAGGTTGGTCACCGCCGGATTCTCCAGCCTGGAGAACAGCCCGCGCATGCGTTCTTCGACCTGTTCGACCGAACCGATATGGGTGAAGGTGCCGCGGCCGAGCTCGGCGGCGCGCGTCATCAGATAGGTGTTCGGCGCCGAGCCGATGCCGACCATGAAGATCCGCGAGCGGCCGCGCAGCGCGTTGATGGTTTCGAACAATTGCTGTTCGTTGCCGATCGCGCCGTCCGTTAGAAAGACGACCTGACGGACATGATTGGCATCACCGGCGTTGTCGGAAAGCGCGGCGCGCATCGCAGGGACCATTTCGGTGCCGCCCTCGGCGCGCAGCGCGCCGACGAAATCGGTGGCGCGACGGACATGTACCCTGTCGGCAAGCACGGCCCCCGGAAACAGCATGTCCATGGTGTTGTCGAACCGGATCACGTTGAAGCGGTCGGTTGGCTGCAGGCGGCCGAGCGCATAGATGAGGCTGGCTTTGGCCTGGACGATCGAAGTGCCGCCCATCGAGCCGGAATTGTCGATCACGAAGATCACCTCGCGCGGCGACGGCTTCTGCCCGGCCTGCTCGACCGCGGGCGGCGTGAGGAAGGCCAGCAGGTAGTCGTTGTCGCCGACGCGTTCGCGGAACAATCCGACCGATGGCGCCTTTTCGGCTGCGGGTTTCCAGGTCAGTTCGAAATCGCGATCCGCCGGCACCGGGCCTTCGGCAAGCCGGATGATGCTGGTGCCGGCATCGGGCTTTTCGGTCTTCACGGTGTGATGGTGGCTCTTGACCTCGCCGAGCGGAAAGCCCGCCTGAAGGCGCACGGTGATGCTGGTCGGGTTGACCGGCGCGTTGGTTGCGGGGTCAAGCACTTCCGGCGAAATGCGGTTGCGGTCCGGCACGGGGTCGGACCTGGTCGCACCCCAGCCGCCGCCGTCGGGCCGCAAGTCGACGCTCTGCACGACGGGTACGGGATTGTAGCGGGGCGCAACCACCATCGGCACCCGCAAGGAGAACTCGTTGCCGGATTGCTGAACCGGTTCCTGATATTCGATCTGCACCAGCACGGTTTCGCCGGGACCGATATTGGCGACGGAGTTGGTGAAGATGTTCGGCCGCTCCTGTTCGGTCAGCGCCACCTTCTGCCCATTCTGCTTCGCCTGCTCGTAGATGGCGCGGGCCTGTTGTCGCTCCTTGATGTCGCCGATCACGACGCGATCGCCGATCACCATCTTCAGCGTGTCGACCGCGCCGCCGGAGGGCAGCGGATAGACATAGGCAGCCTCGACCCAGTCCCTGGTCGGGTTGCGAAAGATCTGGGTGACGCGGGCGCGGACCGTGGGGCCCGACACGGTGAGATCGACATCGATGCCGAGCCGCGATGCATCGGCATAGCCTTCCTCCGTCTTCAGGAGCAGCGAGCCGGAGCGCGCATCGCTTGGCTTGAGAAAGGCCGCCGACAGCCGCTCGGTCGACCACGCCGGCTCAAAGCTCAAGAATAATGCCGCAAACCCGACCAGGATTACGGCCACGCCCTGCATCACAAGGAACAGCACCAGCCTGACCAGGCTGGGCCGCGCGCTGCTTTTGTCTCTATCGATCTCGTCGCATGTCGTCATTTCGCTCGCTCCCGAATGGCGTATTCGCCGTGCGAGAGGTTGCGGAAAGCGCTGATGTGGCGCGAGCGGAATGATCGGCCTTGTTCCGCCGCCGGCCAGCGCAGTGCGTCGCGGCCGTGACGGCTTTGTGCGGGTTTGTGATGGATCGTGCGTCTGCTAGGGTGGCACCGACGAAGCAGGGGTGACGATGCCGACGCCGGACAAGCAGCTTTCCGCCGAACAAAGCCGACAGATCGCAGACACCATTCGTGAGGAGATCGCCCGTCGCCGCATCTCACGGCAATCCCTCGCCGAACTCGCAAAGCTCAGCCTGTCAACGCTGGAGAAGGTGCTCGGCGGCCGCCGCCCGTTCACGCTCGCCACCACGGTGCGGTTGGAGCAGGCGCTCGGCGTCTCCCTGCGCAAGGCGCAGGATGCGCCGGCTCCCGCCGCACCCAACGGGAATGGCGACATCGCGCCGGATGGCCTCGGCGCCTATTCGCGGCGCGCGGTGGCGTGGATCGAAGGGACCTATGTCACGGTGCGCCCGTCGTTCGGCGACAAGGATGCGATCTTCGCCTACCGCACCGAGATCGTCTGGGACACGGCAGCATCATCGCTGGTGTTTCATGAAAGCGAACGGCAGGACGCGGCCTTCACCCAGTTCGGCGAAGTCGCGGTGCCAAACCAGTCCGGGCACATCTATCTCGTCACCAACCGGCACGGCCAGCATCGCCTGATCACGGTGGCGCGGCTCGCCATTTCGGGCGAGATGTACGGCATCATCACGACACTTCTTGCGGGCCGCGGCTCGCTGCTGACGCCGATTGCAGCCCCGATCGCCTATCTGCCGATCCAGATGGTGGCCAATCCGAGTTTCGGGCGGATTTCGTCCGACGACGCCAATTTTGCGCTGTACCGCCAGCACCTGCAGCGGACGACGGAAGAACCGTTCGCGCTGTTCCTGCCGGGCTAAGGCTCCGCTGTCATCGTCCGCGAAGGCGGACGATCCAGTACGCCGCGGCGTTTCGATTCTATCACCGCAGCCAGCGATTACTGGATGCCCGCCTTCGCGGGCACGACGAGGGGAGCGGGTCGCTACGAAGCAACCGTGTCCGTCGCTTTCACCGCGTTGAATTGCTGCCGCAGCGTCGGCTTGTGAATCTTGCCGGTCGCGTTGCGCGGCAGGGCATCGACGAACTCGATCAACCGCGGACATTTGAAGCGCGCCAGGTTCGCGGCGCAATGGGCATGAATTTCCGCCGGCGTCAGCGTGTGGCCGGGCTTTACGGCGACGATCGCCATGCCGACTTCACCCCACTGCTCGTTCGGCATGCCGATGATGGCGGCTTCGGCAATCGCGGCGAGCTGGTGCAGCACGCTCTCGACTTCGGCCGGATAGACGTTCTCGCCGCCGGAAATGTACATGTCCTTCCAGCGGTCGACGATGTAGTAGAAGCCCTCGTCATCGACGCGCGTGGCATCGCCGGTGTGCAGCCAGCCATCGGTGAAGGATGAGGCGTTGGCATCCGGCCTGTTCCAGTAGCCGGGCGTGACGTTTGGCCCCTTGACCCAGAGTTCGCCGAGTTCATCCACTCCGGCATCGGTCCCGTCAGGGCGCACGATCCGCACTTCGGTGTGCAGCACCGGCTTGCCGGATGAGCCGGCCTTGCGCACGGCGTCCTCCTTGTCGAGCGTGAGCACGGCCGGGCTGGTCTCGGTCATGCCGTAGCCTTGTTGCAGGGCGACGCCGCGCTCTTCCCACACCTTCAACAGCGGAACCGGCATCGGCGCACCGCCGACGCCGCCGATCACGAGTCGGCTGAAGTCGGCGGTCGCGAAGGCCGGATGCTGCGCCATGAACTGGTAGATCGAGGGCACGCCGAAGAACTGGTTGATGCCCCATGCGGGATCGCTGATCAGTTGCAGCGCCACGCCGGGATCGAACGCGCGCATGATCAGCACGGTGCCGCCGGAATGCAGCACCGGGTTGGTGTAGCAATTGAGCCCGCCGGTGTGGAACAGCGGCAGCACGGTAAGCAGCACCGTCCTCGGCGAGATGTAGGCGGGACCGCCGAGATTGACGCAATTCCAGAACGTCATGCCATGGGTGATGATTGCGCCCTTGGGCTGGCCCGTGGTGCCCGAGGTATACATGATGGTCGATATGTCGTCATGGGTGACGTCTTCAAACCGATCGATCGGCTTTGAAGCTGCGATCGCCGCTTCATAGGAACCGTCAGGCCCGAACAGCAGCGCCGACGAAACGTTGCAGAGCCTGGCGACCGACAACGCGATTTCGGCGAGATCCGTGTCGTGGATCATCACCTTTGGCGAGGAATCACCGACGATGAACTGCAATTCGGGAACCGTGAGGCGGGTGTTCAGCGGCAGGAAAACCGCGCCGATCCGACCGCAGGCGAATTGAACTTCGAGCGTATCGGTCGTGTTCAGCGCCAGCACCGCGACGCGGTCACCGCGCTTGACGCCCAGTCCGTCGCGCAGGTGAGTGGCAAGGCGCGAAATGCGCGCGTCGAGCTCTGCGTAGGAAAGCCGGCGGTCGCTCGCAAGGTCGATGGCTGCGATCTTGTCCGGGGTGCGGCGGCCGAAATGGGCGATCCAGTCGTAATAGCGAACCGGCGACATGCTTCCTCCCGCCATCCTCCCGCGCAAGCTGCCCGATCGCGGATCCGGAATTCCGGTAGCGTCGGGCTTGCCTTGCTTTGTCTTCCTGGTCGCGCCAGCCGGTCAGGAACCGCGCAGCATTTCGCTGATCACGTTCAACTGGCTGTCGCGAAACTCGACCATATAACCGTCCCGGATCGGACGGTAGTCCGTCGGCGAGGTATTGAGCGTGATGCCGGGCAGCAGCATCGACAGCGGGACCTTCTTGAGATTGGCGGCCTGCGCCATGATGTTGGCGCGGCTCAGATCGTTCTTGCACTGCTCCAGCACCACGACCAGCGCCTGCGCGACCATGTAGCCATAGCCGGCGGCGAAGTTGCCGAGGTCCACATTCGGCAGCCGGGATTTCATGAAGTCGGCGTAGGCGAGGATCCCGGGGTCCTTGGAATCCTGGCTATAGGTCTTCAGGGCCACGACCGACATGATGCCCGTCGATGCCTCGACGCCGGCCGGCACGAACACCGTGTCCTTGTTGGCGCAGCCCGAGGAGATGAAGCGCATCGGCCGCCAGCCGGTCTCATGTTGCTTGCGGATCGCCTGGGCGCAGGCGCGCGGCGTCACGCTGTAGATCAGGAAGACGTCGGCCTTGGTGTTGGCGAGCGTGAGAATCTGCGAGTCGACGGTGGGATCGGCGACTTCGAAGCTCGACGCCATCGCGATCGCCTTGTCGGCGTCGGGACCAAGGGCTTCCTTGACGCCGCGCAGATAATCCTTTCCGGCATCGTCGTTCTGGTAAAGGATCGCAAAGCGGGCATTGGGATTCCTGGATCGCGCATAGCGGACTTCGATACCGGCTTCCTCGACGTAGTTGGGCGCCCAGGGCAGCGCCATCAGCCAGGGTTGCGTCGCCGGATCGTTCCATTTGGACGCGGAGCTGATCAGGAACAAATGCGGCACCTTGGCGCCGTTGAGATATTTCGCCGTCGCCGAACTGGGCGCGGTGCCCATGGTGCCGAACATGAAGGCGACGTTGTCGTTCTCGACCAGCCGGCGCGTCGCCTCGACCGTCTTCGGCGGCGAGAAGCCGTCGTCGAGGGAGATCATGTTGAGCTTGCGTCCGTTGACGCCGCCCTTCTCGTTGACCATGTCGAAATAGGCCGCGAATACCTTGCCGGTAACGCTGAGCGCCGATGCCGGACCGCTGTACGGCATGATGTTGCCGAATTTGATTTCGGTATCCGTGATGCCGGGTTGCTGGGCAACGGCGGCGGTCGATGCGGCAAAGGCCAGCAATGCCGAGCCCAGCAATGCCGAGAAAAGAACGGCCGAGGCTGATTTGCTCGATCGGATCATGCTTCATCCTCCCCGGCGAGTGGCCGATATGTGTTATTGATTTTGTCCAGGGACGCTAGGACATGACCGGGGAACCGGTCTTGCGTTCAGTTGCTGTACGCGGCATGCGTCAGGTGGCCGCGTCACGGTGTGCGCTATCGGCACAATAGTGCCAGCCGCTCAACGCAAGTTTGCGCGGGCCAAATCGGGGCATCGTAATCGCCGGGGAGGATGAGCATGCTGGAGCGGACGAGGGTGCAAAGCCCGTTCTACACGGCGGAACACGAGGCGTTTCGCGACGTGATGCGCCGCTTCGTGGCGCGCGAGATCGAGCCCCATGCCCATGAGTGGGACGAAGCCGGCGAGTTTCCGCGCGAACTCTATGCCAGGGCCTCCGGGATTGGCCTGCTGGGGCTCGGCTTCCCGGAAGAATATGGCGGTGTTGCCGCCGATCAGTTCATGAAGATCGTGGCCTCGCAGGAGCTGGCGCGCGCCGGCGCGGGCGGGGTCAGTTCGAGCCTGATGAGCCACACCATCGGCTCGCCGCCGATCGCGCGTGCCGCCCGGCCCGAGGTCAAGGCACGGGTGCTGCCGCAGGTGCTCTCAGGCGAGAAGATTTCGGCGCTTGCGATCACCGAGCCCAGCGGCGGCTCCGATGTCGCCAACCTCCGCACCAAGGCGCGGCGCGATGGCGACCATTACGTCGTCAGCGGCGAAAAGACCTTCATCACGTCAGGCATGCGGGCCGATTATCTGACCGTTGCCGTGCGCACCGGCGGTGAAGGTCCGGGCGGTGTCAGCCTGCTGCTGATCGAAGGCGATACGCCGGGCCTGTCGCGCACAAAGCTGAAGAAGATGGGCTGGTGGGCCTCGGACACCGCCACGCTGCATTTCGACGAATGTCGCGTCCCGGTGGAGAACCTGATCGGCGAGGAAGGCCAGGGCTTCAAGATCATCATGCAGAACTTCAACAGCGAGCGCATGGGCATGGCGGCGAGCTGCACCGCCTATGCGCGCGTCTGCGTCGAGGAAGCGATCGCCTATGCCAAAGAGCGCAAGACTTTCGGCAAGCCGATCGCGCAGCACCAGGTGATCCGCCACAAGCTGGTGGACATGGCGCAGAAGGTCGCGGCGTCGCAGGCGATGCTGGAAATGCTGGCGTGGCGGCTCGGGCAGGGCGAGAGCCCGGTCGCCGAGATCTGCATGATGAAGAACCAGGCGACCCAGACCATGGCATTCTGCGCCTCCGAGGCGGTGCAGATATTCGGCGGCGCCGGCTTCATGCGCGGCGTCAAGGTCGAGCGCATCTATCGCGAGGTCAAGGTCAATGCCATCGGCGGCGGCACCGAGGAGATCATGAAGGATCTGGCGTCGCGGCAGATGGGGTTGTGAGCCGTGTTCTCCGTCATTCCGGAGCGGCGCGAAGCGCCGAATCCGGAATCCAGAGGTGAGTAAAACAACATCGAGATTCCGGGTTCGATGCTGCGCATCGCCCCGGAATGACGGAGGACAACGAAACAATGCTCTTCACCGCCGAACACGACGAACCCCGCCGCGCCTTGCAAAAGTTCATCGCCGCCGAGATCAATCCCTTCGTCGACGAATGGGAGAAGAACGACATCTTCCCGGCGCACGAGCTGTTCAAGAAGCTCGGCGATCTCGGTTTCCTCGGCCTGAACAAGCCGGTTGAATTCGGCGGCCAGGGGCTCGATTACAGCTACGCGCTGATGATGGCCGAGGAACTCGGCGCCATTACCTGCGGCGGCGTGCCGATGGCGATCGGTGTGCAGACCGATATGGCTACTCCCGCGCTGGCGCGGTTCGGGTCCGACGAGGTGCGGCATGAGTTTCTGACGCCGGCCATTGCGGGTGACGCGGTGGCCTGTATCGGCGTCTCCGAGCCCGGTGCGGGCTCCGACGTCGCCTCGATCAAGACCAATGCGCGCTCCGATGGCGACGACTACGTCATCAACGGTGGCAAGATGTGGATCACCAATGGCACCCAGGCTGACTGGATCTGCCTGCTTGCCAACACCAGCGACGACCAGGTCCACCGCAACAAGTCGCTGATCTGCGTGCCCATGAAGAGCAAGGGCGTGCAGATCGCGCGCAAGCTCGACAAGATGGGCATGCGCTCGTCCGACACCGCGCAGATCTTCTTCGACAATGTCCGGGTGCCCAAGCGCAACCGTATCGGCGAAGAGGGCCAGGGTTTTACCTACCAGATGATCCAGTTCCAGGAGGAGCGGCTGTGGGGTGCAGCCGCCTGTCTCAAGGCGCATGAGTTCATCATATCGGAGACGATCGAATATACCCGCAACCGAAAGGCCTTCGGCGGCTCGATCCTCGATAACCAGACCGTGCACTTCAAGCTTGCGGAAATGCAGACCGAGGTCGAACTGCTGCGCTCGCTGATCTACCGTGCGGCCGAAGCGCTGGTCGCCGGCGAGGACGTGACGCGGCTTGCGACCATGGCCAAGCTGAAGGCCGGGCGTCTGGGTCGTGAACTCACCGACGCCTGCCTGCAATATTGGGGCGGCATGGGTTTCATGAACGAGACGCCGGTCAGCCGCGCCTATCGCGACAGCCGCCTGACCTCGATCGGTGGCGGCGCCGACGAGGTGATGCTGATGGTGCTGTGCAAGATGATGGGCACGCTGCCCGGCATGAAGAAGAGATAGCGCCGCAACGCGCCCAAGGCATGGGAACTCGAAATGTTTCATCAGGAAAGCCAGAGAGTCGTCGAACTGAAGCATCGCCTTCAGTCGTTCATGGACCGCCACGTCTATCCGAACGAGGAGCGGTTCTATCGCGAAGCCGAAGAGCTTGGCCCCTGGAAGGTCTTTCCCGTCGTCGAGGAGCTGAAGCCCAGGGCGAGGGAAGAGGGACTCTGGAACCTGTTCCTGCCGGAGAGCGAGCACGGCGCCGGCCTGACCAACCTTGAATACGCGCCGCTATGCGAGATCATGGGGCGGTCGCATCTGGCGCCGGAGCTGTTCAACTGCTCGGCGCCCGATACCGGCAACATGGAGGTGCTGGCGCGCTACGGCACGCGGGAGCATCAGGAGCGCTGGCTGAAACCGCTGCTCGCGGGTGAGATCCGCTCGTGCTTTGCCATGACCGAGCCCGCCGTCGCTTCCAGCGACGCCACCAACATCGAGAGCAGGATCGTTCGCGACGGCGATCACTACGTCATCAACGGCCGCAAATGGTACACGACCAACGCGACCGATCCGCGCTGCAAGATCTGCATCTTCATGGGCAAGACCGATCCGGACAACCCGGACCGCCATCGCCAGCAGTCGATGATCCTGGTGCCGATGGATACGCCGGGCATCAAGGTGCTGCGCCCGCTCCCGGTGTTCGGCTTCTATGGCGTGCCGGATCGTGCCTCGGAAGTGGTGTTCGAGAACGTGCGTGTTCCCGCATCCAACATGCTGCTCGGCGAGGGCCGCGGTTTCGAGATCGCACAGGGGCGTCTTGGCCCCGGCCGTATCCATCACTGCATGCGGCTGATCGGGCTGGCCGAACGGACGCTGGAGAAGATGTGCGTCCGGACCCGCAACCGCGTCGCCTTCGGCAAGCCGGTCTCGGAACAGACCGTCACCCAGGAACGGATTGCGGAATCGCGCATCATGATCGAGCAGTCGCGGCTGTTGACGCTGAACGCCGCACACATGATGGACACGGTCGGCAACCGGGTGGCCAAGGCAGAAATCGCGATGATCAAGGTCGCGGTGCCGAACATGGCGTGCCAGGTGATCGACTGGGCCATCCAGGCGCATGGCGGCGGCGGCACCAGCAACGATTTCGGGCTGGCTGCGGCCTACGCCACCGCGCGCCTGCTTCGTCTGGCCGACGGCCCGGACGAGGTCCATCGCAACCAGATTGCCCGCCTCGAATTGCGGAAGCACAGCAATTGAAGCGCTGCCCGTCGGTCAGGCCGGGGTGCCGTAACGCTTCAGCAGGCCGCGTCCAAGCTGCGACAGGTGCACCTGGTCCGGCCCGTCGCCGATCCGCATGAAGCGCGCGTAGGTGTAGGCCTCCGCCAGGAACGTGTCCTGCGAGACCCCGGCGCCGCCATGGATCTGGATGGCGCGATCGATCACGCGGGCGGCCATCGCCGGCACCACGATCTTGGCTGCGGCGATCAGGTCGCGCGCGGCCTTGTTGCCCTCGCGGTCCATCTTCTCCGCGGCGCGCAGCGTCAGCAGCCGCGCCTGCTCGATCTCGCACCAGGAATGGGCGATATCCTCCCGCACCGATCCCTGTTCGCCGAGCGGCTTGCCGAACGCGACGCGGGACTGCGCGCGGACGCACATCAGTTCGAGCGCGCGCTGTGCGCAGCCGATCAGGCGCATGCAGTGGTGGATGCGGCCGGGACCCAGCCGGCCCTGCGCGATCTCGAAGCCGCGGCCCTCGCCGAGCAGCATGTTGGCGGCGGGCACGCGCACATTGTCATAGACGATCTCGGGATGGCCGACCGGCGCATCGTCATAGCCGAACACGCGCATGTCCCTGATGATCCGGATCCCCGGTGTATCCCGCGGCACCAGCACCATCGACTGCTGCAGATGCTTGTTGGGATTGTCAGGGTCGGTCTTGCCCATCACGATCAGGAGCTTGCAGTCCTCGCTCATCGCGCCCGAGGTGAACCACTTGCGGCCGTTGATGACATATTCGTCGCCGTCGCGGCGAATGCTGCACTGGATGTTGGTGGCGTCGCTGGAGGCGACTTCAGGCTCGGTCATCGAGAAGGCCGAACGGATTTCGCCTGCCAGAAGCGGCTCGAGCCAGCGCTTCTTCTGCTCGGTCGTGCCGTAGAGCGACAGCACCTCCATGTTGCCGGTGTCCGGCGCCGAGCAGTTGAAGATTTCGGAGGCCCATGAAATCCGGCCCATGATCTCGGCAAGCGGCGCGTATTCCAGGTTGGTAATCCCCGCGCCATGATCGCCGGGCAGGAACAGATTCCACAGCCCTTCGCCGCGGGCACGGCGTTTCAATTCTTCCAGGACCGGCGGCCGGTGATGCCGGTGGCCGTTTTCCACCTGCTCCTGATAGTGCGTTTCCACCGGATAAACGTGCCGGTCCATGAAAGCTGACAGCCGCGCCTGCAATTCGATGGCCCGGGGACTGTGCTCGAAATCCATTGGCCTGGCCCCTCATGTTAGGTGACGCGGATCGGCGTCTCAGGTGCGTGAGTGGATGCGCCGCCTTTGATGGTCGTCTTGCGTTGACTGGCTGACGTCGTCTTCTGTTCGCGCCTGTGCGCGCAAAGATATCGTTGCGAACGGCTCGCCGGCGTTCCAGAGTAACCTTTATCAGAAAGAGGAAATGCCGATGATCACGCTCTATCACTGCGACGGCGCGCGCTCGTTCCGTCCGCTCTGGATGCTGGAAGAGATGGGGCTGCCGTATGAGCTGAAGATGCTGCCGTTCCCGCCGCGGGTGCTCGCCAAGGAATATCTTGCGATCAATCCGCTCGGCACCATTCCCTTCATGGTCGACGGCGAGACCAGGATGACGGAGTCCTCTGGCATCTGTTATTACCTCGGGACCAAATACGGGCCCACGCCGCTGGTGGTCGGGCTGGACGATCCGGCCTATGGCGCCTTCCTGAACTGGATGTACTTCAGCGATGCCACGCTGACGTTTCCGCAAACGCTGGTGCTGAGATACAGCCAGCTCGAGCCGGAAGAGCGGCGGAACCCGCAGGTGGCCGGTGATTACGCAAAATGGTTCCTAGGTCGGCTGCGCGCCGTCGAGGCAGCCACCGCAAATGGGCAGAATTTGTGCGCCGGCCGTTTCACGGCAGCCGACATCGTTAACGGTTATGCGCTGCGGCTGGCGGGCAATATCGGGCTCGCCAAGGATTTTGGCCCCAATGTGGCGGCCTATTGGGCCCGGCTGCAGGAACGCGAGGGCTACCAGCGCGCGGTTGCAGCGGAGCGCAAGGCGGGCGTCGAGCAGAACGTGACGCCGCGGGTAAGGGCCTGACTCTCAGTCATTCCGGGGCGATGCGAAGCATCGAACTATGGGGCGCCCCTTGCGCCCCTGAGAATCTCGAGATTCCGGGTTCGCTTCGCGCCCCGGAATGACGATCTTCTATCGGTGACAGAACCCGAATTTCCGCTATGTTGACCTCGTCGCAGCGGCCAGAGAGCCGCGCGAGGAGGACGAGCCCATGGACGATGTCGGCCGCAAATCTGGCCATCTGATGCTGATCACCCCGGAGCGCGTGTTCTACGCAGGCCTCCTCGGCCGGCCGCGCCAGCGCTGCTCGGGTGCGTTCAACATCTATGTCTCGATCGAAGGCGGCCTGTGGCTCACGACCGCCGACGGCGGCGAGCGCTACGGCGAAATGGTCGCCGTGCTGCCGAATATCAGGCACACCATCGCCAGCGATTATCGCACGGTGCTCAGCATCGTGATCGAGCCGGAGAGCGTGCGACCGGGCGTGCTGGAAGATCTCGTCGAGCGGCTCGACGGACCGGAAGGTCAGGCGTTCACCAACCGCATTCGCGCCGCCTATCTCGAACTCCGCGACCATCAGGCGGGCGGTGATTTTTCCAGCGCCGAGTTCGATCGTCTGTGTCTCGGCGAAGTCCTGCCGCAGCGCGTGCTCGATCCGCGCGTGGCGCGTTCGATCGTGCAGATCGGAAGATTCTCCGGCGAGCCGGTGACAGCCGCAAGCTGCGCCGCGGAGGCCGGATTGTCGCCGTCGCGCTTCCTGCATCTGTTCAAGGAAGAGACCGGCATTTCGTTCCGTTCGTTCCGCGCCTGGAAGCGCGCGCGGCATCTGCTGCACTTTGCCAACCAGGACATCAACCTCGCGCATCTCGCGCAGGATATCGGCTATCCCGACTCCACGCATTTCAGCCACTCGATCCGCCGCTTCTATGGACTGAAGCCACGCGCGATCTTTTCAGGCTCGCGCGATCTTGCGATCTACAGCAGCGGCCGCGCCGGCGCCGACAATAGCGGGTGGACGCAAGAAGCCGGTTGATGCCGGACGCATGATCGCGAACGAAATTTTCGCGACCCCTCGCATCTCGCACCGAAGGCTGATCCATGGGTGACAAGGCCGTCATTACCTGCTCGCTCAACGGCGTGCTGACCGATCCCAAGCAACACAACGTGCCGGTCACTCCGGAGCAGATGGCGCGCGAGGCGAAAGCCGCGTTCAACGCCGGCGCCAGCATCATGCATATGCATCTGCGCCAGCAGGAACCGAACAAGGGGCATCTGCCGTCCTGGGACGTCAATGTCTCGAAGGAGATTCAGCAGGCGATCCGCGAGGCCTGCCCCGGCGTCATCATCAACCACACCACAGGCACCTCAGGTCCCAACTATCAGGGCGCACTGAACTGTGTGCGGGAAACGAAGCCGGAAATTGCCGCCTGCAATGCCGGCTCGCTCAACTATCTCAAGGTCAAGGCCGACAACACCTGGGCCTGGCCGCCGATGATGTTCGATAACGCGGTCGAGAAGGTGCAGGACTATCTCGACGTGATGAAGGAAGCGGGCACGATCCCGGAATTCGAATGCTTCGACGTCGGCATCGTGCGCTGTGTCAACATGTACCGGCAGACCGGGATGTATTCCGGGCCGCTGGAGTACAATTTCGTGATGGGCGTCGCGTCCGGCATGCCGGCCGATCCGGAACTGCTGCCGATCCTGTTGAAGCTGAAGGAGCCCGGGGCGCATTGGCAGGTCACCGCGATCGGCCGCGCCGAAATCTGGCCGCTGCACCAGCGCTGCGCCGATCTCGGCGGGCACCTGCGCACCGGGCTCGAAGACACCTTCTATCTCGCCAACGGCGCCAAGGTGACCTCGAACGGACAGTTGATCGAGGAAATCGCCGGCTGCGCGCGGCGCGCGGGGCGCGAGATCGCGAGCCCGGCGGAAGCGCGGCAGATCTTTGGGACCACGCATTAGCCTATCGTCATTGCGAGCGAAGCGAAGCAATCCATCGCGCGGCGTCAAGAAAGTATGGATTGCTTCGTCGCTATCGCTCCTCGCAATGACGCTGTGGCAGGGGGCAGGCGCATCCGACCACGTTCAACACGTCTGAGGGACGGAACAGATGACCAATCTCGCAGCAACCGGCGGCGTCCCCGGTCCCGGCCGTATCGGGCGGGTGGCGATCGGCGATCTCCTGAAGCGTGCGGCGGTACGGTTCCCCGACCGCATCGCGCTCACCGACGGCGCGCGCCGCGTGACCTTTACCGAGCTCGAACACGACGCCAATCGCTTCGCCAATTATCTGGTGAAGCGCGGGCTGAAGCCCGGTGAGAAGATCTCGACGATCTGCAACAACTCCGTCGAGTTCGTCAAAGCGCTGTTCGGCATCCACCGCGCGGGGCTGGTCTGGGTGCCGATCAACACCATGCTGGGCCCGGCGGACATGGATTATATCCTGGATCACGCCGAGGTACGCTTTGCGCTGATCGACGACGCCCTGCACGCCCAGCCCGATCGCCGCGCTGCGCTGGAAAAGCGTGGCATGCAGATGATCGGGATCGACCTCGCCGGCAAGATCGCCGCAACGAGGCTGGAGAACTTCAACGACCTCATCAAGGGCCAATCCGGGATCGAGCCTGATATCGAGATCGACGACCGCGATCTTGCGATGATCATCTACACGTCGGGCACGACGTCGCGGCCCAAGGGCGCGATGCATTGTCATCTCGCCGTCGTCATGGCCGTGATGAGCAACGCCATCGAGATGAAGCTCGGCCGCGACGACGGCATTACCGGGCAGTTCCCGCTTTTCCACTGCGCCGGCCATGTGCTTCTGCTGAGCTATTTGTCGGTCGGCGGCCGGATGGCGCTGATGCGCGGCTTCGACCCCGTGGTCTGCATGGAAGCCATCGTGCGCGACAAGCTCACGGTGTTCGTCGGCCTGTCGCTGATGTACCAGGCGATCCTCGATCACCCGCGCCGCAGGGAGTTCGATCTGTCGAACCTGCGGACCTGCATCTACACCATGGCGCCGATGGGCCGCCCGCTGCTGGAGCGTGCCATGGCCGACATGTGCCCGAATTTCGTATTGAGTTCAGGGCAGACCGAAATGTATCCGGCCACCACGATGTCGCAGCCGGATCGCCAGCTCGAGCGCTTCGGCAATTACTGGGGCGAGTCGCTGATCGTCAACGAAACCGCTGTTATGGACGACAACGGCAACCTGTTGCCGCGCGGCGAGGTCGGCGAGCTCGTGCATCGCGGGCCCAACGTCATGATGGGCTACTACAAGGATCCGAAGGCGACCGAAGAGGCGCGCAAGTTCGGCTGGCATCACACCGGCGACCTTGCGCTGATCGACGAACACGGCGAGGTGCTGTTCCTCGACCGCAAGAAGGACATGATCAAGTCGGGCGGCGAGAACGTCGCTTCCGTCAAGATTGAGGAAACGCTGCTCGCGCATCCCGCCGTGCAGAACGCCGCCGTGGTCGGCCTGCCGCACCCGCAATGGGGCGAGGCGGTGTCCGCCTTCGTCAAGCTGAAGCCGGGCGCGCAGGCCGATGAAGCCGGGATTGCCGAGCATTGCCGCAAGCATCTCGGCGGCTTCCAGGTGCCGAAGCTGATCAGGATTCTCGACGAGATGCCGATGACGGCGACCGGCAAGCTGCGTAAGGTGGAACTGCGGCAGGCGTTCAGCGAACATTTTGCCGGGAAGGGGGCGTGATGGTGCCCGACACTCACGGCGTCATTCCGGGCGGCGCGAAGCGTCGAACCCGGAATCTCGAGATTCCGGGTTCGATGCTGCGCATCGCCCCGGAATGACGGAGTAACCAAATCTCATGGCCATCCTCGAATCAACCATCGCGACCGGCGGCGCCGCCTACAAGGCCAACCGCGACGGCATGCTGGCGCTGATCGCTCGCATGCGGTCGCTGGAAGACCGCACACGGACGGCATCCGCGGCCGCCAGGGACCGCTTCCACAAGCGCGGGCAGTTGCTGCCGCGGGAGCGCGTCGCGCTGGTGCTCGATCCCGGCTCGCCCTTCATCGAACTGTCGACGCTCGCGGGCTACATGTTCGACGTGCCGGATGCTGCAAAGAGCGTGCCCGGCGGCGGTCTGATCGCAGGCATCGGGTTCGTGTCCGGGATTCGTTGCATGGTCAGCGCCAATGATTCCGGCATCGACGCCGGCGCGCTGCAGCCCTACGGCCTCGACAAGACCCTGCGAGTCCAGGAACTCGCGCTGGAGAACAAACTGCCTTACGTGCAGTTGGTCGAAAGCGCCGGCGCCAACCTGCTACGCTATCGCGTCGAGGATTTTATCCGCGGCGGCAACATCTTTCGCAATCTGGCGCGGCTGTCGGCGGCGGGCCTGCCGGTCGTCACCGTGACGCATGGATCATCGACGGCCGGCGGCGCCTACCAGACCGGGCTATCCGATTACATCGTGATGGTGCGCGGCCGCACCCGGGCGTTTCTAGCCGGGCCGCCGCTGTTGAAGGCCGCGACGGGCGAGATCGCGACCGAGGAGGAACTCGGCGGCGCGGAGATGCACACCTCGATTTCCGGTCTTGGCGATTATCTCGCCGAAGACGACCGCGACGCGCTGCGCATCGCGCGCGACATCATGGCCAATCTGGAATGGGACCGGCCGAAGCCTGTGGAAGCATCCTTCAAGCCGCCGCGCTACGACGCCGAGGAATTGCTCGGCATCATGCCGATGGACCACAAGCGGCCGGTCGACATGCGGCAGGCGATCGCCCGCTTCATCGACGATTCCGATTTCACCGAGTTCGGCGCCAATTACGGCTCCGCCACCGTGTGCGGCCATGCCCGCATCGAGGGCCAGGCGATCGGGATCATAACCAACAACGGCCCGCTCGATGTGCCCGGCGCCAACAAGGCGACGCATTTCATCCAGGCCTGCTGCCAGTCGCGCACGCCGATTCTCTACATGAACAACACCACGGGTTACATGGTGGGCAAGGCCTATGAGGAGGCCGGCATGATCAAGCACGGCTCCAAGATGATCCAGGCGGTGACCTCGGCCACCGTGCCGCAGATCACGATCTACTGCGGCGCCTCGTTCGGCGCCGGCAATTACGGCATGTGCGGGCGCGGCTTCCATCCGCGCTTCTGCTTCTCCTGGCCTAACGCCAAGACCGCCGTGATGGGCGGCGAGCAGGCGGCGGAAACGATGGCGATCGTGACAGAGGCCGCAGCCGCCCGGCGCGGCAAGCCGATCGAGAAGGAAAAGCTCGACGCGATGAAGGCGCAGATCACGGGCGTGTTCGACGGCCAGATGGACGTGTTCTCGACCAGCGCGCGGGTGCTCGACGACGGCGTGATCGATCCGCGCGACACAAGGAGCGTGCTCTCCGAAGTGCTGGCGATCTGCCGCGAGGCTGAAGCGCGTTCGCCGCAGCGCATGCAATTCTCGGTCGCGCGGCCATGACAAGCGCAGCAATGAAGCGGACGCCGTTCTTCAAGGTACTGGTCGCCAACCGCGGCGAGATCGCGCTGCGGATCATGCGCACCGCGCGCCGGCTGGGTTATGGCGTGATCGCCGTCTATTCGGACGCCGACCGCGACGCGCTGCATGTCCGCGAGGCGGATCAGGCGCTGCGAATTGGCGAGGCGCTGCCGGCGCAGTCATACCTGCGGATCGAGGCGATCATCGCCGCCGCCAGGGCCAGCGGCGCCACGGCCGTGCATCCCGGCTATGGCTTCCTCGCCGAGAACGAGGATTTCGCGAAAGGGTGCCGCGACGCCGGACTGGTCTTCATCGGGCCGTCGCCGGAAGCCATCCGTGCGATGGGCAACAAGGCCGGCGCCAAGGACATCATGCAAAAGGCCGGCGTGCCCGTCGTGCCCGGCTATCAGGGTGCGGACCAGAGCGATGCCGTGATGCTGGCGGAAGCGCGGAAGATCGGCTTCCCCGTCATAATCAAGGCGGTCGCCGGTGGCGGCGGGCGCGGCATGCGGCTGGTGCCGGATGCGGCGGCATTCCCCGACGCGCTGCGCAGCGCGCGCTCGGAGGCGCAGGGCGCGTTCGGCGACCCGACCGTGATCCTGGAGCGCGCCATCGTCGATCCCCGGCACATCGAAATCCAGGTGTTCGGCGACCGCTACGGCAATGCCATCCATCTCGGCGAGCGCGACTGCTCGGTGCAGCGGCGGCATCAGAAGCTGATCGAGGAAGCGCCGTCGCCGAAAGTGACGCCGGAATTGCGGGTCAGCATGGGCGCGGTCGCCGTCGCCGCGGTAAAGTCGATCGGCTACGAGGGCGCCGGCACGCTCGAATTCCTGCTCGACCGGGACGGCAAGTTCTACTTCATGGAGATGAACACGCGGCTGCAGGTCGAGCATCCTGTCACCGAGGCGATCACCGGGCTGGATCTGGTCGAACTGCAGTTGCGCATCGCTGCGGGCGAACCGCTCGCGCTGAAACAGGAGGACGTCAAATTCTCCGGCCACGCGATCGAGGTGCGGCTGTGTTCCGAGGACGCCGGTCATGACTTCATGCCGCAGTCCGGCCGGATGGCGCTTTGGCAGATGCCGGATGGTGTCCGCGTCGAGCATGCGCTGCAATCCGGTTCCGAAATTCCCCCGTTCTACGATTCGATGATCGCCAAGGTCATCAGCCACGGAGCCGACCGCAACGAGGCGCGGGGTCGGCTGATCTGCGGACTGGAGCAGGCCGCGGCATTCGGCGTCACCACCAATCAGGGATTTTTGATTTCCTGCTTGCGCCATCCCGGTTTTGCCGCGGGCGAAGCGACCACGGCGTTCATTGGGAAATATCGCGACGAGTTGCTGGCGCCGCGCGCGGACGAAAAGGTCGAAGCTGCACTGGCGGCGCTGCTGCTCTACGTCACCAATTTCCATGCGCCGCCCTGGCGAGGCGGCCGCAGCCTGGCGGCGACGTTTCCGCTGACGACCCGGATCGACCTCGGCCATGGCGTGCAGGAGATCGACATCGTGCGCGAACGCGACGGGGCCTACCTCGTGGGTGCTTCGGGCAGCGAACATCATTTCGAGATCGACGAACTCGGGCACGACAAGATACGCTTTCGCACCAACGGCTTGATGGAAACCGCAAAATTCCTTCGCGACGGCGACCGGCTCCATGTCCTGCATCGCGGCACGACGATCGCAGTTAGCGACCTGACGCTGGCAGCACCGGTTTCAGCCGCGGCAGCCGGCGGCGACGGCAAGGTACGCGCGGCCATGAACGGCCGCGTGGTGGCGGTTCTGGTCCAGCCGGGCGAACAGGTCACGCTCGGCCAGCCCGTGATGACGTTAGAGGCGATGAAGATGGAACACGTCCACACGGCAGGCGTCGCCGGCACGGTCTCGGCCATCGATGTGGCCGAAGGCGAGCAGGTGACGACGGGCAGGATCGTCGTGGAGATCGCGGTGGCGTAGCAAAACGTTCCGTCGCCCCGGCGTTCGCCGGGACGACGATAGAACTACTCCGCGCGCCCCGTTCCCTCGTTCAACCAGCACGCCACCTGATGCTGTGGCCCAGCATCCGCCAGCACCGGTCGGTCCACCTTGCAGCGGTCCATGACGTAGCGGCAGCGGGTGTGGAAAGCGCATCCGGATGGAGGGTTGATCGGGCTGGGGACGTCGCCGTCGATCATCGGCGCCAGCTTTTTCGCCTTTGGATCGGCGATCGGGACCGAGGCCAGCAGCGCCTGCGTATACGGATGGCGCGGGTTGGCGAACAGTTCGGTCTTGTCGGCGATTTCGACAATGCGTCCAAGATACATCACCGCGACGCGGTGGCTGATATGGGCAACGACCGCGAGATCGTGGGCGATGAACAGATAGGAGAAACCGTTCTTGCGCTGCAGGTCGATCAAGAGGTTGATCACCTGCGCCTGGATCGACACGTCGAGCGCCGACACCGGCTCGTCGCACACGATCAGGCTCGGCCCGAGCGACAGCGCGCGCGCGATGCAGATGCGCTGCCGCTGTCCGCCGGAAAATTGATGCGGATAGTTCTTCATCTGGTCGGGCCGGAGGCCGACCTGCGCGAACAGCTCGGCGACCCGTTCCCGTTGCGCCTTGCCGGTCGTAAGGCCGTGCACGGCGAGCGGCTCGCCCACGATATCGCCCGCGGTCATGCGCGGGTTCAGCGAGGCGAACGGGTCCTGGAAGACGATCTGCATCGAACGCCGGTGCGGCCGCATCTCGGCCTTGCTGAGACCTACGATGTCAGTTCCGTTCATCTTGATGGCGCCGCTGGATGGTTCCACCAGCCGGAGCACGCTGCGCGCCACCGTCGACTTTCCGCAGCCGGACTCGCCGACCAGCCCGAGGGTTTCGCCCTTCGCGACAGAGAAGCTGACGCCGTCAACGGCGAGCACGGTGCCGACACGCCGCCGCAGCACGCCGCCGCGCACCCCGTAATGCTTGACGAGATCGTTGACCTCGAGCAGGGGACGTTGATCGGTCATGGCGCGGTCACCGTTTCCGCCGCGCGCCAGCATGCGGCCGAATGCTTGCCGGCGAATTCCTGCAGCGGCGGATATTCGGCGCGGCAGCGGTCGATGGCGAGGCTGCAGCGCGGCGCAAAGGCGCAGCCGGGCGGCAGGTTGGTCAGCGACGGCACCATGCCGGGAATCTCGTTCAGCCGCGCGTCGGTCTTGGCGCCGAACGAAATCACCGCCGGCATCGAGGCCATCAACCCTCTCGTGTAGGGGTGCATCGGCCTCTCGAACAGATCCTCGACGGTGGCCTCCTCGACCTTCTTGCCGGCATACATCACGATGACGCGCTGCGCGGTCTGCGCCACCACGCCGAGGTCGTGCGTGATCAGGATCAATCCGGTTCCGAGAGTCTTCTGCAGATCGACGATCAGCGCCAGGATCTGCGCCTGGATGGTGACGTCGAGCGCCGTGGTCGGCTCGTCCGCGATCAATAGCGTCGGCCGGCACGCCAGCGCCATCGCGATCATGGCGCGCTGCCGCATGCCGCCCGAAAGCTGGTGCGGGTATTCCTGAGCCCGGCGTTCAGGCTCCGGGATGCGGACGAGACGCAGCATCTCGACCGCCTTCGCCCACGCCTGCTTCGACGTGACGTCCTGGTGCAGGCGAAGCACCTCGGTGATCTGGTCGCCGATCCGCATCACGGGATTGAGCGAGGTCATCGGCTCCTGAAAGATCATCGAGATCCGGTTGCCGCGGATCTTGCGCATCTCGGCCTCATCGAGGCCGAGCAGGTCGGTGCCCTCCAGCGACACCGAGCCGCCGACGACCCGGCCCGGCGGATCCGGCACCAGCCGCATCACGGACAGTGCCGTCACGCTCTTGCCGCAGCCGGACTCGCCGACGATCGCCAATGTCTCGCCGCGGCGCACCGTGAACGATACGTCGTCGACCGCGCGAAACAGGCCTGAGTTGGTGAAGAACACCGTCTGCAGGTTCTTCACGTCGAGAACCGTCTCTGCCTTCAGTACTTCGCTCATCAGCCGCGCTGCCTCGGGTCGAGGATGTCGCGCAGCGCGTCGCCGAACAGGTTGGTGCCGAACACCGCCAGGCTGATCGCGACGCCCGGGAAGATCACGAGCCACGGTGCGGTGCGGACATATTCCGCCGCCGATTCCGACAGCATCCGTCCCCATGACGGATAGGGCTCGGGAATGCCGAGGCCCAGGAACGACAGTGAGGCCTCGGTGAGAATGGTGGAGCCGAGCTGCGCGGTGGCCAGCACGATCAGCGGCGCCAGCGTGTTCGGCAGAACATGGCGGAATGCAATGCGGAATTCGCTCATGCCGATCGATTTGGCGGCTTCGACGAACGGTTGCTCGCGCAGCGCCAGCGTATTGGCACGGATCACGCGGGCAACCGTCGGGATCAGCGGTATAGCAATCGCGATGATCACGTTGGGCAGCGAGGGGCCGAGCGCCGCCGTCATCACCAGCGCCAGCACCAAAAGCGGCAGGGCCTGCAGGATATCGGTGATGCGCTGGAACGCGAGGTCGACCCAGCCGGAGAGATAGCCGGACGCGAGCCCCACCAGAACGCCGATCGATGATCCCAGCACCGTCGCGCCGATGCCGACGGCCAGCGAGATCCGCGCGCCGTGGATGATCCGGCTCCAGACATCGCGGCCGAACGAATCCGTTCCCATCCAGTGCTGCAGGCTAGGTGAAGCCAATCGGTGCGCCGAGTCGACGCTGAGCGGGTCGTAGCGGCAGATCAGGTCGGCCGAGATTGCCATCCAGACGAACATCACCATGATGATGAGGCCGAACGTGCCGAGCAGATAGCGCTGCGCCAGGAACGCCAGCCGGCGCCAGCCATGCCTGGAATGGGCGCCGGCCCGCCGCAACTCGGTATCGAAGTTGATCGTGGTCAAACGGCTGGCTCCTAGTCCGTGTAGCGGATGCGCGGATCGATCGCGGCGTAAAGCATGTCGACGGTGAAGTTCGCCACCACCACGACGACCGCGATCAGCATCACGAGATTCTGCACGATCGGATAATCGCGCCAGCGCAGTGCCTCGACCAGGAAGCGGGCGACGCCGGGGATGTTGAACACGGTCTCGGTGACGATCAGCCCGCCGATCAGGAAGGCGGCCTCGATGCCGATCACGGTGATGACCGGAAGGATGGCGTTCTTCAGCGCGTGACGGTAGTTGACTGACGATTCGGAGGCGCCCTTGGCGCGCGCGGTGCGGATGTAATCCTGACGCAGGATTTCGAGCATCGAGGAGCGCGTGATGCGCATCGTCAGCGCCGCGCTGCGGAAGCCGACCGCCATCGCAGGTACAGCATAGATCGCTAACGCCTCGGTCCAGGTCTTTGGATTGGGGGTGTAGATCGGCATGGCGCCGAACAGCGACACCGACGCCATCAGGATCAGCAGCCCGAGCCAGAACGACGGCAGCGACAGCCCGCTCAGGCTGACGACGCGCAGCGTATAATCGAGCCGCGAGCCCTGATGCACGGCGCTGAGGACCCCAAGCGGAATGCCGATCGAGGCGGAGAACAGCAATGCCAGCGCCGCCAGCCGCGCCGTGATCGGAATTCGCGGCAGGATCTCGTCCAGCGCCGGCTTTTCCGACACGTAGGAATAGCCGAGATCGCCGTGCAGCAGCCCGCCGATCCAGTTCAGATATTGCTGGTAGATCGGCAGGTTGAGGCCGAGCTCCTTTTCGAGATTGGCCTTGTCGGTGGGATCGACGAAGCCTGCGGCGTCGAACAGGATGTCGACGATGTTTCCGGGAACGACGCGCAGCAGCACGAAAATGATGATCGAGATCCCGATCAGGGTCACGAGCATCAATACGAGGCGTCGCACGATGTAAGCAAACACCCTGTGCTCTCCCTGACCGGCCGCTAGGACCCGGTTCTGATCGAATCAGAACCGGGCCGCCGCATTTTGACTTGACGCGTTTTCTTCACGCGAACCGGTGTCCACTTTGCTTGAAAACGCCAAGCTTGTGTTTGGACTTACTTATCCATCCACACGTCTTCGTAGCGGAAGCCGTTATAGGAGCTGTTCACCATGATGGTGACGCCCTTGACATAGGGCTGCCAGCAGGAGCCCGACCGGCTGTGGAAGATGATCGGACGGGCGACGTCTTCCTGAAGCTTCTTGTCGATTTCCCACACCAGCTTCTTGCGCTTGGCGGTGTCCTTCTCCATCGATTGCTGGTCGAACAGCTTCTCGATTTCCCTGTTGCAATAGTTGGTGTAGTTCCGCTCTGATCCGCAGGCGTAGTTCTCGTAGAATGACTGGTCGGGATCGTCGACGGCGTTGCCGGTGAGGTTGAGCCCGAGCGAATAGTCCTTGCGGGCGACCTTCGGGAACCACTGCGCGGTGTCGACGACGTCGAGTTCGCCGTCGATATAGATGCTCTTGATCTGGTCGATCAGGATGACGGCGGGATCGCGGTAGATCGGGATGTTGCGCGTCGAGATCTTGACGGCGAGGCGCTTGTCCGGGCCGTAACCCGCTTTCTGCATCAGCTTGCGCGCTTCTTCCCGGTTGGCGTTGATATCAGGTCCGTATCCCGGGATGGTTTCCAGCATCTCCTTCGGCATCGACCACAAGCCCGCAGGGGCCGGCAGCATGGTGCCACCGATATCCGCCTGTCCTTCGAACATGATCGAAACGAAGGCCTTGCGGTCCAACGCGAGCGCCAGTGCGCGGCGGATGTCGAGATTGTCGAACGGCGGAGCGGACGAATTGACGATGATGTTCGTGGATACGTTGTTTGGCTCCACCACGCACACCGCGTTGGGCGCCTGCGCTTTCACTTCCTTGAGCAGCGGTATGGATACTTCGGTCGGGAAGGTCATGTCGAACTTGCCGGAGACAAATCCGAGAATGGCCGTCGAGCGGTTCGGGATGATGGTGAACTCGATGCCGTCGAGATGCGGCAGGCCCTTCTTGAAGTAGTCAGGATTCTTTGTGAGCTTGATCGATTCGTTGGCCTTGAATTCGACGAACTTGAACGGACCGGTGCCGACCGGCTTGGTGCGCATCTCGGCCGGCGAGACGTGGCAGGGATAAACCGGCGTGTAGCCCGAGGCGAGCAGCGACAGCAGCGCCGGCTGCGGCCGCTTCAGTGCGAACGACGCCTCGAAATCGCCGTTGACGGTTACCTCGTTGACCTGGTCGTACCAGGACTTGCGCGGGTTCTGGCGGAATTTCTGCTGCGACTTGCCCATCAGCATGTCGAAGGTGCATTTGACGTCGGCTGACGTGAACGGCTTGCCGTCATGCCATTTGACGCCCTGCTTCAGCTTGAAGGTGAGCTTCTTGCCATCGCCGCTCCAGGCCCAGCTTTCCGCCAGATCGGGCACGATCGAATCCACGCTGTTCTGCGCCACGTCCTGCTTGAACATCACGAGGTTGTTGAAAACAGGCATGAAGGGGACATTGACCGAATAGGTCGCGCCTTCATGGATCGAGGCGCTGCCCGGGCTGTCCCGGTGATACATCTTCAGGATTCCGCCCTGCTTCGGCTCCGCCGCCGATGCAACATGGTAAGCCGGCAGCAACAACAACGCTGCGGCGGCAAGCGCTTGTACGCTCCGCATGGTGTCCCCTCCACATTTTCGGTCTCGAACAGGCCGATTGGCCCGGACGATAGCATGAAGGCGCGTCCCCGCAACCAGCGAAGCCGATGCAGGAATTGGCAATTCGAACTACTGGAAAAATCCGCGTGGCGGAACTCGTGGCGGTTCTCTCGCGATATGAAAGAAATCCGCAACTCCGCAGCGGTACGGCGCGGGCCGCGTTCGCTCGAACGACCGGCGCGGCGATGATGCGCTGCACCACGCGCCGAACTCGTGATGTCGCAGCCGGTCACCCGCTCATACGATCCGCGAATTCTTGTTGCCCCAGTAGCGGTCGCGCAAGAGCCGCTTGTAAAGCTTTCCGGTCGGAAGCCGCGGCAATTCCGCCTCGAAGTCGATCGAGCGCGGCACCTTCTGGCGGGACAGCGACTGGCTGCAGAACGCGATCAGTTCGTCGGCCAGGTCCTGATCCGGCGAAACCCCCGGCATCGGCTGCACCACCGCCTTCACTTCCTCGCCGAGATCCGGATTGGGCACGCCGAACACCGCGGCATCGGCGATCTTGGGATGGGTGATCAGGAGGTTCTCGCATTCCTGCGGATAGATGTTGACCCCGCCGGAGATGATCATGAACGTGGCGCGATCGGTCAGATAGAGATAGCCGTCGTCGTCGACATAGCCGACGTCGCCGACCGTGCTCATGCTGCCGTCGGCCGAACGCGCCTCCTGCGTCTTGCCGGGGTCGTTGAAATATTCGAACGGCGTGGCGGTCTTGAACCACACCGTGCCCGCCGTGCCGACCGGGCAGGCCTGCATGTTCTCGTCGAGGATATGCAGGTCGCCGAGCAGAACCTTGCCGACCGTGCCGCGATGGGCCAGCCATTCCTGGCTGTTGCAGGCGGTGAAGCCGAGTCCTTCGGTGGCGCCGTAATATTCGTGGATGATCGGCCCCCACCATTTGATGATGTCGTCCTTGACGGCTGCGGGGCAGGGCGCGGCCGCATGCACCGCGATCTCGAGCGACGACAGGTCGTAGCGGTTGCGCACGTCTTCCGGCAGTTTCAGCATGCGCGAGAACATCGTCGGCACCAGCTGGGTATGAGTGATGCCCCATTTCGGGATCAGCGCGAGATACTGTTCGGGGTCGAACTTCTCCATGATGATGGCGGTGCCCCCCATCTTGATCGTGAGGTTGACGGCGGCCTGCGGCGCAGAATGGTAGAGCGGGGCGGGCGACAGGTAGATCATGCCCTCGCGGTACTGCCAGATCTTCACCAGGAAATCGAACAGCGGCAGTTGCTGATCGGCCGATAGTTCCGGCAGCGGGCGCAGGATTCCCTTCGGGCGGCCCGTGGTGCCCGAGGAATACAGCATCGCAGTGCCGACGCACTCGTCGGCAATCGGCGTTCCCGGCAGGCCGGCCGTTGCGTCCTGCAGGCCGACGATGCGATCGCTTTCGCTCTCGCCATCGGCGACGATGCAGAGCTCGACGCCGGGGCATTCCTCCAATGCCTCGCGTGCGACGTCCAGCTTTTCCCTCGACGTGATCAGGATACGCGATTGGCTGTTGGTCAGGATGTAGGCCAGTTCACCGGCCGTCAGATAGGAGTTCACGCATGTATAGTAGAGGCCCGAGCGTTCGCCGGCGCCGCAGGCTTCGAGGTAGCGGCTGTTGTTCTCCATGAAGATCGAATAGTGGTCGAGGCGCTTCAGGCCGCGGTTGCGAAACAGGTGCGCCAGCCGGTTGGAGCGGGCATCCAGCTCGCGGTAGGTCACCGCTTCGCCTGATGACGCCATGATGAAGGCAGGTTGAAGCGGACGAAGATTTACATGCTTGCCGGTATACATATCGGTTCTGGTCTCCCTACGCAGCTATATCCAGAATTTCGCGCACCTGTGCAGGTCCCTCGATCTTGCGCGGGTTGCGCGGTACCCAGGGCGTCGCCATCGCCTGCTGTGCGATGCGGTCGAAATGCTCAGGCCCGACCTTGACCTCGCGCAGGCTGCGCGGCATGCCCAGCCTGCGAATGAAATCGTCGAGGACATCGCCCGCATCCTCGTTCGGGCGTCCCATCGCGGCTGCGACCAGCACCTGCCGCTCCGCGTTGACGGACTTGTTCCAGCGCATCACCGACGGCAGCATCACGCACGATGTATGGCCATGCGGCACGCCGAATTCGGCACCGAGCACGTAGCCGATGCCGTGGCTTGCGCCCATCGGCACGCCTGAGGCCAGCGGTCCGGTCGAAAGCCACGTCCCGATCTGGCAATCCATCCGGGCGTCGAGATCGCCGGCATCGGCCTTCACCCTCGGCAAGGCCTGCGCCAGCATAGCCAGCCCCTTCAGCGCCTGGGCGTCGCCGTACGGATGCGCCTCGCGGGAGCAGATGCCCTCGACGCAATGATCGACGGCACGAATACCCGTCGACAGCCACAGCCATTCAGGTGTGTGTGCGCCGAGCCAGGGATCGAGGATCGTCGCGCGGGGTATCAGCAGCGGATGCCGCAGCCCTTCCTTGACCCTGGTCTTCTCGTTGGTGACACCGGCCGTGGCTGAGAATTCACCGCCGGCGATCGTGGTCGGCGCGCTGATCTGGCGGACGGCGGGAGGTCTGAGTTGCGGCACTGCGCCGCGGCCGGCCCTGATCCGGTCGATCCCGTCGGGACTGCGGATATCGTTGGCGAGGCAAAGCTGCACCGCCTTGGCGCCGTCGGTGATCGAGCCGCCGCCGACGGTAACGATGAGGTCCGCTTCTGCGGCGCGGGCCTGCTCGCTGGCGGCGATGACAGCCGTGCGCGGCGTGTGCGGCGGCATCGTATCGAAGGTGCCGACACAGCGCTGCCCCATGGCGCGGCGAATGTTCTCGATCACATCGGTTTCGCGGTTGAGCGTGCCGCTGACCATCAGAAACGCGCGTTTCGTGCCCAGCCGGTTCATCTGCTCGACGATCGCCTCGGATGCCGGTCGTCCGAACACGACCTCGTCCATGGCGCCGAATACGACACGCCCAATATGCACGCTTGTCCTCCCGGGACTGCCGGCTTGATGCCGGCCTTTGGCTCCATCGGAGCCTTGGCGGCGAGGTTAGCGGAGGAAATCCGCGACGTCATGCCCCAAGATGACGCCGTGCGGGATGCCGGTTTTGCTCGCCGGGTCCGCCCACCGGGCGCCGGCGGATGCAATGCGGCGGTACGGCGCCTCCGCCGTGGAATCACGATTTTGTCATGCTTTGCCGGGAGAGTTGGTCACCACGCCGTTGCAGTACCCTATGAGACTGTGGGCGGCAGTATTCTCGGGCATTGTTCACGATTGCGCGCACTGCGAGCATCATGGGTGCATATCGATTGTGCTTGATCCCGGCGGGTTCTTGACGAGACTGGGAGCCGGTCACATCTGTGGCCTCCATCAAATTTCTGCGGCGGCCGTTTCCATCGATCGGGATGTTGAGAGTGCGGGGAGCATAGGATTGAGCACGATTGAGCAATTGAGACTCCCGGCCATGCTGGCGAACGTCGGTTCCTGTCTGCTTCGCGGCCTCAAATGGTTGACGCCAGCGGCAGCGCTCGCGCTGGCTGCCTGCGGCGACAGCCCGCCGCAAACGCCGGTTGCCGCGGCGCCGCCGGTGACAGTGGCCGAACCCGTGAAACGGACCGTCACCGACTGGGATGAATTCACCGGACGCTTCGAGGCGATCCAGGAAGTTGCGGTTCGCGCCCGCGTCGGCGGTTTCGTGACCAGCGTCGAGTTTCGCGACGGCTCCATCGTCAGGACAGGCGATCTGCTCTACGTGATCGACGCCCGACCGTTCGAGGCGATCGCCGAGCAGGCCGACGGTCAGTTGGCCGATGCGCGGGCGAAGGCTGAGCTCGCCAGGCGTGAGCTCGACCGCGCCCTGACCCTGAACCAGACCCAGGCGGTATCGGATTCGATCGTCGACCAGCGCCGACAGACCTTGCAGGCGGCCCGCGCCGCCGAGATGCAGGCCGAAGGCGCGCTCAAGGCCGCCAAGCTCAATATCGAGTTCACCCATGTGATGGCGCCGATCACCGGGCGCGTCAGCCGCCACCTCGTCACGCCCGGCAACCTCGTGCAGGGCAGCGAGGGTGGTTCGACGCTGCTCACCTCGATCGTGTCGCTCGATCCGATTTACATCTATTTCGACGTCGACGAGGCGACCTACCAGCGCAACAGCCGGCTCTGGGCCGAAGGCAAGCGGCCGAGTTCGCGCGATACGCCGAACCCGGTGCAGGTAACGCTGACGGGCGAGACCAGGCCCTCGCATGACGGCAAGATGGATTTCCTCGACAATCGGCTCGACGTCTCGACCGGCACGTTGCGCAGCCGCGCGGTGATTCCGAACAAGGATCTGTCGATCCTGCCCGGACAGTTCGGCCGCGTCCGCATCATCGGCAGCGCGCCCTACGAAGCCCTGCTGCTGCCGGATACGGCGATCGCCACCGACCAGTCGCGCAAGATCGTCTTTGTCGTCAAGGACGACAACACGGTCGAGGCGAAGCCGGTGATATTGGGTCCGCTCGACGATGGACTGCGGGTGATCCGCGAAGGCCTGAAGCCAGAGGACCGCGTGATCGTCGACGGCCTGCAGCGTGCCCGCGTTGGCGCGAAGGTGACCCCGCAAACCGCCCAAGCCAAGCCGGTCGGTGGCAAGATATGAACCTCGGCAGGCTCTCCATCAACCAGCCCATTTTGGCCATGGTGCTGTCGATCGTGCTGCTGATCGTCGGCGCGATCGCCTACACCACGCTGCCGATCTCGGAATATCCGCAAGTGGTGCCGCCGACGGTGGTCGTCACCACGCAATATCCGGGCGCTTCCGCGCAAACCGTCTCCGACACCGTCGCAGCACCCATCGAGCAGGAGATCAACGGCGTCGAGGACATGCTGTACCTCTACAGCCAGGCGACCTCGAACGGCCAGTTGACGATTACCGTCACTTTCAAGCTCGGAACCGACCTCGACAAGGCCCAGGTGCTGGTCCAGAACCGCGTCGCGATCGCGCAGCCGCGCCTGCCGGAAGAGGTGCAGCGCAACGGCGTCGTCACCCGCAAGAACAGCCCCGACATCCTGATGGTCGCGTTCATGCTGTCGCCCGACGACACGTTCGACCAGCTCTACATCTCGAACTACGCGCTGCTGCAGGTCCGCGACCAGTTGCTCCGGCTCGACGGCGTCGGCGACATCCAGATGTTCGGCGCGCGCGACTATTCAATGCGACTGTGGCTCGATCCCGACAAGATCGCCACGCTGGGCCTGACTGCGGGTGAGGTGGTGGCCGCGATCCGCGCCCAGAACGTCCAGATCGCGGGCGGACAGATCGCGGAGCCGCCGATCACCGACCGCGCCTTCTCGCCCAACCTCACCTTCACCGGCCGCCTGAAAGACGCGAAACAGTTCGAGGAGATCGTGGTCAAGGCCGGCGCCGACGGACGCACCGTCAAGCTACGCGACGTCGCGCGGATCGAACTCGGCGCACTCGCCTATACGACCAACAGCTTCCTGTTGCGAAAATCGGCCGTCGCCCTCCTGGTGACGCAGCGGCCCGGTTCGAATGCGCTGGCGACCGCGAAGGGCATCACGAACACCATGGAGCATTTGAAGACGAGCTTCCCGAAGGGGCTCGACTACAACATCGGCTACAACCCGACCGAATTCATCGCGCAGTCGGTCAGCGAACTGATCAAGACGATCTATGAGGCCATGGTGCTGGTCGTGATCGTGGTGCTGGTGTTCCTGCAGGGCTGGCGCCCCGCCATCATCCCCATCATCGCGATTCCGGTATCGCTGGTCGGTACCTTTGCGGTGATGGCGGCGCTGGGATTCTCGATCAACAATCTGACCCTGTTCGGCCTCGTGCTTGCGGTAGGCATCGTGGTCGACGACGCGATCGTGGTGGTCGAAAACGTCGAGCGCCATCTCGAACACGGCATGAGCCGCCGCGACGCCGCGCTCCGCACCATGGAAGAGGTCGGCAGCGCGCTGGTGTCGATCGCGCTGGTCCTGTGCGCCGTGTTCGTGCCGACCGCGTTTCTCGGCGGCATCTCCGGGCAATTCTTCCAGCAGTTCGCCGTCACCATTGCGGTCGCGACCGCGATTTCCTGTTTCTGTTCGCTGACGCTGTCGCCGGCGCTGGCCTCGCTGATCCTGCAGCCGCATGCGGAGAAGCGGCCGCCGGCAAGCTGGAATTTCGTCGCGCGCGGTTGGGACTGGTTTACCGGCCTGTTCAATCGCGGGTTCGACCGGCTGGCGCATGGCTATGCCGGCGCCGCGAACTTCGTGATCCGGCACTCCGTCGTCATGCTGCTGGCCTATGTGGTGCTGATCGGCAGCGCCGGATGGCTGCTGGTCACCACGCCGCAAGGCTTCATCCCGGCACAGGACCGGGGCTACGTCATCGTCTCCGTGCAGTTGCCCGGCGCGGCATCGCTGGCGCGAACCACCGAGGTGGTCCGCGAGATCGAACGCATCGCGCTCGATACGCCCGGCATCATTCGCGTGGCTGCCTTCGCAGGCTTCTCGGGTGCAACCCGAACGCAGGCTAGCAATGCGGCTGCGCTGTTCCCCGTGTTCGAGGATGCGGAGGAACGTCACAAAAAGGGACTGTCGGCGAATGCGGTTGCCAACGACCTGCGCAAGCGGCTGGCCAGCATCCAGGGTGCCTTCATCATCGTCATCCCGCCGCCGGCGGTTCCCGGCATCGGCACCGGCGGCGGCTTCACCATGCGCATCCAAGACCGCCAGGGCCGCGGCTCCGAAATGCTGGCGGCCGCGACCGACGAACTGGTCGGCGCCGCGCGCAGGGCGCCCGGCCTGACCCAGGTGTTCTCGCCGTTCTCGGCCAACACGCCGCAACTGTTCGTCGATATCGATCGCGTCAAGGCGCAGAAGCTCGGCGTGCCGATCGCGGGTATCACCGATACGATCCAGACCTATTTCGGTTCGTCCTATGTCAACGACTTCAACCTGTTCGGGCGTACCTACCACGTTACCGCGCAGGCCGACCTGCCGTTCCGCAAGGAGAGCGCCGACCTCGCGCGGCTGCGTACCCGCAACGCCGCCGGCGACATGGTGATGCTCGGCAGCGTCGTGGACTTCAAGGATGTCTCCGGCCCGGACCGCGTCGCGCGCTACAATCTCTATCCGGCTGCCGAACTGCAGGGCGACACGTTGCCGGGCACCAGTTCGGCTACCGCCATCAACACCATGAAGAAGCTTGCCGAGGACACGCTGCCGAGCGGCTTCGACTTCGAGTGGACGGACCTGTCCTATCAGCAGGTGACCGGCGGCAACACGGGTCTGCTCGTGTTCCCGATCTGCGTGCTGTTCGTGTATCTCGTCCTGGCGGCGCAATATGGTAGCTGGAGCCTGCCGTTTGCGGTCATCCTGATCGTGCCGATGTGCCTGCTGGCTGCGACCATCGGCGTGCGGATCATGGGGCAGGACGTCAACATCCTGACCCAGATCGGCTTCGTCGTGCTGGTGGGGCTGGCGGCCAAGAACGCCATTCTGATCGTCGAGTTCGCGCGCGACATCGAGCTCGAAGGCAAGGCGCGGCTGGAGGCCGTCGTCGAAGCCTGCCGGCTGCGGCTGCGGCCGATCCTGATGACGTCATTCGCCTTCATCCTCGGTGTGCTGCCGCTGGTGATTTCGACGGGCTCGGGCTCGGAGATGCGCCAGGCGGTCGGGGTTGCCGTGTTCTTCGGCATGATCGGCGTGACCCTGTTCGGCCTGGTCTTCACGCCGATCTTCTACGTCATCGTCCGCAACCTCGCGGACGGGAGGGGCAAGAAGCCGGCCGCGGCGTGAGGTGAGGTCGGACAACTGCCTCTGCCGTCATTCCGGGCGCGCGAAGCGCGAACTATGGGGCGTCCCTTGCGCCCCTGAGAATCTCGAGATTCCGGGTTCGATGCGTTGCATCGCCCCGGAATGACGGATCAGGTTTTGGCGCGCTCTGTTCAGGAGTCCCCACTACTTTTGGCTTATCCGAAATGGATGGGCAGGTGCGGGGTTATTGCATAGTGTCGTCAGGTTGCTCTGACAAAAAAATCCGGGAGAAAAGGGTATGAAGTCGGTATTTTTGGCCGCCGTTGCGGCGGGTTGTCTTTTGCTCGCAGCGCCCGCGTCGGCGCAGGGCGTCAAGATCGGTATTCTCAACGACCAGTCCGGCGTCTACGCCGATTATGGCGGCAAATGGTCGGTCGAGGCGGCCAAAATGGCTATCGAGGATTTCGGCGGCGAGGTGCTGGGCAAGAAGATCGAGCTCGTCTCCGCCGACCACCAGAACAAGCCGGATCTCGCCGCCGCCATCGGGCGTCGCTGGTATGAGGTCGAAGGCGTCGACATGATCACCGAGCTGACCACCTCCTCGGTCGCGCTCGCGATCCACGAACTCTCCAAGCAGATGAAGAAGATCGACATCGTCGTCGGTGCTGCAACATCGCGCCTCACCGGCGACGCTTGCCAGCCCTACGGCTTCCACTGGGCCTACGATACGCACGCACTGGCGTTCGGCACCGGCGGCGCGCTGGTGGAATCCGGCGGTGATAGCTGGTTCTTCATGACTGCCGACTATGCCTTCGGCCACGCGCTGGAGAAGGACACCAGCGATTTCGTCAAGGCCAAGGGCGGCAAGGTGCTGGGCGCGGTCCGCATTCCCCTCAACACTGCGGACTTCTCTTCGTTCCTGCTGCAGGCGCAGAGCTCAAAGGCCAAGATCATCGGTCTCGCCAATGCCGGCCTCGACACCACCAACTCGATCAAGCAGGCGGCGGAATTCGGCATCGTGAAGAGCGGCCAGAAGCTCGCCGGCCTGTTGCTGACGCTGGCCGAAGTTCACGGTCTCGGCCTCGAAGCATCGCAGGGCCTGGTGCTGACGGAAGGCTACTATTGGGACCGCGATGACAAGAGCCGCAATCTCGCCGAACGCTTCTTCAAGCGCACCGGCCGCATGCCGAACATGATCCAGGCCGGTACCTACTCGGCGACGCTGCAATACCTGAAGGCGGTGAAGGCGGCAGGCACCAAGGACACCGAGGCGGTGGCCAAGAAGCTGAAGGAACTTCCGGTCAACGACGACTTCGCGCAGGGCGGCAAGGTTCTCGAAAACGGCCGCATGGTGCACGACCTCTATCTGTTCGAGGTCAAGAAGCCGTCGGAGTCGAAGAAGCCCTGGGACTACTACAAGCAACTCGCCGTGGTCCCCGGCGACAAGGCATTCCCCGCTGCCAAGGACTCCGGCTGCCCTCTGGTGAAGTGAGCCATTCCGTCGTCCCGGCGAAGGCCGGGAC
>JAFAGM010000101.1 GCA_023422775.1 Pseudomonadota bacterium
ATCATCATGCGGAGCGCGAGCGCCTGTTCAGCGCCGCGGTCGAATCGTCCAACGACGCCATCATCACGATGTCGCTCGACGGCACGATCACCGGCTGGAATTCGGCGGCGGAGCGGTTGTTCGGTTACACTGCGACGGAAGCCGTGGGCGAGAACATCACGTTGCTCGTCCCCGAGGACCGGTTGCCGGAGATCCAGGACGCGTTGCGCCGGATCGGCTGGGGCGAAAGCATCGAACACAACGAAACGATGCGCCGGCGAAAGGACGGTCGGCGAATAGAGGTCTCGCTCAGCATCTCCCCGATCAAGTCACCTTCGGGCGCAACCATCGGCATCTCGAAAGTGGTCCGCGACATCACCGATGCGAACAAGACCAGGCAGGTGCTGCGGCAACAGGCCGAGGAGCTTCGCCGCATCTTCGAGACCTCGCAGGACCTGATCATGGTGATGGACTCCCGGGGCACCTTGGTTCAGGTCAGCCCGAGCTGCGAAACCGTACTGGGCTACAGGCCGGAGGAAATGATCGGGCGCAGCGCCGTCGATTTCATACATCCCGACCATCTCGAGACGTCCCGCGAGGAAATGCGCGCGGCGCGACGCGGATTGCGCCCGAAGATCTCCGATACGCGCGGCATTCACAAGGACGGGCATGCCGTGTGGCTGTCCTGGCTCGGCACATGGTCCGACCCGGTCAAGCGGTTTTTCTTCGTCGGCCGCGACATGACCGAAAGCCGGCAGGTGCAGGAAACGTTGCGCGAAAGCGCGCAGCTGGCCCGCGGCATCATCGACACCGCGCTCGATGCCTTTGTCCAGATCGACGCGCAGGGCATCATCCGGGACTGGAACACGCAGGCCGAGAATCTGCTGGGCTGGCGGCGCGACGAAGCGCTCGGCAAGAACGCGTTCGAACTGATGGGCCGGCTGGACGGGCAAGGCCCGCTCAAGCTGGCCCTGCAGGCCTTCCTGGTTTCCCGCGACTTTGTGGTTCGCCAGCCCCGCCGCGAGCTCCAGGTCCGGCGGCGGGACGGAACGGAGATCACGGCCGAGCTGAGCATTGCCGCGCTGCGAACGCGCGACGGATTCCTGTTCAACGCATTTCTCCGCGATCTTACCGACAGGATCGCCGCCGAGGAGCGCATCAGGCAGGCCGAAAAGATGGAGGCGATGGGCCAGCTCACCGGCGGCATCGCGCACGACTTCAACAACATCCTGACGGTGATCACCGGAACGATCGAAATCCTGGCGGATGCCGTGAAGGGCGAACCGCAGCTCGCCGCCATCACGCAGATGATCGACGAAGCGGCGTCGCGCGGCGCCGACCTCACGCAGCAGTTGCTGGCGTTCGCGCGCAAGCAGCCGCTCGAACCGAAGGAAACCGATGTCAATACGCTGATCATCGATACCGCGAAGCTGCTGCAGCGGACGCTCGGCGAGCACGTTGAAATTGAATCGGTCTTCGCGGACGAAGTCTGCCCGGCCATCGTCGACCCCAATCAACTGGCCACCGCGATCCTCAATCTTGCCCTCAACGCCCGCGACGCCATGCCGGACGGCGGCAAGCTGATCATCGAGACCGGAACGGTCGTGCTCGATGAGAACTATGCCAGGATGCACGGCGACGTCCGGCCCGGCAGCTACGCCATGATTGCCGTCAGCGATACCGGGACCGGCATTCCGGCCGACATGCTCGACAAGGTGTTCAATCCGTTCTTCACGTCGAAGGGACCCGGCAAGGGCACCGGACTTGGACTGAGCATGGTGTACGGCTTCGTCAAGCAATCCGCCGGCCACATCATGATCTACAGCGAAGAGGGCCACGGCACGACGATCAAGATGTACCTGCCGCCGGCCGCGCAAATCCTGCCGGCCGTCGAAGCGACGCTCGCGCCGACCGTCGAAGGCGGCCACGAAACGATCCTTGTCGTGGAGGACGACAAGCTGGTGCGTGAATATGTTCTGACGCAGCTGCACTCGCTCGGCTACGTCACGATGGATGCGGCGAACGCGGCCGAGGCGCTCGCGATCGTCCAGGCGGGTCATTCGTTCGACCTGCTGTTCACCGACGTGATCATGCCCGGCCTGAACGGCCGCCAGCTCGCCAACGAGATGTTGAAGGTCAAGCCCGAACTGAAGGTGCTGTACACCTCAGGCTACACGGAAAACGCGATCATTCATCACGGCCGGCTCGACGAAGGCGTGCTGCTGCTCGCCAAACCCTACCGGAAATCGGATATGGCGATCATGATCCGCAAAGCGCTCGCCGACTAGGCCGACATCAGGCCTAGAGCCTTTTCGTTCCGATTGAATCGGAACGGGGCTCTAGATTCTTGTCTTGACGCGTTTTCTTCACGCGAACCGGTTTCCACTTCGCTGGAAAACGCTCTAGTGAAGGCTCATGCCTGACGTTGGGTGGTCATCACGATCCGCACCAGATCGGCGGCGTTCCGCGCGCCGAGTTTCTTCATGATGTTGGCGCGGTGATCCTCGATCGTGCGCGGACTGATCCCGAGATGCCGCCCCGCTTCCTTGTTGGAAGCGCCCGAGGTGAACTGCTCCAGCACCTCGCGTTCGCGCCGCGTGAGCGGCTCGCGTCCGGGAAAATGCAGCGTCGCAATCCGGGAAGCCGCACTTTGCGCCTGCCGGCGCGCGTAAGCCTCGATCGCCTCGTCGAGCCGCGCGACGATTTCGCTGCCGCGAAACGGCTTTTCGATGAAGTCGAGCGCGCCGCTCTTGATGGCGCTGACCGCCATGGAGATATCGCCCTGCCCGGAAATCATGAAAATCGGCGCCGGATAATCCTCGCCGTGGAGTTCCTTGAGGATATCGAGACCGGACTTGCCGGGGATATGCACATCGAGCAGGATGCAGGATGGCGTTCTGGTTCGCGCAACTGCCAGCAACGCCGCACCGTCCGCGAAACATATGACCTGATAGCCACCTGCCGTCAGGACCATCGAAAGCGTATCGCGAACAGCAGGGTCGTCATCGACTACGAAAATCTCCCCGCGGGAGGGGACTTTTTCAGTCATGTTGCATCGCCCATGCGTGGTGGAAAGTGACGCACACTCGGATAGCGGTATCCAATACCATACCTAAACAAACGCTACCGTATTTGTACGAGACCGCGGCTTATCGCACAAGTAGCAACGCGTTCAGTCGAGGCTGCGCCTGATCGCACAAGCAAGCGCCGGCGAAGTATCGGTCGGTGGCCAGGAAAGTTCCGCCAACATGCTGGACGATGCTTCACCCGCTGCATGAAAGCTGCCGCCTCCCTGCAGGCCTGCGTCGCCAATCCTGGCGACGCGCTCCAACGCCCCATGCCCGCGCAGGCGCGCCGGCCGCCTGCACGACCTCAGGCCATCCGCTCGTCGGCCTTCGACGACGCGCCCTGCCGCTTCTTGGCGTGCTTGCCCCGCAGGAATTGAATGTCCATTTCCGTGCCGTTGACGCGGACGAGTTCGCACCGGCGATAGGCAAGGCCGGTCGACGACAGCAGCAGGAAAAACTCCTTGAGATTGAGACCCTGAATGGAACCTTCAACCGTCAGCGTCGCGTCGGTATCCGAGATCGAATTGAGCTGGCAATCCCGCCGCCAGGTTCCGTCGATGGCCATGATGCAGACATCATAGCCACGGCTGAATGTGACCCTTTCCGTGGCCTTGCCGTCCTCGGTCATCGCTCACCGTCCTGCCATCGCGGCTACTCGCGGCATCGCCATTGCGTTCTGTCCGGCTGCTGCGCGCGCGCCGCTCGGCCGATAGAGCCCGCGCTTGTCCGGGAACGGCTTGAAGACATCCGTCAGGCCGACAACGGTCTCCGCCGCCCCCAGCACCAGGAAGCCATCCGGTTCCATCGTCCTGGCGAGACGGCCGAAGACGTTGATCTTGGTGTCCTGATCGAAATAGATCAGAACGTTCCGGCAGAAGACGACGTCGAAGGCGCCGAGCTGGGAGAAGTCGTGCAGCAGATTCAGTTGCCGGTGCTGAATCATGGCGCGAATGTCAGGGCTGATCTGCCAGAGTTCGCCGTTCTGCTTGAAGTACTTGACGAGCAATTGGATCGGAAGGCCGCGCTGGACCTCGAACTGGCTGTAGATGCCCGACTTCGATTTTTCCAGCACTTCCTGCGACAGGTCGGTTGCGACGATGTCGACCCGCCATCCGGCAAGCGCCACACCCATTTCCTTCAGGCACATCGCGAGCGAGTACGGCTCCTGGCCTGTCGATCCGGCGGCGCACCAGATCCGGATGCTCTTGCGCCCTGCGCGCGCCTTCAGCATCTCCGGCATGATCGAATCACGGAAGTGTTCGAACGGTATCTTGTCGCGAAAGAAGAAGGTCTCGTTGGTGGTCATGGCTTCGACCACCTGCGTGACGATCGCGGAGGACCCGCCTTTCATCTTCTGCACGAGGTCTTCGATGCCGGACACGCCGCATTTGCGCGCAAGCGGAAGCAGGCGGCTTTCGATCAGGTACTGCTTGTCTGCAGACAGATCGAGGCCTGAATGATCTTTCAGAGTCTTGCGCAGGTAGTCGTAGTCTGGCGGGGTCACGGGAGAGCCTCTCGAGGGCACGCGTATTGGGTTTAAGCCGGGTTCTGTTCCGCGAGCTCGATCAGGCCGACTTCCCGAAACTTCGCCGCAACGATTTCCCTGTCGAACGGCTTCATGATGTACTCGTCGGCGCCGGCATGCAGCGCACGCGAGATGTGGTCTACGCCGTTCTCGGTAGTGCAGAACACGACCTTGGGCGCGTCGCCGCCCGGCAATCGGCGCAGGTTGCCGAGGAACTCGTAACCGTCCATGACGGGCATGTTCCAGTCCAGCAGAACCGCGTCGGGCATGGCGAGTTTGCACGCTTCGAGCGCCTTCTCGCCGTCCTCGGCTTCGGTGATCTGGAAATGCATTTCCTCCAGGATGCGGCGCGCGATCTTCCGCACGACACCGGAATCATCGACAACAAGGCATGTTTTCATTTTTTCGGCCTCCGGGCTTGACTAGCGGCGTATTCGAACCGGGCTATGCCGCGATAGCTGTGTTGGGCACGATTTCGAGGACGCGATCGACGTCGAGGACGACCATGAGCTGGCCGTCGAGGCGGTGGACGCCGCCGGCGAGCTTGGCGAAGCGCGGATCGAGGTTGACGGGGTTTTCCTCGCGGCCGTCATCGGGGAGGCGCAGCACCTCGCCGATCTGGTCGATCAGGAGCCCATAGG
>JAFAGM010000109.1 GCA_023422775.1 Pseudomonadota bacterium
TGCGCGCATGACGATCGCGTCCCGCTGCTACCAGCACCCCGTGCACCACCTCCCGGCGATTATACTCAATCGCATCCCCCGAGAGTGCGGTCATTCTACCATTGGCTTCCTGCACGATCAAATTCGCTGCGGCAAGATCCCAGTCTCGGCTCTTGCCGCCTGCAAACGCGGCATCGAGGCGGCCATCCGCCACCAGACACAGCCGAAGCGCCAACGATCCGATTCGCGGATGCAGCGTGATTTCATCCATTGACGGGCTGAGCCGCTGCACCAGCGGCTTTGGGCCTGCCATGCGGGAAAAATCGAGTTCGGTCCCCGCAGCCGCACGCACCGGCCGCGCATTGAGCGTGGTGCCCTGCCCGCGCACCGCGAAGAAGAATTCGTCGGTGGCGGGAGCGAATACCGCCGCCAGCACCGGCGTCGAGCCGGCAACCAGCGCCACACTGACGCACCAGTCTTCGCGCCCGGCGAGGTAGGCGCGGGTGCCGTCGATCGGATCGACGATCCAGACCAGCGGCGCGCGAAGCCGCGCGGCATCGTCGACGCTTTCCTCCGACAGCCAGCCATAATCCGGCGTGGCCGAGCGCAATCTTTTCTCCACGAGATCGTTGACGGCGATGTCGGCCTCGGAGACCGGCGAGGAAGCGCCCTTGGTCCAGTTCTTCAGTTCGGTACGAAACAGCGACAACGCCAGCGCACCGGCTTCCCGCACCGTATCCGCCAGCAGCGCGGCATCGCGCGCCACGATCCTGTCGGCCGTATCAGCGTCCGCCAAGCGTCAGGCCCTCGATCCGCAGCGTCGGCGCGTTGATTCCGTAGCGGAACTCCAGATCGTTCGCCGCGACCAGCGATTTGAACATCGGCAGCAGATGGCCTGCGATCGTGACCTCGCTGACGGGATAGGTAATCTCGCCGTTCTCGATCCAGAAGCCGGACGCACCGCGGCTGTAATCGCCGGTCACCCCGTTGACGCCGGAGCCGATCAGGTCGGTGACGTAAAAGCCCTGCTTGATATCCGATATCAGTTCCTTCGGCGTCATCGCGCCGGGTTCGAGATGCAGGTTGTACGACCCCGGCGACGGCGACGACGAGACGCCACGATGGGCATGCCCGGTCGTGACCAGGCCAAGCTCGCGCGCGGTCGCGCAATCCAGCAACCACGTGGTCAGCACCCCTTCGTCGATGAGCGCGAGTTTCTTCACGCTCACGCCCTCGGCGTCGAAGGTCTGCGAACGCAGCCCGCGCACCCGCAAGGGATCGTCGATGATGCGGATGTTCTTCGAAAACAATTGTTCGCCCATCCGGTCTTTCAGGAAGCTCGTCTTGCGTGCGATCGAGGCGCCGTTGATGGCGCCGACGAGATGACCGACCAGCGACGCCGATACCCTGGGATCGTACACGACCGGCACCTTGCAGGTCTCGACCTTGCGCGGATTGGCGCGCGCCACGGCGCGTTCGCCAGCGCTGCGGCCGACGCTGTCGGGCGAGGCAAGATCGGAGGCGTGCGGCGCGGAAGTGAAGTCGTAGTCGCGCTCCATGCCGACGCCCTCGCCGGAGATGGCGGTCGTCGAGATGCCGTGGCTGGAACGCAAATAAGAGCCGTGGAAACCCGTGGAGGTGACCAGCACCATGCCGCCGATGCCGCTGGAGGCAGATGCACCGCCCGACTTGGTGACGCCCTTGACGGCGAGAGCCGCGGCTTCGGCCTCGCAGGCGCGGCGTTCGAGCTCGGAGGTGGAGGGAACCTCCCGGTCGAGCAGATCGAGATCGGCGAATTCGCGTGCCAGCATCGAGGGATCGGCGAGACCGACATATTTGTCGTCGGGCGCGGCACGCGCCATCGCGACCGCGCGCTCGGCAAGTTTCGCGACGCCATCGCCGGACACATCGTTGGTCGAGACCACCGCCTGACGCTGCCCGACCAGCACGCGCAATCCGACATCGTCTCCCTCGGAGCGCTCGGATTCCTCGACGCGGCCGTCGCGGACCTCAACGCCCTGCGAGACACCGCGGACCGCAACCGCATCGGCAGCGTCCGCGCCGGCGCGCTTTGCCGCCTCGACCAGCCGCTGCGCCAGCGTCGAAAGCGCCGATTGATCGAACAGGTCGGAGGTCTCGTTAGACAGCAGCGAAGCTGTGGATGGTGAAGAGTTCACAAACAAAATCCCTGACATTGTAGAGAGCTGGGACGCAAATCCGAAGACCTAGCAGATGTGCCTGATTCACAGGGAGTTCAAGCATTTTGGTGCGCCGAATACCAAACAATTTCGGCATTTCCGCAAGGTCTCGTCAATCATGTGAGCCAAGGTCTTGTCAATCATGCTTGCAGATGCAGGCCAGGTTAGGTCTCCTTAACCAGGCTTCTTAAGGCGAAACGGAAACCGCTCGGCTAAGGTCTCACGCATCGACCGGGAACATAATCCTGGCGGGGGAGACTACAGCCGTGAGGCGTCAAACATCAACAAGCGGGAGCAATCCCGCCGGGTCGAGCCGCGCGCTGCGGCTCGACCCCCTTTCCTTGCCGCTCAGCTTCCAGGCGCACGACACCCGTGCCGACGGCGGCGTGCGCAGGATCGAACTTCATCGCGAACGCGTCGTGCTGCACCGTGCCGTCAAGGGCATGCGGATGGCCGTCAACATCCGCGTCCGCGACTTTCTCGGCGTCGCGCTGCGCGGCCTCGACGACGCGCAGACGGTGGTACTGGTGCATCGCGATCCGTCGCTCTCCATTCCCCTGTGCGTGAGTTCCGACCGCGAGGAGATCATCTCCGTCTGGCTGAAGTGGAGCGACATCTTCGCGCTTCCGCAACTGATGGAAGACCTGCCGCGCGAACCGGCCCCCCGCCGCCGCCGCCACAACGCCATCCGCTCCCGCCGTCCCAGATTCCTGGTTCGCCGGCGCCCCGGCGATCTGCTCAACCCGGCGAATGTGCATCAGGGCGAACGCGAGATCATCGCGCGGCATTAAGTTCTTCAAAGCCGCCACTCAATGACTGTCATCCCCGTCATTGCGAGCGCAGCGAAGCAATCCATCTATCCCTGTATTGAGGCATGGATTGCTTCGCTCCGCTCGCAATGACGGGTGGATACGGTTTCGCATTCTCGCGACATGTTTTGCCCGAGGTTTGCATCTTCGTTTGCTCCCTCTCGAAATCGAGGGCGCAGGGAAGGCCGGGTGCGCGCTGCACCCGCGGTCCCGTGTGCAATAGCGCACATGAAAACGCGCACACGAGCATACAGGTTCAGCGGGAGCATCCCGGC
>JAFAGM010000131.1 GCA_023422775.1 Pseudomonadota bacterium
GTTCCACGCCCTTCAACAGCGCATCGAGCGCGGTATCGAGTGGTGTCAGCGAAGCAGGCAGGCGCTGAGACGAGGTCATGATTCGCCTATGCCCTGAATCGCGCCGGAAATAAACAGAACCCGATACCGTCAGCGGACAACCTCTCCCAACGACTACATTGACGGTGGCGCAGAATAGTTGCAATTGAGACCAATTGGCGGATCAACCGCCCACAAGAAGCCAACGGCCAATGCGCCGATTCCAGGGAGAAGACGAGATGTTCGCCAGGAACCTATCCGGGCTTG
This sequence comes from Pseudomonadota bacterium, assembly GCA_023422775.1. Classification (GTDB taxonomy): domain Bacteria; phylum Pseudomonadota; class Alphaproteobacteria; order Rhizobiales; family Xanthobacteraceae; genus Bradyrhizobium. The sequence goes on from JAFAGM010000131.1 coordinate 286, forward strand.
CCGCGCTTGCGGTTGCGATGCTGGCGTCGACCGCAGCACTCGCACAAGTGTCAGACGACGTGGTCAAGATCGGCGTGCTGACCGACATGAACGGCCCGGCGTCCACGCCGACCGGCCAGGGCTCGGTCACCGCCGCGCAAATGGCGATCGACGATTTCGGCGGCAAGGTGCTGGGCAAGCCGATCAGCATCATCGTCGGCGATCACCAGCTCAAGCCTGACATCGGCGGCGGCATCGCGCGGCGCTGGTACGATGTCGAGCAGGTCGATCTGATCCTCGACGTGCCGGTGTCGGCGGTTGGCCTTGCGGTGCAGGGCATCGCCAATGAGAAGAAGAAACTCTTCATCACGCATTCGACCCTCACCGCGGATTTCCACGGCAAGGCCTGTTCGCCGTACGCGATGCAGTGGGTGATCGACACCCGTTCGCTCGCGGCCGGCACCGCACAGGCGGTAGTGAGGCGTGGCGGCGATAGCTGGTTCTTCATTACCGACGACTACGCCTTCGGTCACTCGCTCGAACGCGATGCCTCGAGCGTAATCACCGCCAATGGCGGCAAGGTGCTGGGCTCGGTGCGGCCGCCGCTCGCCACCCCCGACCTGTCATCGTTCGTGCTGCAGGCGCAGGCCTCGAAAGCAAAAATCATCGGCATCGCCGCGGGCCCGCCGAACAACATGAACGAGATCAAGACCGCTGCCGAGTTCGGCGTGCTCAAGGGCGGGCAGCAGATGGCAGCCTTGCTTGCGCTGATCACCGACATACACTCGCTCGGCCTGCCGGCGGCGCAGGGCCTCTTGCTGACGACGTCGTTCTACTGGGACATGGACGACAAGACGCGCGAATGGTCGAAGCGGTACTTCGCCAAGATGAACCGGATGCCGACGATGTGGCAGGCCGGCGTCTACTCCTCGGTCATGCACTATCTCGACGCCATCAAGGAGGCCGGCACCGACGAGCCGCTCAAGGTGGCGGCGAAGATGCGGGAAAAGCCGGTCGAGGATTTCTTCTCACGCAACGGAAAACTGCGCCAGGACAATCTGATGGTGCATGATCTGTGGCTGGTGCAGGTCAAGAAGCCGGAGGAATCGAAATATCCCTGGGATTACTACACCATCCTCGCCAAGATCCCGGGCGATGAAGCGTTTGGCCCACCCGACCCGGCATGTGCGATGGTGAAGAAATGAGGGGCTAACGGTGAGTGGCGAATAGCGAGAAGTGCGCTTCCCTATTCGCTACTCGCCTCTCCCTATCTGACCACCCCGATCTCCCTGAAATACTTCATCACGCCGGGATGGATCAGCGCTACGTTCGGCGCAGCCGCAACCGTGTTTGCGGCAGTCGTTTCACACGCCTGCGGCAGCTTCCTGCACAGTGCGGCTTCGGCCCCATGCAGCGTGCGCGCCAGCCGGTAGGCTATGTCATCGGGCAGGCTTTCGCGCGCGAGCACGAAGCTCCATGAGCCGACGGAGTCGATCGCCGCCGGCTGGTTCGGATAGCTGTTGGCGGGCACCGTCAGCGGCTTGAGGAACGTGTGCCTGGCGCGGATGCGCGCGATCTCGCCGGCGTCGGGCGCGATGAACCGGGCGCCGCCGGGGGCTTGCGCCATCGTGGAAAACCCCGGCCAGCCGACGCCGGCGCCCCACAGCGCCGCCGCGCGACCGTCCTGCACCATGGCGGGACCATCGCCCGCACGATCGAGATAGATCGACTTGAAGTCCTCGTCCTGTTTCAGCCCGATACCGTCGAGGATGTAGCGCGACAGGATCGGCAGACCCGAACCCCTGGCCCCGAAAGCGACCGGCTGGCCTGCGAGGTCCCTGATCGTCTTGTAGGGACTGTCGGCACGCACCACGAACATGCCGGGGCTGGAATACATCGCCGTAAGGATCTGGTGGGCGCCCGCCCGATGCCCATGAAAGCCTCATAGGAAGGCTCGCCCGCCACCAGCGCGATGTCGAGTTGGGCGCCTTCCAGTAGCGGGATGTTCTCATTGGAGCCCTTGGTGTTGCGCGGCTCGATCGAAAGCGCCGGATCGACGGCATTCATGACTTCGGCGAAGGCACTGCCGTAGACCGGAAAGCCGCCGCCCGGCGTCGCCGTCCCCAGGCTGATCGTGGTTCTGGTCATGGCCGTGCCTCCTCCAGCCTTGCCTCCAGCCTTGCCTCCACCCTGCACCGCAGCGCCGCCCGCCAACAGAAGGAGACCGGCACCGGCAATCAAAACACTTTTCATTTCGGCCCCGATCGTTCCCTGACGAAAGACGCGAGGCGATTTGTAGGCAACCACGGAAGGCTGCGAAAGCCTGTTCTCGGTCCGGAACCCGGCATTGCCGTATCGCTGTCAGGCCTGTAAACGATGCCAGCACCGTTGCCGGCCCTCTCGGCCGCACGCGGCGGGGCCTGTAGCTCAATGGTTAGAGCCGGCCGCTCATAACGGTCTGGTTGCAGGTTCGAGTCCTGCCGGGCCCACCAGCGCAATTGGCAGCAAATTGTCGGGAGTTCTTCCGCTGTCGCGGGATCACCGCACCAGTTACGTGCGGTTCTCGTTCGCCGGTCGGTTCGGGCATGGCGGCTTTCCTGGCCGCGTCCGCCAAATGGTCCGGGTGATGGTGGGCTGCAGGCATTGAGCAGAAACAGGCGACATCCCGAGACAGCCAGCCGGGCGAACGCCAGGAAACTCAAGCATCGAAGCGAGTGAACAGCCTTCACAACGCAAATGGAAAATGCGAGCGGCAGCGCAACGGCTGCCGCTCGGACATCACGATATCCCTTACTGGAATCGGACCGTTACGACTTCTTCATCAGCGAACACTTGCTCTGTTCGCGCGGAATGTTGGCGTCGTCGGCCGGCACGGTTGCGACGACATCATAGAAGTCCCAAGGTCCCTTGGATTGCTCGACGGTTTTTGCCCGCAGCAGGTAGTAATCGTGGATGTGCATGCCGTCCTCGCGAACGTAGCCCTTCTCCGAGAAGAAGTCATTGACCGGCATCGAACGGAATTTTGCGAGCACCGCGCCGGTTTCGAGCGTTCCCGCCGCCTGCACCGCTTTCAGATAGTGCAGGGTTGCGGAGTACATTCCGGCCTGAACCATGGTCGGCATGCGTCCGATCTTGTCGAAGAACCGTTTCCCGAACGCGCGCGATGCGTCGTTTCGATCCCAGTAGAACGCCTCCGACGTGAACAGGCCCTGCAGGTTGGGAAGACCTACCGATTTGGCATCGGTGATCTGGAACAGCAGCGCGGCCACCTTCATCTTGCTCTTCAGGCCGAGCAAGCCGAACTCGTGGGCCTGCATCAGCGAGTTGGAGGTATCGCCGCTGGCATTGGCGAGCGCCAGCACATTGGCGCCGGAGCTCTGGGCCTGCAGCAGAAATGACGAGAAGTCGCTGGTGTTGAAGGGGTGGCGTACCGAGCCGATGATCTTGCCGCCGGACGCCTTGACCACCGCGGAGGCATCCGCCTCGAAGGCGTGCCCGAAGGCATAATCGGCGGTCAGAAAGAACCACTCGTTGCCGCCCTGCCCCAGCAATGCCTTCGCCGTGCTACGCGCCAGCGTGGCAGTGTTATACGTCCACTGGAAGGTGTTGGGAGTGCACTTCTCGTTCGTGATCGTCGAGGCGCCTGCCGACGACACGATCATCATCTTGTTCTTGTCGCGGACCAGATCGGAGAGCGCCAGCGCGACCGCGGAGTTGCCGATGTCGAGGATGACGTCGACGTTCTCGGTGTCGATCCACCTTCGGGCGATGCCGGACGCGATATCCGCCTTGTTCTGGTGATCCGCGAAAATCAGTTCGATCGGCTGTCCCAGCAGCTTGCCGCCGAAATCGGCGATCGCCATTCTGGCGACTTCAACCGACGCAGGCCCAGCGGCGTCGGCATATTGGCCCGACTGATCGTTGAGTACGCCGAGCTTGACCGGCTTCGACGGCGCGGTCTGCGCGTGCGCCGAAGTCAGGCTTAAGAACACAATCAGCGATGTCAGCATTTTTTTCATTTTACGTTTCTCCCATTGGACCAGATCGAAAGTTGAATTAACGCGTGCCTCAGCGGCAAGTGATGCCCGACAGGTGATGTCGTTTCACTCGGCCGCCTCCTTGAATCTTTCCAGGCCATCGAGGCTTTCTCCCTTGGCCCTGAGGGCCCCGCCCCACTTGGCGAGCCACCATCCATATTGTTCGGGCCATTTCTCGAAATCGCCGGTCAGGCCGAAATGTTCTGCCGCGTGCAGAGCCCAGAACGGATTGAACAGCATCTGGCGGGCAAGGAAGATGAGGTCTGCGCGCTCGTCCTGCAGAATCTTCTCGGCAAAGTCAGGGGTCCGGATCATCCCGACCGCGCCGGTCGGGATGCCGGCTTCGCGGCGAATCTGTTCAGCGAACGGCACCTGGTAGCCCGGACCACGAGAAAGATTGGCATTGGTCGATCCGGCACGCAGATTCCCGCCCGTCGAACAGTCAACGAGATCGACGCCCAATTCCCTGAGTTTGCGGGAAAAGATGACGCTGTCCTCGATCTCCCAGCCCCCGTCAATCCAGTCGGTTGCCGAAATGCGTACGAACAGCGGCGTGGCCTGAGGCAGCGCGGCCCTGACGGCGCGCGTCACCTCGAGCGGAAACCGCATCCGGTTTTCGAGGCTGCCGCCATATTCGTCGGAGCGGAAATTCGCCAGCGGCGACAGGAACGATTGCAACAGATAGCCGTGAGCCATGTGGAGTTCGATGACGTCAAAACCCGCCAGCACGGCCCGGCGAGCCGTCGCGACGAATGCATCGCGCACGCCGATCAGCCCTTCCTTGCTGAGCGGAATCGGGGTCTGGAAACCGTCGGAGAACGGAACATCCGACGGCCCGGTCGGCACCCAGCTTTCCTCCCCCATCTCGATATCGCGGTCCGTCAGGTGGCTGTTGCCCCTGAAGGCGCGCTGCTGGCTGGATTTTCTGCCACCATGATTGATCTGGATCGCCGCTTTCGAGCCGTGCGATTTGATGACATGAACGATCTCGCGCATGCCTTCGATCTGACCGTCCTCCCAGAGTCCGGGATCACCGTTGGTGATGCGTCCCTTTCGGGTCACCGAGGTCTGTTCCACGAACACGAGCCCGGCACCGCCCATGGCGAACTTGCCGTAGTGAACCAGGTGGAAGGGAGTGACGTAGCCGTTCTCGGCCGAATACATCCCCATCGGTGAAACGACGATCCGGTTACTGAGCTCGACGCCGCGGAAGACAATTTTCTCAAACAGTTTGACCATGTCGCTCTTTCCTGGAATTGGCTTGCTCACCGTCACGCCTGCGAAATGGCGCCGGACTGGCGCAACGCGTCGATCTCGCCACTGGACAGGCCGAGATATTCCGAAAGGACTTCGCCGTTGTGCTGACCGAGGCGCGCAGACGGGACGTATTCCGGCGCCTCGGCATCGTGGAGCACCAGCGGGCTGCGATGAACCAGGATGTCGCCGTACTCCGGATGCTCGATTTCGCGCAACATGCCGCGGGCGTGGAGGTGATTGTCCTCCGTCACCTCCAGCAGGTCGCGCACTGCGGAACACGGCACGCGGTTGGCGCGGCAAGCCTCGACGATCTCGTTGCGCGTAAGCCGGGACGACCACTCCGACACGATCTGGTCGGTCAGATCGATGTGCTTCAGCCGGCCTAGCACCGTCTTGAAGCGTGGATCTTCGGCCAGTTCCGGCCGCCCCATCGCGCGCGTCAATCCGGTCCAGTGCGATTCGTTGACGCTGATGATGGCGACATAACCGTCCGATGCCGGATAGACGTTGTATGGCGCTTCCGCGAGCCCGCCGTGACGGTTGCCCGTGCGGGGCGCAGCCGCCTTGCGGTTGAACACATCAGCCAGATTCGAGGCCATTGCCGGATAGACGGTCTCGACCATCGCGATCTCGACCAGCCGCCCGCGGCCGCTTCTCTCCCGGTCGTAAAGCGCGGTGAGAATGCCGGCGTAGAGGTGAACGCCGCTGATGAAATCGGTAATGGCCGGCCCGGCCTTGACCGGCGGCCCGTCGGCAAAGCCGGTCACACTCATGATGCCCGACACCGCCTGCACGGTCAGGTCCATGGCCAGATTGTCGCGATCGGGTCCCGACAACCCATAACCCGTAGCCGAGCCGTAGATCAGCCGCGGATTGGCGGCGCTGAGAACGGAATAGCCGACGCCCAATCGATCGAGCACGCCCGGCGCGTAGTTCTCGATCAGCACGTCGGCCTTTGCTGCCAGTTCTTTCAAGACCTTCGCCCCTTCCGGGGACTTCAGGTTGAGGCTGATGTTGCGCTTGTTGGCGTTGAGCATCGCGAACGGAACCGCATTGCCCTTGCTGATGCGGGCGCGATGACGCACCGGCTCTCCGTTCGGCGGCTCCACCTTGATGACGGTCGCTCCGGCCTGCGCCATCAGGAAACCTGCATATGGACCCTGGTACACCTGGCCGAGGTCGATGACGACCACGCCTTCGAGCGGCAGCTTGCTGGTATGGTTCAAGGCTTCCTCGGTATGGTCAGAAATTGTAGAGCCGCGCCGGATTGTCGATCAGGATCTTCCGACGGACAGCTTCGTCGGGGACGCACTCGTGAAAGAGACGAAGCAGGTCCTGAAGATCAGGCATCGTCTCCGCGGTGTGGCCGACGTGAGGCCAGTCGCTGCCCCACACGACCTGATCGGGTGCGGCCTGCACGATGGCGCGCATGAAAGGGGCCGTGTCCGGATAGGGCCGGCCCACGCGCGTGTTGCGATCTGCTCCTGATATCTTCGTCCAGTAGCGACCGGTCTTCAGCCGCTCGGTGAAGGCACGAAAGTCCGGGTGCTCGTGCCCCTTGTCGGCCATCGTCCTCGACATGTGGTCGATCACGAAATCGAGGGGAAGCTTCTCGAGTTCGACTGCCGCGGCAGCCAGATCCGAACTTTCGATCCAAAGCTGCGCATGCCAGCCTCGCTCGGCGATACGAGGGGCCAGCTTGACCAGATCGTCGTAGCTCGTGCCGAGCGTCGAGACCGGCTTGCCATCCTGCCGGATCATGGTGACGCGTACGGCCTTGAAGCCGGCATCGGTCAGTTCGTCAAGCCTGCTATCGCTGACATCGGGCCGCAGAATCGCGACGGCTCGAAGCCTGTCGGGATAACGGCGCAGTGCATCATACGTGACGGCGTTGTCCTCTCCCGAGCCGACCGCATGGACGATGACCCCGCGCGTGACGCCGAGCCTGTCCCAGACGGCAAATGCATCTTCGATTGTGAACGGCTTCGCAGCGGTGAAACGGCCTTCATTTCCGGCGGGAAATCGATCGAAAGGTCCGTAGATGTGGAAATGGCAATCGCAGCTACCTTCAGGCAATCGATATTCCATTCAAGAGAACTCCCTGTTCGTTCCTTAAGGGCTGGAGCCCGAGCAGGCGCGATGGATGTCGGCAGAACTGGCAATGCCCACGCGGTCCATCGGCCGTGACATCCCGGACTCTTGGCTCACGATCTCGGTCGGGGATCCGGAAGCGCGCAACATCGCGTCCGCAAGTTCCTGATCGTCGCGAGAAGGATTTGACTAGTCGGGGCCAAGCCCGAGGTGCGCGATGCGTCGAACAGGACGGCTTTGGGTGACCGCGGCAGTCACAATGTTCCTGAATTCATAACAGCTCCCCGTCATCGAGCGCGCGTTAAGCACCGTGCGAACAGTACGTCGCGGCTCTTGTTGTTCTCGAACGGCTGACACGCACTGCGGCTCCAAGGACCTGGTCCACGCACGCTTGCCGTTACGCTTGGGCAGGACACTAAAGGGAGCACCCGCTCGAGTCTATAATTTACTGATATGTGTCTTTATTTCCATATATATGTAATATTGGCTTGTGGAATGCGACGAGTGGATGCATATGTTCGTCGGCTACCACCTTGAGTGTCCCTTCCTGACACCATCTTTGTCGCATTTTCGGTATTTATTTACACATATATGGAAATGATAAGTTCCAGCATCAAGACAGCCAAGCGAATCTTCGAAGTCCTCGAATACTTCGAGGATGTGAAGCGTCCGATTTCGCTGAAGGAAGTTTCGACGAAGTGCGACTATCCCACCTCCAGTGCTGCGGCGCTGCTGAAGAGCATGGTTGTCCTGGGGTACCTGTCCTACGACAGCTACAATCGCACCTACCTGCCAACGATGCGGATCGCCCAGATGGGCGGATGGCTGAACACCGGGCTATTCGGCGACAGCGCCATCCTTGCACTCGTCGACCATGTTCATGAGGAGTTGGATGAGCTCGTCAGCATCAGCACGCAGTCCGATCTGCACGCCCAATACATTCACGCTCTGCAGACCAGCAAGCGTCTGCGATTTGAAATAAAGCCTGGCGAAGTCCGGCCGCTTGCGATCAGCGGGGTTGGCCGCACGCTGCTCAGCGGTCACACCGACGTCGAGATTGCGCGGCTACTGCGCCGGATAAATGCCGTTTGTCCTCCAGAGGAGCGGATCGAACTGAATGCGCTGATGAAGATCATCAATGGCATCCGGCGTGATGGCTACATGTTCTCAAGGCACATCATCGTCCAGGACGCCGGGGTGATCGCGGTCCTGCTGCCAAAGCGGGATTTCGCACGCGATTTGGTCCTTGGCGTCGGCGGACCGGTGTCTCGTCTCGAGGAGCGACAGGACGAGATCCTGGCGTGCATTCGCGAAGGCATCGCCAGGTTTCTGAACTGACGTCTGTTGCCCAGGCAGACACGGAATCATCAGGACGCAGCGGGCGGTCCTTGGTTCGCGCCAACCCGGCTGGCCCGATCCGAAGAGCGCACAGCAGCCGTCGAACTCCCTCGGGCTATCAAACTGTCGTGGGCATCCCGCAACTCCGCCTCCATGAAGGCCACGCTCCGTCCGCGCCGGATGACGGACCCGTATGAGCGATACAGGCCCGGATGCGCCGGCAGCAGGAATGCCACCTTGATTTCAAGACTGGCGACCGCAATCAGAGGATCGCCATGGAAAAGGCAAGCGCTGGCCATTGCTGCATCGAGCCAACCCGTAACAATTCCGCCCTGAACAATGCCGCCCCTGGGGTGCCCCTCGACCGAATGGCAGTGACGTTCTTCCGCCTGCCATTCCATGACGACTCGATTGAGCTCCTGATCATAGGATACCAGTCTTCCATTCAGGAGATCCCACGCCGGCGGTCGTTTTGCCTCGATCTGCTTGATGATTTTCAGGTAGGGCATCGTTCAATTGCTCGATCGCACGGGCGGATCAAACCGCGCTGGATTGTCGCCGGATGCGCAGGTTTGTCCGGTGGAAACCGGGGTAAACACAAATCCGATCGGATTATTCACGTCGCGCCCCTGGCTTCGCGTCTGCCGCAATGCCCTTCTGCCAGGTTGAGGGATTCCCTCCGAACCCGCGGCGTGATCGCTTTTCGAGCCAATAACCCATCTGCGGCGGTACCGAGCTGAACATCGGGTCGACGCCGAGCTTTTGTGCTGCATCCATGGCCCAGTTTGGATTGTGAATGAACTCACGTCCAACTGCGATCAGGTCCGCCCGCTTCTCCCGAAGGATGGCTTCAGCCTGATCACCGTGAATAATGAGGCCCACTGCCATCGTCATGATGTCGGCCTCGCGACGAATGTAGTCGGCGAACTGGACCTGATAGCCATATTCGTTGAGCCTGAAGAAGTTCGGCACCTTGCTGTTCAGGCCTCCGGTGCTGCAGTCGATGACGTCGACACCCCTTGTTTTCAGGATCCGGCAGAGCCGCGCATTTTCAGCCGGCCCCCAGCCAGCTTCGTCCTCGATCGACAAGCGTACGAACAGCGGCTTGGATTTCGGCCAGTGACCGCGAATTGATTCGACGACTTCGATGGCGAACCTCGTCCTGTTCGCTTCGCTGCCACCATAGTCGTCCGTCCGCTGATTGGCCTCCGGAGACAGGAAGGAGTGGATCAGATAGCCATGGGCAGCATGGATCTCGATGACGTCGAAGCCGGCCTTGTCCGCACGGGCCGCCGCCTGCCCCCATGCATCAACGGCATCCGGGATTTCGCTGCGCTCCAGGGCGCGCGGTGTAACGTAGCCGTGGCCGAACGAAAGCGGGCTTGGACCAATGATGTCCCAGGATTGCGCGTCTTCCACCTTGCCGAGATCATCGGCGGAAAGTGTTCCGTCCCCTTCCCAGGGGCGCCTGGCCTTGCCTTTGCGCCCCGTGTGTCCAAGCTGGATGCCGGCCGCAGCTCCGTTCGACTTGATGAAACGGGCGATGTCTTGCAGCGGACCAATGAACTTGTCATCCCAGATACCCAGATCGCCGACGGTGCCGCAGCCGCGACGTTCGACCTTCGTGGACTCCACGATAACAAGTCCGGCTCCGCCTGCCGCGAACTTGCCGGCGTTTGTGATGTGCCACGGTGTCGGAAAGCCACGCTCGGCCACATATTGAAGCATGGGTGGGACCACGATCCGGTTCTTGAGCTCGACGTCTCGCAGACGCATCGGTGCAAACAGAAGCGTTTCGTTCATCCTGTTACTCCTTCACTCCAGAAGCATGCCTGAGCGCGGCCGGCCTGATCCGCGCCTTCCCGATTCATCCAGCCACCGTCTTGGTTCACCTAGAAGCCGTAGAGCTTGACGGGATTATCGGCGAGAATTTTCCTTCGCACGCCGGCATCGGGCACGCAGCGCTTGAAGAGATCCATCAACACGGCTTCCTTCGGGATCGATTCATCTGTATGGCCCACATGCGGCCAGTCACTACCCCAGACCAAACGATCGGGATTTGCGGCAACAAGCGCCTTCATGAAGTCTTCGGTGTCCTTGTAAGGCGCGCCAATTCGCGTGTTCCGGTCCGCACCGGACAGCTTGCACCAGTAACGTCCGCTCTTGATCCGGTCGCAGAACCACTGGAATCCGGGGTAATTGACTGTCTTGTCCGCCATTGTCCTGCCCTGGTGGTCGATGACAAAGTCCAGAGGAAGCTTTTCAATGTCGGGCGCGAGTTCCTGCAGATCTCCGGTTTCGATCCAGAGCTGCGCATGCCAGCCACGCTCGGCAATCCGTGGCGCCAATGCCTTGAGATCGTCAAGCGTCATTCCTCCCGAAGCTACCGGGCGACCGTCCTGATACAGCAGGTTGATGCGCACGCCCTTGAAGCCGGCATCGGTCAGTTCGTCCAGCCGCTTGTCCGTCACCTCAGGCTTCAGGATCGCGACGGCACGCAAGACATCCGGGAAGCGCTTCAACGCGTCCAGCGTCACCTCGTTTTCCGATCCTGCGTTACCCGCATGGACGATCACGCCTCGCGATATGCCCATCGAACGCCAGACATCGAACAGCGCTTCGACCGGAAACTCGGTCTTCGGCGAGAAGCGACCGGCGTGCTCGGCCGGAAACCGGTCGAATGGTCCGTAGATGTGGACGTGACAGTCACAGCTTCCATCCGGAAACTGTTCAGCCGGCGAGATTTCCCCTGGCATCGTCTACCCTCTCATTTGCCTGCGAAGTTGGCGGATCGGCGCTCGGCCGTCGACCTGACACCTTCCCGGAAGTCCTCGGTTTGGCGAAGACGGTTCTGTTCGGCGAGTTCATGGTCCGTCGCGGCCCTGACGCGGTCGGCCAGCCCGCGACGCATCGTTGCGCGGGTGGACAGGAGACCGAGCGGCGAACATTCCGCGATCTCGTGAGCAAGCGAGAGTGCCGCCGCACGGACTTGATCCTGCGGCACCAGCACGCTGGCAAGTCCCATCGCCAGGGCCTGCTCTCCCGTAACTCGCCTGCTCGTATAGAACATCAGCTCGGCGTTATTCTTTCCGATGGCTTCCGGCAGGGTAACGGTGAGCCCGAAACCCGGGTGGAAACCGAGGCGCGTGAAGTTCGCGGCAAAGCGGGCTTCGGGGCATGTCACGCGAAAATCCGCTGACATTGCCAGACCGAGCCCGCCGCCGATCGCAGCGCCCTGCACGGCCGCCACGATGGGCTTCCTGTTGCGGAAGATGCGAACAGCTTCGATGTAGAGATGACCGCCATCGCGGCTCTCGCCCTGCGCTTGAGCATCGGACGGGTTGAAATTGGCGCCCGCACAGAAGGCCTTGCCCCTGGAGGCGAGAACGACGGAACGAATTTCACCGTTCGCGTCAATCGCTTCGAGCGCATCGGCGATGTCCCGAATGAGCTGCAGATCGAAGTAGTTCAACGGCGGCCGCTGAATCTCGATGATCGCAACATGTCTCTCGTTGGTGACTGCGATGTCCTGGCCCATGTACCGGTTCGTCCTTCTATTCCTGCAAAAAAATCACACGCGCGCTGATGTCGAAGAACCCCGGATCAGGCGGCGGGGCCGATCACGCCTTCGGTCCGGAGCGCCGCGATCTCCGGTTCGGACAGGTTCAGCATCGACGAAAGCACCTCGTCCGTGTTCGCCCCCAGCCTGGAGGAGACAGCCGCCGGCAGCCTGTCGGCGCCGTGAATGCGGATCGGACTGTCCGGAATCACGATCCTCCCGAATTGTGGGTGCTCGAGCCATTCCAGCATGCCACGTGCATGCATATGACGATCGTTGCACACCTCTTCGAGATCACGGACCGGCGCGGACGGCACCTTGAACTTGCCGAGCGCGGAGCAGGCTTCCTCGCGGGTGATCTTCGAACTCCAGTTCGAGATCAGCCGGTCCGTTTCCTCCATATTGCGAACACGTGCCACCTTGTCCGAGAACCGCGGATCCTCCTTGAGGTCCGTTCGCCCGATGGCCTGCAGCAGATTCGTCCAATGCTTGTCGTTCGTGGCGATGATCGCGATGTGGCCATCGCTCGCGGGGTAGACATTGTAAGGCGCAGCGGAAAGGCCGCCATGGCGGTTCCCGGTGCGAGGTGGCGCGCGGCCGATGTCGTACATGTAGGCCAGGTTCGAGGCGAGCGCAGGAAACACGGCCTCCTGCATCGCGACTTCGACAAGGCGGCCCTCGCCGGTGAACTGCCGTTCGTAGAGCGCCGTCATCACACCGGCATACAGGTGGATTCCGCTCAGGAAATCGACCAGCGCAGGGCCCGCCTTGACCGGAGGACTGTCGGGAAACCCTGTGACGCTCATCAAGCCCGATACCGCCTGAACCGTCACGTCCATGGCAAGATTGTCCATGTCAGGCCCCGAGAGGCCGTAACCGGAACCCGACGCATAAACGAGTGTTGGATTGAGCTCATGCAATACCGACCAGCCCACACCAAGCCTGTCCATCACGCCGGGCGCATAGTTCTCGAGCAAGACATCCGCGTCCTTGACCAGGCGCTTGAGAATTTCCTTGCCCTTCTCCGCCTTCAAATCGAGCGTCATGCACTTCTTGTGACCGTTGAGCATCGCGAACGGCGCTCCCGAGCCACGGCTGACACTGTCTCGCTGGCGCACGGGTTCACCGGCCAACGGCTCGATCTTGACTACGTTCGCCCCAGCCTTGGCCATCAAATAGGTGGCGTAGGGTCCCTGATAGACCTGGCCCAGATCGATGACCGTCAGGCCATCGAGCGGAAGGTTACGTCGGCGCTGCATGTATCTTCTCAATTCCCTGGCGAATAAAACTCGTTCATGCCCCAAGATAGGCTTCCTGGATGTCGGGAGCGTCCGCGATCTCGCTGGCGGAGCCCTGCCTTACGATCGACCCCACTCTGAGGACGTAGGCACGATCAGCGACCTTGAGCGCCGCGCGCATATTCTGTTCGACCAGAAGCGCGGAGAGCCCCTTTGCCCTGAGGGCTCCTATCGCTCCCAGCACGAACTTCGTGAAGAACGGTGAAAGACCGAGCGAAGGTTCATCGAAGAGAATGAGGCGCGGACGCGCCATCAGTCCCCGACCGATCGCAAGCATCTGCTGCTCACCACCGCTGAGATTGCCGGCCGCCTGTCGCAGCCGTTCGCGCAGACGCGGGAACATCGTCAACACGTCTTCGATCGTGAAGACCGGGCCATTCCCGAATGCATCCACGATCTTCAGGTTCGCCTCCACGGACATGGACGGAAATATCTCTCGTCCTTCGGGGACGTGGCTGATGCCGGCACGGCTGAGCCACCACGGCTTACGTCCCTGGATATGCAGCCCCTCAAAGGCAATGCTTCCGGATGTGACCGGCAGAACTCCGGAGATCGCATTGAGCAATGTCGTCTTGCCAGCTCCGTTCGCACCGAGGATCGCGACGATCTCGCCACGCCTGACCGACAGCGAAACATCGCGCAAGGCGACGACCTTCCCGTAAGCCGCCGAGATCCCGTTTACGGTGAGTAGTGCGCCCTCTTCAGTCATCGTCGGTGCCCAGATATGCGGAAACGACTTCCGGATGGCGAAGAACATGGTGCGGCTCATCGACCACGACGGGCTTGCCATCGACGACGACAAGCGCTCGACCGCACAATTGGCGGATCACCGCCATGTCGTGCTCGACGATCAGGATCGTGCGGCCGGGTGCGATCGCACGGATCAAGGCGATGAAGTCCGCCGTCTCGCGGCCATTCATGCCGGCCGCAGGTTCGTCGAGGAACATGATCTTCGGATCGGACATCAACGCGATCCCGACCGCAAGCCGGCGCTGCACGCCGTAGGCCAGGACGCCGGCCTTGCGGCTCCGGTCTCCATCCAGACCGATCAGCGCCAGCACCTCCTCGACGCGGTCATGATACGACAGCTGATCCTGCGCATAGGTGCTGCTGCCGATAATCCGGCCCAGCACGCCATGCCGGAAGCTTGTGTGGCGTCCGAACAGAAGATTCTCCAGGACGGTGCTCTCGGCAAACACTGCCGTCCTCTGGAAAGTACGTGCGACACCGGAACGAGCGATGACGTGCGGTGCAAGCCCGCCGATCTCGGCGCCCATGATCCGGATGGAGCCGCTGGACGGCTCGGTGATGCCGCAGAGGATATCGAAAAGTGTCGACTTGCCCGCACCGTTTGGGCCGATAATCCCGAAAATCTCACCCCTTTGCACGTCGAGGCTGACGCCGTTCAATGCCGTCACGCCGCCGTACCGCTTGGTGATGTTCCGGGCTGAAACGGCCAGCGCTTCATCGGTTCGCATCAACATCTTTCTTCCTTTTGAACCTCTCGCGCAGGGCCACGCCCAACTGATGCAGCCCACCTGGTGCGAACATCATGATCAGGATGATGACCGACGAAAACACCAGGATCCTCACATTCGGGTCGAGATTCATGGCTTGAGGAATCAGCGTGAACATCGCCGCGCCGATGATCGGCCCGACAATAAGTCGCGATCCGCCGAGCAGAACCATCACGAGCCCATCCACGGTGTTGGCAACGCTGAACACTTCAGGCGTCACGATCTGCGTGTAAGGAACGCTGAGAGCCCCGGCCAGCGCCGCCATCGGCGCACTCAACATGAAGGCCCTCAACCTGACGCGCGCGACATCTACGCCGACGGAGCGGGCCAGATGAGGGTTCTGGCGAACGCTCTCCATCGCGGCGCCGAAGGGCGACCGGCGGACGGCAACGAGGAAGAGGACCGAGGCGAGAAGAATGGTGGCGGTTACCATGAAGTAGGTCTGCGGATCTGCAAGCTCCAGCGGACCGACCTTGATCGGCGGAAACCCGAACAGACCGAGCGGCCCTCCGGTGATCTCGTCGAGATTCGTTGCCGCAACCATGGCGACGCCGGTCAGGCCCCATGAGACAATGGAGAAATAGGCGCCTGTCAGGCGCAGCGTTATGGCGCCGATGATCGCAGCCCAGATGACCGAGAGCACAAGCGCGATCAGGACGGCGAACTCGAAGGGCAACCCGAGTTTTCCCATTCCGATCGCCGCGCCATAGGAGCCGATGCCGAAGAAGAGGCACTGCCCCAGCGGCACTTCGCCGACGCCGCCAAGAATGACGTTGATGCTCAGGGCGAACAGCGCGAACGCGCAGGTGTAACCCGCCAGAGTCACGACAAAGGGATCGCTGAATGCAAGGCCGAATGCCGCGATGCAGGCAATCGCGCAGGCGACGTAGCCGATCTCACGGACCATGCCGCCGTTACCGCCCATGGCGCTGGGCGGCCGCTTGGCGGTCACCGTTCCGATATCCTGGATTGCCATCTCAATGCCGATGCTGCTGGGCCTGGCCAAGCAGTCCCTGTGGACGGAACAGCAAGGTGGCAATCACAAGTCCCCACCCCAGCGCGGGCGTCCACGAAACCGAGACGTATGTCTCGAACAAGGCATTCGCGACGCCGATCAGGAGGGCGCCAAGCATCGCGCCCGGAATGCTGCCCATTCCTCCCAGAATGACCACCGTGAACCCGACGATGAGCGCTCCGTATCCCATCGTCGGATAGATCGTCGAGATCGGAGCCAGCAACGCGCCCGCCAGCCCCGCGGCGGCGACACCGAGCACAAAGGCAATCGCCCGTATCCATGGCACGTCGATGCCCGAATAGAGCGCGCCCCGCGCATTCTGAGCCACCGCAATGACCTGCTGACCTTTTACGCTCAGTTGGAGCCACAATCCCAGGGCGCCAAGGACCAGGATCGAGCAGACCAGGATGAAGGCGCGTTGCGACGTCACGAAGATGCCAAGAAATCGCAAGGTGCTCTGGCCCAGAGGTGACGTCACGGGCAGCGGATCGGGTCCGAACAACAGGATCAGGCTGGCCACCGCGGCCTGGCCGAGCGCAAAGGTCACGATCAGCGAGCCATGATGCGAGTCGCCGTAAAGGCTGCGTCGAATGACAATCCATTCGGTCAAGGCACCGATCACCACGACGATCAGCACCGACAAGGGAACGGCCACGAAATAGTTCAGACCTCGCGCCGTCAGCAGGTAGCAGGCATAGCCGCCCATGGCGAAGAACGCGCCATGGGCGAAGTTTGCAATGCCTACGATACCGAAGATCAGCGTAAGGCCTACAGCGATGACTGCGTAGCCTGCCCCGAGAACCAGCCCGTTTACGAGCGTTTGAACAAGAAGCTCCAAAGCGATGCCTTTTATGTTCGGTCGACTTCAACCGGGTCAGTTCGACTTCATTCGCTCCACCTGAACGATGTTCCCGTTCTCGATGCGCTGGATGTAGAAGTATGGCGCACGAGCTCGTCCCTTCTCGTCAAACTTGAGAAGGCCTCTCGGGCTCGGCCACGCGCCTTCACGGATGACCTTCGAGATCTTGCCGTAGTCGCTGTCCGTGCCCGCCTTGTCCATCGCAGAAGCGATCAGGTTGATTGCCTCGAAGATCACCAGCTCGCCCTTGCCCGGCAGATTGTTGAACTTCTTCTGATAGCTCTCGATGAATTCCTTGCCGTCGGGCCCGGGATCGGTCGCCATGAATATCTCACCGGTATAGACGCCATTCATGGCCCCTTCCGCCGGCTTGATCATGCCGGGCACCACCACGCCCGGCGACATCACCTCGATCGGGAAGCCACCGAGCTGACGCACCTGCTTCCAGAGTTGCGCGGCGCGCGCCGGATAGGCGTCGGCCACGTAGAGCATATCCGGATTGCTCGCCTTGATCTTGGTGAGGATGGAAGTGAAATCGTTCGTTTCTGCATCGTATGTCGATGCGCTCACCAGCTCGATACCGGCGGACTTGAGGCTTTCCTTCAGCTTCTCCAGCACCGTCTTGTTGAATTCCGAGTTTTCTCCCATGTACGCCACGGTCTTCGGCTTCAACGTCTTGACGATGTAGGCGTTGAAGGCCTCGGAGTTCAGCGACACCGTATTGTTGATCTGGAACAGCCAGGGACTGCCCTGCTCGGTGATTGCGTCAGCCTGCGCGCCGGCATTCACTTGCAACATGCGCCCCTTGGTAACCGACGATTCCGCAAGCACGACCGAGCTGTTGGTGCCTCCGGTGATCGCCTTGACCCGTCCGACGGACATCAGCTTCTGGACAGCCGCAACGCCGCCCTGCGGCGTCCCCTTTTCGTCCTCGTAGACGAGTTCGATCTTCCGCCCGCTGAGGATGCCGCCGCGCTGATTGATGAGGTCCGCCGCATACTCGGCGCCGCGCTGCAGATCCTGTCCGTAAGTCGCTGCCGCGCCGCTGAGCGGCAACGCGAGCCCGATCCTGACCGGGTCGGCGGCTACCGCGGCCGGCACGCAGGCAAGCTCCAAGGTAGCCGCGACAACCGTACCAACCGCAAACAACTGCTTCCAACGCCCGACGATGTTCATTGTTTCTCTCCTATCATTCCTGCATGTCCGCTCATGGCAGGCGCCGCGGCGGCTTCTCGGATTGCTTGCGCGATCGAACGATCGAACTCAGTTCAGATTTCTCTGGAAAAGGTCGAACAGGCGCTCCCAATGGCGCTCCGTGCTGGCCTTGTGGTACAGGCGCCGTGTCGGAAATGCGAAGCCATGCTCGGCTTCCGGATAAAATTCCATCCGGCCGTTGACGCCGCCTTTCTTGAGCGCCTGCGAAACCTGCTCGAGCATCTCGGCCGGTGCATAGTGATCATGCTCTGCACAGGCGAAGTAGATCTCGCCCTTGATCTTGTCCGTCGTCAAATGTGCCGAGTCCGGAAGATCCGTGACCAGTCGCGCCCCGTAGACGGACGCGCCGGCTGCCATCCGCTCCGGAAATACCCCCATCGCACGGTAGACATAACGACCGCTCATGCAGTACCCGACGCAGCCGACCTTGCCGGGTCGCGCTGCCTTCTCCTTGTCCAGGAAGTCGAACATGGCCTGGGTATCTTCCATCACCATCGTATTGGTCAGGTGACGGTTGAGCTTCCACATGAACTCGAGCTTGTCCTCGCAGGCCGGATCCCACAACCTGTTGGCATCGAGGTCGACACACCGCACCATGCGGTAATACATGTTCGGCATGATCACGTAATATCCGACCGTCGCCAGCCGCCGACACATGTCGGAGAGCTCTTCGCGCACTCCAACCGAATCCATGTAGAAGATGATGACCGGAAATGGACCGGGGCGATCCGGGTGGAACACGTAGGTGTTCATCACCCCGTCCCTGGTTTTCAGATCCACAACTCTCTCCTGCACGATCCCGTCCCTTCCCGGCCATTGTTCGCCCACGCTCTCGGGCGCGGAATGGCGTGAGCATGTGCCGGGCAGAACCTGAAATCCAGCGCATTACAGATATGCAACTGCATTTACAGATATGTGAAAATGATTTGGCGAGTCTCTATTCGCGCTTCCTTGCCGCGGGCTCCTGATCCTCCCTGGAGACGAACCGTTCGATTCCCTCGCGCAGCGCCTTCAGGATCGGGGCTCGCCTGGATACGAGGCGTTCGACAGGGCCACCAACGCCGATCGCCAGTATCCGGCCATGGCGTCGCTGCGGCAGCAGCATGCCGATGACACCGGCGCCGGCCGTCACGGTGTGAAGCGAAATTACATGGCCGTCCTTGCGTATCTTGCGGATTTTCTGCATCAGCTCCTTGAGGTCCACCTTTCGCTTCCGGTCCGCCTCTTCGAAATTGATGCGACGGACCAGCTTTTCGATCGTCTCGTCGGAGCGGGCGCTGAGCAGCATCCAGCCAAGCCCTGATCGTGCCAGCGGACGGATTGTTCCGGGCTTGATCGAAAACTGGATCGTATGAGGCGATGGCTGGAGATGGATGTACTGCATATAGAGGTCACTCTGGGTCGCGATGCTGACCGTCTCTTCCGTCACCTTGTTGAGGTGATTCACCAACGCCAGGATGCCGCGCTCCCCGAACAAGGCTCCCTGGACCCACTCTCCCAACTGGACGATTCGCATCGTCGGCATGTAGGTTCGTGAATAGCGGTCGAAGTCGACATATCCGAGAACGACCATGCTCTTGAGAACGGCGGAGGCGCTCGATACGGGGTAGCCGAACCGGAGGGCGACCTCCTTCAGACTGAGGGGCCGCTGCACCTCGTCGAAATACTCCAGGATCTCGAACAGCCGTTTCGCGGTCTTGATGACCTCTCTGGACATGCATCCTCCAAGTGTTTTCATATAGATAGAAATTTTTGTGCATGGGGGAAAGATGTTTCGTCGGCCTGCCGTCGTGCTAAGCAGTTTCGTCGATAGAAAGGGGCTTGCCATGGTTGCCGCGCAGGAAATGAAGTTCGAAATTGCCGATCGCGTAGCCACGATCACATTCGATCGGCCCGAGCGGATGAACGCCTGGACGCCGCTGATGGAGAGTGAACTGCGGCGGTTACTGGCCGTGGCGTCCGAAGACGATGAGGTCCGCGCCATCGTAATTACCGGTGCAGGAAAGGGATTTTGTGCAGGAGCCGACATGGGTCGTCTCTCCAGTACGGCTTCCGGAAGCTCCGGCGCGCCCACCCCGGGTGTCATTGCCGAAAGCGACGGAGACTTCGACCAGCGCTATAGCTATCTCCTGGCGGTGCCCAAACCGCTCATCGCTGCAATCAACGGCGCTGTGGCAGGTGTAGGCCTCTGCATCGCAATTTATTGCGATCTGCGGTTTATGGCTGCCGGAGCCAAGTTGACGACCTCCTTTGCCCGGCGCGGTCTCGTTGCCGAGCACGGCTGCGCCTGGATGCTGCGTAACCTGATCGGCCCGATGAACGCCGCGGACCTCCTTCTCTCGGGACGCGTCGTAGAGACCGCCGAGGCCGAGCGCCTCGGCCTCGTACGCATGTTGCCGGCAGAGAACTTCCGCGAAGCCGTGCAGCAGAAAGCATCGGAGTTCGCCAATCTCTGCTCACCCCGGTCCATGCGCATCATCAAACAGCAGCTTGCGCTGGTACCTCGCCAGACATTGGCCGAGGCTACTCAACTCGCCAATCACGAGGTCGCGGCCTGCCGCGGGACAGACGATTTCAGGGAAGGAGTCGCTCATTTCGTCGAGAAGCGAGCGCCACGGTTTACGGGTCGGTAAGTTGGGGTCACTGGCGAACCCCGGATCTCAGTTGCGCCAGCGCCGCCGCCGATCCGCTCGCCGGACAACCCGCTACTCGTCCAATATTTCCAGGAACTGCTCGACCCGCTCGAAGGGCTTCTCACACTCCCTGCCCGCGTAGACTACACGATCGCCATCGCGCTCGAGCGGTTTCGACTTCGACTTGCGTAGCCGGCCGGGCAGGAACGTCGCCGCGACGGCTTCTGGTCCGACGTCAAGCCTCACGATGCCCCGACGCTTGCAATCGAGCCTGAGTCTCGCTGCCGCGAAGAAATCGGACGCCGCTGGTGGCAACCGGCCGAAACGGCGCGCCGTTTCTTCTTCCAGTTCCTCCAGATCGTCTTCGTTCCGACACCTGGCGACGCGGCCGTAGATTTCGAGCCGGACTGCTTCTGACTGCACGTAGCTCGTCGGCAGCATATCCGCGAGCGGCAGATTCAGGTCGGGCACCCAGAGATCGGCTGCCCTGTCGTCGGTCTTCTCCGATGAACGCTGCAGAAGGTGGCTGTAGAGCACCGGTCCGAAAACCTGCACATGGCCGGACTGCCGCTCGGAGAACAGGTCCCCCGCGCCTCTAAGGTCGAGATCCCGCTCGCTGATGGCGAAGCCCGCACCCGGTTTGCTGAATTCCTCCAGAATGGCCAATCGCTTTTCGGATTGCTCCGAATTCGTCTCGGTCAGCAGATACGCGAAGGCGCGCGTGCCGCCGCGTCCCACCCTCCCCCTGAGCTGATGAAGTTGCGCCAGGCCGAACTTTTCGGGCCAGCAGACGACAATGGTGTTTGCCCGCGGAATGTCGAGGCCGCTCTCCACGATATTCGTCGCCAGGAGAACGTCCGCCCCGCCTTCGACGAAGCTCATCATCCGGTCGTCGATCTCGTCGACGGGCAACCTGCCGTGAAGACAGACGATTCGGAGATCCGGCGCCGACGACTGCATTCGCGCCAACATCGGCTCCAGATCCTGAATGCGCGGACAGATCAGGAAGCTCTGTCCGTGACGCCTCTGCTCGCGCAGCAATGCAGCGGCGATGGCGGCGTCCGATAGCGGCGCGACCCTGGTGACCACCGGCAGCCGATGAACCGGCGGCGTTGCGATGACGCTGAGATCCCTGAAGCCGGCGAGGCCGGCCGCAAGGGTGCGCGGTATCGGCGTCGCGCTCATCCAAAGCGTGTGGACGCCCTTCGCCAGGCTTGAAAGCTTCGCCTTCTCCGCCGCCCCGAAGTGCTGCTCCTCGTCGATGATGACGAGCCCCAGGTCGGCGAACCGCACGTCCTTCGAGGTGAGAGCCTGCGTGCCAACCACGACCTTTAGTTTCCGACTACGCAGCCGCTCCTTCGTTTCCCGCGTCTCCGGGGCCGACGTAGCCCGCGACAGGTTTCCGACCTCGATCCCGAGCGGACCGAACCGTTTGCGGAAGGTCGCGACGTGCTGCCTCGCCAGAACCGTCGTCGGCACTGCGATGGCGACCTGTTTCCCCGACAGGGCTACGGCTGCCGCCGCCCGCAGGGCGACCTCCGTCTTGCCGAAGCCGACGTCGCCGCAGACGACCCGGTCCATGGGATGACCGGAGGCGAGATCGTCCAGGACGTCCCGAATCGCCCTCGCCTGATCGACCGTCGTAAAATACGGAAAGCGCGCGACGAATCTTTCGTAAGCGGGTCCCGGAGCGATCAGCCTGGGAGCGCGCCGGCGACGTCGCTGCGCGATATGTTTGGCAAGCGCCTTGGCTGCTGCCTGGATTCCCCGCTCAGCTTCGGCACGCCTGTCCCACCACGTGCTTCCGTCCGCCTTGTCCAGCGTCAGCCTGCCGGGCTCCGCCGCATAAGGCCAGACCAGCGCAAGATCGGCGGGCGGAATCAGGACGGCATCATCCCCTGCAAACTCGAGCCTCACCATCTCGCGGGCTGCGCCTTTTCCCATCTCGAGGGTCTGCAAGCCGTCCAGCAACGCCAGCCCTCGCTGGAGATGAACAACGACCGTGCCCCGCTCCGGCACATCCGGGTGATCGAAGGCCGCGGTCCAGCCTCGGGCCATCGGCTGCGGGTGATGGGCTCTGCTGCCAAGCACATCGGACGCCGTCACCACGACAAGTGGTTTCCGGCCAGAACCGACGAAACCGGCGTCGAAGTCGGCCAGAAGCGCACCTTCGCGACTTCGGCCTGCCTTCGCCTTGTCCCAGTCCGCGAAACGTTCGGCCCTGATCCCGCTCATGCGCTCCATCGCGCGCAGGTCGTCCTCCACCGCAGCGACGAAGAGCAGCCGTGACCCGGCGCGCTGCGTATCGGCGACGAAGCCGCGGAGCGCCTTCCTTGGCGCCGGTACCTTGGAGAAATCGGGCGTAGCCATGAAACTCGCTTTACGCGGCAGCACGCTCATGCGTTTGGCCAGCTTCTTCCAGTCCCCGCGCCCCAGATATTCGCGCTCCGCTTCCCTGCGGCCCGCTGCCTCCTCGATCGTCCTCAGCCACCTGTCGGCATGATCGGGAATTCCTGCATCCGCAATCCATCGCGCTCGATTGCAGTAATCCGACAACATCGCCCGCTGCGCCCGCTTGCCTCCCAATGCCAGCCGCTCGGACATCGGATCAACCAGCAGTTCTCTGACCTCGAACACGACGTCGTGCTCCCCCGGGTCGACGGCCGCAATCTTGCGGATTGCCGCTCCGGAATGCTCGACCCTGAACGGACCAAGAGCGCCCGCAGGGAAAATCTCGAAAGTCTTGCCGTGAAAGAGCGCAGTGCCCGGGTATTCCGCCTCTTCGTCAAGATCGTACCCGAGAGCCTTGAGGCAGGCCTGGAGATCCTGCCCGGCATAGGTCGCCCCAACCTTCAGGCTTATGGCGAGGCGGCCCCAACTCGCAGGCATCGGAAGCCGCTCCATGACGGCCTCCGCCGTCGACACCAGGAAGACAGGCTTCTTCGTTTTGGCGAGACGCCGCAAGACCGAGCTCCGCCTTCCCGCAACCTCTCGGGACGGCTCGAGTCCATCGAATGGCAACGTGTTCAACCTCGGAAACACCAGCACGTCGAGCGAGGGATCGAGTGAATGGATCACGCTCCCCAATCGCTCTGCCCTGTTCTCGTCGTCGGCAAGAAAAACGATGCCGCCACGCCCGCACTCCTTCCAATGCTCGACGAGATGGAGCGCCAACATGCCGAGCGGCGAAGAGGAGGAGATCGTCGAACCCTTGCTTTTCTTCAACGCGCCGGCGGCGCGGACTTTCGTGGCTTTCCGCACGGAACATCCATCGTCATATCGGGAGCACGGGCGGCTGCAAGCCGGCGCCCTGATTACTGGTTTGCAGTCATGTTGAACAGCAGCGGCCGCCGCTACGAACGCAGGTCGTCGTGACGATGCTTTGGAGACTTGTTCAGAAGGCCGGCAAGCCTGAGCCCTTCGAGAATGCCTTCGAGGCGCTGTTCCCGGATCATCGCTGCGAGCATTGTAGCGGCGTCACTCTGCTCCACGGTGAAGCCGACGTCCCATGACCGACCGGACAGGATATCCAGGAGGGTCGGCACTTCCGTCTCATGATGGCGCAATATCGAGATTGCCTCCTCCGCGAGATAGGCGGCCAGATCTGCGTTTGGCGGCGGATCGAATTCAACCCTGGTCTCCGCCCGATCCATGATGGATCGTCGTATCTGCTCACTCTGCTGCTTTGCAGCCATGGAGAGCAGGAACACCGCGTCCGCGAGCTTCTCATGTGGTACGCTTCTTAGTTCGGCCATACGGGCCTTGATATCCACGCCAGGGCCATGAGCATACCGTTGCTCTGCCTGTTGCCCTGCCTGTCGCGCATCGATCGCGTCAGATTTCCTACCCCGCCTTCGGAACATTGCCATGGTCTCCGGCCGACGGTATATCGCGGTGAACTGGTCGGATGGAAGTGCAAACTTGCACGTCGCTCCATAATGGACCCGCAGCGCGCCTGTATTGCAACATGGCGCTTCGAGAGCAGCAGTTCGATATCGGACACCAGCCGTCGCAGCCGCGATTGCAGGGCTTGTGTGGAGTCCTTGCCCGTCAGCAACTGCGGGACTCGGGAAGTGCGATGCGCGAGCGGTTGCCATAGCGATCGACATCTCCCTTTCGGGATTGATCCTGGCGCCGCTGGCGCGTGCCCGGTAGCCCCACCGTCGTCGGTCCACGGCGCTTGGGCCCGTCGTGCTTCTATCGATTTTTTGAATATGAATTGCCAATATTTATCGCTTGTCGGGCATTCCGGAAGGGCCGCAAGATACCGGGACACGCAACGCTGCAACGAGCCGTAACGGCTGAAAAATACGGCGCCTTCCCCGTCGAGAGTGGGAGTGTGAAATGACTGAACTTTCCCGTCCCGTGACCAAGTACGACGCTTTTCTGTTTGCGTCGGTCTGCGAGACAGACGAGATGACACTGAGCGTCCTATCCGTACTCGCGCGCCTGGACATCGATCCCTGGCAGGAGGCCGATCGGTTGGCCCAGCTTTCAAGGGATCAGGCGATAAACAGCCTTGCTTCGAAGATATGGCAAACGAACAGCGAGCGATGGTCGGCGTCGGAAGCGAGTATACTCGCGGTTCGATTGATCGACCTTCTGCCTTCACATGGGCGCTCGCCTCCAAGCCCACCCTGGACGGGCGACGGCGACAGCACGCTGACATTCTGGATCATCGCCGGGATGCTGTTCATGTCAGTCGCGATATCGGGGAACAGCATGCAGCAGACCAGAGCCTCCGGTGCGTCGACCCATAGTGTCGGCATGACTGTACAGGAAGATGGGGCGGCGCGATCGTCCCGCGGGATCGGAACGGATCAGGGCCGGAGGTAAGGACAATATCGATGAGCAAGAGAATCGTTGCGGAGAACATCAAGCTGAAACGGGCATACGATTCCGCCGGCTCGGGCGATGGCACGCGCATACTGGTCGACCGTCTGTGGCCCCGGGGCGTCAGGAAGGCGGATGCCGCGATCGATGTGTGGGCCAGGGACATTGCCCCCAGCACGGCGCTGCGGAGATGGTTCGGACATGATCCTGCTCGTTGGCACGAGTTTCGACGCCGCTACTCGGAGGAGATACGCCGGCGTCGGGATCGGCTCGACGAACTGCGTACCCTCGCTCGGAGAGGACGGATTACGCTCGTTTTCGCAGCACATGACGAGGCTCACAACGACGCCGTCGTCCTGAGGGAGATCCTCCTCGGGCGAGGCATCCCGCAGGGACAGGCTCCTCGTTTCTAGGCAGCCGGAGGGCCGTCATCGTCGGGTCCGCGAGCGACGGTAGAACGCCGGCCCGCTGCACGCCGCGTTTTCAGCGGAAAAAGCAAGGGTGCGCCCGGCGGCGCAACGACATCCTCGACAATAGCGAAGTGAAGCCCGCCCTCGATACTGAAGAATTTTATACGCTGCCCAATGCTCATTCCGAGAAGCGCGGCACCCAGCGGCGAAAGCACCGACAGTTCTATTTGGCCGTTTCTAAGTTCGTCCGGACAGACCAGGATCCTGCTTTCAGACTGCCTGCTGCCATCGACCCTGTACGTCACCCACTCGTTCAGGCGTACGACGCCCTCAGGTACCTCGCTGGCGTCGAACACGACAGCCCGGCGGATCTCCGACATCAAGAACCGGCCGACCGGATGACGCTCTCTCAAGGCATCATCGGCCAGCCGTTCAAGACGCGCATGGTCCCGCCGCGCGATGATGATTGGAGGCAATTGCTCGACCATATCGAACCCCATTTTTGGCATGGCCCACTCCGAACCGTTCGTTAAACGACAACGCACCTTTGCTGCCTACGCCCCCTCGCGCTCCGAAGGGGCAAGACATATGCTCCGCATCTTCCGGGCAAGATCGACGAGGTTTTCCGTGTGTTCGCCAAGCATGTTCAGTTGATTTCGATAATGCGCACCTGAAACCTCGATCGCTTCCATTCCGGTTTTCGCGCCAGCAAGCCGGGCCAGATATTCAAACGACCTCATTGCACTGGCGCCGGACAATTGCATGCTCTTGCGGTTATGGTCCGCAATGGTCGTGACTGCAGCGCCGGCGGCTCTCATGTACAATTGACCCTTCCCTCTCGCCTCTGTCATCCTCGCCTCTGTCATCGCTTTCTCCTTCGGTCACAATCATCGCGATCGCGCGGTCGAAGCACTGGTCAACCGTCGTCCTTGACGCGCGACATCGTGCTCCGTAAACAGATCGCATTGCCGCAGCGCGTCTTCGCCCTGGGACTCATGCGAAGCGGTCGCGGAGCGTCTGCTCCGGAACGTCGCAATCGAGTACGGCAGCATGTGTGTGAAAACTCATGCCCGGACAGCCAAAGGCCGCCCGGGTTACTTGCCAATTTGCAAGCGGCCCGCGCGACAGTAGTTTTGATCGAGCGCAATGATAGCCATGGCGATATAGTTGGCGAGACATCCCGCGAAATCAAGCTGCTGGGCCAGCCCGCGCCGTTTTGTCGCTAACTGGTTGCATTTCCTTTTGGCTGGACGACAGCGACACGGCGCTGGTTTCCGGTGCCGACGCGCTTGAAGTCGCCGCGGGTCTTCGCAAACATCACGCCGGGGCGAAACTTGCAAATTCACGCAGGAGCGGCCCACCTCAATTTCACGAGGTCGCTTGCGAGTCACGCAGCGACGGTTCATTCTCAAGCCACCCCATACAACTCCGGCACGTTCCACCTTCACGGAATCTTGCTCTGGTATTGTCCGATCCACCATACGAAGATGAGGGACTTGCGTTGTTGCAGCGATTAGGCGAATAATGGTGGCTTCCCCGGAAACGCTGCTCATCGCAATCATTGCGGTCCCGTTCGTGGGAAGCTGCCTGGCCATACTGTTCCCGGCAAATGCCCGCAACGCAGAAGCGTACCTGGCGGGCATCGTCGCCGTGATTGCTTTCGCGTCGGTGATTGCGATCTACCCGCGCGTCACCAACGGCGGAATCCTGCAATACACGGCCGCCTGGATCCCCGAACTCGGCCTTGAGTTCAAGCTGAGGATAGACGGCTTCGCCTGGCTGATGGCCACGCTAATCACCGGCATCGGGCTGCTGGTAGTGCTCTACGCGCGCTACTATATGTCCCCCTCCGATCCCGTACCCCGCTTCTTCTCTTTCCTGCTCGCTTTCATGGGTGCGATGCTTGGCATCGTGCTCTCGGGCAATCTGATTCAACTGGTCTTCTTCTGGGAACTGACCAGCCTTTTTTCTTTCCTGCTGATCGGCTACTGGCACCAAACGAGGCTGGCGCGAGACGGCGCCCGCATGGCGCTGACCATTACGGCGTCCGGCGGACTTTGCCTGTTCGCCGGCGTCCTGATACTCGGCCATATCGTCGGCAGCTACGACCTCGATCGGGTACTCGCATCCGCCGCCGCGATCCGGTCGCATTCGCTCTACATCCCCGCGCTGGTCCTCATTCTTCTCGGCGCGCTGACGAAGAGCGCCCAATTTCCGTTTCACTTCTGGCTGCCGCATGCCATGGCAGCCCCCACGCCAGTTTCGGCTTACCTGCACTCCGCCACCATGGTCAAAGCCGGCGTATTCCTGCTCGTGCGGCTGTGGCCGGCGCTGGGAGGGACCAACGAGTGGCTGTGGCTCGTCGGCTCGGCCGGTCTGATC
This sequence comes from Pseudomonadota bacterium, assembly GCA_023422775.1. GTDB lineage: Bacteria > Pseudomonadota > Alphaproteobacteria > Rhizobiales > Xanthobacteraceae > Bradyrhizobium. The sequence continues at coordinate 28,709 of JAFAGM010000131.1, forward strand.
ACCTTCATTCTCGGTGCGTTCATCGCCATCTTCCAGCAGGACCTGAAGGGGCTACTTGCCTATTCGACCATCAGCCATCTCGGCCTGATCACGCTGCTCGTAGGCCTCGACAGGCCGCTCGGCCAGGTAGCCGCCATCTTCCACATCTTGAACCACGCAACGTTCAAGGCATCATTGTTCATGGCGGCGGGAATCATCGATCACGAAGCCGGCACGCGGGACATACGTCGGTTGGGTGGCCTTCGGCGGTTCATGCCGATCACGATGACTCTGGCGATGGTTGCCGCCGCTGCGATGGCCGGCGTCCCGCTGCTCAACGGCTTTCTCTCGAAGGAGATGTTCTTCGCGGAGACCATAGAAGTTCATGACAACTCGCTCGTGGACCAGGCGCTGCCTTATATCGTTACGGTCGCGAGCATGTTTACGGTCGCGTACTCGCTGCGCTTCATACGTGAAGTCTTCTTTGGTTCGCCTCCGCAGGAGCTTCCGCGCATACCAGGCGAGCCGCCCTTCCTCATGCGCTTTCCTGCCGAACTTCTCGTGCTCGCATGTCTTCTCGTCGGCATCATTCCCGCTGTGAGCGTGGGGCCGCTGCTCGAAACCGCGGTGCGCGCCGTGGTCGGTCCGAACATACCGAAATACAGCCTCGCCGTCTGGCATGGCTTCAGCCCGGAACTCCTGATGAGCCTGGTTGCGCTATGCGGGGGCATCTGCCTGTACTATATCCTGCGCGCCTACCTGCTCACTTGCGATGGGCCTCCTCTGCTGCACCACATCAAGGGGCAACGCATTTTCGAGCGCGTGATGGTTACGCTGTCCTGGCGCGTCGCGAGGCTCCTGGAGGGATTCCTCGGCACGAGCCGGCTGCAACCACAGTTGCAACTGCTCGTCTGTGCTGCACTGCTGGCGGGTACGGTTCCGATATACATTCGCGGAATCAGGACCGAAGGCCTGGTGCCAGCAGGATTCGACTTCGCGTTCGGGATGCTCTGGGCCGTCGGCATAGCCTGTGCCCTGGCGGCGGCGTATCAAGCCAAGTTCCATCGCCTTGCGGCGCTCATCCTGCTCGGGGGCGCCGGTCTGGTGACCTGTGTGAGCTTTGTCTGGCTGTCCGCGCCAGATCTCGCGCTGACGCAGTTGGCCGTGGAGACGGTCACTACCGTACTGCTGCTGATCGGGCTGCGCTGGCTCCCGAAGCGGGTACACAAGCTGGACCCTGATGGCACGAGGGCGAGCCTCATCCGGTGGTATCGCGTTCGCGACTTCGCCTTGGCGGCCGCGGCAGGATCGGGACTGGCAGCGCTGGCCTTCGTCGTCATGACGCACCCGCAGCCGGAGAGCATCGCCGGCTACTTTGTCGAAAACGCCTATACGCGAGGTGGCGGCACCAACATCGTCAACGTGATCCTGGTCGATTTCCGCGCGTTCGACACGTTCGGCGAGATCACAGTGCTCGGCATCGTCGCGATCACTGTCTACGCGCTGCTGCGGCGGTTCCGGCCTGCCGCCGATAGCGTTCCGGTCCCGGAACAACAGAGGGCACAAGACAGCTACGACGAGGCTCATCCCGACCGTCTCAAGGGAGACACGATCAGGAACGCAATGGCGATCCCCGCGCTCATGATGGCAATGCTTTTCCCGGTGATTGGAGCGGTAGCCGTCTTTCTGCTGCTGCGCGGACACGACCTGCCCGGCGGCGGGTTTGTCGCTGGCGTCACGATGGCTGTGGCATTCATTCTGCAGTACATGGCTCGCGGGACAGTATGGGTGGAAGCGCGGCTGCGCGTCCTGCCGGTACGGTGGATGGGCATAGGGCTGCTCCTCGCCATCAACGTTGGGGCCGCCGCGTGGCTGTCAGGTAGAAACTTCCTGAGCTCATCCTTCTCCTATGTCGACATTCCATTGATCGGAGCCGTCCCGCTGGCGACTGCGTTCCTGTTCGATCTCGGTGTGTTCGCGTTGGTGGTCGGTGCCACCGTGCTGATGCTGATCGCGATTGCGCATCAGTCCGTGCGCAGTCACCGGGCACCGAGCGAGCGCGGGCCTGTCGGACCTGCAGCCTCTCCAGAGGTCGAGGTGCCATAATGGAGATCATACTTTCTCTCGGCATTGGCGTACTCGCCGGTTCGGGTGTCTGGCTGATCCTTCGGCCGCGCACCTTCCAGGTCATCATCGGCCTGTCGCTGCTTTCCTATGCGGTCAATCTCTTCATCATCGCCATGGGACGCCTTCGGACCGGCACCGCGCCGATCCTGGCCGCGCGCGAGGCGGGCAACCCCGCACACTTTGCCGACCCGTTACCGCAAGCGCTTGTCCTGACCGCCATCGTGATCAGCTTTGCGACGACGGCGCTGTTCCTGGTCGTCCTGCTCGCGTCGCGCGGCCTGACGGGCACGGACCATGTCGACGGACGGGAGCCCGAACAGTGACCCGCTTCGCCGACCATTTGATGATCGCACCAGTTGTGTTGCCGATGTTCGCCGGAGCGACGATGCTTGCGCTCGGCGGAGAGCAGCGCCGCAACGTCAACGCCGTGCTCAATGTTGCGACCACCTTCGCACTCGTCGTCATCGCAATCGCGTTGCTCCGGGCCGCGGACTCGGCCCCGACCGGCGTGGCGGGCGTATACCGGCTGGGTGACTGGCCTGCTCCGTTCGCCATCGTACTCGTCGTGGATCGGCTGGCCGCCGTCATGCTGCTGCTGACCAGTCTCCTCGCGGCCTCCGCAGTCGTGTTCTCGCTGGCCCGCTGGCACCGCGCTGGCGTGCTTTTCCATCCCCTGTTTCAGTTCCTCCTGATGGGGATCAATGGCGCGTTTCTCACCGGAGATCTGTTCAACCTGTTCGTTTTCTTCGAGGTGATGCTCGCGGCCTCGTACGGAATGGCGCTGCACGGCTCCGGATCCGCCCGAGTCAAGGCCGGGTTGCAATACATCGTCGTGAACCTTGCCGCTTCATTGTTGTTTCTGATCGGCGCCAGCCTGATCTACGGCGTCTCCGGCACGCTCAACATGGCTGATCTGGCCGCACGTATCCCGGCAATGCGTACAGATGATCGCGCGATGCTGGAGGTGGGAGCCGGCGTCCTGGGCGTTGCGTTCCTCGTCAAGGCGGGTATGTGGCCCTTGTGCTTCTGGCTGCCGACGACATATGCCGCCGCCGCCCCGCCGGTCGCCTCGATCTTTGCAATCCTGACCAAAGTCGGCGCCTACATTGTGCTGCGGCTGTACCTGCTCCTGTTCGGCGATGACGCGGGAGCATCGGCGCAATTCGGCGGCGAATGGCTGCTGCTGGGCGGGTTCGCAACCGTCGCATTCGGCGCTATCGGGAGCCTGGCCTCGCAGGACATGGCGCGGCTCGCGAGCTTTTCGGTGCTTGTATCCTCCGGCACGGTACTTGCCGCCATCGGTATGGGGCAGGTCGGTGTGACGGGCGGAGCCTTGTTCTATCTTGTCAGTTCGACGCTCGGGCTCGGTGCATTTTTCCTGTTGATCGAACTCGTCGAGCGAGGCCGGGAGCCGGGCGCGGACATGCTCGCGGTGACGCGGGAGGCGTATGGAGAAGAGGACGATCCGGAAGAATCAAACGAGGTCGGCATCGCGATCCCGGCGACGATGGCCATCCTCGGTGTGGCCTTCATCAGTTGCGCCCTCGTCATCTCCGGCATGCCGCCGCTGTCCGGATTCATCGCCAAATTTTCTCTCCTGACGGCCGCACTAAACCCGCCGGCCGGCGCCGTCTCGACCGCGAACTGGGCCATGCTTCCCGTCTTGATCCTGTCGGGACTGGCGGCTCTGATCGCCATGACGCGCGCCGGCATACGTGCCTTCTGGGCTTCACCGGACCGCACTGTACCGCGCGTACGTCTGATCGAGGTAGCGCCCGTCGGAGCTCTCCTGCTGCTCTGCGCAATCCAGACCATCCAGGCTGGCCCGATCATGCGCTTCATGCAGGCGACGGCGCAATCGCTGCATGCCCCTCATGACTATATCCGCGGCGTTCTTGGTCCTGCTGCAGAGCGGCCGAAGGGCCTGATGGGGCCAACATGACCCGGCTCGTCCCCTTTCCCATCGTAAGCGCCGGCCTTCTGGTTCTGTGGCTGCTGCTCAACGGCCTTTCGGTGGGGCATCTCCTTTTAGGCAGCGCCATCGCGTTGATCGGCGGCCGGGCGCTCGCCGCGCTGGAGCCGCCGAAGACGCGTGTACGGCGACTGGGTGCCGTCCTGCGCCTGGCTGCTCTCGTCGTTGCAGACGTTGTGCGATCCAACCTCGCCGTCGCCCGCATCATTCTTGGACTCGAGCGAAGGCGATCGATCTCAGGCTTCGTGGAGATCCCGATCGAGCTTCGTGATCCCTATGGTTTGACGACGCTTGCCTGCATCATCACATCGACGCCCGGCACATTATGGGTGGAGTTCAACGAAGCGAGCGGCACTTTGACCATTCATGTCCTCGATCTGGTCGACGAGACCGAATGGGTCCGCACCATAAAAGGGCGCTACGAGCGACTGCTGCTGGAGATTTTTGCATGAGCACGATGCTTGCCTGGTCGATCACGGCGGCGCAGATCCTGCTGAGCCTTGCCATGGCATGCGCCACGTTCCGCATCCTTTGGGGACCGCGGGCGCAGGACCGGGTCGTCGGCTTCGACACGCTGTATGTGAACGCGATGCTGCTGCTTCTCGTGATCGGCATTCGGTCGGGCAGCACACTCTATTTCGAGATCGCCCTGATTATTGCCCTGCTCGGATTTGTGAGCACGGTAGCACTCGCCAAATTCCTGCTGCGCGGCGAGGTGATCGAATGAATGAAGTGACGGACGTGCCTGCCCTCGCGACGATCCTGACTGCGACGCTCCTGATCGGCGGCGCCGCAATCACGCTGATCGGCTCGCTTGGACTAATCCGGCTGCAGAACTTCTACCAGCGCGTCCATGCCCCCACCCTTGGAACGACGCTCGGTACGATCTGCCTCGCAACGGCATCGATGATCTATTTCTCGGCCCTGGGAAGCCGGCCTGTGCTTCACGAGCTGCTGCTGGTCGTTTTCGTCACGACGACCACTCCCATAACGTTGATGGTTCTCGTCCGGGCAGCGCGATTCCGCGACGAGGCCGAAGGTCCTCGCGCGGAAGACGAACATGGCTGAGTTCATCGGACAAGGGAGAGACCGCCAGGATATCGACGTCTCGGGGCGGTTTGGAAGGCCGGCCAGGGTTCCAACTTCTCCTGGAGCGCTTTCATTGCACCAAACGGACAATTAAACTCATTTGCCCGGCGCATCGGTTGATGGGATATCAATAACTGACCCGTACTCGCCCAAATGGCGACTGGAAGGGAGGTGACGATGACCGACTGCGAGCGAACTCGTCCCGAGGAACGGCCATCTATTGTTTTGACAGAATTGGACCGTGAGATCTTGCTCAGGCTGCTTGGAGAATCGGAGGCTCCGAATGCGGAGATTGCTTGCCTTCTTCGCCAGGAGATCGAGCGCGCCGAGATCATTCCGGAAGGGGTTGCTTCGAATTCGGTTGTCAGAATCGGATGCAATGTGAAGTTCGTCGAGCACGCAAATCCACATGTTCGACGTGCTCGTCTTGTCGTTCCGGAGGAGGCCGGAGGCAACGACTGTATTTCAGTCTTGAGCCCGATCGGAACCGCCCTCATCGGCCTTGGCCCCGGGCAGTCGATCTCCTGGACGGAGCAAGGCAGAGAGCGAAGCCTCGCGGTCCTTGAAGTACGAGCAAGCGCATCACCGCATACTCAATTCAAGACGAAGCGCGGACGACATCCCCAGCTATAGGCGGCAAGCGCCGAGGTCTGGCTGGATCTGGCGACCACGTCGCACAAGAAGTCTAGCAGCGCCCGCTCGTCTCTTTCATCAAGCGGGACCGGTGCACTACGACGTCAAGCTCGGCAGATCGAGTCCGTTGACGCGGCCACTCACCTGGCCGGGATTGCCGGGTGTAATTCCTTGACGAGCACGCGCATATTCTCGCTGTAATCGACGGGCACGACGACGAGATGCACGCCGCCCTGCTCGAACGCCGCCTCCAGCATGGTCGAGAGTTCCGAGGCATTGCCGACGCGGGAGCCCTTGGCGCCGTATGACTTCGCATAGGAGACGAAATCGGGATTGCCGAATTCGAGTCCGAAGTCCGGAAATGCGTCGACCTCCTGTTTCCAGCGAATCATGCCGTAGGCACGATCCTCGAGCACGAGCACAACGAGGTTCAGCCGGAGCCGCACAGCGGTCTCCAGCTCCTGCGAATTCATCATGAAGCCGCCGTCTCCACAGACGGCGAGCACGCGCCGGTCCGGATGGATCAGCGACGCTGCGATCGCCGAAGGAAGCCCCGCCCCCATGGTCGCGAGCGCGTTGTCGAGCAGCAGCGTGTTGGCGATGCTGGTGCGATAGTTGCGGGCGAACCAGATCTTGTACATGCCGTTGTCGAGCGCAACGATGCCGTCCGGCGGGATCACCTGGCGAACGTCATGCACGATCCGCTGCGGCGTCAGTGGAAATCGATCCTCCGTCGCCCCCTCGGCGAGGTGGGCAAGGATCCCTTCCCGCAGACCAAGCAATGCCTGACCATTGGGCAGCCTGCCCTCCAGGCGATCCGCGAGGGCGGCGAGGCCCGCACCGACATCTCCGACGATTTCCGCCTGCGGGAAGTATACCTGCTCCACCGTCGCCGGCGTGGCGCCGACGTGGATCACCTGCGGCCCATCATGGCCCATCAGGAATGGAGGCTTCTCGACGGTATCGTGGCCGATCGAAATGATCAGGTCGGCCCGGTCGATAGCCTCGTGAACCCAATCCCGTTCCGATAGCGCAGCCGTGCCCATATATAGGTTGGAGCCTGCGTTGACGGCCCCCTTTCCCATCTGCGTGTTGAAGAAGGGAATCCCGCATCGCCGCACGAACGCCGACAGCGGCTCGGCAAGATACGGGCGGCTCGCAGCGGCGCCCAGCATGACGAGCGGCTTGCGGGCAGCCATGATCATGGCTGCGGCACGATTGATCGCCGCTGCAGGCGCAACCGGAAGCTCGACGACATGCGGGGCAACGACTTCGGCCTCCGCTTCGTCAGCCGCGATATCCTCGGGCAGTTCGAGATGCACGGGTCCCGGCCGCTCCTGCTGCGCGACGCGGAAGGCATCGCGAACCAGCGTCGGAATACTCTGCGCCGAGACGATCTGCGTCGCCATCTTGGTGAGCGGCCGCATGGTCGCGACGATGTCGACGATCTGGAAGCGCGCCTGGCGGCTGCTTCGGATCGCCTTCTGTCCCGTGATCATGACGATCGGCATCGCGCCCAGATGCGCGTAGGCCGCAGCCGTCGTCAGATTGAGCGCACCGGGACCCAGCGTCGTCAGGCAGACGCCGGCACGGCCGGTGAGGCGCCCGTAGGTGGCCGCCATGAAGCCGGCAGCCTGTTCGTGCCGCGTCAGCACCAGCCTGATCTTCGAGCGCCGCAGCGACTCCAGCACGTCGAGATTTTCCTCGCCGGGAACGCCGAAGATGTAGCGGACGCCCTCGTTCTCGAGCGCGGCCACCAGCAGGTCGGAAGCTTTTGTCACGCGGCCGAAACTCCGATCGCGCCCGTTGCTGCTTGCTCCGTCCGATGCGGCAGCGTCCATTCCGGCCGAATGAAATGACAGGTGTAGCCATCAGGATATTTTTCCAGATAATCCTGGTGCTCGGGCTCGGCCTCCCAGAACGGTCCGGCAGGGGCCACCTCGGTGACAACCTTGCCCGGCCAAAGGCCGGAAGCATCTACATCGGCGATGGTGTCTTCCGCGATCCGCTTCTGCGCGTCGCTGGTATGGAATATGGCGGATCGGTAGCTCGCTCCCAGGTCGTTGCCCTGACGGTTCAACGTCGAGGGATCATGAATCTGGAAGAAGAATTCCAGCAGCTTGCGATAGCCGATTGTTTGCGGATCGAAGATGATTTCGATGGCTTCGGCGTGATTGCCGTGGTTGCGATAGGTCGCGTTCGGGACCTCTCCGCCGGTGTAGCCCACCCTCGTCGAGATTACGCCGGGGTACCTGCGCAGCAGATCCTGCATACCCCAGAAGCAGCCACCGGCAAGAACTGCCCGTTCCGTCGAAACTGTCATGTCTGTTCTCCCTGGTTCGGTGCGGTCGTCGGCCAAAACCCTATCAAGAATGCATAATGAGGCCGAACGATGCAAAAGCGCAAATGACATTGAACCTGGTTCGCCGCCGGGGGCAGCGTTCCTGAGAGATTGTTGTGGCGCCTGAAGCCGGCAGCCCTGCCTGAGAACTGAACCTGCTGGACAGAAGTCGGCGACCTGGAACCGCCCGATACCGTCCTATCGGCGCTCCAGACCGCATCATGATTGCAGAAGGCACCGATCCGGAGCAGCTTACCGAAACCAGACAGCGAGGCAGGCCATGGTCAAACCGTTTCCGTCGAAGACCCATATCGGCAACCACGTGCTGCATCCCGAAACCCTGATGCTGAACTACGGCTACGATCCGCAACTGTCGGAAGGCGCCGTCAAGCCGCCGGTCTTCCTGACCTCGACCTTTGTTTTCAGGACCGCCGAAGACGGGCAGGATTTCTTCGATTTCGTCTCAGGTCGGCGCGAGCCTCCCGAAGGCATGGGAGCGGGCCTGGTTTATTCGCGGTTCAATCATCCCAACAGCGAGATCGTCGAGGACAGGCTGGCCGTCTATGAGCACACCGAGAAATGCGCGCTGTTCTCGTCCGGCATGTCAGCCATCGCAACCACGATCCTCGCATTCGTCCGCCCTGGCGACGTGATTCTGCACTCTCAACCACTCTATGGCGGAACAGAAACCCTGTTTGCCAAGACGCTTGCTGGCTTCTCGATCGGCGCAGTGGGCTTTGCTGACGGCACCGATGAAGCCCTGGTCAGTCTCGCGGCGGAGAACGCCATGCGCCAGGGCCGGGTCGCGATGATCTTCATCGAAACCCCGGCAAATCCCACCAACGGCCTTGTCGATATTGCGATGGTCCGTCGCGTCGCCGATACGATCGGTCAGGCCCAGGGGCACACACCGGTCGTCGCGTGCGACAATACGTTGCTCGGGCCGGTGTTTCAGCGACCGATCGAACACGGCGCGGATCTTTCCCTGTACTCGCTGACCAAATATGTCGGCGGTCATTCCGACCTGATCGCAGGTGCCGCGCTCGGTTCAAAACGGCTGATGAACGACGTCAAGGCCTTGCGAGGCGCCATCGGCACCCAACTGGACCCGCATTCCTGCTGGATGCTCAGCCGATCGCTCGAAACACTGAGTATCCGCATGGAGAAAGCCGACAGAAACGCGCGGCTCGTGGCGGATTACCTGCGCGATCACGCCAAAGTGGCCACGGTTCACTATCTTGCCCACCTCGAAGAGACGTCCCCGGCTGGCCGGCTGTTCGCGCGGCAATGCACCGGTGCCGGTTCCACGTTCTCGTTCGACATCGCCGGAGGCCAGGCCGCCGCATTCAAATTCCTCAACGCACTGCAGATCTTCAAGCTGGCGGTGAGCCTCGGCGGGACGGAGTCGCTCGCCAGCCTGCCTGCCAGCATGACCCATTCCGGCGTTCCCGCCGACATCCGTCGGAAAATAGGCGTTCTCGACTCCACGATCCGGCTGTCAATCGGCATAGAGCATCCTTCCGATCTGATCGCCGATATCGCGCAGGCTTTGAATGCGGCATAGCTGCGGGCGATTGGTCCTGGAACCCCGCCGCCCCATCCGCTCGGGCCATTTGCTTACCCCGATATCCGTCGTTGCGAGCACGCGCGAATTGACCGACCTTCGGAGCGAAATGGGGAAATGATTCGTGCTCGCCGATACTGCCGAGGGTTATCTGGAAGGTCTCAATCCGGAACAGCGCAGGGCTGTCGAACACAGTGCTGGCTCGGGCGGAACCATTGGTCCGCCACTTCTCGTGATCGCCGGCGCGGGATCGGGAAAGACCAACACGCTCGCGCATCGGGTGGCGCATCTGATCATCAGAGGCGCTGATCCGCGGCGCATGCTGCTGATGACGTTCTCGCGCCGCGCCGCCTCCGAGATGGCACAGCGCGTGGAACGCATCGCGCGCCGTGTGCTGGGCGACCGAGCCGGCGTCATGACCGATGCGCTGACCTGGGCCGGCACCTTTCACGGCATCGGAGCACGGCTGCTGCGAGAATACGCCGAACGCATCGGCTTCGATCCAACCTTCACCATTCACGACCGCGAGGATTCCGCGGACCTGTTGAATCTGGTTCGCCACGAACTCGGCTATTCGAAGACCGAAAGCCGCTTTCCCGCAAAGGGCACCTGCCTGTCGATTTATTCCCGCTGCGTCAATGCGGAAGCGCCGATAGAGGCTGTGCTCGGACAGCATTATCCCTGGTGCTCGGGCTGGGCAGACGAACTCAAGCAATTGTTCGCGGGTTACGTCGAGGCCAAGCAGAAACAGAACGTGCTCGATTACGACGACCTGTTGCTGTGGTGGGCCCAGATGATGTCCGAGCCTTCGATTGCAGAAGAGATCGGCGGACGCTTCGATCACGTCATGGTCGACGAATACCAGGATACGAACCGTCTCCAGGCCACGATCCTGCTGGCGCTCAAGCCGGACGGCCACGGGCTGACCGTGGTCGGCGACGACGCCCAATCGATCTATTCGTTCCGCGCCGCTACCGTCAGAAACATCCTGGATTTCCCGAACCACTTCAGCCCCAGGGCGGAGATCGTCACGCTCGACCGCAACTACCGCTCGACCCAGCCCGTGCTGGCGGCTGCGAACTGCGTCATCGGGCTTGCGAGAGAACGGTTCACCAAGAATCTCTGGACCGAACGCAGTTCGGCTCAACTGCCGCGCCTGGTCACAGTGCGCGATGAAGCCGACCAGGCGCGCTATGTCGTCGAGCAGGTGCTGTCGAACCGCGAGGAAGGATTTCGTCTGAAGGAGCAGGCTGTGCTGTTCCGGACGTCGTCGCACAGCGGCCCGCTGGAAGTCGAACTCACACGGCGCAACATTCCGTTCGTCAAGTTCGGCGGCCTGAAATTCCTGGACGCGGCCCACGTCAAGGATGTGCTCGCGCTACTGAAGTTCGTCGAGAATCCCCGGGATCGCGTTGCGGGGTTCCGCGCTCTTCACTTGCTGCCCGGCATTGGGCCAGCGTCGGCCCAGCGCATTCTCGATGGAACCGCCGCTTCGGCTGATCCGCTATCGGCATTCGCAGCGTTGCCCGCAACGCCTCGGGCCGGCCAGGATTGGGCTTCTTTTGTCCAGACGCTCGCAAATCTGCGCTATTCCGAGTGGCCGTCGGACATTGAACGGGCTCGCCTTTGGTACACCCCGCATCTGGAACGGATCCACGAGGACAGCGAGGTTCGGCTGGCAGACCTGCTGCAGCTTGAGCAGATCGCGGCGGGTTATCCTTCCCGGCAGCGCTTTCTGACCGAACTGACGCTCGATCCGCCGGATGCGACGAGCGATCGTTCCGGACCGCCGTTGCGCGACGAAGACTATCTCATCCTGTCGACCATCCATTCGGCAAAGGGACAGGAATGGAAGGCGGTATTTGCCCTGAACGTCGTCGACGGCTGCATGCCGTCCGATCTGGGCGCGGGCACGACTGCCGAACTCGAGGAGGAACGGCGCCTCCTCTACGTCGCCATGACGCGCGCAAAGGACGATCTGCACTTGATCGTACCGCAAAGATTCTTCGTGCACGGACAGCAGGCCCGCGGTGACAGGCATGTTTATGCATCTCGAACCCGCTTCATTCCGGATCCCCTGCTCAAGCTGTTCGAGCGTCGTGCCTGGCCTGTGATGGCGGCCGCTTCGCGCACCGAAAGGACCGGTCAGACTTCGAAGATCGATATCCGGGAGCGAATGCGCGGAATGTGGCGTTAGCCGGGCTTCGAGGTTTGGTGCACGCTCGGGTTGGTGCATTCGCCTTTGGTATCACCAACCATTGAACTTCAATCGCGATGCGCCGGGTGAAATTTGCCTGTGATGTCGTATCATGTGCAACCTTTCGAACGGTTCGTTATTGCAGACCCGAGCCACAATTCTTGTTCCGGGGTGGCAACAGGGCGATCGGAGGTTTGCATGCGCTTCCTGGCGGCAATCGGTGCTTTGGCGATCGCAATCGGCATTGCTGCCGCGGCGTTCTTCTTTGGCGGCTACTACAACGTCGCCGGAACCGCCGAAGACCCCGCCCCCGTCGCATGGGCTCTGACCCGCGTGCGGGTCGCGTCGATCAACCGCCACGCCAACGACAGCCCGCCGGCCTCGTTCGGCGATGCGGCCATGGTGCAGGCTGGCGCCAGGGCTTATGCGAGTTTCGGCTGCGCGACCTGCCACGGCGCGCCGGGCGTCATGTGGCTCAAGCTCTCGGAAGGACTCCATCCCTATCCACCGGACCTGAAGAAGGTCGCCGGCGATCTTTCCCCTGCCCAACTGTTCTGGATCATCAAGAACGGCATCAACATGACGGGCATGCCGAGCTTTGCGGAGGCCGGCGCCACCGATGACGAGATCTGGTCAATTGCCGCCTTCGTCAAGAAATTGCCGGACGGTGTTTCCGACGCCGACTACAAGAGTTGGACCGCAGGGGTCGAACCAAAGCAGCATTAGGCCGCTTCAGCCTGGTGGCTCGGCCTTTTGGGCTTCCCCGGACAAAACGACGACGGCACCGGCCATGGCTGCCAGCACGGCCCAATACGCATAGCGATAATCAGACGCCACGCCCATGGCATAGAAGCTCAGGACATAGACCGTCGCCGAACCGCAAACGCCAAGGGCGAATGCGGCTTCGCGCGGCGGACTAAGCCGCCAGCCGACACAGCATACGACGATACATGCCAGCAGCCAGAAGCCGGCCCGAAGCAACGGCGTGGGTTTGAGCAGGTCGTGCGCGGAGACCATGGCGTTGAAAGCGGCGCGATCGGCAAATACCTTCTGCGTCGGATGCTCGACGTCCGCAGTCCACATCGTCAGATTGTCGGCGGCGAGAAAATTCCACATGAAGGCCGAACGGTGCTGCAGATAGGCGACGGGATGGCGGAGCATCGCCTGCATCCAGGCCTTCGATATTGCCGACGTACCGAACAGGCCTTTCTCGCGCTCGACCTTGCGCATCACGAAATCACAGGGATCGAGCCGCCAGTAGATATCCCACAGGGTTGGCTGGTAGCATTTGTCGAGCAGCATCGCGTTTTCAGATTCGCTCCAGTCGACCGGAAACTGATTCTGTTTCGCGAAATGGCTGATGCCGCCCAGATCGAAGATCATGATCGTTTGCAGCGGATGCTGTCGCTTCGCGTCCAGCATGCCGTAATAAACCACCTGCACGATCCCGAAGAGGGCGATGGCGGCCGGGATATAGAACATTAGTATTCTGAGTAGCGTGACCCGCGAAATCCAGACGGCATAGGCGGCGAGCACCGGCGCGGCCAGCAGGGCGTTTGGCCTCAACAATACCCCGAGGACAACCAACGCTAGCGCCAGTGCCTGCCCGGTCCACCTGACCTGCGACCGCCGTTCAGAGACTGCAAATAGGACGGCTGCGGCGAGCAGCCAGCACGCCGCCAGGAGGATGTCCCGCCAGATGATCCCGGCAAGGGCCAGGGCCGGCGGCGTCATTGCCAGCAGCGGCAACAGCAGCGCGCCGGCCTTGCCGCGGGATGCGAGCGCAAACGACAGGATACCGAAGCCCAGCCAGTAGGTCGTGGCCGTCAGCAGGAACATGCTGCCGGCGCCCGGGGCAATCGGATCGATCAGGCCCCATAGCCAGACCATGACCGGAGACTGCCAGTCGCCGAACGTACCCCTGGCGATGTCCTCGTAAACGAACTTGGCATCGTAGGTCATGACGCCCGGGTAGAAGATCAGAAGCGTCAGGCCGAAACCGATCGCAATCAGGGCGGCGGCGGAAACCGTAAGAAGCCGTCGCTCCGACGGCGGCCGCTCAGGCTCCGACGGCATAAATGTCCCCCGAATTGGCCGAGTGCGGCAGCGCCATCAGCCATCCCGCGACATCGGCGGCGCCGATCCACTCACCTGCCAGCGCCTGGCTCTCCCCGAGCGCTGCGTTGAAGCGCGTGTAGCCCATCGCCGAACAACGCTCGATGCAGGCGAGCGCCACATCGCGCTGGATGGTGGTGAATTCGAATGACAGTGCGCGAACCCTGTGTGACAGGCCGAGCAGCGCCTCCGCCTCGAAGCCTTCGACGTCGAGCTTGATGAACGCGGGCACGCCGTGCCGGGCGATCAGCACATCGAGCGTGGTGACCTCGATGTCGATAGTCTCGTTCCAGCGCTGGGCTTCCCAGCCCGGGGCGTCGCGTGCTGCCTCGACGAACGCGGGCGATACCGTCGAGACCGTCGGGTTGTCAGTATTGATCAGCATTCGCGCCCTGCCTGGTTCGCGACCCGCCGCGACCGCCTCGATCGCCACCGATGCGTTGCGTCCATAGAGCAGCCTGAGCGCCCTGACCATGGCCGGCTGCGGCTCCACCGCGACGACGCGCGCGCCGAGCCGTCGGAACGAGGCGACGCGGTCGCCGACATGGGCGCCGACGTCGAAGACCAGATCGCCGGCTCGGACGAAGTTGCCATAGAGGCGATCCATCGCCGCTGCCCGCCTCCTGTTTCCGTAATAGATACGAAACGACCTGAGGGTGGCGCGCGCGGTCGTCACAGCACCAGGCATGGCTAGACCGAGTTCGCCAACGGCGGCGAGCTCTCCGAATGGATCGCTGGCAAGGCCAGCGCGAGAAGATCCTCCGGAATTGCCGTTTCCTCGGGAAGCCGGCCGACGCCGATGCGCGCTGCAAGGCTGCCAAGCGCAGGCCAGGCCGTCACCACCGCAAACGGGACGGCCAGCGCCGGGCCGCCGGCAAGCAGGAGAATGTACGGCAATGCCCACGGCTGGTTGAGAACCACAAGGCCAAGCGCAGCGCATCCGACAAGGGTCTGGGGCCACAGATCGCGCAGCGCCAGTTTGACGGGCACCGCGTGATCGTCGCGGATTTGTCCCATCCAGCTGATTTCGCGATTGAGCAGCAAACCAAAGAGAAAGATCGTATGGCCGATCCAGAGGATCGGACACAGGACGATCGAGTACGCGGTTTCGATCAGAAAGTTGACGATGAAGCGCCCGGCTCCGCCGAACGCGCGGCGCTCTTCCGGCGCCAGCAGCACGTCGAGCGCGCCCGCAATCTTGGGCGAGAACCACATCGCCAGCACCCACGCCAGCAAGACGTTCCCGACATCGGAACGCATGATGGTCGCAGGATCGTCAGTCAGCACGAGTGCGGTCGTCGCGAGCACGAGCAAGCCGATCCACGCCGGAGAGCCGATGAACATCAGTATGGCAAGCACCAGCTGATAGCGGCTGACCGGCCTGAGATCCGGCAGCAGGAGCAGCCGCCAGTATTGCATGTTGCCCTGGCACCAGCGCAGGTCCCGGCGCATGAACTCGAGTAACGTCGGCGGGTTTGCCTCCCACCCCAGATCTTCCCGCGGTATCACGCGCACGTGGTAACCGGCAGCCCGCATCAGCGCCGCTTCGATCTGATCGTGACTGAGGATATGCCGCTCATCTTCTCCGTCTCCGGACAACATCGGCAGATGGCAATGCCTGATGAACGGCTCGAGCCGCAGGATGGCGTTGTGGCCCCAATAGGGACCGCAATCGGACTGCCACCACGCGCTGCCAATCGTGTAGGATCGCATGCCGAGCCGCATGCCGAACTGAAAGACGCGGGCGAACAAGCTCGCTGACGGCAACCCGACGATAAGGCCCTGAAGGATGCCGAGCCTGGGATCCACCTGCATGATGCGAACCAGGCGGATAACGGCATCGGCGGGCATGAAGCTGTCGGCATCGAGCGTAACCGCAAACTCGTGGCGGCTTCCCCAGCTCTCACAGAAATCGCGGATATTGCCGGCCTTGAAACCGGAATTTTCCGTCCGCCTTCTGTAGGTGATTGCAATCCGATCGCGCCAACGTACGATCAATTCTGAAAACCGCGCTTCTTCAACAGCCGCAAGATCGGCATCGCCGGTATCGCTCAGCAGGTAGAGGTGGAAGCGCCCGGCATATCCGGAAGCCTCGATGCCATCGAGCATCGGCTCCAGGTTTCGGATGATGCGAACCGGCTGTTCGTTGCGAACACACAGAAGAATGGCAGTCGACGCCGTCACCGGTTCGTTGCCCCGGATCAGTCCAGCCGCTGATATCACTGCGGCCACGGGATCGGGCGAAAGGCGCATGATGACGAAGCCGATCGCGGCATTACAAAATCCAGCCACCATCCACGGCAAAGTGACCGCGAACAGGAGAAGCGCCGCCAGATCGAGGATTCCATATCCGCCCGGCGCCAGCGCCAGCGCGGCGAGCCATAGCGACCCCGCCATCGTGACCAAAAACAGGGATGCAAAGATCGCCCGCCTGGCGAACATGCTCTTCTCGGCGCTGTGAGCTTGTATCATTGCGGGTGGGTGCACTCGGGGAAACAGGTTACGGCTTCTCATTCGCCGGCAGGCAGGGCAGACTACCGCTTATAACACGTGATGCAGCCGGGAATTCCAGTCCGAGATCGAAGAAAATGGCGATGAGTGCGAATGCCGATATTGCCTCGGCCCTGTGGTATCGCGGACCGGGGCAGGTGGAGATTCGCCGGGAAGAGCTGGTTTTGCCCGGCGCAGGCGAAGTCCGTGTGAAAACGCTCTATAGCGCGATCAGCCGGGGCACCGAATCCCTTGTTTTCGGGGGGCGGGTACCCGTGAGCGAATTCGAGCGGATGCGTGCGCCGTTCATGGCGGGTGATTTTCCCTTCCCCGTCAAATACGGCTACGCCGCGGTCGGATGGATCGAGAGTGCCGGAGGCCCACTGCAGGGAAAGAACGTCTTCGCGCTATTCCCGCACCAGACCGCCTTCAACATCGCCGCAAGCGCAGTAGTCGCGCTTCCGCAGGACGTGCCGCCACAGCGCGCGGTGCTGGCGGCCAACATGGAGACCGCGCTCAACGGCGTATGGGACGCAGCACCGGGGCCGGCCGACCGCATCGCCGTGATCGGGGCCGGCGTCGTCGGTTCGCTCGTCGCCTATCTTTGCGGTCGGATTCCCGGTACCGAGGTTACGCTCGTCGATATAAATCCAGACCGGGCGAAATTAGCTGGCACTCTCGGGGTTGGTTTCGCTGAACCCGGGCAGGCAAAGGCTGACTGCGACCTCGTCGTTCACGCCAGCGGCTCGCCCGACGGACTGCGAACGGCGCTCGAACTGGGCGGCGATGAGGCAACTGTGCTCGAGATGAGTTGGTATGGTGACGCCGCGGTGACCGCAATGCTTGGTGGCGCCTTCCACAGCCGCCGGCTTCGGCTGGTATCGAGCCAGGTCGGGCGCGTTTCCCCATCGCACCGTCCGCGCTGGACCTACGTCCGCCGTCTCGCCGCTGCCGTCGCACTTCTCAATGATCCGCGCCTCGACGCCTTGCTTGCACGCGAGGTTGCGTTTGCAGACTTGCCGGATCGACTGCCGGGAATTCTCGACGCCGGGAGCGGGATACTGTGCCAACCCATCGTCTATTCGTAAGGAGCTGCATTTGTTCACCGTTGAAGTTCGCGACCACATCATGATCGCCCATTCGTTCCAGGGCGCCGTTTTCGGGCCCGCGCAGGCGCTGCACGGGGCGACCTTCGTCGTCGATGCGGCCTTCATCGCGGACACCCTCGACAACAATGGAATCGTCATCGACATCGGCCGCGCGCATGATGCGCTCAAGGCCGTGCTGGCGCCGCTCAACTACCGCAATCTCGACGAAGTGCCGGAGTTCAGGGGCGTCAACACCACGACGGAATTTCTGTCCAAGCACATTTTCGACGGGCTGGCGACACCGGCCCGGGCCGGCGAACTCGGCCGTCCCGGCCGGGAGCTGAAGGCATTGCGCATCACGCTGTCGGAGTCACACCTCGCCCGCGCGCAATACGAGGCGCCCTTGTGGTGAAGCACGCCGCTTTCGCCGTGCCGGGCAGCCTCGATACCCCGACCGGCGGCTACGTATACGATCGGCGCATTATCGCTGAACTCCGGGAATTGGGCTGGGACATCGACGTTCTGAATATCGGCGAGGGATTTCCCTGGCCGAACGAGGCGACCCGGTCGGCCGCACGTTCCGTTCTGCTTGACGTGCCGGAGGGCCAGCCGATCGTGCTGGACGGCTTGGCGTTGGGCGTGCTGCCCGACGTGGCGGCCGAGCTGGCGCGCACAAACCCGCTGCTCGCGCTGGTTCATCACCCACTCGCCCTGGAGTGGGGATTATCTGTCGGCCAGGCCAACGCGCTCCGTCGCAGCGAGCAGGCTGCCCTCGCTGCCGTGCGCGAAGTCGTTGTCACAAGCCCTGCCACTGCAAAGCTTGTTGCCGCCGATTATGCCGTCCCGATGCGACGCATTGTGGTGGCGAGGCCCGGCAGCGATCCCGCGCCGCGCTCCGTTGGGAGCCAGAGCCAGACACCGCATCTGCTATCCGTTGGCTCTATCGTTCCCCGCAAAGGGTTTGACGTGCTGGTTGCTGCCCTTGCGGCACTTGCCGAACTCCCGTGGCGGCTGACGATCGCCGGCGACCTCACGCGCGATCCGAATGAGGCCGCAAAACTTCAGGCCAGGATATCCCAACACCGGCTTGCCGACCGGATCGAAGTGCTGGGCGCCGTATCGTCCGAGCGGCTTGCCGCGCTCTACAATGACGCCGACCTGTTCGTTCTCGCCTCCCGCTTCGAGGGATATGGAATGGCCTACACCGAGGCATTGTCGCACGGACTTCCGGTCATCGGAACGACGGGAGGAGCAATCCCGGACACCGTGCCGCATGGCGCTGGCTTGCTGGTGACCGCCGGCGACGTGACCGCACTGGCCGCAGTGCTGCGCGACGTCATCGCCAATGCCGACCTCCGTTGTCGCCTGTCCGACGCGGCATCGAAGGCTGCGCGGACCCTGCCCACCTGGCGGCAATCCGGTGCAATCTTCGCCGCCACGTTGGAGAAGCTAGCATGAGCGGCTTCTCGGCGGAATGGCTGGCGTTGCGGGAAAGCTTTGACCTGCGCGCGCGCAATCCGATCGCGCTCGAGGCAGTGGCCGCCTCGTTCCGATCGCGCGATACGCTGAGCATCGTCGATCTCGCCTGCGGTGCGGGCTCCACTGTCCGTGCACTTGGCTCCCATCTGCCGGCACGACAGCATTGGGATCTCGTGGACAACGACCCTCGCCTGCTGGCGGTGGCATGCAGCCGAAAATTCAGCGACGATGTCACACTGAATGCCGTTCAGCTCGATCTTAGCAGCAATTTCGCGGTGGCACTCGACGGCACGAAAGACCTGATCACGGTCTCCGCCCTGCTCGATCTCGCCTCCGAAGACTGGCTCGACCGCTTTGCCCGCCATGTCGCCGCGCACGCATTGTGCGTCTACGCCGCGCTGACCTATGACGGCCGCATCGAGCTATCCCCGGCTGATCCGTTTGATGCCGCCATCACGTCGGCGGTGAATGCGCATCAGCGCACCGACAAGGGCTTTGGGCCGGCGCTTGGCCCCTCGGCTGCAACTGCAGCCATCTCCAAATTCAGGGCGCTGGGCTACGCAATCGTGCACGGCGACTCCGATTGGAGGATCGAAACCGCCGACCAGGAAATCCAGCAGGAATTGCTTGCCGGTTGGGCGGGCGCGGCCAGCGAAGTCAATTCGCTGCCCCGTCCCGACATCGACAACTGGCTGGCGCGACGGAGAAGCGCCGTCGAGGCACGCGCTTCAACGATGCGCGTAGGTCACGTCGACTTCTTTGCCACGCCGAGCGTCACGCGCTGAGCTGAAAGATCGCAATCGAACAGCACATCGTCTTCGATCCTGTGCAACCGCACCGGCATGCGCCGGGCTTGGTCGGCACGATCGAGCGGCGGCAGCTCGATGCCAGGACCTCCGGCACCCAACATGACAGGCGCGACGGTCACATGCAGGCGATCGAGACACCGGGCTGCGATGAACCGCGACACGGTGTCAGCGCCGCCCTCGATCAGCATGCGCCGCATCCCCGCCCGCTTCAGCGCAGCCGCGATAGCACACGGGGCAATGTTTCCGTCCTCCGCGGGCAGGGTGATGATCTCGACGCCGGGAGGCGGCGCGGCAGTTGAGCCTTCTGTCGTGATCAGCAGACGGCGAGCGCCGTCCTCGGCAAACAATTTCGCGTTGGCGCCGAGGCGCCCCTTCGGATCGATGACGGCACGCGCAGGCTGAGGACCGGCGACATGTCTGACGGTCAGTTGCGGGTCATCAGCCAGCGCCGTTCCAACGCCGACCACGACAATGTCGACCAGCGCGCGCAGCCGGTGCAGATGCTCGATGCCGGCTGGACAGTTGATGTACTTGGAATGACCGGTAGCCGTCGCGACCCGACCGTCGAGCGACTGGCCGACCTGCCCCACGATCACCAGATCGTCCACGATCCCGCTCCGCAACGGCCCGAACAGATCCGCCCAGGCTTGCGGCAGGTGTTGCTGTCCTGTACGAAAAAGCTCGACAAAGTCCTCCCACGTATCGGGAGAAGCAAACTTTCGGGTGGGGAAGCTGCCGAGCTGCACGGTAAATTCGGTTCTCACGAGTTATAAACGCTACTATCGGCCACTCGATCCCAAAAATCCATCTGATTCCTGACGGAATGATCTCGGAGTTTCGGTGTTCTACGAACGCGCCCAAAAGAGATGCCCCCACTCGCGTTGAGCCGTATCATGCCTTGTGCGGACAGTCGTTGACATGCCCAGCCCCAGCCGGGCACTGCGCCTCGATAGTCGTTCGCTCCGGTTTCTGATCGTTGGAGCCGGTCTGTGCTGGTCCATCGCATTCCCCATCATCGCACTTTCCTGCCGGCTCGAACTCTATGGCGACGGCGCGATGTTCTCCTACGCGGTCGCGGTTCGCGATGTCTGGGCCTTCCATTGGCATAACATCTCCGGCCGAATATCCGTCTTTCTGTTGACGCTCTGGCCGGCCGAGGCGCTTGTTCGAATGACCGGCAATCCCTGGGCCGGCATCATCCTTTATGGGCTGCTCTTCTATATTTCGCCGCTGGCAGGACTGGCCGTGACCTACGCAGCCGACCGCTCGCCGGGCCGCCTCATCTTTGTCTATGCTTGCGGCTCGACGGCGCTGCTGTGCCCGCTGGTCTTCGGCTTCCCCACGGAGATGTGGCTCGCCCACGCGATATTCTGGCCGGCGTTGGCGCTGGGCCACGATGCGAAGCCGACCCGCGCCGGCGCCTTGCTGGTTTTCAACGCGTGGCTCCTGCTGGCCTTCACACACGAAGGAGCCCTGGTGTTGCTTCTCGTCATCGTCGCAACGCTGGCGCCGCACGGCTTCCGGAGCCCCGCCTTCGTGCGTGGTGCGATCAGCCTGACAATCATTGTGGCGTTGGCGGTGGCGGCGAAGATTGTCGCCCCTCCTGACGATTACTACGCTGACGCTTTCCTGCGGGCAGCACTGCACTTCTTCGATCCCGGCATATTCAAGGTGGAAGTCGTCCTGGTATTGCTGGCGACGGTCACGGCCTACGGCGCAATCGTGATAATGTTGTCGACATGGCTGCCGAGATGGACGTGCATCTGCGCTCTGGGACTATTGTCCGGGTTGCTGTCCATCTACTGGCTGCATTTCGATCATTTCGTCCATGCGAGCAGCCGCTACTATTTGCGAACCGCGCTGGTCATCGCCACCCCCCTTCTCGGCATACTGGCAGCCCTGGCAGCCTTGATCAGAGAAGGCATCATCGTCCTCGATCGGCCGGCGAGGCTGCGGCACGTCCTGCTCTCTCCCAGTAGCAGAATACGCTGCGCCGTCGCGTCGCTCTTCCTCCTGGTGACCATCATCCATGCGATCGAAACCGGAAAATTCGTCGCGTCGTGGAACGATTACCGCAACGCAATCGCGGTGCTGGCGATGAGTACGGAGTCTGACCCGGCGCTCGGCAATCCGCGCTTCGTCTCGGCCGAGCGGATCTCGTCTGCTCTCGCTCCCCTGTCGTGGTTCTCGACCATCCCTTATCTGTCAATCATTCTCTCGAATTTCTCGCCAAATCGGCTGGTCATCGATCCCACCGGAAATTACTTCTGGCTATCCTGCGAAACGGCAACAAGGAACAGGGATGCAGAACTCGCTATTCCGGTGCAGACCCGCGAACTGGTCCGGATCCATTCATGCCTGCACCGATAGACGAGAGACAGCACCGCATCTTTGAGGGAAAGCCTTTGAAGCTGATCATATTCGATTTCGACGGCACGCTGGTCGACAGCCGCGCGCTCATTCTGGAGAGCCACCGAATCGTATTCTCCGAATTCCGGTTGCCTGCTCCGTCGCCCGCCGACAGTCTTGCATTGGTCGGAAAATCGCTCGATGTCCTCTTGACCCAGCTCGCTGGCCCGGAGGCTCCCATTCTCGATATGGTCAGGGCCTATGATCTCCTGCTGCCGCAACTGAGAGCGGACTCCGCATTTGCCGAAAAGCCGTTTGACGGAGTTGGCGACCTTCTGTCCGAGTTGAGCACAGCTTCGGACACTGTTCTGGCTCTCGCCACCGGGCACAGGACGGATACGATCGCTCCGGCGCTGGAGGAGCTGCGATGGACAGGCTTTTTCAGGACCATTCAAGCGGCGGACACGGCGCCTTCCAAGCCGCATCCCGCGATGCTGTTTCAAGCGCTCGCGGCTGCAGGGGTGACGCCCGGGAACGCAATATTCATCGGCGATACCACCTTCGACATGGAGATGGCCCAGGCAGCACAATTGCGGTCGATCGGCGTCGGCTGGGGATATCATCGAACAGAGCGGCTGCTGGCAGCCGGCGCACATCGCATCGCCCAATCCGTTGACCAGCTAAGAGACTGTATTCGATCTGCCATGGGCGAGTGATCCGGCTGGGTCGCCCCAAGTCGCCGCGACTGCGCCGTGCCGCATCGTCTCCGGTGTAACCCGTGTCTCCGGATCGGGATCGGATCATCAGGCGGGAGTTCTTGATACGAAGCAGCGGCTCATTGATCGGATCGATGTATTTTCCTGCCGGCGAAACCGGCATATGGTCACCCTCACAAAACAATAATGATTTTTGGGGGGACCAAATGGCAAAGCAACTGATGGCGGCCGCTGTTCTTCTGGCGTTGGCGGGATGGGCCGGCGGCGCACAGGCCCAGGACTATCCCGCGAGAACGGCCACGATCATCGTTCCGTTCGCGGCCGGCGGGCCGGCGGATATCACGGGAAGACTCGTCGCTGACATCTTCACCCGCTACCTGGGTCAGAGATTTGTGGTGGAGAATGTCGCAGGTGGCGGCGGCACGACAGGAGCGCTTCGTGCCGCCCGCGCGACGGCCGACGGATACACGATCCTGTCCGGCCACCTCGGCACCAACGCGCTGGCGCCGGCGTTCTATCCGAACCTGGGCTACGATCCGCAAAAGGACTTCCAGCCGATTGGACTGACGGCCGAATATCCGGAATTGCTGGTGGTCCGCAAAGACTTTCCCGCCAATAACTTCAAGGAGTTCGTCGCATACGCGAAATCCAATCCGGACAAGCTCAATGTCGGGCACGCCGGGCTCGGCTCGGTCTCCTATATCGGCTGTCTGCTTCTTCATTCGGCGCTCGGCATCAAGCCGACGATGATCCCATTCACCGGCACCGCCCCGGTGCTGAACGCGATGCTCGGAGGCCAGGTCGACTATGAGTGCGATCCCGTGCTCGGAACGTTGAGCCAGGTGCGGGCAGGCAACGTCAAGGCGCTGGCGATCGCCGCCAAGAAACGCAGCCCATTGCTGCCCGACGTGCCGACCTCCCACGAGCAGGGCCTGCCCGAATTCGACATTGCGCCGTTTTACGCGGTGTTCGTGCCGAGCGGAACGCCACAGGCAGTGGTCGACAAGCTCGCAGACGCTCTCGGCAAGGGGCTCAACGAGGAGGCCGTACAAAAGCGGTTGGCCGAACTCGGCGCCGATCCCGTGGAGCCGGAGCGGCGCGGGCCGAAGGCCCTCGCCGATCTGGTCAAAAGCGAAACCGCGCGACTGATGCCGATCCTAAGAGCGGCGGCCGAAAAATAGGCGCACGACGTCCGTCGATCTAATGCCCCGACGCATAGTCAGCGCGAACGGGCGCGGCACCGGATGGCGGCACGTCGAGGCGCACGGCGATGCCTTCCAGTTGCGGGCCTGGAGCTGGATATAGCTTCATGACGAGAGGATCATGCCCCGGCACGATATGGCTCTCGTCCGGTGCAAGCGCCCGCAGCTTCTCGAACCCCTCCAGCATTTCGCCGATATGGAAGGAGGTCGTGAACGGACGCTCGCTCGCCATGTTCTCGTAGAAATGGCTGACATCGGAGGCGAGCACGACGAATCCGCGGCGGGTTCGGACGCGAACGAACTGAAGCCCGGCGGAATGTCCCCCGGCCGCATGGATCGTGAGCCCGGGCGCGATTTCGGCGTCGCCATCGTAGAACAGCACCCGGCGCGCATAGTTCAGCCGCACGATGCCGCAGACGTCCTCGACCTCGAATGAATGCGACAGCCTCGGATATCGCATGAAGCGTCCGGCGGCATATGCCAGTTCGCGCTCCTGCAGATGAAATCGCGCTTTCGGGAACCGGTCGAAGTTCCCGACATGGTCGTAGTGCAGATGCGTGAGGATGACATCCTCGACCTCGTTCGGATCGATGCCGAACGCGCCGAGCGTCTCCACCGGACAACGCAGAAACGTCCGCTTTCGCTTCCTTGATACTTCCGCATTGAACCCGGTATCGACGACAAAAGTACGGCCTCCGCCTTTAGCCACCCACATGAAATAGTCCATTGGCATCGGACCATCATGCGGATCGCCGCCGATGAAATGCTCGCTGCGCCGCGCCTCGCGCGTGGCATAGCGGATGGCGAAGAGCTCGTACTCCTGCTCGGCCATGCTATTCTCCGAAGCGGCGCGCCATTACTTTGCGTCGACTTCGTTGAACGCCTCGCGCGCGTTTCGGAACGCGTCTATCCCTGAGGGAATGCCGCAATACACCGCGACCTGCAGCAGGATTTCCTTGATCTCGTCCTTGGTGACGCCGTTCTTCAGCGCACCCTTGACGTGAAGCTTCAATTCATGGGGACGCCCCAGCGCACCGAGCATGGCCAGGTTGACGATGCTGCGGGTGCGGCGATCCAACCCTGGCCGCGTCCACAACGCGCCCCAGCAGAACTCGGTCGACCACTCCGCCATCGTCCGGGTGAATTCGTCAGCGCCCGCAATGGACTTGTTGACGTAGTCTTCGCCGAGCACTTCCTTGCGGACTTTCAATCCCTTGTCGAACAACTCAGTCATCATGGTTCCTTTCGTTGATTGAGTACGGTTTATCGAGGCAGCTTGGCTCAACCATGCGCCTTCATCAAGCCAGAGACGTCAGCAAGCGTATCGAGACGCCAGACATTGTCGATGACGCGATCTATATCCCAATCGCTTCCGCCCAGCCGCGCGCATTCGCGCAGTTTTGCTTCGATGTCGCGATCGGAGAGCGGGTCGGCAAGACTGCCCTTCGCAGCCATCACGATCTCGCTGAAGGTCTCTCCCGAGGTCAGCCGGATCGTGACGCGCGCGGCGCCATCGGCAAGCGAGGCGTCGAGCACCGCCCTGACCCTCTGGCGCAACGCCACGATGTCCGGCCGGAATACGGTCGCGTCCTCGAACTCGGGAACACCGGCCTTGCCCAGCAGCAGCGCGCAGGCAGCGCAATGATGGATGCTGACGCGCGCATCACGCTCGTTGCAAACCAGGCGGTCGCCGCGCGCCAGCAGAAGCGCCGAGCCTTGCACCGTAATCGACGCGACCTGGTCGATGCGTCGGTTCAGCCCATCCCGCAAATTGAAGCAGGCGTCGATCACGGCATGAAAAACGATGCCTGCCGGATAGGGCTTGTAGGTATTCTTCGCGATCTCCCAGGTCTTGCCGAGATTGCCGATGAGGCGCCCGATGTCCGGCTCGTCGCCCATGGCGCGGCCCCAGCCGAGTGGTCCTTCGATGGCCCGAGGCGAAGCTGAATAGCCTTCGGCAGCAAGCAATGCCGCAAACAGGCCGTTGCGCGCCGCATTGCCGACGCTGACATTCTTGGCGGCGCTCGGAAGATTCTCGACGATCCCCGCCGACTGGCTGGCCGCAATTCCGATCGCATTTGCGATCTGGCCTGCCGAAAGCCCGAGGAGCCAGCCGCAGGCCGCGGCGGCGCCGAATACGCCGCAGGTCGACGTGATATGCCACCCGCGCGCATAGTGTCCGGGGGACACCGCGTTGCCGACGCGGCATTCCACCTCCACACCGAGAATGAATGCCGTCAGAACGGCTTGCCCCGAAAACCCGCGCGCCTGCGACAAGGCCAGCACCGGCGCCGCGACCGGTGCCGCCGGGTGAATGATCGTATCGAGATGGGTATCGTCGAAATCAAGCAGATTGGCGGAGATGGCGTTGACGAATGCCGCACCCATCGCATCGAGCCGCTCCGGACGTCCGATCACCGCGGATGTCGCAGCCCCGCTGAACGGCTGCAACGCCCGCAACGCACCGGTAACGGCAGGGTCGTTCGCCGAACCCAGCGCCGTCGCAAGGAAATTCAGGATCGAGCGTTTCGCCTCGTGACTTTGCGCCTCGACATTCGCCCACGCCGTGCCGGCAACGAAATTGGCGAGCGTTGCGCCGGCGCCTTGCGCTTCATCATGCCGCACTGAGCGAATCCTCGAACCCTGCTTTTCCGGACCCTATTCCGCCGCACCGCGGTCTGTCGACAATAATCTTATGCTTGACAGATTGACTGACAATCTGGAAATTCGACGAAATGCGATCAGGGATCCCCTGTCGTAACAACGAAGGCCCGCCTCGAGGCGGAGCGACAGGGAGTGAGACGATGGCAGGAGAGACAATCGGCTTCGTGGGAACGGGCCGCATGGGCGGACCGATGGCCGGACGGCTGATGGATGCCGGCTATTCCCTGTGCGTCTACGACACGCAGAGCGAGGCCACCAAGCCGCTGGTCGCACGCGGTGCGCGTCTCGCAAAGTCCCCTGCCGAAGTTGCTTCGTCCGCAGATATCGTGCTGGCCAGCCTGCCGACCCCTGACATCGTCAAGGCCGTGACGCTCGGGCCTGACGGTCTCATTGCGGGAAACCGCGCCAGCATTGTGATCGATCTGTCCACCAGTGGCCCGGGAGCGGCCAAGCAGATCGCGGAAGGGTTCAAGCCGAGAAATATGACCTTGGTTGATGCTCCCGTCAGCGGCGGCATCAAGGGCGCAGTCAACGGCACGCTCGCGGTCATGGTGTCCTGTCCGAAGGACACTTATGAACGCATCGAGCCGATCCTGAAGCACTTTGGCAAGCTGTTCTACACCGGCGACAAGCCAGGCACGGCGCAAACCGCAAAACTCGCTAACAATTTGATGGCCGCTGCCGCGCTTGTGATCACGTCGGAAGCGGTTGCGATGGGCGTCAAGGGCGGCGTCAACGCAAAAGTTCTGATCGACATCATCAACGCCAGCAGCGGCCGCAACAGCGCCTCCGAAGACAAGTTCCCGCGCGCGGTACTTCCCGGCACCTTCGATTTCGGCTTCACCACCGGCCTCTCCTACAAGGACGTTCGGCTCTGCATCGACGAGGCCGAGGCGATGGGCGTCCCGATGGTCTGCGGCTCCGTCGTCCGCCAGATGCTTGCGATCACCAATGCCAAGTACGGCGCATCATCCGACTTCACGTCGATTGCAAAGGTCCTTGAAGAGTGGGCCGGGGTGGAAATGCGCGGCTAGATCGGACAGCCGGGCGGGGAACGATCGTAATGACAATCGGGGCCAGCGGATCAGGCGAGACGTCGATGGCGCGGCAATTGGCCCGCGCTTCGCTTGCCGTCGATCTCGGCCGATTCGAGCCGGGTGTCGTCGACAAGGTCAGGCTTTGCCTGCTGGACTTCCTGTCTTGCGCATTCGAGGCACGCCGTCATCCGTGGAGCCGTCAGGCGATCGGCATCGCGCGCACAATCGAGAACGGCGCGACTATCATCGGAACGAGCAGGCAGACGTCGCCGGGCGATGCGGCGTTCGCCAACGCGACGCTCGGCCACGGCCTGGTTCGCGAAGACATGCATGCGGCCAGCATCTGCCACCATGGCGTGGTGATCTGGCCCGTGCTGCTCGCGCTGTCGGAACGAACAACAGTGTCCGGCGCGACGCTGCTCGCGGCGGCGATCACTGGCTACGAGGCCGGCGCGCAGATCGGCCGCGCCCTCTTCACCGCCGATCTGGCGCGGCTCTATCGGCCGACCGGCCTTGTCGCGCCGCTCGGAGCGGCGCTCGCCGGAAGCCGCGCGCTTGGTCTAACCGAGGATGCCGCAACGAGTGCCGTTTCGATTGCCGCCAATACATCGTCCGGCCTGAACGAATGGCCGCATTCGGGCGGTTCGGAGATGTACTTCCATCCGGGCTTCGCCGCCCGTAACGCCATCGCGGCGATCGAACTGGCAGAAGCCGGCGCGTACGGCTCGGAAACCATCCTCGAAGGCGAAGCCGGGCTGTTCGCGGCCTTCCGGCGTCAGCCCGCGCCTGCCGGCATCCGGCTGTTTACGGGACCGTCACCGGAAATCATGGCCGTCTACAACAAGCCGGCTCCGGCCTGCAACTTTGCGCAGACCGCCGCGCAGGCAGCGCTGAGGGCCGCTCGCGATCTCGAAAGCCCGGAAGAGATCGAGGCCGTCTCGATCCTCGTTCCGGAAGCCGCGGCGCGCTATCCCGGCTGCGATTCCAGGGGCCCTTATCGAAATGCGCTGCAAGCCAAGATGAGTATTCCCTTCAGCGTTGCCGCCGTGCTCGCGCGCGGTGCTCTCGAAGAGGACAATTACGCGGAGATCGATGATCCGAGGATCCTGCGTCTGGTCGACCGGACCGATCTGCAGCGCGACCCTGCTTTCACCGCCGCCTTCCCGGCGCAGCAGGGCGCCGAGGTCTCGGTCCGTCTGCGCTGTGGCAAGACCATCCAACGACGCCTCGACAATGTCATTGCGGCCACGCCTGAGGAGATCCGGACGCGCTTCCGACAGGCCGCCGCCGACGCCATCGGCAGCAGCCGCTCGCGCAGTCTGGAGGAGTTCGTCGACAACTGCGACCGGCTCCCGGACAGCGGCGTCATCGCCAGACAGTGCCGGCTTGAACCGCCGGACCGGCTGCTCCGGCCAGCGTCATGATCACTGAAAACAAAATTTGGGGGGAAGCAATGATCAAACCGGGATCGACCAGGTCGGCAGCCAGACCAGGCCAAATCTGTTCTCGCGTGCCGCGAGGTGCGCGGTGAACGCGGCGATAGAAGGCTTTCTGCAGGCCCTGACCGCCGGGCTTCTGATCGGCGCAGTCTATGGCCTGATGTGCGTCGGGCTCGGCTTGATCTTCGGCGTCATGCGCGTCATCAACTTCGCCCAGGGCGACTTCATGATGCTCGGCATGTACGCCGCATTCTATTTTTTCACCGCACTCGGCGTGCAGGCCGCTTTCGGCAACACCTTTGGTCCGTTCGTGGCGATCCTGCTTGCCGGTCCGGTGCTGGCGGTCTTTGGCTATGCCGTCCACCTTGCGCTGATCTCGCGCGTGTCAGGCACCCGCACGTCGTCACTCGAAGGTGAAGGCCACTACGCGCAGCTCATCCTGACGCTCGGCATCGCGCTGATCCTGCAGAACGGCGGCCTGATCGTGTTCGGCTCGGTGCTGGCCTCGATCCGCACGCCGTTGTCGAGTTCGGCCTGGGAGCTAGGTCCGCTGCTCAACGACGTCAGCGTCTTCGTCAACAAGGCGCGCGGCATCGACGCCGTTGTGTCGCTGGTAACGATGCTGCTGCTGACCCTGCTGATCACGCGATCCCGGCTCGGAAAATCGCTGCGGGCCGCCGCCGATAATCCGACCGCAGCAACCTATATGGGGATCGACGTCGATCGCGCGCACCGCGTTGCGTTCGCGCTCGGCACCGGCATCACCGCGATCGCCGGCGGCTTGCTCGCCACCAACTATCCCTTCCATCCCTTTGTCGGCGTTGAATACGTCATCGTCATGTATGCCGGCGTCGTGCTCGGCGGCATGGGCAGCATCATCGGCGCCTTCTGGGGCGGCATGACCATCGGCCTGGTGCAGCAGATGTCGACGCTGATCCTGCCGACGCAACTGCAGAATGCGGCGATCTTCGTCGTCTTTCTGCTGATCATCTTCTTCCGTCCGCAAGGCTTCTTCGGACGCATGGTCGAGAGGACGTGACGATGCAGAACCTGCGCTCGCTCCTCCCCATCCTGGTCTTCACCGCGCTCTATGCTGGCCTGTCGCTGAGCGTGACCAATTCCTACTACCAGCTGGTGATGACACTGGTCCCGGTCTGGGCGATCTTCGGCCTGTCGTGGAACCTGCTCAGCGGCTACACCGGGCTGATCTCGTTCGGTCACGCTGCCTTCTTCGGTGTCGGCGCCTATGCCGTCGTGCTGGGGCAGGTCCATTTCGACCTGTCGCCGTGGATCATGATCCCGATTGCCGCCGTGCTCGGCGGCATCGCCGGACTGCTGATCGGATTCCCGACCTTCCGCCTGCAGGGCCACTACTTCGCGCTGGCGATGCTCGCCTACCCGCTTGCCATTCTCTACGTGTTCGAATGGCTCGGCCTTCAGGAAGTCACGCTGCCGATCAAGCGCGACAACCCGATCGCCTATATGCAATTCGCAGATCATCGGTTCTACACGCTGCTGGCGCTGGCGATGATGCTCGGCACGATCCTGCTGACGCGCGCGGTCGAGCGGTCGCGCTTCGGCATGGCGCTGCTTGCGATCAAGCAGAACGAGGCCGCCGCGGAAGCCGCCGGCATCAACACGCTGGCATGGAAGCTCCGCGCCATCACGCTCAGCGGCGCCATCGCCGGAGCGGTTGGCGGGTTCTATGCCGTCGTGCTGCTGGTCGTGACCCCGCAGTCGGTGTTCGGCATGCTGGTGTCGGCACAGGCGCTGACGGTCGCCATGTTCGGCGGCGTCGGAACGGTCTGGGGACCGGTGATCGGATCGGTGATCCTGATCCCGCTGGCCGAAACGCTGAACGCCGAAGCGGGCTCGCGCTTCCCCGGCATTCAGGGTGTGATCTACGGCCTCGCAATCATATGCGTCATTCTGCTCGCGCCCGAGGGCCTGTTCTGGAAGGTGCGTGATTTCTTCCGCAAGCGGTCGACGCCGCAAGTTGCGCCGAGCGCACCGGATGCCCGGACAGTTGCCGCCGCCGCACTGGTGCCATTGCGGCCGAAGCGTTCGCACGGCACCGGCGATGTCGTCCTCGAAGTGCGCAACCTGTCGCGTTCCTTCGGCGGATTGAAGGCGGTCCAGAACGTCAGCTTCAAGCTGCGCCGAAACGAGATCCTTGGAATCATCGGCCCGAACGGCGCCGGAAAGACCACGCTGTTCAACCTGTTGAACGGCTTCCTGCGGCCCGGCACCGGCGAGATTCTGCTCGACGGGCGCGACATGTCCGGCCGCAAGCCGCACGAACTCTGCGAGGCGGGCATCGGCCGGACCTTCCAGATCATGCGCCCGTTCCTGCGCATGTCGATCTCGGACAATGTGGTGGTGGGCGCCTATGTCCGCGCCGGGACGGACGCGGAGGCGCGACGGTTGGCGACCGAGGCGATCGCGCGTGTCGGCCTGTCCGACATCGCCGACCGCATCGCCGGCGAGCTCACGACCAAGGAATTGCGGCTGATGGAGCTGGCGCGCGCGCTCGCCGGGCAGCCGCGCATCCTCCTGCTCGACGAAACGCTGGCAGGACTTGGACATGACGAAGCCAACGAGGTCGTAGCGGTCATCCAGCGCCTCGCCCGCGACGGCATGACGATCGCGATCATCGAGCACACCATGCAGGCCATGGTCCGCCTGGTCGACAGCTTCCTCGTTCTCGACCATGGCGCGGTCATCGTCGAAGGCGAGCCGGAAGCGGTTACGCGCGACAGCCGTGTCATCGAGGCCTATCTCGGCAAGAAATGGATGGCCCATGCTCAACATTGAAGGGCTCACCGCCGGCTACTCGGCAATTCCGGTTCTCAACGGCGTCTCGATCAGGGTCGATCAGGGCCAGTTCGTCGCCATCGTCGGCCCGAACGGCGCCGGCAAAACCACGCTGTTCAAGACGATCTCGGGAATCCTGCGGCCAAGCACGGGCAGCATCACGTTCGAGGGAACCGACCTGTTGTCGGTCCATCCTGCGCGACGCCCCCATCTCGGCATCGCCCATGTCCCCGAAGGACGTCAGGTCTTCCCCTCGCTCACGGTGATGGAAAACCTCGAAATGGGCGCGATGACCGACGCCGGCCACCGCGACTGGAAGCGCAATATCGAGCGCATTTTCGAATGGCTGCCCGTGCTTGCCGAGCGCCGCGACCAGTTCGCGGGAACGTTGTCGGGCGGACAGCAGCAGATGCTGGCGATCGGCCGCGGACTGGCCTCGTCGCCCAAACTGCTGATGCTGGATGAACCCTCGATGGGTCTGGCGCCGACTGTCGCCGATTTCATCTTCGAACGGCTGATCGAGATCCGCAAGCAATCGAAGCTGACGATCCTGCTGGTCGAACAGCGCGTGGCGGAAGCACTGGAATCGGCCGATCACGGCTACGTCCTCGAAGCCGGCCGTGTCGCGCTCGAAGGCAACAACGAAACCCTGCGGGCGGACGACCGCGTGCGCAAGGCCTATCTCGGCATGTGAAGAACAATCAACCAACAAGCAGATTGGGAGGAAGAAGAATGAGCCAGCAAAGAGACGCCAACAAGATGTCGACAACAGCGCTCACGCGCCGCACCGTGCTATCGGGCGCAGCCGCCGTGGGGCTGTCGACGATGGCGCGCGCGCAAGCGCCGGCCGAGGTCAAGGTGGGCCTGATCGTGCCGCTTTCCGGCATCTACACCCGCCCCGGCCAGGTGATGCGGATGGGCGCGGAGATGGGCATCGAGCACATCAATGCGCAGGGCGGAATCAAATCGCTCGGCGGCGCCAAGCTCAAGCTGGTCGTGATCGATTGCGGCGACACTACCGAAAAGGCCAAGAACGCTGCGCAGCGCATGGTGGCGCAGGAAACCGACCTGGTCGCTGCCACCGGATCGTATCTTAGTTCGTTCACGCTGGCGGTGACCGAGGTCACCGAGCGCGCCGAGCTGCCGATGCTCACCCTCTCCTATTCGGACCTCCTGACCGAGCGCGGCTTCAAGTACATCTTCCAGACCGCAGCGCCCGCGAGCCGGCAGTCGGAGCTCGGCCTGCCCGAATTGATGAAGCTCGCCGAGAACGCGTCCGGCAAGCGCCCGAAGACCGTTGCGATGCTGATGGACAATACTGCGACGTCGGTCGCGACAGCAAAGGCGCTCAAGGAGAAGATCTTCGCGCAGGAAGGCCTGCAACTGATCCTTGAAGAAGTCTGGACGCCGCCGCTGGCGGACGCCACGCCGCTGATCCAGAAGGTCAGGTCCGCCCGCCCCGACCTGCTGCTGTTCATGCCCAATGCGGTCTCCGACGCCAAGCTCGGCCTCGAGAAGATCAACGAGTTCGGTCTCGGCCAGGGCAAGATCCCGACGGTCTCGTTCTCGATCACGATTGCCGAACCCGACATGCTGCAGAGCGTCAGCCCCGAGGTCGTCCAGGGCATCATGACGATCGTTGCGAACTGGGGTTCGAAGGGCCACGAGGACCTGATCGCCGAGCTCAAGGCCAAGTACAAGGAGCCGTGGATGACGCAGAACGTGATCTCGACCTACGGCGACATGTGGCTGATGAAGCTGGCGCTGGAAAAGGCCGGCAAGGCGGAGCGGCGCGCCGTTGCCGAAGCTTTCCGCACGATGGATGGCGGCCCCTCGAAGCACTACCCCGGCGGTCAGCTCAAGTTCGACGAAAAGGGTCGCCGTGTCGGCGCCGGCGTGGTGGTCGTGCAGTGGCAGTCGGGCGTTCCCGTCACCGTCTATCCGCCCGATCTCGCGCAGGCGGCCCCATTCTGGCCGAAGAAGTCCTCCTGATCCGAACCAGTCCCCCTGATTTCAAGGAGTCATTGTCATGAGCAAGATTACGCGAAGAACGCTGCTGGCCGGGGCCTCGGTTGGCTTGATGGCGCCCCGAGCATGGGCGCAGGCGCCAGCCGAAGTGAAAGTCGGACTGCTGGTGCCGATCTCCGGCCTCTATGCGCGGCCGGGGCTGGTGATGCGACACGGCGCCGAGATGGCGGTGGACCACATCAACGCGCAGGGCGGCGTCAAGTCGCTCGGCGGCGCCAAGCTGAAACTGGTCGTCCTCGATTCCGGCGACACCACGGAGAAGGCGAAGAACGCCGCGCAGCGCATGGTGGCGCAGGAGCCTGA
The DNA here is from genome assembly GCA_023422775.1 of Pseudomonadota bacterium. Lineage (GTDB taxonomy): Bacteria > Pseudomonadota > Alphaproteobacteria > Rhizobiales > Xanthobacteraceae > Bradyrhizobium. Next base: position 63,144 of record JAFAGM010000131.1, read on the forward strand.
TCTCGTTGCAGCAAGCGGCGCCTATCTGAGTTCGTTCACGCTCGCGGTCACCGAGGTGACGGAGCGCGCCAACCTGCCGGTGCTCACCCTCTCCTACTCCGACCTGATCACCGATCGCGGCTTCAAGTATGTCTTCCAGACCTCAGCGACCGCGGGCTCTCAGGCCAAACAGGCCCTGCCGCAAATCGTGAAGCTGGCGGAAACGGCCTCGGGCAAGAAGCCGAAGACGGTGGCGATCGTCACCGACAACACCGGCGCATCGATCGCCTCGGCGAAGTCGATGCGGGAGGGCCTGCTCGCCGAAAACGGGCTGCAACTGATCGTCGACGAAACCTTCACCCCGCCGCTCGCCGACGCCACCCCGCTGGTCCAGAAAGTCCGCGCGGCGAAGCCGGACCTGCTCTTCTTCCTGCCGACCGTGATATCCGACGCAAAACTGCTGCTCGAGAAGATGAACGAGTTCGGCCTCGGACAGGGGAAGGTTCCGACGATCTCGTTCGGCATTGCGATCGCCGAGCCCGACATGCTGCAGACCGTCAGCCCGGAACTGCTGCAGGGCGTGCTCACCTGCGTCGCAAGCTGGGGCGCCAAGGGCCACGAGGCGCTGATCGCCGAACTCAAGTCCCGCTACAAGGAGCCATGGATGACGCAGAACGCGATCTCCACCTACGGCGACATGTGGATCATCAAGGACGCGCTCGAAAAGGCCGGCAAGGCCGACCGGGTCGCGGTCGCCGAGGCGCTGCGCTCGATGGATGGCGGCCCCTCGAAATACTACCCGCTCGGCGAGATCAAGTTCGACGATAAGGGCCGTCGCGTCGGCGCCGGCATGACCATCGTGCAGTGGCAATCCGGCGTGCCCGTCACCGTCTTTCCGCCGCAACTGGCGCTGGCCCAGCCGTTCTGGCCCAAGAACTAACGCTTCGACGATAGCTGCAAGGAAACCATCATGGACAAGGCAACCTACGACCGGGGACTCGAGATTCGCAAAAGCGTCCTCGGCAATGAATTCGTCGACAAGGCGATTGCGACGGCGGACGATTTCAATCGTCCGATGCAGGACCTCACGACGGAATATTGCTGGGGCTACGTCTGGGGCCGCGACGGCCTTACGCACAAGACCCGCAGTTTCCTCAACCTCGCGATGCTGTGCGCGCTCAATCGCCCGCACGAACTCAAGACCCACGTTCGGGGCGCGCTGACCAACGGCGCCACGCGCGAGGAGATCCGCGAGGTGTTCATGCAGGTCGCGATCTATTGCGGCGTGCCGGCCGGCGTGGACGCTTTCCGCAATGCCAAGGAAGTGTTCGCCGAGCTGGATCAGAAGAAGTGACGGGAGACCTGACCGCCATGCTGAAAGGAAAGCGGGCGCTCGTGACCGGGGCGACGGCAGGACTGGGACTGGCCGTGGCGGAAAGCCTTGCCGGCGCGGGTGCTAGCATCGTCCTTCATGACCTCGCCGAACCCAGGGAGACAGCGGAAAAGCTCCGGTCCCGCTTCGGCGTCGAAGTCACGAGCGTTGCCGCCGATCTGTCGCAGCGCCAAGCCATCGAAACCATGATGGCTGACCTGCTCGGGGGCGGAGCGATCGACATCCTGGTCAACAACGCGGTGGTCCGGCACTTTGCCCCGGTCGAGGATTTCGCGCCTGAACGATGGGACGAGGCGTTGGCGGTCAACCTGTCGGCGCCGTTTCACCTGATCCGTCTTGCGTTGCCTGCGATGAAGCAGCGCGGCTGGGGTCGCATCATCAACATGGCTTCGATCTACTCGACCCGCGCCGTTGCCGACCGCATCGACTACGTCACGACCAAGACCGCCATCCTCGGCATAACGCGGGCCGTCGCGATCGAAACAGCGACGACCGGGGTTACCTGCAACGCGATTTCCCCGGGTACACTGCCGTCGCCGGCAATCAAGGGCAAGATCGCATCGATCGCAGCTCACGAAGGCCGGAGCGTTGACGAGACGACGCGCGACTATCTGGCGGCGCGCCAGCCGAGCGCGCGGTTCATCGCCATGGAAAGCATCGGCGCCTTGGTCGTCTTCCTGGCCAGTTCCGCCGGACAGGACATCACCGGCGCGACCCTGCCGATCGACGGGGGCTGGGCTGCCTCATGAGGAAAACCGACCGATCCATGATGGAGGGTTTCAATGGCTGATACATCGGGCCGAAACGTCGTACTGACCGGCGCAGCCGGCGGCATGGGCCGCGCGATTACCAGGGCGCTGCTCGATAGCGGGCGCCGGGTCGTGCTGGTCGACCGCGATCCGGAATCCCTTCGGCAACTCGCCGCCGAGATGGGCGACAGCACGTTCCCGCTCCAGCTCGACATTACGGACAACGGGGCCGTAGACCGCCTGCCCGAGCTGATTCCGGAGGCGTTCAAGCCGGTCGACGTCCTCATCAACAACGCCGGGCACGACATCGGCGGCCGGACCCGCTTCGATATCGGCGCAGCCGACGACTGGTCGGCCATCGTCCAGACCAACCTGATCGGTCTGATGCGGGTGACCCGTAGTCTCCTCCCCGGCATGGTGAAGCGGAACACGGGCCACATCGTCAATATCAGTTCGATCAACGCCGTTCGCATCGTTCCCGACATGACCGCCTACAGCGCCAGCAAGGCCGGCGTGCACATGTTCACCGAGACGCTCCGGGGAGAACTCGCGGAGACGGCGATCCGGGTGACCGAGATGCAGCCCGGCCTTACCCGGACCAATATCATCCTAACCCGCTACCGCGGCGACCGCGCCAGGGAGAAGGACTATTTCGACCAGTTCAAGCTTGCGCTCGAGCCGGCCGATGTCGCCCGATCAATCGTGTTCGCATTGGACCAGCCGCCCCATGTTCAGATTGCGGAGATGATGATTCTGCCCGTAAATCGCTATTGAACCAGTGCCGGTATCAGGGCGGTAGACAATGGAAAAACGCGGCGAATTGCATTCCACGCTTCGAATCGAGGACGTTCCCACCGTCCGCTCGATGGTCGCGCAAAAGCTGCGGGAGGCGATCATGTCGGGCACGCTGAAGCCGGGCCAGCGCCTGGTCGAGCGGGAGCTCTGCGAGATGATGGGGGTGAGCCGGCCGTCCATCCGCGAGGCGCTCCGGGCGCTGGAGGCGGATGGCCTCGTCAACACGGTCCCTCACCGCGGCCCGGTCGTCAGCACCATCAGCCTCGACGAGGCCAAGCAGTTATACGCGGCCCGTGCCGTGCTCGAAGGATTTGCCGGCCGGGAATGCGCCCGCCTCCGCGATCCGGACGTGGTGCGGAGAATAGGCGATGCGCTGACACGGCTGAAGGCGGCATTCGCCGAGGGCGATCTGACCGCCGCGCTGGAAGCCAAGACGGATTTCTATGCCGCGCTGATCGGCGGCTGCCAAAACACCTTCGTCGAGCGAATGCTACGGCCGCTGCATGACCGCATCACGCTGCTGCGAATTACCTCGATGTCGCACCCGAAGCGCATCAACAAGAGCTTGCGTGAGGTCACGGCGATCTGGCGCGCGATCCAGAGCGGCGATCCCGACCTCGCCGAGCAGTGCTGCGTCGACCACGTCAAGGCCGCCGCAGTCGCCGCGCTCAGCATGATCGAGCAGGCATCCGCTCCGAAGGAAAAAGCAGTGGCCGATGAGTAACCAGCCCCGGTCCGGGAAGGGCCGGGCGGCGTATGGAAGCGTGCAATGAAGTTTGTCCAAAGAGTTTTGTTCTTGCTGCTGTTGTCGTTGCCGGCGCTCCCGGCTTTCGGACAGGAATATCCGAACCGGCCGATCACCTTGGTCGTTCCGTTCTCGGCCGGAGGCCCCGGCGACGTGATCGCGCGCCTGCTCGGAACGTCGATGAGCGCTACGCTGAAGCAACAGATCGTGATCGAGAATGCGGTCGGCGCCGGCGGCACGCTCGGCACCAACCGCGTCGCCAAGGCGGCACCGGACGGCTACACACTGCTGCTGATGCATGTCGGCCAGGCGACCGCGCCCGCGCTCTATGCCAAGCTGCCGTTCGATCCGATCGGCGATTTTGCGCCGATCGGCCTCGTCACCGACGTGCCGATGCTTCTGGTCGCGCGGGCGAACTTTCCGGCAAGGGACTTGAAGGAATTGGTCGCCCATGTGCGCGCCCAGGGTGACAAGATCACTTACGGCAATGTGGGCCTCGGCTCCGCCTCGCACCTCTGCGGGCTGACGTTCATGAGCGCCATCGGTGCCAAACTCACGCCGGTCTATTACAAGGGCGGCGGGCCGGCACTCAACGACATCATCGCAGGGCACATTGACGTCTATTGCGATCCCGCAACCGGACCGACGCCCCACATCCAGGCCGGCACCATTCCGGGCTACGCGATCACCAGCAAGAAGCGGGTGGCTACCCTGCCGAACGTGCCCACTTCGGCGGAAGCCGGGGTACCCGGCTTCGACGTCACTACATGGTATGGACTGTATGCGCCGCGCAACACGCCGAAGCCGATCGTGGATGCGCTCGTCGCCGCCCTGCAAAAGGCTCTCAAGGATCCGCCGCTGGTCAGCCGGTTTGCCGAACTCAGCATGGCGCCGGTCGAGGAAGAACGCGCCACGCCCGCGGCACTCGATGCCTTCCTGCGGGCCGAAACAGACAAGTGGTCACGCATCATCAAGCAGGCGGGCATCGAGCCTCAGTAAACAACCTTCGACCCGGAGCCCTTCAGCCATTGCCCTGCGGATTGCCGTGCTGCGAGATTTCTCCGCCTGGCGCGCCAACGTTGCGTAACCGACGCGTAGTTGATCCGCCGGCGGCCCTGCTCGCTACTGCCCGACGCCCTCAGACGATTCGGCCTCCGTCGACGCCAGGTATCGCCTGAGTTCGCCCCTGGGATCGTCGTGAAAGGTCTGACGGTCCCTCAACTCGGGTGGCGCCCGCCAGCCCGGTTCGATGCCGGTCATATCAGGCAGTTCGTGCGCGATACCCTTGTGACAATCGATGCAGGTCTTCTCCTTGGTAACGAGAAACCTGGAGTGGATGTCCGCCGCGCGCCGGGTCTGCTTGTTGAAGTCCATCGCCGCCGAGGAGTGGCAGTTGCGACACTCGAGCGAATCGTTGGCCTTCAGTCTCGCCCATTCGTGCTTGGCGAGTTCGAGCCGGTGATCCAGGAATTTCTGCCTGGTGTCGATCACGCCGAAGATCTTTCCCCAGACCTCCTTCGAGGCCTGCATCTTGCGGGCGATCTTGTCGGTCCAGTCGTGCGGAACGTGGCAGTCCGGGCACGTCGCACGGACTCCGGAGCGGTTCGTGAAGTGCGGCGTGTGCTGCAACTCCTGAAACACGTTGGCGCGCATTTCGTGACACGAGGTGCAGAACTTCTCGGTGTTGGTGACCTCCAGCGCGGTGTTGAACGCGCCCCAGAACAGCACGCCGCAGACGAATCCGCCGAGCGCCAGGAACCCCAGGCTCAAATGCGTGCTTGGACGGCTGGCGATCTGCCAGAACCGGATCAGGAGTGCCTTGAGCCGCTGCATCGACGCTCTCACTTCTTCCCGGGATCGACGAGCAGCATGTCCTTGAAGGTGCTCGGAACGAGCGGCTGGGTATCATCCTGCTGGACATGACATGCCGTGCAGAAATATCGGCGGGGCGTCACGTCGGCCAGAACCTGCCCGTCGCGGTCCATGAAGTGGGTGACGCTGATCATCGGCGCACCCGAGCCTTCCGTGAACTGCCGACGGTGGCAGTCGAGGCAGCGATTGGTCTTGAGGGTGAGCTGATAGTTCTCGATCGCGTGCGGAATGATCGGCGGCTGCTCCGGATAATTGCGCATCAGCCGCTTGTCATCGATGATCGGTCGCGCCAGGGACGGCGCCGGCACATCTCCCATCGGCGAGGCGGCCCCGGTCAGGCGCGGCACGATCTGGGGCGCGGTTTGCGCGTAGATCGCACCACAGACGAATACCAGCATGCCGCCAAGCAACGCGCCTGCCAGCGGACTTCGAAATCTCTTCAGACCGGGATGATCTTGACCGCGCATTTCTTGAAGTCCGTCTGCTTGGAGATGGGATCGGTTGCATCCAGCGTCACCTTGTTGATGAGCTGGCTGGCGTCGAACCAGGGCACGAAGACGACACCACGCGGCATCCGGTTGCGTCCCTTGGTATCGACGCGGGTTCGTATCTCGCCGCGCCGCGACACCACCCGGACCTCGGCGCCCTGATTGATGCCCCTGGCATAAGCATCTTCAGCATGCATGAAGACCCTGGCGCCGGGGAACGCCTTGTAGAGTTCCGGCACGCGCATGGTCATGGAGCCGGAGTGCCAGTGCTCGAGCACGCGACCGGTGACGAGCCAGATGTCGTATTCCCTGTCGGGAGATTCCGCCGGCGGTTCATAGGGAACGGCAATGATCCGCGCCCGCCCGTCCTTGTAACCGTAGAAATCGACGCCCTTGCCCGGCTTGACATAGGGATCGAGGCCTTCCCGATAGCGCCACCTGGTTTCCTTGCCGTCGACCACGGGCCAGCGCATCCCACGCACCTCGTGAAGGGTGTCGAACGCCGCAAGATCGTGGCCATGACCCCGGCCGAATTCGGCGTATTCCTCGAACAGCCCCTTCTGCACATAGAATCCGAACGCCTTGGCTTCACGATTTTCGTACTCGGCGGGGATTTCGGCGGCTGCGAACTTGTCCACCTTGCCGTTGCGGAACAATACGTCGAACAGCGTCTTGCCGCGGTAGTTGGGATTGTCGTTCAGTATCTGCGCCGGCCACACCTCGTCGGTGGTGAAGCGCTTCGAAAACTCCATCATCTGCCAAAGGTCGGAGCGCGCCTCTCCCGGAGCGTCGACAAGTTGCCGCCACACATGGGTGCGGCGCTCCGCGTTGCCGTAGGCGCCTTCCTTTTCGACCCACATCGCGGCGGGAAGAACGAGATCGGCGGACATCGCGGTGACGGTCGGATACGCGTCCGAGACGACGATGAAATTGTCCGGATTGCGGTAGCCGGGATAGGTCTCGCGCGAACTGTTCGGCGCGGCCTGCAGGTTGTTGTTCACCTGGATCCAGTAGAAGTTCAGCTTGCCGTCGTGAAGCATCCGGTCCTGCTCGACGGCATGGTAACCCGGCTTTTCCGGAATGATGCCGTGCGGAACGCGCCAGATTTCCTCGGCGTGCTTGCGGTGCTCCGGGTTGGTGACGACCATGTCGGCGGGCAAACGGTGCGCGAACGTGCCGACCTCGCGCGCCGTGCCGCAGGCGGATGGCTGGCCCGTCAGCGAGAACGGCGAATTGCCCGGCTCGGAGATCTTTCCCGTCAGCAAATGCAGATTGTAGAGCAACTGGTTGGCCCACACGCCGCGAACGTGCTGGTTGAAGCCCATCGTCCACAGTGACATCACCTTGCGCTTCGGATCGGCATAGAGTTCGGCGAGTTCCTGCAGGAATCCGCGTTCGACGCCCGTGAGATCCGAGACCTTGTCGAGCGTGTAGCCCTTCACAAAGGCTGCATAGGCTTCGAAGTCGATCGGCTGCGTCGCGCCGGCGGTCGCCGCACCCTTGGCTTTGACTTCCAGCGGATGATCCGGGCGCAAACCATAGCCAATGTCGACCGTGCCCTTCACGAACGTCGTGTGATTCCTGACGAAGTCCTGGTTGACCCGCCCGGTCGAGATGATGTGGTTGGCGATATAGTTCAGGATCGCCAGGTCCGTACCCGGCTTGAACACGATCGGGATATCGGCAAGGTCGGAGCTTCGGTGAGTGAACGTGGAAAGCACCGCCACCTTGACATGCGGGTGGCTCAATCGCCGGTCGGTCAGCCGCGTCCAGAGGATCGGGTGCATCTCGGCCATGTTCGAGCCCCACAGCACGAACGCGTCCGCGGCCTCGAAATCGTCGTAGCAGCCCATCGGTTCGTCCATGCCGAAGGTGCGCATGAAGGCGACCGCCGCCGATGCCATGCAGTGGCGGGCATTCGGATCGAGGTTGTTGGATCGAAAGCCGGCCCGCATCAGCTTGGTGGCGGCGTAGCCCTCATAGACGGTCCATTGTCCCGAGCCGAACATGCCGAGCGCGGTCGGCCCCTTGTCCTTCAGCACCGACTTGGCGCGCGCCGCCATCACGTCGAAGGCTTCGTCCCACGACACCGGCGTCAGTTCGCCGTCCTTTGCGAACACGCTGCCCTTCTTGCGCAGCAGCGGCGTGGTCAGGCGGTCGCCGCCGTACATGATCTTGGAGAGGAAGTACCCCTTGATGCAGTTCAGCCCGCGATTGACCTCGGCGAGCGTATCGCCGTGGGTGGCGACGACCTTGCCGCCCTTGACGCCGACCATGACCCCGCATCCGGTGCCGCAAAAGCGACACGGGGCCTTCGACCATTTGATCCCCAGCGTCCCGATGCCGCCTGCGACCGGTTGGGCCTTCGCAGGGAGAGTCATCCCGGCTGCCGCCGCGGCCACGGCGGCGGCCTGCGCCTTCAACAATTCTCGTCGCGAGAGTGACATGTTCTAGCCTCCGATATCGGCGAGCCGCTCGACCTGCTCGAACACCATGTTGGCAGACAGGACACCCTGCCAGCATGCGATCTCCGCGAGGCGGCTTCCAAGGATTCCGCTCTCGGCGGCTTCCATGACGATAACAATCTTCGAAGCATCGGCATGATGGACTTCGACGTCCGGTTGGGTCACGAGCGAGCGCAACACGTCATCCCGATGGTCGGGCAGCACCGACACCACCGCGCTCGAAATGTGAATGGTCGCTTCTTCCGTCATGACGCGGCTCCGCTTTGCGCGGCACCCAGGGTGATGGCGTCGCCAGGGCACGCGCCGACGCATTCGCCGCATCCGGTGCAGGCGGCAGCATTGACGATGGCCTGGGGCGGCAATCCGATCCTGGGCCGGAAGCGAATGGCGATCTCTGGACAGACGTCGCCGCAGGAGCGGCACACGATGCCGGCTTCGGCGAGACAGCCCTCGCCGATCACCGCAATCGGTTTGGAGATGAACTGACCGCGGAACAGTGCCCGGCGCGAAGGTCCCTGGGTTTCCATGGCGATCTCAAGCCCCCGGAGGTCCGGGCGGCCCCAGGATCAACTGGGACATCCAGATCAGGAAACCATACCCACCTACCACGCCCACCGCGACCACCGGCCAGATGAAGGCAGCAATGACCGCGAACACGATCAATTCCGCGCGTCGCCCGGCTTTGAGCGAACTCCCCGGCCGCGCTTCCCTTTCGTCCACTTTCTCGAGCATGAACGCCTCACGCCCTCTCAATCATGTTGAGCCAGCCGCAGGTCATCACCTGCGCCAGGTTTTCGTCAGTTAATCATCGGATGAGCACACATCGGCGCGCCGGTGCGCCCTGTACAGGGTATAAGGATAGCTTGGATCGAGCTTGGTTTGATCTAGATCAAAACAAAGCTTACTGCAGCGAGATCCTGATCCCGCTCCGGTTGGCGGCAAATCCGAGGCCCACCTCCGCGCTTTGAAGCGTCATCATCACGCCTTTCCTGTTGGTCAGTTGCACCCCGCCAAAGCCACCAACAAGCGCACCGCCGGCTCCGACGGCATCATACGTGCCGGAGAAGTCCTTCAATTCGCGCAGCCCCGAAACGCGTCCCGTCAGTCGCATCGCAGAGGCACCGGCCGACAGGCCAACGCTCAAGCCGGAAACCCGGAACGGATAGTCGCGGCCGCGATAGGTCAGCACGCCATGACCGGCACCAGCCCCCAGAACGAGGCCGGCCTTGGCGAACGCGATGCTGACATAACCCGGCGCCTGTGCGTGCAATGGCGTCGGCGTCCCGGCCGCGATGACCAGTATCAGCCAAGCCAGTCCAGCCGAATACCTCCTCGCCGCAGCGCCCCGGAACGCGTCAAGGACGCGATGCATCGACCTTCTTCCAGGTCTGGTCGGGATTGAACCACGTCATCAGTCCCGCCTGTGACGCCGTGGTGCGGCCCAGGTCCTTCTGGTAGACGGTACCGGCATGATTGACGAGGAATGTCATCACGCCTGAGTTGCCGTACTCCGCGGGATAGGCGAGCAACGCAAATCCTCCGATCATCTTGCCCTTGACGACGTAATCGAGCATTCCGCCCGGAGCATTCGGGCCCTGCCGCGTCAGAATGCGGTAGTAGTAGCCGTGGTACGGCGTGCGTCTTGTTCCCGCCTTGTATCCCTCTTCGGAGGCCTGGGCGACCAGTTCGCCAAGCGGGCTCGCATCCCCCTCCGACGCCGGCCAATAGAGGCCGTCTCTCTTGCCGGCGGAGCTGATGAAGCGCCGCGCATAGACACCGGGTCCGGCGCCGGTACGATCTTTTTCGGCATATTCATTCTGCGCGTCGACATAGGCAAGGCTGGCCTGAATCGCGTCCAGTTCGTTGCGCCCGATGCGGCGGTACAGGACTTCGAGACGGCCGGCGGCGGTATCGAACTTCCAGTTGCCGGTGCCCTGACGGACCAGCGGAATCGGCAGCGGGAAGTCGTCGGTCCCCACCACCAGCGTAGCCTTGTCGCCGTCGACGGTCACATTGTGCTTGCTGTCATACGCTCCGACGAACCGTTCGCGGGCTTCACGGTCCGCCACGTCATCGCCGGAGAACATGATGTCCACACCATCCCGGCCAAGGACCCTGAACAGGTCTTTCGTGACTCCCGATTTGACGGCTGCGGCGAGCGCCGTGGCGGCCTCCTCCGGGGTCTTGAAGGCTTGCTGCGCGTGAACGGACGACAGCCCGAGCAGCAACGTTGTCACCGCGAAGAGAGCGGTCGCGTATTTGAGATGCTTCGTCATCGTCACATCCTCGCACGTGCGGGGATCTGCGCGCCGGCGGCGAGCCAGTCCCTGTAGGTGAGGAACTTGAGCCCGAGCCGTTCGTAGTGGACCCGGAGATAGCCGTCGCCGCCGCGCGTCACGGCGCCCGGCATGACCGCCTGCACTTCCTGCGCCATGACCCCGACATAGGCCTTGTCGCTGCCGAGATAGCTGAAGCGGTAATAACCGAGGCCGTTGTTCAGGCGCCCAAGCAGCACGACGTCGTGCTTCAGCGCGATATCGGAGCGTCGTCCACCACCGCCGCCCCGGAAGCCACCGCCCCCACCACCACCACGGAAGCCACCGCCACCTCCGCGGCCAGCAAACGCTGCGCCGCCACCGCCACGGAAGCTACCGCCACCCATGCCGGCACGCGACACACCCGCGCTGGCGAAACTTGCCCGGCCACGTGCGGACTGAATATTGGCCGCCCTGCCCGACGATACATTCCTGATCGCCGTATCGCGCCCGCTTCTGTTGCCGGCGCCGGCAGCGCGGCCGCGGTCGGCGGTTCTCGCGCGGTCGCCGCCCTTGGCACGATCACCTGCCTTGGCGCGATCACCGGCCTTGGCGCGATCGCCAGCCCTGGCCCGGTCACCGCCTTTGGCGCGATCGCCAGCGCGGTCACCTGCCCCGGGCCGATCACCGGCGCGGTCGCCGGCACGATCGCCTGCACCGGCGCGATCCCTTCCGGTGTCGAGCACCTTTTGGCCATCGCGGCCGCGGTAGTCCATCCGATCGGCGGCGCCGGCCCGCAGGTTGTTGTTGCCGAATTTCTGCGCAACATTGGCGTTGCTATATCGGACGCCCTGACGGTGCGCCGGATTGTGCTGCCAGCTGTTACCGATGTTGGTGGTCCTGTTGTAGTGATTCACATAAAGATTGCGGTTACCCCAGTTGAAGCCACCGCCCCAGTAGTTGCCCCAGCGCCCGATCGCCCAGGCGGTACCGAATGCGAGCCCTGCGGCAATCACACCGGCACCGATGTAGGAAGGATAGCCGAAGTAATACGGCGGATATTCCGCATAGGGCCACTCGCCATAAACCGTCACCGGATCGTAGTAGGGCACGTAGACCGTATCGGGCTGCGCCTGCTCGATGACGATCACCTCCTTGTTCTCCTGGCGCTGAACGCTGACCTTCTGCTGCTTGTTGGTGACGAGCTTGTTGCGGGCCTGCGCCTTGGCACGCAGCCGCTGGATTGCGTCCATCACATCAGGCTGCTGCGCCAGCACGGCATCGCCGAGATCCTTGGTCCAGTCCACCTTGTCGCTCATCATCGCGAGGACATCGGGTGTAGCGGCCAGCGCCTTGACGCTTTCGTCCCACGCCTGTTTTTCGACCGCTGCCTTGAGCGCGTCGCCTTTCACATTCTTGTTGGCCTTCGCCCAGCGGTCGGCCTGCACCACCTCCAGCGGATAGGTCGAAGCCGCCAGGACGTTGGCGAGCAACTCGTCGGGGTACAGCGCGATCGGCGCGACCAGCGCGTCGAGTTGCTCGGGCTTCAGCAAGGTCTGCTCAGGTGCCGGCGGTTTGCCATCGGTCGCCTGCGCCGCCGCGGCCGCCGGAACGGCGAACGTAATGACTAATGCCAGCAGAAATTTCCCGCAACGCAACATGACATGTCTCCATTGCCCGATGGCAAAGCCAACGACCAAAACGGCGATGCACCTTTGATCAGGATCAAGGGTCCGAAGTTGACGTGACGGCGCGGGTCGATCGTGACGACTGCGCCTCATCGGGCGATCGCTCGCCGGGGCGCACGGCCAGCAATATCCGCCGATCGTGGACGAGGCTCTGAAGGCGGTGCGCGGCCACGTTCAGGGTTGTCACATCAAGCGCGTGCTCATCTCCGGTCGCGGCCTTCACGCGCTGCATCTGAAGCACCTTGTCGATATCGCGCTCGATCTCGGACAACTCCGTCTCGCCCTCGGCCGATCTGATGCGGCGTCCCAGGGCATAGAGCAGATCGAGCGCCTGCTCGCTCTTTCCGGGCTCGCCTTCGCGAAGAAACTTCCACGCTGCCGCCGCGACCGAAACCAGTCCGCCGAATAGCATCGGGACCAGGAAGATGATGTTTCCCCATCGATCCAGGAAGCTCTCCTGCGTGCCGTTGTAGTAGGCCGCGGCCCCCGGATGGACCGGCAGGAAAGCATCCGAGTCGGTACTGGGTGCGGTTATCTGCGCGAGCATCGGCAATTCGCCGAGCAGATCCCTGCGCGCCTTCATCAGCGCTTCCGCCAACGCGCCGGCCACATCGTTGTCGAGGTGCTTGTTCGCAACCAGATAGAACGAAACCCTGAGCGTGGTCAGATCGTCGCTCGGGATGGGCGGCGAGCCCCGCAGCGTTCCCTTCGGAACATCGAAGCTTTCGTAGGCGCGCTGTTTCCCGGCGATGGCGCCGGCCGCATCAATGGGAATAAGGACCGGCGCGGTCTTCGGATTTTGCAGAAAGAAGCCACGCAGCATGCCCAGGTATTTTTCAACCAGCGGAACGACGATCAGAAGCGCACGCACTTCCCTGTTCTCGAGCGCGCGCCGGGTCTCCGCGGGCGCGAGGTTGCGGAACGTCACGTTGGCGCGGCCAAGATCGTACTCCTCCGTCAGCGCGCTGACGACCAGCCGGTTCATCTCGCCTCCGACCACGCCGACGGTGAGACGCTTCAAGCCGGCGACGTCGGCGATCGAGGAGCCCGGTGGCGCAACCAGCAATACCACGGCGTGTGCCAGGACGATGATGGCCTGCGCCTGCGAGAGGTCGCCGACATCGCCGCGCACGACGGCGAGATCGGTCTTGCTCGACGCGAACATCTCGGCCGCCTCAAGCGCGTTGGCGGTTTCCACCAGTTTGAGGCGCACCGGCGCATTCGCCGCAGTAAGCCGGCTTGCCAGCGCCGACATCAGTTTGGTGGCCTCGCCGTCCAGCGACCCGACCGCAATCGTCAGCGTCGTCGGCCGCGAATACCAGCGATAGCCAAACAGAGCTGCCCCAGTCACCAGCACGACAACGCCTGCGACAACGGCGATCCGAAGCCATGACGGTATTCTTATCGAATCCATACGGCCTCACTGTTCACGGCATTTGCCGGACAAGATCAGCTCGTGACTGCTCTGCATGCCTTTGGCAAGACGGGAGCCGCGCAAGGCGGCTCCCCGCCCGTGATCATTGCATCGTGATGGTAACACCGCCGACGGCCGCCGAGGCCTCAACGCCGACCCTTGGTCCACTGAGCTGGAGAATGACGCCATTGGCGTTTTGCAGTTGCACGCCGCCGGCCCCTGCTGCCAGCGCGCCGCCTGCCCCGCCGACGGCGTAGCTGCCAGCCAGATCGCCGGCAGTGCGCAGGTTCAGAGCCCTGCCGGTGAACTTCGAGGTCGAGGCGCCTATCGTGAAGCCGACGCTCATACCCGAGACCGTGAAGGGGTAGCGCTTGCCTCGGAAGGTAAGCACGCCCTGGCCGCCACCGACGCCGACGATGAAACCACCCTTGGTGAACACGACGCTGACTGCGCCTACCTCGGCCAGTGCCGGCGTCGCGACGGTCGCCGATGCGAGAAATCCAAACAGAGCCAGCACGACCGATCGCCTGCGATACAACGTCATCATTGTTCATCCTCTTGGAAAACTGGACCGGGCCACGGTGCAGCGGTGACCGTCAGTTCCATTGATCCAGATCAACGCCATCAGGCTTCGTCACGGAAGCCTTCGCTGGCCTGTTGTGGCCTGCCAATTGATGGAGCAGGGAATGCCTGGCTTCCTGGCGCGCGTCTCCGTCGTCGCTACCGCGGCCATCGCACTGCTTGTCACGGCGGCCTTCGCCGACGACCGTCCGGGCGGACGAGCCATCCGGGAGGAAGTGTGGGCGATCCCGGTCACGCTGCCTACGATCGCCTATGTCGTCCGGCCCGTCGGCGAGGGTCCGTTCCCGCTCGTGGTCATGAACCACGGCGTTTCGCTGAACCAGAAGGAACGCGGCTTCTTTCCGCTGGTGGAGTTCAGGGACGCGGCGATGTGGTTCGCGAAGAGAGGCTACATGGTCGTTGCGCCGACCGGCAGCGGATATGGCGCGGCCGCGTTCGACGTACCGGAACAGGGGCATTACTCCCTGTTCTTTTCCAAGGTCGGCAACTGCGACAATCCGAACTTTCATGACGCGGGGCGTCTGGTGGCGTTGATGGACAAGTGGATCATCGAGTACCTGGCCGGTCAGAAGCTGATCGTGCCTGGTAACGTGATTGTCGTCGGCCAATCAGCCGGCGGCTGGGCTGCGATCGCGCTGTCGAGCGAGAACGTCCCGGGGGTACGCGCGATCATCGTCTTCGCCGCCGGCCGTGGCGGTC
This sequence comes from Pseudomonadota bacterium, assembly GCA_023422775.1. Lineage (GTDB taxonomy): Bacteria > Pseudomonadota > Alphaproteobacteria > Rhizobiales > Xanthobacteraceae > Bradyrhizobium. Next base: position 78,268 of record JAFAGM010000131.1, read on the forward strand.
GTGTCGGCGGCAAGCCGAACAACAACTGCGCGCCCGACAGGCTGGTCGCGGCCTCCGGCGAGTTCGGCCGCACCGCCCGCACCCCCATGCTGTGGATCTACATCGAGAACGATACGTTCTTCGGCCCGGAATTATCCCGACGAATGCACGCAGCCTACACAGGGGCCGGCGGAAACGCTGAATATCACCTGCTTCCCCCGTTCGGCGACGATGGACATTTCCTGATCGGTTCACGCGGCAGTCTTCCGTTGTGGACCCCGCTGGTCGGGGCATTTCTGGACAAGCACGGCTAGAACGATACCGGCCGAATGATGGAGGCGAGGCATGACAGCGCAGCGATGCCGCCAATACCGCAGACAAGGCCTCGTGGCGGCGCTGCCGCTCCCGCTGCTGCTGAGTTTCGGCATTGCCACCGCATCGGCGCAACATGCCGCAAGTCCGGAAGGCAGCTCGGCAGGCCAGACACGGGCCGGCCAGGATTTTGCCTTGCGTGGCCAGCGCGCAGCGCGCGATATCAAGTACTCGGACTGGCGCAAGGTCTGCTTCAAGGCTCCCGGCACGAACATGGTATGCCGGACATCGATCAGCGGCACATTCGGGACCGGTCAATCCGCGGTCCGCATCGGCTTGATCGAGCGCGAAGGCGATAGGGCCGCGCGGCTGCAAATGTTTCTCCCCGTCGGCCTCTACCTGCAGGCCGGGGTAAGGATCACGATCGACCAGGGCGCCGTCTACCAGTTGCCCTACGTCTGGTGCCTGACCAACGCCTGCATCGCAGCGAACGTGGCAGATCCAAAATTGATCGAGGAAATGGAAGCGGGCAGATCGCTGCGGATCGAGGTCGCGGATACCAGCGCCGTGGCGGTAAGCACAACCGTGCCGATCGAACAGTTCGCCGCGATTCGGCGGGGCGTTCCGGCGCAGACGTTCGAGCAGGACATCGATGAGTGATGCGCCGCGTCGCGACTGAAGGCGACTTACGCCACCGTCGCCGCAAGCCGTTCGATCGGCTCGATCAGGGACTTCGCCCGGAACGGCTTTATCAGATAGGCAATGCAGCCGGACTCGATGGCCGCGGTACGGACAGACGGATTGTCATTGGCGGTGATATAGATGACGGGAAGGGAAATCCCCGCCGCGCTGAGCCGGTACCTCAAGTCGATTCCGGATTCGTTGTTCAGGTTGATGTCGAGCACCACGCAACATGCCGACTCGAAATCGTCGTGATTCCGGAACTCCTCGGCGGAGGAAAACACGACGCAATCGTAGCCGTGATGACGCAGCAGTCGCTGCAGCCCCTTGAGCATCCCAAGGTCGTCATCGACGACAAAGACGACGTTTTGATTCCGCAAGATGATTATCCTGTCGATCGCGCCTGGAACGTCTCTACAAAGACGATCCGGAACCTGTCGGCATCCGCCGAAGCCAATAGGTCGTGGTTTCCTCGACGCACCACGTTACCTCAGTAAGCTCCGACTACCGCGTTTTCTATTGTCCGATGGGACAATGCGACCAACATGGTCAATGCGGTTGCCCGGTTCCCGACAAATCCCCCAAGATTCCTGCCCGCTCGGCAACAGAGACCAATTCGGCGAGAGACTGCACCTCCATCTTCTCCATCACCCGATGGCGATGGGCCTTGATCGTCCGTTCTGTCGCACCCAATATAGCGGCTACCTGCTTGTTGGTCTTGCCGCGAATGACGAGTTCGAAGACTTCGCGCTCGCGCGGGGTCAGCTTCGCGATGTGAGCGCGCACCACATCGAGCCTGCTTCGCTGGTTCCGCGCCACCTGATGGTGAGCCAGGGCACGCTCGATCGCGCCGAGAAGCTCCTCCGACGATACCGGCTTGGTGAGCACATCTTCCGCCCCTGCCTTGATCGCGCGCACCGTGGTCTGGACCTCCGCATAGCCGGTGAGAAACACGATCGGCAGGGTCGATCCGAGTTCGCTGAGGCGGGCCTGCAACTCCGGCCCGCTCAATCCGGGTATTCGCATGTCGAGCAGAATGCAGCTCGCCTCACTTTCGTTCGGCAAGCGGTCGAGCAAATGCTGGGCCGAGGGATAAGTCGCGACCTCGTATCCGGCCTGCTTCAAACGGCGTTCGATGGCCGTCCGGAACGAAGCGTCATCGTCCACGATATGCACAAGTCCCGACAACGGATCCCCCTACGTTAAGGCCAACGGCAGAGACGAGTTGCTCGCGGCGGCGAGCGTGATGCGCGACCGGTCGTCGGCGTTCAGTACCGGGCGTAATTCTGAAAACACGTAGAGCGGTTCACGCAAATCGGATTGGTCAGGCACGAGTATCGATCGCGAGCGTCGCTCTTCCGCCGTCGCTTGCAGCGGGGTGAGGAACGCAGCTACGCCAATCAACAATGCACTGATCCCTGCGACCATTGCAGAACCGACGTTAGGCGCGATGAAGATCAATCCTCACCGTCGCCGAAAAATCAAAAACCGAGACGTCCCCGAGACGTCGGGCACGCCTTCAAGAATTCCTTCTCTTCTACCCTGGCATTGTCCTTTCGGTCATTGTCCCAAAGGCCAATGGCCGTCGATACAATAGTCTTCCCTGCGCGCGCTGGTTTAACACGATGCTGGGACCCGCCCGTACATCCTCGACACTTGGCAGCGCGGGTCCTTCTGTTGATGCGAACGAATTGGGAAGCGTACAATGTTTGTCAACGTCAACGCGCATCCCGGAAGCAGGCCGACGGCTCTCGGGCAGCTTGGTGAGCTTTCGCGGGCAAGGGTAATCCTGAGCGAATTCAAATACAACAAGGGTACGGAAATCTTTGGAGAGGCCGAGCCCGCCGACTATGTCTACCAGGTCGTGGACGGTGCCGTTCGCACCCACAAGCTTCTCTCCGACGGCCGCCGCCAGATTGGCGCCTTCCATTTGCCCGGCGATATTTTCGGGCTGGAGAACGGTGCAACCCACCGGTTTACCGCCGAAGCGATCGTCGAAACGACAGTAAGGCTGATGAAGCGCTGCAGCCTGGAGCACGTCGCCGAGACCGACGCGCTGGTCGCGCTCGATCTCCTGAATATGACGACGACCAGTCTCCGGCATGCCGAGGATCACATGCTGCTGCTCGGGCGCAAGACGTCGCTCGAGCGGGTCGCCGCATTCCTGCTCGAGATGGATCCCCGCCTGACCGCCGCCGGCGTCATGGCGCTTCCGATGTCGCGTCGCGATATCGCCGACTATCTCGGCCTGACACTCGAAACGGTCTCGCGGGCGCTCTCTCACCTTCACGGTATGGGCATCCTTGGCTTTCTTGGTCAGACCCAGAGGCAAATCGTGTTGCTGGACCGCGAACGGTTGGCGGCATTGGACCTATAGGACGAAGCAGGGATGCTACTTCACCTCGGACAGGCGCGGAGGGCCGACGAGTCTGGATTGATCGAGCAAGGATTGATCGCGCACCCAATGCACGCAACCGTGATTAGCCGGAAATCCGTCATGGCGATGATCGTTGATCGCGGAACCGGGAACGTCACCGCAACGCCTTGAGGATAAACGGTCGCGCGCGTTCACGTCGCGCGTGCGTCCCGACGCCAATCGCATTAAGCTACCATCGGATGTGATGCTGGGCGGCACATCCATCGGAACATCGGATGAAGCAGCATACTTGGTATGTGACCTTCGAAATCCCGTGGAGAGGCACCGCAGTTCGAAGCCGCCGCTCTCGGTCGACCCAGACCTTTGAGAGCGAAGCGGAGGCCAAGAAATTTGCGCGCGCCAAATTCGACGAAGGCCTGATCCTGACCGCCGGAACGATCGTTCCCCACTTGCCGAAACGCGCGATCCCGTCGGGAAGTATCCCGACATGGCTTGAGGAAGGACAGGAACACGCCACGGCGGAAAATTCGGGCGTTGTCAGGGAAGCAAAATAGCCTTCCTCGCGGCTCCATATGCACGCTATCAAACACAAGCGTTGGAGCACACCGGAACCGACACCCATCGATGACGATACGCCAATTGCGTTTGAGTGTTGCCATTTTGGCACGCGGATTTTCGCACAAAGTACCTAGGATTCACGTTGCAAGTCGGAATCAGTGCAACGCCTGTAACGCCGTTGGCGGGGACAAAATCAAGCCGACGGGGATTGGAGAGAAACCTATGAAACGCTTTCTGCTGGCTTCCGTTGGAATAGTAGCTTTGGTCGGCATGGCCGCCCCCGCATCTGCTGCGGACATGGCTGTCAAGGCGCGGCCGCCGGCGCCGGTGGTGGCTCCGATCTATGACTGGACCGGCTTCTACATCGGCGCCAATGGCGGCTGGGGTCAAAGCCGCAACTGCTGGGATTTCGTTGACGCGACCGGCGGGATTTTGTTCGCTGAGGGCTGCAACGACCGGTCCGGCGGCGTCGCCGGCGGCCAGATCGGATATCGCTGGCAGGCCAGCCAGTGGGTGTTCGGTTTGGAAGCCCAGGGCGATTGGGCCGATCTCAGCAGCACGCGCCTCAGCGTGTTCGATCCCACGTTCTCCATTCGCACCAAGACCGATGGTATCGGCCTCTTTACCGGCCAGATCGGTTATGCCTGGAACGCAGCATTGCTGTACGTAAAGGGCGGCGCGGCGGTGACGAGCAATCGCTTCAGCATCCTCGATAATCTCAACTTCGGCGCTGAAGTGGCCTCCGCAAGCTCGACCCGCTGGGGTGGCGTCGTGGGTGTCGGATTTGAATACGGCTTTACACCGAACTGGTCGTTCGGTGTCGAGTACGACCACTTGTTCATGGGAGACGCCAACAATTCGTTCTCGTCTCCCGCATTCGTTGCCGGTGTGATCAACAACCGGGTCGGTCAGGACATCGACATGGTCACCGTGCGTCTCAACTACCGCTTCGGCGGTTATGGCGTGCCGCCGGTAGCGGCCCGCTACTGACCTCTCTCTCCGGCGTACTGAAGCCCCGGCATTTCCATGCCGGGGCTTTTTTGCGCCCTGAGTTTTCGCGGGATGCGTGAACCCTACTGTAGCCCCAGCAGTGAACGGCGATAGCCGCTGCTACGGGCTTGCTCCCGGCAGACAAAGCTCCCGGTGAAGCCGCGGCCATAGCGTCGTTGCCGCTTCGAGTAATAGATGCCCTTGCCGAGATCGAGCCAGACGATCACATCCGAAGGGCAATGCCGTTGCGCCTGCGCTTCGTAGCGGAACGTCGTCAGCGGATTCGCAAACGCGCTTGCGACACCGCAGGCAATGATCGAAGCCGTGAACACACCGATCACGCAAAGCCGGAAACCTCGCATCGACACGCTGCCTTGCTTTCGATCATCGCCCGAACGATCGCAGCCGTTCAGTCGAACCAATCCCGCAGGAACGCTCGATCGCACCGCTTCGGCTAAGCCTGCGTTGAGAAAAGGCGAACCGACCGCTCTCGCAAACCCGTCGTACCATCGGAACCGATTTTTTCTTCGGCGCCGCCGCGGCGCTCTTCTTTCGAGAGGCGGGACCAGTTCTCTGCCTCGGCCATCCACAGAACCCGGTTTTCCGGTTCACGCCTTGCGAGTTGCCTGCACAGCATGGCGCGCAGGTCGAACTCCGACTGACCAGCCATTGGCACCCCCTGCCTGAGGGTTGAATTGGTCTCGAAATTTAGCACAAGCGCCCTGACCGGGACTATTGCCCCAATGGCCAATGTCCCCAACGCGCAGTTGGGAGGATTCCTGCCTTGACTGCCCGGAGCAACTCCGAAAACCTGCCTTCTCGGGGACTGAGTTCAGCAGTCTTCTTCGGGCGAGGTCTGCGGCGACAGGCCATCTCCGGAAGGAACGGCTGCTGAAAGTGGTACGTCTATTGCTTCGAAGCAGCAGGCGTGCGGGGGATGATACCTTATGGTGCGTGTGTTTCTGGATCGGCTCTACCTTCTCTCCGGCTATCTCGCCGGACTTTTTCTCATTGCGATTTTTGTACTGATGCTGCTGCTGTCGGGCGGCCGGCCACTCGGCATCAATATTCCGGCGGGCGATGACTTCATCTCGTGGTGCATGGCGGCGACGGCCTTTCTGGGACTCGCGCATACGTTCAAGCATGGCGAGATGATCCGCGTCGGCCTCCTGATCGACCGCCTCAGCGACAAGGCCCGCCATTATGTCGAGATCGCAACGCTGCTGATTGGCGTCGGCTTCATCGGCTTTTTCGCATGGCACGCTTCGGTCATGACCTGGCAATCGCTGAAATTCTCCGACATCTCGCAGGGTGTCATCGCAGTGCCGCTGTGGATTCCGCAGCTTGGCTACAGCGGCGGCCTCGTGATTCTTTTCATCGCCTTTGTGGACGAGTTGATCCATGTCCTGCGCGGCTTCGCGCCGCGCTACGAATTGCCAAAGCCACAGAGCGCCGAGGAAGTCGTCGAGCGCGCCATGCAGAGCGGGGTCTGACATGGAGCTCCTCTCCATCGCCGCCATACTTCTCGGATTTCTGGCGCTGCTGCTCGGCGCCGGCGTCTGGATCGGCGTCGCCTTGATGGCGACGGGATGGGCCGGCATGCAGTTCGCCGGCGGCGGCATTCCGGCGGGCAGCGTGCTGGCGACAACGGTATGGGGCAACAGCGCCTCGTGGTCGCTCGCGGCTCTGCCGCTCTTCATCTGGATGGGCGAAATTCTGTTTCGAACGCGGCTGTCAGAGGAAATGTTCCGGGGATTTGCGCCCTGGCTGAACTGGCTGCCGGGCAGACTGATGCACGTCAACGTGCTCGCCTGCGGCGTGTTCGGCTCGGTGTCGGGATCGTCGGCTGCGACCTGCGCCACAGTCGCCAAGATCGCCCTGCCGGAATTGAAGAAGCGCGGCTATGACGAAAACCTGAGCCTCGGCTCGCTGGCCGGTGCGGGCACGCTTGGCATTCTCATCCCGCCGTCGATCACCATGGTGATCTACGCCGTGCAGGCGAACGTCTCGATCATTCAGGTTTTCCTCGCTGGATTTCTGCCGGGCCTTTTGGTGATGGCGCTCTATTCCGGCTACATCGCGATATGGTCGCTGGCGCATCCCAACCGCACGCCAGCGGCCGATCCGTCCATGAGCTTTCGCCAGCGCATCTCGGAATCGCTCAATCTCATTCCCTGCCTGCTGCTGATCGCCTTCGTCTTCCTGTCGTTGCTGATGGGCTGGGCGACCGCAACGGAATGCGCGGCCTGGGGCGTGCTGGGATCGCTCGCGATCGCATGGTGGCAGGGCGCGCTGACGTGGGAATCCTTCTGGGCGAGCGTCATGGGTGCGACGCGAGTAAACTGCATGATCCTGCTGATCCTGGCGGGCGCCTCCTACATGGGCACGTCGATGGCCTATACCGGCATCCCGATGGCGCTCGCGAGCTGGGTGAACAGCCTCCAGCTCAGCCCCTATGCGCTGATCGCGGCACTGACCGTCATGTACATCGTGCTCGGCGCGGCGCTCGACGGTATTTCCATGATCGTGCTGACCACCGCCATCGTCATTCCGATGGTGCAGCAGGCCGGTTTCGATCTGATCTGGTTCGGCATCTTCCTGGTGCTGGTGGTGGAAATGGCGGAAGTCTCCCCGCCCGTCGGCTTCAATCTGTTCGTGCTGCAGACCATGAGCGGCAAGGACTCCAACACGGTCGCCAAGGCGGCCCTGCCGTTCTTCTTTTTGCTAGTGCTCGCGGTTGCCATCATCACGGTCTTTCCTGATATCGTGATGGTGCTGCCACGAATGGCGTTTCCTGGATAGAAAGAGGTATTGTGATGCTAAGGCTTGTTAAAACATGCGCGATGGCCGCCCTTGTCGCGGCGCTTGCCGTTCCGGCACTTGTCGTTCCAGCAGCGGCGCAGACGAAATGGAATCTGCCGGCGGCCTATCCCGCCGACAATCCGCATTCGGTGAACCTGATCGCGTTTGCCAAGGACGTGAACGACGCCACCGGCGGCAAGCTGCAGATCACCGTGCATCCCGCGGCGTCGCTGTTCAAGGCGCCGGAAATCAAGCGCGCGGTTGCTACCGGGCAGGCGCAGGTGGGCGAGGTCCTGATCTCGCTACACGAGAATGAAGATCCGATGTTCGGCGTCGACGTCGTCCCGTTCCTGGCGACGAGCTATCCGGCGGCCAGGAAGCTGTGGCTGGCGTCGAAACCCGCCGTGGAAAAGAAGCTCGCATCGCAAGGCCTGATGTTGCTGTTTGCGGTGCCATGGGGCCCGCAGGGCATCTACGCCAAGAAGGACATCAATACCCTCGAGGACATGAAGGGCCTGAAGTGGCGCGCCTACAATGTCGGCACCTCTCGCATCGCCGAACTTGTCGGCGCGCAGCCCATCACCATCCAGGCGGCGGAACTGCCGCAGGCGCTGGCGACCGGCGTGGTGAACGCGTTCATGACCTCGGGCTCGACCGGCTATGACAGCAAGGCCTGGGAAAGCATGACGCACTTCTACGATACGCAAGCCTGGATTCCGAAGAACGTGACCTTCGTGAACAAGGCGGCCTTTGACGCGCTCGACAAGCCGACCCAGGAGGCGATCCTCAAGGCGGCGGCGGTCGCGGAAGAACGCGGCTGGAAGCTCGCGGAGGAGAAAGCGAAATGGTACCTCCAACAGCTCGAGGCCAACAAGATGAAGGTACTGCCGCCGCCTCCGGCGCTGAAGTCGGGCCTCGAGAAAGTCGGCGAGCAGTTGACGGCCGACTGGCTCAAGAAGGCCGGCGCGGATGGTGAAGCCGTGATCGCCAGCTACAAGAAGTAGCCCTGTCGTCCTTCAATAGCGTCAGGCGTTCGATCGCCGGACGCTATTCGACTGCATCGGCGCGCCCGAGCCCACGTCCCTTGCAGTCACCGAGCATGTCGTTTGCAATCCTGGGTTAACTGGGCCAAAATTACGTAGCTTTCGCAAAGCGTCGAATGGACCGGCCCATCGAAGGGAGCATCCATGAAACTCGACGAAGCGCAGGTTAAGCTACAGCTCATCCAGGACTATGTTCCGGTCGGCAATCACAACCGTCCGGGCGACAAGCTCACGCCTACCTCGATCACGATTCACAACACGGACAATAGCTCGAAGGGCGCCAATTCGGCTGCCCATGCAAAATACATGAAGGGGCCGGATGCCCAGAAACGGGAGGTGTCCTGGCATTTCACGGTCGACGACAAGTTCGTCTACCAAAGTCTGCCGACGACGGAGATCGGCTGGCACTCCGGCGCCAGGGCCGGCAATCATTCGAGCATCGGTATCGAAATCTGCGAGCACTCGGACATGAAGGATGTCGCCGGCGCCTACAGCCGCGCGGCGCTTTTGACGGCCTGGCTCGCCTATCGTCTGAACATTCGAGTGCCCAATGGCGTCCTCCAGCATCACGATTGGTCCGGAAAGAATTGCCCGCATATCCTGCGCAAGGACGGCAACAAGGGCTGGAAGAATTTCATCAAGGAGGTTCAGGACATCTACGATCAGCTTGAGCCGGTCGAGGCGACTGACATCGCCTACAACAAAAAGGGGCATCACGCGGTCAAGAAGCCAGCCTGAGCCGGAACTCCGCTCCCCGCTTCTCAGCGAAGGTTGCGGCGCCGCCATCCATCGGGCGAAGGCTCGCCGTTGCCAGACAGAACCTGAGCAGCGCCAACGATGCCGCGTCGGAAGGCTTCGTCGAATGTGACGCCGCGGGCTTGCCGACGGTGCATCCGGCCGTGCCAGTCGATCTACCACCGTGTGTCCCATCCGAGCCGCCGGTCATCCCAAACCAATTGCCCGATCAAGGCGGCTTCCCCACCCTGTTCGGCCGCAACCGCCACCAGGGTCGAGGACGGCACCGTCATGAGTTTGACGCCGTTCAGGTTCGGTTTCGCCAACGCTTGCGCGTCGGGCAGCACCATGCGCATTCCGCGCCTGTGCCAGTCGGCGGTCACCGGCGAGCCTCTCGGCTTGATGAGGACGTCCTCCAGACACGAGGCGAAGCCGATGATTCGGTTCGCCTCGCCCTCACCGGTAACGACGGTCTGCGCCCGGTAGAGATCAGCGCCCGCCGCAGCCATCGTGCCGACGCACCAAGCAAGGATGGATGCGAGGAATGATAATGGCGCGGGCCGCGCCAGCGCGTTTCAAACCGGGCCGTCGTCCTGTCAAATGCAAATCAACCACGACGATGCCTCCGCGGCTCCCGCAGACGCGACTTCACCTGCCTCCCTTGCGCCGCATCAGCGCGGCGAAGAGCGCCGTGATGCCGAACTGCCACGGCTCGCAGGCGCCGCTGTAGCGCATGCGGTTGGTCAGCCGGCCGAGCTTTGGCGTCGCGACCGTCACCAGATCGCCCTCGACGTGGGTGAACCCCTGCCCCTTGGCGGCACGATCCTGGATCGGCGCGAACATGGTGCCTAGGAACAGCACGAAACCATCAGGATATTGATGGTTCTCGTTGATGGTCTGCCCGACGATATCGGTCGGATCGCGGCTGATCTGCGTCAGCGAGGATGCGCCGTGCAGCACGAACCCTTCCGGCCCCTTCACTTCCAGCGAGATATCCATCTTCCGCACGTCGTCGAGCGTGAAGCCCGCGTCGAAGAAGCGCACGAACGGCCCGATGGCGCAGGACGCGTTGTTGTCCTTGGCCTTGGAGAGCAGCAACGCCGAGCGACCCTCGAAGTCGCGCAGGTTGACATCGTTGCCGAGGCTGGCGCCGACGATGCGGCCGTCGCTGGTTACCACCAGTACTACCTCCGGCTCCGGGTTGTTCCAGGTCGATTTCGGATGCAATCCGGCATCGACGCAGGTGCCGACCGCGGACAGCACGGGGGCCTTGGTGAACACTTCGGCGTCCGGTCCGATGCCGACTTCGAGATACTGGCTCCAGGCGTTCTGCGCGACCAGCACCTCCTTCACATGCTGCGCCTCAGCCGAGCCCGGCTTCAACCGGGAAAGATCCGTGCCGACGATCCGCGTCACCTCGGCCCGGATGGCCGCTGCCGAATCCGGATTGCCGCGCGCCCGCTCCTCGATTACGCGCTCGAGCATCGAAATCGCAAACGTCACCCCGGCAGCCTTGATGACCTGCAGGTCGATCGGGGCGAGTAGCCATGGCCTGGCCGGATCACGGTTGTCCGGCGGCGTGTTGTTCAGGAGGTCCTGCAGCGAACATATCCGCTCGCCGCGCGCGGACCGCAGCGCGCCGGCGGGATCGGCTTCAGCGGCCAGCTGGCTGGCGGTAGGGAAATCGTTCGTGATGTCGAACACGCCGTCCTGACGGATTGCCACCACCGACGGGCTGCCGAGATCCGGACGCCAGACCCGCCCCATCAGCGCGGCAGCGGCGAAATCGTCAGGCAAAATGAAGGCGGCGTCGGTAGCGATCGGCATTGTGGTGGTCCTCACGGAGTAGCGTTGGCATGGCCCAGCGGCATCGGCCATAGAAGCGGACCGCTCGACGGCCTGCAAGACGCATGGTCAATCATCTTCTCAAACCTCGGTCGTCCCTGGCCATATGGTTGGCGATATTGACGCGAACCTCATCGCAGCGCAGCATGCCGCAACGGACTGATGGAGCTCCATGACAAGGATCGGCGCAGCTTCAGAGGGACCAGGTGGATGAAAGACAAGAAGGACATCGTGGAAAACTGGCTGCCGCGTTACACCGGCACAGCGCTCAACGAGTTCGGAGCACATGTTCTCCTGACCAACTTCGACAATTACGTCGAATGGTTTGCGACGCAGCACGGCGCTTCGATAAAGGGCATGGATCGACCGATGCCCAACGTGACCGCCGATGGAATCACGCTGATCAATTTCGGCATGGGAAGCCCGAATGCCGCGACCGTGATGGACCTTTTGAGCGCCATTGCACCGAGAGCCGTGTTGTTTCTCGGCAAATGCGGCGGCTTGAAGCGCAAGAACCAGATTGGCGATCTGATACTGCCGATTGCGGCCATTCGGGGTGAAGGCACCTCGAATGATTACCTGCCGCCTGAAGTACCCGCGCTGCCCGCGTTCCAGTTGCAACGCGCGGTGTCGACCATGATCCGCGATCTCGGTTACGACTATTGGACGGGTACCGTCTACACGACCAACCGCCGCGTCTGGGAACACGACGATCGCTTCAGGGATCAACTGCGTCGTACGCGAAGCATGGCGATCGACATGGAGACCGCGACGATCTTTGCCGCAGGATTCGCCAACCATATTCCGACCGGCGCGCTGCTCCTCGTGTCCGACCAGCCAATGATTCCCGAGGGTGTGAAGACCGAAGCGTCGGATCGGGCAGTGACCGCCGGCTACATGCAAAGGCACATCGAAATAGGGATTGAGGCCTTGAAGCTGGTGCGGCGCCGTGGCCGCAGCGTCAAGCATTTGCGGTTCGAAGACGATCTCGACGCCGGGCACGAGCCGCAATGAGACGCGGATTGCCTTGCGCGCCTACTCCCCCTTGAGGCCGGCGGCGCGTATCACCTCGCCCCACTTGCGCGTCTCGTCGTCGATGAACTTGCCGAACTGCGCGGCCGTGCCGCCATTTGCTTCCAGGCCCTGGGCCAGAAGCTTTTGCTTCACCTCGGGATCGGACAGCGCGCGCACGACCTCCTCCTGCAGCCGCTCGACGATCGGCCGCGGCGTGGCTGATGGAGCCATGAAGCCGTACCAGCCGGAGGCGACCACGTTGGCAAGCCCCTGCTCGCGCAACGTCAGGGCCTCCGGATAAATCGGGCTGCGCGCGGCCGACGCCACGCCCAACACGCGCAGCGCACCGCTCTGGATGTGAGGCAAGGCCGTGCTGATCGCGGTCAGCGTGCCGTCGAGACGGCTCGCCAGCAATTCCGTATAAGCCATGTTGTCGCCGCGGAACGGAACGATGAGGCCTTTGACACCGGCATCCCTCAACAGCAGTTCGACCGCCAGATGCGGCTGCGAACCTGCGCCCGGCGAACCGAATGTCAGGCCTTCGGGCTTCGACTTGCCGTAGGCGATCATTTCCTGGACGGTCTTGAAGGGCGCCTGCGCGTTGACCACCAGGAACAGCGGCGCCATGACGGCCATCGCCACCGGCTGCAGGTCCTTGCGGTTGTAGTTCAGCTTCTCGAACAGAGCTTCAGCGGTCGCGAACGGCGCGGCCGCGTAGAGCACTGTGTATCCGTCCGGCGCGGCGCGCGCGACCAGTTCGTTGGCGACGCGGGTTCCCGCGCCCGGCTTGTTCTCGACGATGAACTGCTGGTTCAGGCGGCGTCCGAGCTGTTCGGCCAGGATGCGCAGCGAGATGTCGCTGGCTCCTCCCGCTCCATACGGCGAAACGAGCCGCACGACACGCGATGGCCAGTCGCCCTCGGCACGCGCCTGAAAGATCGAGCCCGCGGAAAAGCAGGCGACGGTCCCCAACAAGGTTCGGCGTGTGATGGTCATCAATGCCTCCGCAAAATCAGGGGCCGCCGAAGTCAGAGGCTGCCTGGACATCGGTCCCGTTTCTTCCCGCTCCGAGCACGAGCGTTGGAATCGCCGGGCTTCTCATTGAGGCAACGATAGATACGCGCCGTCTATCGGACAATGTGTATTTTTTGACCGATTTATTACCTTGTCCTATAAATTATCGCATACGAGCGTGCGGGGAGATTTCGCCATGGCGATGGATGTGACGCTGCGGCAGCTACGTGCCTATGTTGCCGTGCTGGAGCAAGCGAGCTTTTCCGAAGCGGCCAGGGCCATGCACCTGTCGCAGGCAGCGCTCAGCGGATTGATCAAGGAGCTAGAGAGCCGCCTCGGCGTCCGCCTGCTGGACCGCACCACGAGAAAGGTCGCTCCTTCAGCGGTCGGCGAGGCGTTTGAACCGATGGCGCGGCGCGTGCTTTCAAACCTCGACGAGGCGCTGGACAACCTCGCCAACCTCAAGGAACTGCGCCGCGGGCTGGTGCGCGTCGCGGCGCCCGAGCCGCTGTCCTGCACGCTGCTGCCGGCGCTCATCGCCGGATACAACGAACAGCATCCCGGCGTGGACATCAGGTTCGACGACGTGCCGATCCAGGAGGTACTGGCCGGCCTGGAGAACGGCAGCACGGACATCGGCTTCGGCCCGGCCGGCGTCGTTCCGGACCAGCCGGTGGAAACCCACATGGTCTGCGCGGACCCGCTCTGGGTTGCCTTGCGCGACGATGATCCGCTGGCGAAAGACAAATCTGTCAGTTGGAAGGATATGCGCGACCGACCCCTGATCAACTACATGCCCAACATCGCCGTCAATGTGTTGAGCAACGTACCCCCAAGGAACCATCCGGGAGAACTCGTGCCGGTGCATCGGGTGAACACCGCCCTCTCGATGCTGCGCGTAAGGAAGGGCGCGGTGATCTGCCCTTCCATAGCCGAGCCGCTGGTGCGCGGCTTCGGCCTGACCTTCCTGCCGCTGAGACAGCCCACCGTCAAATGGAAGGTCGTGATGTTCGCCCGCCGCCGTCCGTCGCTCTCGCCCGCGGTGGAGAGCTTTCTCAACTTCACGCAGGCGTTCACGCCAAACTGGGCGGCCATCGGCCTGGAAACCCGCGGTGCGGCCGAGCGGCGCACTCGATGACGTTATCGAGCGAAGCCATGTCGAGGGCGCAATTCATTCCGCGGCGGTCGCAGACCTCGCCGCAACCCGCGCATCCGCATCGAACACGATGCCCTCATAACCCTTCGCCGCAACATCGTTGATGGCGGCGACATATTTCGGCGTGCCGCCATTGTAGACCAGATATCGCGTCTTGCCGTGTTCGTGGCCGGGGACGTTGGAATTGTAGCCGGTGAACCACGACTTGGCTTTTCGCATCAGCATGATGGCGTACATCTTGGTCACGTGTGCGGTCCAGCGCGCCTGCGCCTCGGAGGTCGCTTCGGCCCGCGTATAGCCGCGATCCCACATGTACCGCAGCAGGTCCATGCACCAGCCGACGCCATTCTCGATGCCGCGCGGAAAATTCGTCGACGCCGACCCGCTCTGCGGTCCGGTCGGCATCAGCAAGTTGGGAAAGCCGTGCACCATCATGCCGAGGAAGGTCGAAGGACCATCACGCCATTTGTCGAACAGTCTTGCACCGGCGACACCGGTGATGTCGATCGCATCGAACGAGCCTGTGATGGCATCGAAACCGGTCGAGTAGACGATGATGTCGAATTCGTAGTCGCGCGCGCTGGTGCGCAGGCCGCTCTCCGTCACCCGTTCGATCGGCGTCTCGCTGATATCGACGAGGTGGACGTTGTCGCGGTTGTAGGCTTCGAAGTAGTTGGTCTCGAGCGGCACCCGTTGCACGCCGAAACCATGATCCCTGGGGATCAGCTTCTCCGCGGTCACCGGGTCCTTGACGCGGCGGCGGATGCGATCGGCGATGTAGGCGGAAAACTCGGCGTTGGCCGCTTCGTCGGTGAAGATCTCGCGGAAATTGCTCAGCCAGATGCCGAAGCCCGGCTCGTCGTAGAGATTGTCCCACAGCGCCAGCCGCTCCTCGCGGGTGACTTCGTAGAAGCCGCGCCGGTCGGGTTCATGCTCGAAACCGCCCGGCGTGCGGGTGCAGGTCGCAAAGATCTCGTCGTAGCGCGAGCGGATGTCGGCCATCTCCTTGTCAGAGATCGGGCTGTTGTTGAGCGGCGCGCTCCAGTTCGGCCGCCGCTGGAACACGGCGAGTTCGCCGACCTTGTCGGCGATCTCGCCGATCACCTGAATGGCGGTCGCGCCGGTGCCGATGATCGCGACCTTCTTGCCGGCGAGTTCGACCGGTTCGTGGGGCCAGTGGAACGTGTGGAACGAGCGCCCCCTGAAACTGTCCATGCCTTCGAGGCGCGGCAGCGTCGGCGTCGAAAGCAGGCCGATCGCGAGAACGACGAAGCGGCAGGTCGGTTCGCGGCCGTCGTCCAGCTTGAGCCGCCACAGATCATTTGCCTCGTCGAACGTGGCGGCTTCGACCTTGCAGTTGAACTGCATGTATTTTCGGAGGTCGAACTTGTCGGCCACGTAATTGAGGTATCGCAAATTCTCGGGCTGGGCCGAGAAGCGCTCCTTCCAGTGCCACTCGTCGAGCAATTCCCGTGAGAAGGAATAACCGTAGGTATAGCTCTCGGAGTCGAAACGCGCGCCGGGATAGCGGTTCCAGTACCAGGTTCCGCCAAGGTCGGGCGCGGCATCCAGCACCAGCGCGTCGATGCCGAGATCTGCCAGCCGCTTGATTTGATAGATGCCGGCCACGCCGGCGCCGATCACGATCACTTCGTAGTGCGACTTGGTGCCCTCGGTCATGCGCGGCTTCCCCATTATGTTTCCAGGACGTTCTCTGCGCGGTCGGCCTCCACTATACCGGATTATCTGCGCGCTGCACTTGCGTCAGGATGCCGGCCTGCGTTGCGCGAAACCTGGCGCTCAAACATTGTTTGAAAGCGGATGCGTCAAACGCCCTGCGCCAACGAACGGGCCGGGGTTCCCAGCATGTGATTCCGTCATGGCTCGCCCGGAATTTTTAGGGTGTAATGACGTCATGTCGTCAGGACGCAGCAGGACAAAACGGGAGAGGACGTCGTGAACTACGAGCAAATTCGCTGCGATCTCGACGGTCCGCTCATGATCGTCACGCTGAACCGTCCTGACAAGCTCAATGCCTATACCGGTCAGATGGGCGCGGAAATCACGCACGCCTTCAATCGCGCCGACAGTGACGACAGCATCCGCGCGATCATCGTCACCGGCGCCGGCCGCGCCTTCTGCGCCGGCGCCGACGTGTCGGGCGGCGCGGCAAGCTTCGACACGTCGGGCAAGCACGGCGCCGGCGTCTTCGCCGGCGCCAATCCCGGCGGCGGCCGGTTCGTCGAGGCGATCTTCAACTGCCGGAAGCCATCGATCGCGGCGATCAACGGCGGCGCCGTCGGCGTCGGCATCACCATGACATTGCCGATGGATGTCAGGATCGCGGCCAGGGGCGCCAAGATCGGCTTCATCTTTGCCCGCCGCGGCCTGGTCCCGGAAGCCGGCAGCGCCTGGTTTCTGCCAAAACTCGTCGGCCTGCCGCAGGCCTTGCGCTGGTGCCTCTCCGGCCGCACGTTCGATGCCGATGAAGCGAGGGATGGCGGGCTGGTCAGCGAGGTGGTGGAGCCCGCGGAATTGCTGAACCGCGCGAAGGAAATCGCGCGCGAAATGACCGAGGCGACCTCCGCCGTCTCCGTTGCCCTGACGCGCCAGATGCTGTGGCGGTTCGCCGGCGCACCCGCCCCGTTCGAACTACTCGATATCGACAAGCCGATGTCGATCGAGCGCGGCGGCCACGCCGACGTGCGCGAAGGCGTGGCGGCCTTCCTCGAGAAGCGGCCGCCGTCATTTCCAGGGAAGGTATCCCAGGACATGCCGAGCCAGTATCCCTGGTGGCAGGATCAGGAAAAGCAGTAGAAGACAATAGCTGCCGGACCACCCCGCCACCGCAAACATCAGAGATCGAAAGCCAACCGATGCGCGACCAGTTTTCCAACACCCAATCGATCCGCAAGCCCGCCGTCAGTTCCAGCGGCGGCATCGTCGCCGCGCAATCGGGCAAGGCAGCGCAGGTCGGCGCCGAGGTGCTGGCCGCAGGCGGCGACTGCGTCGATGCGGTGATCGCAACGACGTTCGCGCTCGGCGTGCTGGAGCCCTGGATGAGCGGCGCCGGCGGCGGCGGCGCGATGGTGCTCTACCGGGCGCGTGAAGATCGTTACGAGGTGATCGACTACGGCATGCGAGCGCCTTTGAGCCTGCGGCCCGAGGATTATCCGCTGACCGGCGACGGCGCGGCGTCCGACATCTTCCCGTGGCCGCGCGTAAAGGATGACCGCAACATTCATGGCCCCGGCTCGATCGCGGTCCCCGGCGTCGTCGCCGGCATGGAGGAAGCGCATCGCCGCCACGCCAGGCTGCCGTGGAAGGAATTGCTGGCGCCGAGCATCCGCCTCGCCGGCGAGGGCCTTGCGGTTGACTGGTGGACCACGCTGATGATTTCGAGTTCGGCCGTGGACTTGCGGCGTTACCCCGCGAGCGCGGCAGCCTATCTGGTGGATGGCCTGCCGCCGAATGCGCCATGGGGCGTCAAGTCCCACGTCCACCTGCCGCAGGACCGGCTCAAGGCCACGATGGCGCATCTGGCCAGCGCAGGCCCGCGCGACTTCTATGAAGGCGATCTGGCGAAGAGCCTTGCCGCCGACATCCAGTCCGCCGGCGGCGCATTGTCGGTCGAAGACCTCAAGCCATTCCGCGCCCATCTGCGCGAACCGCTGGCGATCCCCTATCGCGGCGGCAAGGTGCTTGCGACGCCCGAACTCACCGCCGGGCCGACGCTATCGCGCACGCTCGGCCTGCTGCAGGAAAATCTGAAGCCTGCCCGCGGCGCGCCCGATGCCGCCGCCTATATTGCCTATGCTTCCGCGCTGCAGGCGGCCTATCGCGAGCGGCTGAAAGACATGGGCGACGCCGACGGCAGGCGTTCACTCGGCGCCGAAGCGCTGGCGCCGGCCTGCACCACGCATTTCTCGGCAGTCGACCGCGAAGGCAACATGGCGGCGGTGACGCAGACGCTGCTGTCGTCGTTCGGCTCCAGATTCGTCACGGGCCAGACCGGCATCACCATGAACAACGGCATCATGTGGTTCGACCCGACCCCGGGCACGCCGAACTCGCTCGCGCCCGGCAAACGCTGCCTCACCAACTACACGCCGGTGCTGGCGCAATCAGCCGATGGCCGTCGTGCGGCCATCGGCGCGTCCGGCGGACGGCGCATCCTTCCGGCGGTGACACAGCTTCTATCCTTCGTGATGGATTACGGCATGGACCTCGATGCGGCGATCCACCAACCGCGCATCGACGCGAGCGAAGGCGCTATCGTGATCGGCGACGTGCGCCTGCCGCAGGGTGCGCGTGAAGCGCTCGGCGCGCGTTTCGACTACGAGGAAGCGCGCATCCAGACCATGCCGATGAAGTTCGCCTGCCCCAGCGTCGTACTGCGCGACAGCGGTACCAACAGCGGCGCAGTCGAGCCGTTCCAGCCCTGGAGCGAGGCGGTCGCGGAGGGGTAAGGAATAACAATGGATCAATCCCCGAACGATTGGAGCCCGCACAGCGCCCACTGGGGCGCCTTCTCGGCACGATGGAACGGCGATGCGCTGGATGTCAGGCCGTATGAGGATGATCCCGCGCCTTCGGCGATACTGCAGAACTTCACCACGGCGGTGCGCCACAGGGCCCGCATCCTGCGGCCGATGGTGCGCAAGGCATGGCTGGAACAACGCACCCGTACCGAGCGCACCTTCGACCAGAAGTTCGTCGCCTGCCCCTGGGACGAGGTGCTCGACCTGCTCGCCAATGAATTGTCGCGGATCCGGACCGAACACGGCGCGGGCGCCGTCTATGGCGGCTCCTACGGCTGGTCCAGCGCCGGACGTTTCCACCACGCGCAGAGCCAGGTTCATCGTTTCCTGAACATCGCGTTCGGCGGCTATGTGCGTTCGGTCAATAGCTACAGCGCCGGCGCCTCGGCGGTGATCCTGCCGCACATCATGGGCGGCTACGAAGCCGTTTCGCGCCATAACGTGACCTGGGATCAGATCGCCGAACACACCGATACGGTGCTGGCCTTCGGAGGGATGGCGGTGAAGAACTCGGATGTCGCAAGCGGCGGCATCAGCCGGCATATCGAGCGCGACGCGATGCAAAAGGCCACGCGACGCGGTGCGGTATTCTACGGCATCAGCCCGTTGCGCGATGACATGCCGCAGGAGGCCAGCGCCCGATGGCTGCCGATCAAGGTCGGCACGGATGTTGCGCTGATGCTGGCGCTCGCGCACACGCTGCTCGTCGAAAGCCTGTACGACCGCGACTTTGTCGCGCGCTATTGCACCGGTTTCGAGCCCTTCGAGCGCTATCTGCGCGGCCGCGACGACAGCACGCCAAAGGACGCGGCATGGGCGGCCAAGATCACCGGCATTGCCGCCGACACCATCGTCGACATCGCGCGCCGGCTGCCGCGCGGACGCACCCTGGTTACGGTCTCGCACTCGTTGCAGCGGGCGCAATATGGCGAACAGCCGGTATGGATGGGCGCGGTGCTCGCGGCCATGCTTGGCCAGATCGGCCTGCCCGGTGGCGGATACAATTATGCGCTCGGCGCGCTCGGGCACACCGGCCGCCGGCTCAATGCCGTGCCGATTCCTACGCTTTCGCAAGCCAGGAATGGCGTCAGCGAGCATATCCCGGTGGCGCGCGTCGCCGACATGCTGCTCAATCCCGGCCGAAGGTTCGAATACAACGGCCGCTCGATGCACTACCCCGATATCAAGCTGGTCTACTGGGCTGGTGGCAATCCCTTCCATCATCACCAGGATATCAACCGGCTGCGGCGTGCGTTCAACGTCCCGCAAACCATCGTCGTGCACGAGAGCGCCTGGACGCCGATGGCAAAATTCGCCGACATCGTGCTGCCGGCAACCATGACGCTGGAGCGGGACGACATCGGCGCGGCGGGCACCGATCCAAGGCTGATTGCGATGCGCAGGGCTGTCGACCCTATCGGCGAAGCGCGCGACGATTTCGATATTTTTGCCGCGCTGTCGCAGCGAATGGGCGTCGAGCAGGCGTTCACGGAAGGCCGCAGCAGCCGGCAATGGCTGGCCCATCTCTACGAGCCGACACGAAAGGCGCTTGCCGCTGCCGGCTGGGACGCACCCGACTTCGAGGAATTCTGGCGGCGCGGCGAACTCGCGCTGCCGTCCGCCCCCGATGACGGCGGCTTTCTCCGCGCCTTCCGCAACGATCCCGCTGGCAACAGACTGCCGACGCCAAGCGGCAAGATCGAGATCTACTCGAGCACGATCGCCGGTTTCGACTACAACGATTGCCCGCCGCACCCGGCATGGCTGCCGTCGACCGAGCCGCCAACCGCGCGCCACCCGTTGACGCTGATCGCCAACCAGCCGTCGACCCGGCTGCACAGCCAGCTCGATTTCGGCGCCTACAGCCAGTCGAAGAAAATTGCCGGCCGCGAAGTCGTCCGCCTCAACCCCGTCGATGCGGCGCAACGCGGCATCGGCGACGGTGACATCGCCCGCCTGTTCAACGACCGCGGTGCATGCCTGGCTGCCGCTGCCGTCACCCAGGACGTCATGCCCGGCGTGATCCAATTGTCCACCGGCGCCTGGTACGATCCGGAGCAGGGTACGGCACAGCAGCCGCTCTGCATCCACGGAAATCCGAACGTACTCACCCGCGACATCGGCACCTCGCGGTTGGCGCAAGGCTGCTGCGGCCAGGTGACGGTGGTCGAGTGCGAGAAGTTTTCCGGAGTGCTGCCCGACATCCGCGCGTTCGATCCGCCCGAAGAGGGGTGATGCCAGCCACTGTCATTGCGAGCGTAGCGAAGCAATCCATGCTGCGCCACGGGGAGAGAATGGATTGCTTCGCTACGCTCGCAATGACGGATAGAGCCCCTACCCGAACCGCTGCTCGTACCGGCGCACGTTGAGTTCGCTCACGTCGATATCCGGCTTGCGCCCGGACAGTATATCCGCCATCACCCTTCCCGATCCGCACGCCATGGTCCAGCCCAGCGTGCCGTGTCCTGTGTTGAGGTGCAAATTGCTGTATCGAGTCGGACCGATCACCGGCGGCCCGTCCGGCGTCATCGGCCGCAGGCCGCACCAGAACGTTGCCTTTCCCAAATCGCCGCCGCGTGGAAACATGTCGGTCAGGGAATGATCGAGCGTCGCCCGCCGCGCCGCATCGAGGCTGGTGGAATAGCCCGAGATTTCCGCGGTGCCGCCGACGCGGATGCGATCCCCGAGCCGCGTGATTGCGACCTTGTAGCTCTCGTCCATCACGGTCGATTCCGGCGCGCCGGCGGCATCTATGACCGGCACCGTAATCGAATAGCCCTTCACAGGATAGACCGGTACTGAAACGCCAAGAGGCTTCAGCATCCGCGGCGACCAGCTTCCCAGCGCTGCGACATAGGCGCCGGCCTGCAACGTTCCGGCGCCGGTAACGACGCCGGTGATCTTGTCGCCTTCCGCAGCCAGATGCTCGATCGACGTGTTGAACTTGAACTGCACGCCGAGCCGCGCGGCTTCCGTCGCAAGCGCCTGCGTAAACATGTGACAATCGCCGGTCTCGTCCTGCGGCAGACGCAGCCCGCCGACGAACCTGGCCTTTGCCGTGGCAAGTCCCGGCTCCACTGCGATGCAGCCGGCGGGATCGAGCACTTCGAAAGGCACGCCATACTGCTTGAGCACAGCGATATCGTCGCCGGTGCCGTCGAGTTGCTTCTGCTTGCGAAACAGTTGCAGCGTGCCCTGGCTGCGCTCGTCGTACTTGATGCCGGTCTCGGCGCGCAGTTCGCGCAGGCAGTCGCGGCTGTATTCGGCGATCGGGATCATCCGGCTCTTGTTGATGGCGTAGCGCTCTGCCGTGCAGTTGCGCAGCATCTTGAGCATCCACCACCACATCACAGGATCGAGCTTGGGCCAGATCACCAGCGGCCCGTGCCGCATCAAAAGCCACTTGATGGCCTTCACCGGCACCCCGGGCCCGGCCCACGGTGACGAATAGCCGGGCGACACTTCGCCCGCATTGGCGAAACTTGTTTCCTGTGCCGGCTGCGCCTGACGGTCGACGACCGTTACCTCATGGCCGGCGCGCGCCAGGTAATAGGCCGTGGTGACGCCGATGACGCCACTGCCGAGAACGATGACTTTCACGATCCCTCGCGCATCCGCCGCGGGATTGTCCCGCGGCTTCTGTTGCTCCTGTTGTTCCCAGGAGCAAGGATCAGGCCACGCGCTTGATGGCGTCGCCCAGGATCGAAACGATATCGTCGATATAGCTCTTCTCGACGATCAAGGGCGGCGACAGCGCAAAGGAGTCGCCGCTCATGCGCAGATAAAGCCCGCGATTGAAGCAATCGACCATCACGTCATAACCGCGCGCGCCGACGCCTTCCTTGCGCGGCGCGACTTCAACCGCGCCCATCAGGCCGACGTTGCGGATGTCGACCACGTTCGGCAGGCCCTTGAGCGAATGCAGCGCATCGCGCCAGTATTCGGCGAGCGACGCACCGCGCGTCAGAAGACCTTCGTCCTTGTAGATATCGAGCGTGGCAAGGCCGGCGGCGCAGGCGGTCGGGTGCGCCGAATAGGTATAGCCGTGGAACAGTTCGATCGTACCCTCGGGGCCGGTCATCAGCCCGTCGTGGATCTTGCGGTTCGCGAACACCGCACCGCAGGGCACCGTGCCATTGGTGATGCCCTTGGCGGTCGTCATCATGTCGGGCGTGACGCCGAAATAATCAGCCGCGAACGGCGCGCCGAGGCGGCCGAAGCCGGTGATGACCTCGTCGAAGATCAGGAGGATGCCGTGCTTCTCGGAGATTTCACGCAGGCGCTTCAGGTAGTTTTTCGGCGGCGGCAGCACCGCGGTCGAGCCCGGCACCGGCTCGACGATGACGGCAGCGATGGTGTCGGCGCCGTGCAGCGCCACCATCCGCTCGAGATCGTCGGCAAGGTCGGCGCCATGCTCCGGCTCATCCTTGGCAAAGGCGTTACGGCTGAGATCGTGGGTGTGACGGATGTGATCGACGCCGGGCAGATGGGTCGCGAAGGCGCGGCGGTTCGCCACCATGCCGCCGACCGACATGCCGCCGAAGCCGACGCCGTGATAGCCGCGCTCGCGGCCGATCAGGCGCGTGCGCGTTCCCTGCCCGATGGCGCGCTGGTAAGCGAGCGCGATCTTCAGCGCGGTATCGACCGATTCGGAGCCCGAATTGGTGAAGAAGATACGATCGAGCCCCTTCGGCGCAATCTCGGCAAGCCGCTCGGCGAAATCGAACGCCATCGGATGGCCCATGTTGAACGAGGGCGCGAAGTCGAGATTCGTCAGGCTGCGCTCGACGGCGCTGGCGATCTGACGGCGGCCGTGGCCGGCATTGACGCACCAGAGGCCGGCTGAGCCGTCGATCACCTTGCGGCCGTCCACGGTGGTGTAGTGCATGCCCTCGGCGGATGCGAACAGCCGCGGCGCTTTCTTGAACTGCCGGTTGGCCGTGAACGGCATCCAGAATGAATCGGTTTGCAGGGTGTTCGGCTTCTGATGAAGGGTCACGGACGGCTCCTGGGGCTGGCGGCTGAAGACACTAGCGGGCCACGCTCGGAAAGGCGCAACAAGTCCTTTTCTTGGGTTCTGCAACCCATTGATTTTATTGATGCGGTCTGGGCATATTTGTCGGATCCGCAACATCTGCAACAGGGATTTGGCGATGAGCGTCGATATCGGTGGGCGACTCCGCTTCGTTCGGGCGCGGCACAAGCTCTCGCAACGAGAACTGGCGAAGCGTTCCGGCGTGACCAATTCGACGATCTCGCTGATCGAATCGAACCAGATGAACCCCTCCGTCGGCGCGCTCAAGCGTATCCTCGATGGCCTGCCGATGGGGCTCGCCGAATTTTTCGCCATCGAACCGGAGCGGCCGCGCAAGGCGTTCTACCGCGCCGACGAACTGACCGAGATCGGCAAGCAGCCGATCTCCTACCGCCAGGTCGGCGACACCATGTTCGGCCGAGCCCTGCAAATTCTGAAAGAGCGCTACGAGCCGGGCAGCGACACCGGCCGGGTGCCACTCACGCATGACGGCGAGGAAGGCGGCATCGTGGTCTCCGGCCGGCTGGAGGTGACGGTCGACGACGAGCGCCGCATCCTCGACCCCGGCGACGCCTATTATTTCGAAAGCCGCCGCCCGCATCGCTTCCGCTGCGTCGGCGGCAAACCGTGCGAAGTGATCTCGGCCTGCACGCCGCCGACGTTTTGAGGGATAGCTGCCAACGAATTCGTCATGCCCGGCCTTGTGCCGGACATCCACGAGTTTGCATCATTCGCGACAGAAAGACGTGGATGGCCGGGACAAGTCTGGCCACGACGAAGATATTCAATTCACTTCGCCAGCGCGCTGGAAAGCACCAGTTCGAGTTCCTGCCTGACATCGTCTCGTCCGACTCGCCGCCCTCCTCCGTCGCATCGCTGACATACTGCTCGACCTACACCGCAAGCACCGGACAGCCGGCCTATGACACTTGACATAGCCGGCCTCGCGTGAAGTCATGACGACCGTCATACTAACAGGCGCATCGCACTTTTCAGCGCCGCTGCGAGGGAACCAGGACCATGACCACCGAGGGAAAAATCCGGACCGAAACCCACGATCGCATTTTCAGGATCATCATCGACAATCCCGCCAAGAAGAACGCGTTCTCGCCGGCGATGATGGAGCAACTGTCGAACGCGCTGACGGAGCTTCACAACAACGACAGCTACTGGGTCGGCGTCATCTGCGCCGAAGGCAGGGATTTTACCGCCGGCCTCGACATGCCGAAATTCTTCGGCCCCACCGCCGAGAAGCGCAACTTCAAGGAAGGCAATGTCGACGTATTCGGCCTGCAGAAGCGCTGCAAAAAGCCGATCGTCACTGCCGTTCAGGGCATCGTCTTCACCATCGGCATCGAGCTGATGCTGGCGGGCGATATCGTCGTTGCCGCCGACGATGCCCGCTTCTGCCAGATGGAATCCAGGCGCGGCATTGCTCCCTTCGGCGGCGCGCATTTCCGCTTCCTTTCGCGCACCGGCTGGGGCAACGCGATGTATCACCTGTTCCTGTGCGATGAATTCAACGCTGCCCGCGCCCGCGAGATCGGCCTGGTGCAGGAGGTCGTGCCCGCTGGCCAGCAGGTCGAACGTGCGATGGCGCTGGCCGCGATCATCGCGCGCAATGCGCCGCTCGGCATCCAGGTGACCAAGGAGGCGGCCGCAAGGTATGTCGAGCACGGCGAAGCCGCAGCCATTGCTTATATTCCAACCGTGCGCGAGCGGGTGTTGAACAGCGCCGACGCGAAGGAAGGCATCCAGTCCTTTATCGAGCGGCGCGCCGCGGTGTTTCAGGGGCGATGAGGTGAGTGCAATGCATCTGTCGGAAAAGCAGGAGAAACTGGCAAACCTGCTCGTGCGCGCGCGGCGGGACGCCAGCCAGATAACCCTGTCCGACGATCTCGTGCCGGCGACGGCGCATGACGCCTACGCCGTCAACAAGGCGGTGGCGGAGCGGCTCGGCTGGGAGCCGCTGGGCTGGAAGATTGCCGGCACGACCGATGCCATGCGCGGCAAGCTGCAACTCGACGGGCCGATTTATGGCCGGACATTTCGCCGCTTTGCCTGCACCTCGCCCGTCAGTTTCAAGGCTGCCGGGTTGCTCGATCCGCTGATCGAATGCGAGTTCTTCGTCACGCTGGCGCGCGACCTGCCGCCGCGGGACGAGCCCTGGACGCCCGCTGAAACCATCGAGGCGATCGCCGAGGTTCACGCCGGCATCGAAGTGGCGGAGTGCCGCTATCCGAGGAAGGCGCTGCCGCCGCTGCCGGGCATCCTCGCCGACGGCAGCGCGTCGGGCCGCTACGTCTTCGGCGACCGGATCGAGCGATGGCGCGAGGGGCTTGCAGCGATGGCGGTCCGGCTCGAAATCGACGGCGCCCTGCGGCGCGAGGGCGTCGGCGCGGATGTCATGGGCGATCCGCTGCGGCCCTTGTGGTGGCTGGCGGAAGAGCGCCGGCAATGGGGCGACGGGCTTCGCGCCGGCGAGACGATCTCGACCGGCTCGATGACCGGCATGCTGCCGATCCGCGGCGGCCAGCATGTTCTGGCGCGCTTCGGCGACGTGGCGACCATCGAGATCACGATCCAGCCCTGATGACGGCCCGACGCGAACTCTCCCTCAACGGCCGGCGTCAACGGGACGGAACGGTGTAGACAGGAGGCTGGTTGCGATTTCACGCCATCGCCAGCCGCTGCCGCGACCGCATCAGCAACAACAGCATGATCACGACGTTGAGCGCGTTCCAGGCAAGACCGTTAGCAAACGCCGCCGCGTAGGAGCCGGTGGCGTCGAAGATCACGCCGGAGATCCAGCCGCCGAACGACATGCCGAACACGGAGGCAAAGATCACGATGCCCACGCGCGTCGCAGCTTCCGAAGCCGGCATCGCCTCGCGGACGATGATGGCGTAGCTCGGTACGATGCCGCCCTGGAACAGCCCGAACATCGCGGAGATGATGTAGAGCGAGGTCAGGCTGTCGAAGAACAAATAGAACAGCAGCGCCGTGCCCTGCGCGACCGAGCCGATCAGGAGCGTCGCGATGCCGCCGATCTTGTCGGCGAGGAAGCCTGAGCCGATCCGGCTGATGATGCCGAAGCCCAGCATCAGCGATAGCATTTCGGCGCCCCGCGCCACGCCGTAGCCGAGATCGCCACAATAGGCGACGATGTGCACCTGCGGCATCGACATCGCCACGCAGCAGGCAATGCTCGCGACCGCCAGGATCGCTGTGAGCGCATTGGTGGAGAGCCGCAGGTTCACGCGCGGCGGCGGCGCGTTGACATGATCGCGCTGCCCGCCCGCTCCCATCAGCATCCGCAAGCCGATCAGCGCCAGTGTCATAGCCACCGCTGTGAAGATGCCGATCGCGATATGGGTGGTGCGCCAGCCGAGTTGCTCCATGCCGAAGTTCACCAGCGGCGGCCAGATCGTACCGCCGATGTAGTTGCCGCTGGCGGCGATGGCGACCGCGAGCCCGCGGTGGCGGTCGAACCAGTGCGAGGCTTCGGCCATCAACGGGCCGAAGGTGGCCGACGACGACAGCCCGATCGCGAAATGCACCAGGATGAACTGCCAGATCGACGTCGACATCCCCGCCAGGATGTAGCCGAGGCCGAGAATGCCGATGCCGAGGCCGATCGCGGTGACGATGCCATAGCGGTCGGTGATCTTGCCGGTCAGTACGCCGCCAGAGCCGAATCCCAGCATGACGAACGTGAACGCCAGCGAGGCCGTGCCCCGGGTCGCGCCGAAATCGGCCTGCACGACCGGCAGCGCGACCACCACCGACCACATGCCTACGCTGCCGAGCGCGCCGATCAGCACGGCCACGGCAAGCCGGGTCCATGCCCGGCGCGAGTCGGGAACGAACAAGCCGGAATCACGGGAGAGTTCAGAAGAAATTGCCACGGCGAACGCAACTTCGTAGGCAAATCGCCCAAGGTCAAGCCACAATGGCGCGATATTGGGCATGCAATCGCGGGGGAGCACCGGCCGGCACGAACTCGGGCCGCGATGTCATCAGCACGAAGATCGGCAATCCCTGATGCGGTCGACCGTTGTCGCCCCTTGACGTTGAGGACGTTGTTTCGAACAGATCGGCCACTACATGAGAGCGCGAGCGTCACCATGAAGACCGGATTGGCCGTCATGACTGTCACGGAATTTTCCTCAGACACGCGCGAGAACGTCCGATGAGAACCATCCTCACCATCCTGCTGGCGCTGACGGCGCTCTCGGCGCTGCCACTTCAGGCACACAGCCATGATCGGCACGCCCACGGGGGCCATGCGGCGGGCGAGCCCGGCGATCCCAAAAAGCCTTCCCGCACCATCGAGGTCGGGATGACCGAAATGGCCTACGCGCCCGCGCGCATCGAGGTGAAGCGCGGCGAGCAGATCCGCTTCGTGATCCGCAACACCGGTGCCGACAACCACGAATTCCTGCTCGCCACCACGGAGGAAAACCTCAGGCATGGCGAGGCGATGAAGGAAAATCCGCATATGGAGCATGCCGAGCCGAACGGCGTACTGCTGGCGCCGGACAAATCGGCCGAGATTGTGTGGAAATTCACCAAGGCCGGCACCTTCGAATATTCGTGCCTGATCCCCGGCCATCGCGAGGCCGGCATGATCGGCCAGGTCCTGGTGAAATGAGTGCCGGCGGAATAAGGCGATGCTGAAATGATGCGCTGCTGAAGCGCCAGTGGCGAAGCGACGGCGGCGCGGGCGAAATTTCCTGTTTGCGTACCCCCTGATCGGCCCTACAACCGGCTCCATTCGTAAGTTGGGAAAGCGAGCCGGCCGTGCAAAGGATCGAACATCAAGGCTTCCTGCTGCTTCTTGTCGCCGTCACGCTGGCGTTCGCCTGGGTGCTCAAGCCGTATTTTGGCGCCATTCTCTGGGCGATCGTGATGGCGGTGATGTTTACGCCGGTTCACCGGAGGCTGCTCACATCGATGAACGGGCGGCGAGGCCTGGCAGCCGCGACCACCGTTCTGATCATCGTCGCGATGGTCCTCCTTCCGCTCGCGATGATCGCGACTTCGCTGACCAGGGAAGCGGCGGGCCTCGTCGCGAAGATCCAGTCCGGAGAGTACAATTTCGGCAGCTACCTTCAGCGCGTCATCGACGCCCTGCCGGCGTGGATAACCGGGCTGATCGAACGGTTCGACCTCACGGATTTTTCAGCCCTGCGCGATCAGCTCAAGGACGGCCTGATGACGGGCGGGCAGGTTCTCGCCCCACAGGCGCTCAGCATCGGGATGAACACGTTCGATTTCCTGATCGGCTTCGGCATCATGCTTTATCTTCTGTTCTTCCTGTTGTGCGACGGCAAGGCGCTGGCTGACCGGGTCAAGGAAGCCATTCCGCTTCAGGGCGATCAGAAGGCCGCGCTGTTCGGCAGGTTCGCCGATGTCCTTCGCGCCACGGTCAAAGGCGGCATCCTCGTCGCCATCGCGCAGGGCGCGCTCGGCGGCATCGCGTTCTGGTTCCTCGGAATCCACGGCGCCCTGCTGTGGGGAACGCTGATGGCGTTCCTCTCGCTGATCCCCGCCGTTGGCGCGGCGCTGGTCTGGCTTCCGGTGGCGATCTACTTCCTGGCGACCGGCGCGGTGTGGCAGGGGATCGGACTGATCCTGTATGGCGTGCTCGTGATCGGGCTGGTCGACAATCTGCTGCGTCCGTTCCTGGTCGGCAAGGAAACCAAGCTGCCGGACTACGTGGTGCTGATTTCGACGCTTGGCGGCATCGAGATCTTCGGCCTGAACGGCTTTGTCATTGGCCCCTTGATTGCCGCGATGTTCATGGTGAGCTGGGAAATATTTTCGACGTCGCGGCGCACGGTGCCGAACAGCGGCTAGCCTCTGCCTTAGCCTCTTCCTGGCCCATCATTGCGAGCGAAGCGAAGCAATCCAAACCTCATGTCGGCATGGCAATGCACGCCGCAACGAACCACCGTCCGAAAAATACGATTGCGACAATTGCAGGGCTGCGCATGTGTGTAAGCTACATGTGATGCAGTTGCGCGAAAAAGACGAGTCCAGAATTGATACACTTCTTCGCGCAAAATCCCGTTGCGCCCTGCGAATTGTTTAGCGAAAATTAATCATGCTGGCTGGCGGGCTGCATCGTTGGAGGCGTCACACATGTACCGATCATCACTCGCGCTGGCCTTTGTCGTGCTGTATTCGGCGGCCGCCGCGGCCAGCGACATCTACGTGGCGCCGGGCGGAGTCTACGCACCATCGGCTGATGTCTATGTGCGTCCGGCGCCTGCCTATCGGCCGCCGCCTTACGCAGAACCCGGTTACGGGTATCGGCCTTCTTATGGGCCTGCATACCGTGCGCCCGCAGCAGTCTATGACGAGTACGGATCGCCCTACCCTGCGCAGCCCGTCCATGTCGAACGCGCACCGGCTTATCGGGAATCCTACTACGCTCCAGACCGCTACTACGGCGAGGGCCGCGACTATGCGCTGGAATATGCGCCGAGGCCGCCGCTGCCCGTGCCCTACCGTTCGCGCGCGCGATGCGACGATGGCTACGGCAGGTGGGTCTCCTGCGATTGAGGCCGCGTTACGCGACGGCGTATTTAGCTAGAGCGTTTTCGAGCGAAGTGGATACCGGTTCGCGTAAAGAAAACGCGTCAAAGCAAAAGACTGGAGCCCGGTTCTGATTCAATCAGAACCGATAAGGCTCTAGCGCGGCGCCATGACGGCGCCCCTGCGCCGTGGCTGCCGCGCGCCTTGAGCGCGGATGACGCTTGCCGCCATCGCGGCAGTCCGGGACATTCGAGGATTGAAAAAATGAAAACGTTGAATTTCGTGCGCGCCGTGCAGGCGGCGCGGCTTCGCCTCCCGGTGTGAGCGGCTACCGCTCACTTGCCCGGCACGAACATCAACGCGAACTGCGGAATGTAGGTCGTCAGGAACAACACGATCAGCATCACCAGGATATGCGGCCAGATCGCGCGCGAGATCTGGCCGAGGCTGAGCCCGGAGATCGCCATGCCGACAAAGAGACAGTAGCCGATCGGCGGAGCCGCCATGCCGATCGCAACGTTGGTGACGATGATCGCGCCGAAATGGATGGGATCGACGCCAAATTTGGTGGCGATGGCGATCAGCATCGGGCCGAGGATGACCATGATCGCGATCTCGTCCATGACGGCCGCCAGCAGGAAGAACGCGATGTTGAGTCCGGCCAGCGCGATCCATTTCTCGGTGACGTGGCTGGCGAGCCAGGTGGCGAATCCGGTCGCGATCTGCTCCTGCGCGATCAGCACGCCGAAGCCCGCAGAGACCGCGATGATCGCCGTGACGATGGCGCTGGTCCGCACCGCCCGCAGGATGATTTCCGGCAGCGCCTTGATGCTCATCTGCCGCTCGACGAAGAGGCCGATGATGACAGCATAGATGCAACTCACGCCGGCGGCCTCGGTCGGCGTGAAGACACCGCCGTAGATGCCGCCGAGCACCACCAGCGGCGACAGCAGCGCCCATTTGCCGCGCGCGAAGGCCTCGCGCATTTCGGGCCACTTTGCCTTCTCCTGCCTGGGCACGCCGTTGCGCCTGGCATGGACGTAGCAGACGATCAGCAGGCCGGACGCGATCGCAAGGCCGGGCACGATGCCCGAAAGGAAGAGCTTGCCGATCGATTGCTCGGCCACGATGCCCCAGATCACGAAGGCGATCGAGGGCGGAATCAGCGGGCCGAGCACGCCGGCGCTGACCGCGATCGCGGCCGCGAAGGCCCGGTCGTAGCCGGCGCGCGCCATGGCCGGGATCAGGATCGCGCCGATTGCCGCGGTCGTCGCCGGCGCGGAGCCCGAGATCGCCGAGAACACCAGCGCGGCCAGCACTGCGACCATCGCAAGCCCGCCGGTGCGGTGGCGCACCAGCACACCCGCGACGTCGATCAGGCGCTGCGACAGTCCGCCGGCCGTCATCAGTTCGCCGGCCAGCATGAACAGCGGGATCGCGAGCAGGCTGAAGGATTGCGATCCGGCAACGAGTTGCTGCGCCAGAAACGCGGGCTCGATATCGGCGACCGTCAGCACCAGCATGACGACCACGCCGATGGCGATGGCGAAGGGGATGCCGAGGGTAACGAGGGCGGCGAAGCCCCCGGTCAGCAGAAGGACGCTGGCGCTCATGGCGCGAGTTCCGCGGCAGGCGCGTCGGCAGGGCCCGTCAGCATGCGCCAGCTTGCGAACAGGCCGATCAGCGCGCCTGCGATCGGGGCCAGCACGTGCAGGAATTCAATCGGGTAGCCGATCGCGGCCGACACCGAGCCGCCGGTCATCTCCAGGAAGCGCAATCCCGACCAGGCGAGATAGAAGCCGAACGCCGCGGTCAGCGCCTCGATCGCCCGCTCCGCCCAGGGCCGGCCGCCCGGCGGAGCCATGTTGAGCAGGATGTCGAGCCGGACATGAAACCCCTCGCGCACGCCGAGCGCCAGCCCGCCCATGACGCTCCACGAGAACATCAGGACGGCCAGTTCCTCGGTCCAGGACGGCGTGCGCCCGAAGACGTAGCGCATCACGACCTGAAGCGCGATGCAGCCGACCATGACGGCGGTTGCCGCGATCAGGCTCAGCTTCAGCGCGGCGGCGACGAACGCGATGATGCGGTCGACGCCGCGTACAGCGGAGGTGTTCATGGCGGATGGCTCGCGGAAGTGCAGACCCGTCACATCTTTGCGGCGGCCGCTTCCTGCATCAGGTCCGCGCCGATCGAGCCCTTGAACTGTTCGTAGACGCTCTCCACCGAAGCGCGGAAGGGCTTGAAATCGCTGACGCGATTGACCTTCATGCCGGCCTTCTCGAGCCTGGCGACGACTTCCTTTGCCGCAGCGCCGGCAGCCTCACGCTGCGCCTTGGTCGCGGCGGCGCCGGAATCGACCACCACCTTCTTCAGGTCGTCAGGCAATTTGTCGAAAGCGCGCTTGGACATCAGCAGGGGAATTGCGGAATAGGTGTGGTTGGTGATGGACAGATACTTCGTCACTTCGAAGTACTTGTTCTGGTCGATCACCGCGAGCGGGATTTCCAGGCCGTCGATGGCGCCCTGCTGCACAGCGGTGAAGGTCTCGCCCCAGGCCATCGGCACCGCGTTGCCGCCGAGCGAAGAGAACATGCCGATGAAGACCGGATTCTGCATCACGCGGTACTTCACGCCCTTGACGTCCTCGGGCTTGTCGACCGGGCGGACGTTGTTGATCATGTTTCGGAAGCCGCCTTCCATCCAGCCGAGCAGCTTGATGCCCTTGCTTTCCAGCTTGGCCGCAAGCTTCTGGCCGACCGGGCCGTCGAGCACGCGCTGGGCCTGTGCCTCGTTCTCGTAAAGGAACGGCAGGTCGTTGAGCTGAAAGGCCGGTTCGATCTGGGCGACGACCGCGTTGGTGATGACGCCGGCATCGACCGTGCCGAGCCGCATGCCCTCAACCATCGGCTTCTCGTCGCCGAGTTGCCGGTTGGGATAGAGCTGAACCTCGATGCGGCCGTTCGAGCCGGCCTCGACACGCTCCTTGAAGGCGCGGGCGCCGACGGCATAGGGGTCCTGCGCGCCGTCGGCGGTGGTCCAGCCAAGCTTGATGACGGTCTTCTGCTGGGCGAAAGCCGGCGAGCCGGCGAGAATTATTCCGGCTGTGAATGCGCATGCGAGCGCGCGGCGTGTAATCGGATTGTTCATGGGTGTGCCTCCTCCGGTTGGTCGAGAAGCGCCGCCGTTCAGCCGGCGGTCGCGGTGGGAAATCCATACAGGCGCGCGGGATTGTCGACGAGGATGCGGTTGCGCACGGCTTCCCCCGGCGCCCATTCGGGCAACAGATCGAGCAGCGAACCGGTGTCGAACATCGGTCCGTCGACCGCGACGTGCGGCCAGTCGGAGCCCCAGACGCAGCGTTCCGCAGCGGCCGCGACAAGCGCCTGCGCAAACGGCAGCGTATCGCGAAACGGCGCGCCGGCCTGCGAGATGCGGTATGCGCCCGACAGCTTCGTCCACGCCTTGCCGTCCTTCAGGAGCCGCAGCATCCACTGGAAGCCGGGATGGGCGACGCCGGCCGATACCGGCATGTGACCCATGTGATCGATCACGACCTCGACCGGGAGCCTCGCAATGCGCGGGCCGAGTTCGGGCAGGTTGCGCGCATCGATCAGCAACTGGATATGCCAGCCGAGCGGCGCGACGCGGGCGGCAAGCCGCTCCATCTCCTCGATCGCCACGCCGCCGCCGAACAGGACGTTGATGCGGATGCCGCGCACGCCGGCGGCGTGAAGCGCCTCGAGTTCGCCGTCGCCGACATCGGGCGCGACCACCGCAACCCCGCGCAGCCGGCCGGGATTGGCCTTCAGGGTTTCGACCATGCAGCGGTTGTCGGTGCCGTAGACGCTGATCTGGACCAGCACGCCGCGCGCCATGCGAAGGCTGTCGAGCATGCCGAGATAGGAAACCGCCGGCGCCGGCGGCGGCGTATAGCTGCGATTGGCGACCATGGCGAAATGATCGGCCGGCCCGATCACATGGGCATGGGTGTCGCAGGCGCCGGCCGGAACGGCGAAGCGCGGCGGACTGACGACCGGGTTCGGTCCCTGACAGGCCGGAGCCTCCTGCGGGCTTGCGCTCACGGCCGCGCACCGGTGAACGGACCGAGGCCGAGCCGCTCCATCGCCGCGGACAAATGACTGCGCATGGCGGCTTCGGCGCCGAGCGCATCGCGCCGTTCGATCGCCGCGAACACGGCCTCGTGCTCGGCCTGCACGGCCCAGACGCTTTCCGGGTGACGCACGGCGGTGTTGGCGCGCGCCCTGGCAATGGCGCCATGCAGATTGGCGCCGAGAAAGGTCAGGAAGCGGTCGAAATAGGGATTGCGCGAAGCTCGCGCGATGGTGGCGTGGAAACGATTGTCGGCCTCAATATCATCTGCCCCGCCCGCGATGCTGGCTTTCATGTCGCGCAACGACGCACGCATCGCAGCCAGTTCGCGCCGGCTGGCGCGGACAGCGGCAAGGCCCGCGGCGGTCCCTTCCACCGCCACACGAAGCTCGAAGATGCCGTTCAGATCCTCGACGACCGCCGGATCGGGTTCGAGCCGGAACAGCCCCCTGCCCGGCTCGGCCGAGACAAAGGCGCCGAGCCCCTGACGGGTCTCGATCAGTTCGTCCGATTTCAGCCGCGACATCGCCTCGCGCACCACCATGCGCGAGACATCGAAGCGCTCGGCCAGTTCCTTCTCGGACGGCAACCGCGACCCCGGCAAAAAATCACCACCCCGGATCGCCGCGCCAAGCTGGCGGGCGACCTCGTCGGACAGGCGCGGCGCGCGGACGATGGAGCCGATGGTCATGTCGGTATGGTTGTCATACAAGCATGGAACTGACAAGGGGGCGGGTTGGGCGAACATGGGCACCCTGAGCCTCACCCCCCGCATTGCGCGAGGCTCGCCATTTCGGGTTCGCTTCGCGCCCCGGGATGACAAGTAGAGAGAGCGGAAAGACGCTCCGAACACCCCCGTTAACCGTTTGCTAACCATACACCGGGCAAAAATTGCCGGGTGAAGTCGAGTGTCGTCGGCCGCGTAAAACGGGAGGACCCCCGTGGACGCCAGTGCGGTACCTCACTTACGAAACGGCGGCACTCCGGCCGCCGCGCAGACGTTTGGCGCCCGGCGCCATACGCGGGGGGAAGCGGCTACCATGGTCGATGTCACGGCGGGTCAGGGCGGCGCAGGGCCCAGCGGGGGATTCCCGAGCCTTCGCGAAATCGGCGATATCCTCAAGCGCGGCGATCTCGCGCTGGCCTTCGGCGTCCTCATCATCCTGGTCGTGCTGATCCTGCCGCTGCCGGCGATCGTGCTCGACCTGTTCCTGGCGATCTCGATCACGGTGTCGATCCTGATCCTGATGACGGCGCTGTTCATCCAGGCGCCGCTGGAATTCTCGGCGTTTCCGACCGTGCTGCTGATCTCGACCATGCTGCGGCTGTCGCTCAACATGGCGTCCACACGCCTGATCCTGTCGCATGGCCATGAGGGCACGTCCGCGGCCGGCCACGTCATCGAGGCGTTCGGCAATTTCGTGATGGGCGGTAATTTCGTCATCGGAATCATCGTGTTCGCTATCCTCGTGATCGTGAACTTCGTCGTCATCACCAAGGGTTCAGGCCGCATTGCCGAAGTCGCCGCCCGCTTCCAGCTTGATTCGATGCCCGGCAAGCAGATGGCGATCGACGCCGACCTCTCCGCCGGCCTGATCGACGAGAAGTCCGCCAAGGAACGCCGCAAGGCACTGGAGGACGAAAGCGGCTTCTTCGGCGCCATGGACGGCGCCTCCAAGTTCGTCCGCGGCGACGCCATCGCCGGCCTCCTGATCGTCTTCATCAACGTGATCGGCGGCATCATCATCGGCGTCGCCCAGCAGGGCATGAGCTTCGGCGACGCCGCCCGCACCTACACCGTGCTCACCGTCGGCGACGGCCTGGTCACGCAGGTCCCGGCGCTGATCGTCTCCACCGCCGCGGGCCTCCTGGTGTCGAAGGCCGGCATCACCGGCGCTGCCGACAAGGCGCTGATGAAGCAGCTAAGCGGCTATCCGCAGGCGCTCGGCATGTCGGCCGGCGTCATGCTGGTGCTGGCGCTGCTGCCGGGCATTCCGATGCTCCCCTTCCTCGCGCTAGGCGGCGGCGCCGCGGCGCTGGCCTGGAAGTCGCGCAACCACAACCGCGTCGCCAAGGCGGCGGAAGCGGCGGCAGCCGCAGCCCCCGAACTCGCAGCCCAAGCCGCCCAGGCCGCGGCAGAAGAACCGATCGCCAACGCGCTCAAGATCGACGACCTCAAGATCGAGCTCGGCTACGCGCTGCTGCCGCTGGTCAACGGCCCCGACGGCACCGACCGCCTGACCGAACAGATCAAGGCGCTGCGCCGTTCGCTTGCGATCGAGATGGGCTTTGTGATGCCGGCGGTGCGCATCCTCGACAACGTCCAGCTCGAGGCCAACACGTACATTATCAAAATAAAGGAAGTGGACGCCGGCACCGGCAAGATCTGGCCGCACCAGTTCATGGTCATGGACCCCGCCGGCAACCAGGTCAGCGTGCCCGGCATTCACACCGTCGAGCCGACGTTCGGCCTCCCCGCGACCTGGGTCGATGCCGCGCTGAAGGAAGAAGCCTCGCTGAAGGGATACACGGTGGTCGACGCCGCCACCGTGCTGTCGACGCACCTCACCGAACTCCTGAAGAGCAACATGAGCGACCTGTTGTCCTATGGCGAAGTGCAGAAGCTCCTGAAGGAGCTGCCGAAGGAACAGGCCGAGCTGGTCAAGGACATCGTGCCGAGCCAGGTTACGGTGTCGGGCATCCAGCGCGTGCTGCAGCTGCTGCTGGCCGAACGCATCTCGATCCGCGATCTCTCCACCATCCTCGAAGGCATCGCCGACGCGCTGGCGTTCTCGCGCAACCCGGCCACCATGGTCGAGCACGTCCGTGCGAGGCTGGCACGGCAGATCTGCGCCCAGAATACCTCCCACAACGGCTACCTGCCGCTGATCGCGCTGTCGGCGCGGTGGGAGCAGGCGTTCGCCGAATCGATCGTGGGCACCGGCGAGGAACGCAGCCTCGCCATGCAGCCCTCGAAACTGTCGGAGTTCATGACCGCGGTTCGCAACAGCTTCGAGCAGGCCGCGCGCGAAGGCGAGGCGCCGGTCATGGTGACCTCGGCGGCGATCAGGCCGTTCGTGCACTCGCTCGTGGAACGCTTCCGCTCGCAGACCACCGTGCTGTCGCAGGCGGAGATCCACCCGCGTGCAAAGCTGAAGACGGTCGGCAGCGTGTAGGCCCGGCGCTCAACAACTGCGATTGCAATTGCGTATCATGCACGGGGACCACATCATTGCTGGAATTATGATTCACTTGCCGCCGAAATGTCGTGGCGCTAGATGACGCCGCATGTTGGCTTCGTCGCACGCACCCAATGATCTTCCCTGGCCGCTTCCGCTGCTTCGCTTCCTGCCTCTTCCGCTCCTGCAACCTGTTCTCACTCTGATCGGTACCCAGGTTGCAAAGGCCCAGCCTGACGTATTCGCGCGCCTCGGTCCGCACGCACAGAAATCTTTCG
Organism: Pseudomonadota bacterium; assembly: GCA_023422775.1. Lineage (GTDB taxonomy): Bacteria > Pseudomonadota > Alphaproteobacteria > Rhizobiales > Xanthobacteraceae > Bradyrhizobium. The sequence continues at coordinate 116,463 of JAFAGM010000131.1, forward strand.
TCATCGACCCGACCGACCTTCCGTTCGTGCTGGTGCTGAAGCCGAAACCCGAGGCGCCCGCGCTCAGCGCCTGGCGCCGCGGCAGCGCTCCGCATTCGCATGCGCGTATCGCCGGCTCGTTCCTCAACCTGTTCGACCTGATCGACGGATCGCTCGACGGCGACGCGCTGTTCTTCTCGCGCAAGCTCCGCGTCACCGGCGACACCGAAGCCGTGGTCGCGCTGCGCAATGCGCTCGACGACGTCGAGGGCGGAGTCGTTGAAAGCATCACCAGGGCGTTCGGCCCGCTCTCCGGCGTGGCCGCGATGACAGTTACCCATATGCGCGCGCTCGGCGGCAGAGGAAGAAACCATGAATGAGCATGTCGCGCCCCAGCGCCCCGAACTGGTCTGCCCGGCCGGCACGCCGGCGAGCCTGCGTACTGCCGTCGATGCCGGCGCGGATGCCGTCTATTGCGGCCTGCAGAATGCGACCAACGCCAGGAATTTTCCCGGACTGAACTTTTCGCTGGACGAACTGCGGAAATCGGTCGATTACGCCCATGCCCGGGGGGCCAAGGTTCTGCTGGCCGTCAACACGTTTCCACCGGCCGGCCAGTTCCAACTATGGAAGGACGCGATCGCAATCGCCGCCTCGGTCGCGACGGATGCGATCATCGTCGCGGACATGGGGGTCGCGGCCTTTGCCGCCCGCGAATACCCGCAACTGCGCCTTCATTTGTCGGTGCAAGCAGGCGCATCTTCGCCGGAGGCGATCCGTTATCATTGCGAGGAATTCAACGTCAGGCGCGTGGTGCTGCCGCGGATTCTCACCGTCGCCGAGATTGCCGACATTCATCGGCAGATCCCCTGCGAAATCGAGGCGTTCGTGTTCGGCAACATCGGCATGATGGCGGAAGGCCGCTGCAGCCTGACCAACTACGTGACCGGTGTGTCGACCAATATGGACGGCGTATGCTCGCCGGCCGCCGACGTCCGCTATGAAGAGGAAGCCGACGGCACGCTGACGACGAGGCTCGGATCGTTCGTGATCGATCGCTACGGCTGCGGCGAAAACGGCGGCTATCCGACCATCTGCAAGGGGCGCTATTCCTGCTCGGCGCAGCCCGAGCCTTATTACGCCTTCGAGGAGCCGCGCTCGCTGAATCTCTCGGCGCTGTTGCCGGACCTGATGCGCGCCGGGGTCACTGCCCTGAAAATTGAGGGACGCCAGCGCAGCCGCGCCTACGTCAAGTCCGTGGTGGCGGCGTTTCGCCGGGCGGTCGACGAGATCATGGCGGGCAAGGAAACGTCGCTGACCGACCTGATCGCGCTGACCGAGGGCCACAAGGAGACGCAGGGCGCCTTTCAAGGCAAGAGCTGGAGGTAACCGGACATGGGGACCACGCCAACCGAACTGACGCTTGGACCGAACCTGTTCAACTGGGCGCCCGAAATCTGGCGCGACTTTTATTTCCGGATCGCCGACGAGGCGCCGGTGTCGGTGGTCTATCTCGGTGAAACCATCTGCTCCAAACGCGCGCCGCTGTTCCGGGATCATTACGAGACGGTAGCCGAACGCCTCCGCGCCGCCGGCAAGACGGTGGTGCACGCGACACTCGGCGAAACCGCGTCGCGGGTCGATCGACGGCTGGTCAGCGATGTCTGCGAGCGGACATCCGATCTGGTCGAGGCCAACGACACTTCGGCGGCGTTCCACCTGCGCGGCCGGCCGCATTGCATCGGCCAACTGATGAACGTCTATAACGAGGAGACGCTGCGCTTTCTCGCCAGCAAGGGCGCGCGCAATATCTGCCTGCCGGTCGAGTTGCCGTTCTCTGCGATAGGCGTGCTCTGCACCGCCGCCGCCCCCCTGAAGGTGACGATCGAGGTTCAGGTGTTTGGCCGCCAGTCGCTGGCGCTTTCGGCACGGTGCTACCACGCCCGGGCGCATCGCCGCACCAAGGACACCTGCCTGTTCGTGTGCGACAACGATCCCGACGGGCTGGTGCTTTCGACACTGGAACGGAAGCCGTTTCTCGTTGCCAACGGCGTGCAGACCCTGTCGTGGGAATACCTGAACCTCGCGCAGGAAATCCCGGCACTCAAGGCAGCCGGCGTTTCCCGCTACCGCCTGTCGCCGCACACCTGCGACATGGTGCGGGTGGCATTCGTGTTTCGCAGCCTGCTCGACGACGACCTGACGGTTGCAGAGGCGTTGGTCCGCCTCGACGAACTGTCGCTCGATGCATCGTTCTCGAACGGCTTCCATCATGGCCGACCCGGCTATGGCTGGACTGCCGGGATCGGTAGAGCGCTTTCCTGACCAGGCAAATCAGCTGATTTGCTTCGAAGCATTTTCGTCACATGCAAATGGTTTGTCGAAACAGGCTAAACGGGCGCCGTTTTCTTTGCGACCGGGCGATCAATTATTAAACCGATGTAATATCTGAACAATTGTTTATCTCGACCGACCTGCGCGGCTCTTTCAATCGCGACCGTTCAAGTCTTTTCACCGCCTTGTGATCGCATCTTGGGAACGAAACAGCAGATTCCTACGTTTCCTGCACGCGAGACGTTGAACCGGGCTGCAAGCGGCTTCGACAAATTTGCAGAACGGAAGGCGGCAGGAGACTTCCAATGAACCACTCGATCTACAGCGCCGATCGCACGACCCATCTCAAGATCGTGGTCGTGGCCCTCGTCGCCGGTATCCTGATCGCCGGGTTCAGCATCTCCGCGCACAACACTTCGGATGAAGGCTTCACCCAGACCGCAAGCACGCCGGTCATGAAAGCCGGCAAGCCGGTTGCGGTCACCAGCTCAGGGAGCTCAGTCGTACGCTAACGGAATTTGCGAATTCACGTGGTTCTTTACAGCCCCCCAAAGGCCGCGTGGATAATAAGACCCCAACTACCCCCAAGTTGACTGCTGAAAACGCCCGCTCCCCACGGGCGTTTTCTTTTTGCGGGGCCGTCAGCGTGGCGCGGCGACCGCCGGCACCGTCTCGATCAGCTTGCCGGTATAGACCGGCGCCGAGGTCGGCTGACCGGTCGGCGAGCCGCCGGCCTGCTCGACGGTAACCGCAAAGGTCGCGGCGTTGATCGTGGCGGAGTCGAAGTCGGCAAGCACCGGACGCGCGGTGAAGTCACTGCCGCCGATCACGCCGAGCGAGCGCGGCTGCGGCAGCCGGTCGGAGATCAGCCACAGCTCAAAGCTCTTGCCGGGCTCGGCGTCGGCCCCCACCTTGCGAACCGTGAAATTCCTGGTGGCGGCATCGACGGTCAGGATGAACGCGGGCGAGCCGCCGTCGCGCTGCAGCAGGGCGACATATTGCGCCGACGGTGTCGGCGGCGGTGCAGGCGTCTTCACCTCCACCGTCTGGATGCGTGGCTTGGGCCGCAGCGCGCTGGGTAGCAGCTCCGGCTGGTAGACCTGCACCGCCAGCATCGCGACCAGGGCCGCGGCCAGCGCGGTCGCGATCGAGGCCACATTCCGCCAGCGGCGCGCCGCCCGGTTCGACAATTCGACGACGTTCGAAGAGGCGGCCGTCGCGGGCGGCGCTTCCATGACCGCCGGGGCCACCTCAGGCGCGACCGCCGGTTCGTGCGGCGCAGGCCGGGCCGGTTCGGGATGCACCAGCGGTGCGGGCTGCGCGCCGGCATGAGCGATCGCGGCCTTGATGTTTTCCCACACGACCGGCCGCGGCTCGATCGATCCGACCATCTGGTTCAGCGCCCCGAGACGATGCTCCCAGGAGCGGACGATCGCGGTGAATTCGGTGTCGACGGCCATCATGGTTTCGACCTGCGCGCGCTCACCGGCATCGAGTGTGCCGAGCGCGTATTCCGCGGCGAGCGCGATATGGTCTTCGCTATAGGCCATCAAAGTCCAAGACACTCCCGGATATCCAGCATGCTGCGGCGCAGCCAGGTCTTCACCGTGTTCACCGGCGTCTCGAACTTGGCCGCCAGCTGCTCACGGCTCCAGCCGTTGTAATAGGCCAGCAGCACGAGCTTCTGCCGATCCGGCTCGAGACGGCCGACGCATTCCAGCAACCGCTTCAACTCTTCCGTCATCTCGCGACGCGCCAGCGGATCGGGTGAATCGGCAGCCACTTCCATGGCGGTCGGTTCCTCCTCGATCGAGGTTTCGCCCTTCTTGCGCACCACGTCGATGGCGCGGTTGCGCGCGATCGACGCCATCCATGTGATCGGCGACGCGAGAGCCGGATTGAACTGTCCGGCACCGTTCCAGATCTTGACGTAGGCCTCCTGAATCACCTCCTCGGCGAGATCCTGACGCCGCAAGATACGGACAACCACGCCGAACAGTTTCGCGCGCGTGGCGGCGTAGAGGCGCTCAAAGGCTGCCTCATCCCCCTTCGCCACAGCGGCAATCAGCCATACCAGTTCGGCTGGCGTCAGCATTCACCTTCCCCAAAATCGCGATCCCCCATCGCGCCTTACGCGGGGAGCAATCCAGAAGTTTCGTAGCATATCTTGCGGCAAACGGGTCACCAAGCCGACGATTCCTCCCGTATCAACAACGAAAAACCCGGGCTTTGCAGCCCGGGTTTGGCATTGTTCAGAGCCGGTAGGGAGGCGTGCTCAGGCGATGGCCCCGCCAAGGCGGGCGCGCATCAGGCCGATCGAGTCCATGTCGGCCTGCTCCCGGGCGTTCTCCTCGGCGCGTTCGCGCGCCTGGTCGCGCTCGTCAAGCAGTTCGACCTTCTTCAGTTCCTCGAACGCCTCGCCCAAAAGGCTCTTGGCGTCTTCGAGCTGGACGCGCAGTTCGTCGGCCGAACGCGTCAGGTTCTCGCGCCGCTGGATCGCAGCCTTGGCGTAGGTCGGATAGGCGAAATGGGTCGGGTCGTTGATCCCGGCCCGCTCCTGCTCGGTCTGGATTTCGCGCTCGAGGTCAACCGACATGCGCTGGAAATCGGCGATCATGCCTTCGATCTGGGTAACCCTTCGGCGCTTCTCGTCGACCTGAAATTTCTTCAGGCGGATCAGCGTTTCGCGTGACTTCATCGACTCATACTCCCCAGAAGTCCCAATTTGAACGCGGGACACTGCCGGTTCCCCGGGGGGCCCCACCGGCATCGTTAATCATGTGCCGGGGATGATGGCCTGACAAAGTTAGCGTTCCGTTTCCAAATTGGTGAGGATCTGGGCCAATTGCCGGTAGCCGTCGCCCAGGCTCGATTTTTCATCCTTGGCCTGGCGCAGGAAGGCCTCCAGCGGCTCGTGCAGCCGGATCGCCTCGTCGACTTCGGGGCTCGACCCCGTCCGATAGGCGCCGAGCCGGATCAGTTCCTCCATATCGGCATAGGTGGCCATGACCTGCCGGCCGCGCTGGATCACGGGCAAATAGGCGGGATCGGCCGACCGCGGCATGGTCCGGGAAACCGATTTGAGGATGTTGATGGCAGGAAAGCGCCCACGCTCGGCGATCGAACGCTGCATCACGATGTGGCCGTCCAGGATGCCGCGCACCGCGTCCGCGATCGGCTCGTTGTGGTCGTCGCCGTCGACCAGCACCGTGAAAATGGCGGTGATGGTACCGACGCCGGTTCCGGGCCCTGCCCGCTCCAGCAACTTCGGCAGCTCGGTGAACACGGTCGGTGTATAGCCCTTGGCGGTCGGAGGCTCGCCGGCCGACAGACCGATCTCGCGCTGCGCCATCGCAAAGCGCGTGACCGAATCCATCAGGCACAGCACGTCCTTGTCCTCGTCGCGGAAATATTCCGCGATCGCCAGCGTCAGGTAGGCCGCCTGGCGCCGCATCAAGGCCGGCTCGTCCGATGTCGCCACCACCACGACCGAGCGCGCCAGACCCTCGTCGCCGAGATCCTCCTGCAGGAACTCCTGCACCTCGCGGCCGCGTTCGCCGATCAGGCCGATGACCGTAATGTCCGCATCGACGTTACGGGCCAGCATCGAGAGCAGCACCGATTTGCCGACGCCGGAACCGGCGAAGATGCCGAGCCGCTGGCCGCGGCAGCAGGTCAGGAACGTATTGAGCGCACGTACGCCGAGGTCGAGCGGGGCACCGACGCGCTTGCGCGAATGCGCGGGCGGCGGTGAATTGCGGAAAGGCATCGGCGACGGGCCCTGCACCAGCGGACCCTTGCCGTCGATCGGCTCTCCCATCGCATTGACGACACGGCCGAGCCAGGCCGGTGACGGCCGCACCTGGCTGGCCGCCGTCGCTATGACGGCACGGCAACCGCGCCTGACACCATCAAGGCCGCCGAACGGCATCACGACAGCGTTGCTGCCGGAAAAACCGATGACCTCCGCAGCAATAAATCGGTTACCACCTGTCTCTATGACTATGCGTGCGCCGACCGACATGGCATGAATCGGGCCGGCTATTTCGACCATCAGGCCGCGCACGCCCACGACGCGGCCATATATATTGACACCGTCGATGTCGCCGATCTGGTCCGCAAGCGCCTTCATTGCGAAAACCTTAAGTTTCCGCACCTTAGACGCCGATGTTTAACCTCGTGTTTACCCGCATCGTTAATCATTACGTCACTGTCTTTGGTGACTGAGAGCGCTCGCCCATCAGAAGAAGGGTGAATCGCGAGAGTCGGTTAGGCCCGTCTCTTCATCTGGAGCATGAGTAGGCAAGGTTAGGAAAAGCTGCTTTCGCGCAACATCTTAGGGCGATTCGATAAAAATTGCACTTAAAGAGCTTGCGAACCGGAATCAGATTTTGTTAACCATATGTCTGTCAGGATCCGAATCAGTTGTTCAAAGGCGTTTTGAGTGCCGCAGGTGCGGCCGACCTGACGCCCGGAGCGGCGGACTAAAGGGGACTGGCATGCGCGTTTTGCTGATTGAAGATGACAGCGCGGTTGCGCAGTCAATCGAGTTGATGCTGAAATCCGAGAGTTTCAACGTCTATACGACGGATCTCGGAGAGGAAGGCGTCGACCTCGGTAAACTTTACGATTACGACATTATCCTTCTCGACCTCAACCTGCCCGACATGTCCGGTTACGACGTGCTCAAGCAGCTTCGGGTATCGAAGATCAAGACCCCCATTCTGATCCTTTCCGGCCTCGCCGGCATCGAGGATAAGGTCAAGGGTCTCGGCGTCGGCGCCGACGACTACATGACCAAGCCGTTCCACAAGGACGAACTGGTCGCCCGCATCCACGCCATCGTGCGTCGTTCCAAGGGCCACGCCCAGTCGGTCATCCAGACCGGCGATCTCGTGGTCAATCTCGATACCAAGACGGTCGAGGTCGGCGGCCAGCGGGTGCATCTGACGGGCAAGGAATACCAGATGCTGGAGCTGCTCTCGCTCCGCAAGGGTACCACGCTCACGAAGGAAATGTTCCTCAACCACCTCTACGGCGGCATGGACGAGCCCGAACTGAAGATCATCGACGTCTTCATCTGCAAACTGCGCAAGAAGCTGGCGAACGCCTCCGAAGGCCGCAACTTCATTGAAACCGTGTGGGGCCGCGGCTACGTGCTGCGCGAGCCGCACGAGGCGGACGAGCGCATCCCCGCCTGAGCAGGGGTTTTAGGCGAGCCGCAAGGCTCCTCCTCCCGACTGGACCCCGCCGCAATGGCGGGGTTTTGTTTTGGACGGATGGCCTTGCATCCCGCCGGGATGATCGCCAGTCCTGGAGCCTTTTCCGTTCCGATTGAATCGGAACGGGGCTCCAGATTCTTGTTTTGACGCGTTTTCTTGACGCGAACCGGTTTCCACTTCGCTCGAAAACGCTCTACACGCCCAACGCTGTCGATATCTCGCCAAGCGTCGCCTTCTCGGCGTCGCTCACCCTCACGCCGGCACTGAACAGGCCTCCGCCTTCCGAGGCCGCCTCGGCGGTGCTTTGACTGATCTGCCGGAGCCAGCTCTTGAATTCCGCAGCGTCTCCGGGTGCCTTCGCGGCGAGCAGGGCGGAAACCTGCCGGAGTTCGTCGATGCACTTGCTTTTCATTTCGGCCGGCTTGCTGTTCGCAAATTTTTCCTTCAGCCCGTCTCGAGCAGCGCTTCGCCCTTCGCCGCTGGAAAAGTCCGTCACGACCGACTTGACCAGCGCATTGGTGTCGGAGCCGGTGACCGCCCGGGTGAGCGCGGTGCCTCCGGCAAAGGACTCCTTCAACAGTCCCCAGAGCCCGCTGGGCTCGGCCGCGGTGATGGCCATGCCGGCGATCATCGGGCTCTCCAGCAACAGCGTCCACTCTTCCTTGGTGAAGCTCGTCTTGTCAGCCATTGATCCTGCTCCTGCTGAAACTCAAACGACGGATGAACACGAATGCGGATCGAGCGAGCCGCGACAGCGCGCAAACTTCCACCAGTACGTCGCGCTGCCGTCCGGCCCAGCCCGGACGGCGTCGCATTCCGACGGTTCAGGAGCGCGCGAGCGCGTCGAGCTTGCCGCGAAGTTCGTCGATCGCCGGCTTCGCGATCGCGCCGGCACCGGGCGTCGCCAGCACCTTGTCGCACATCTGGTTGATCGCAGGAGTTGCGGCCACGACCAGCTTTGCGAGCATGGACTTTCCTTCAGGGGAAAGCTGCGCCGCACGCGAACCGACCTCATTCAATTGCGCCGTTGCTTCCTTCAGCTTCGGCAGGGCGGCTTCGGCCGAAGCAGCATCGGTGATACCGGGAAGCACGGTCCTGATCGACCCGACCGACGCGTTGACCTGGTTCGCAAGGTTCATTCCGCCGACCGTCAAATCCGTCGGTGCCGCGCCCACGGTTCCGGCCGCGGTCCGCGTCGTGGAAGGAGGCGGCAATTGAGCGACTTTGTCCTCTCCTGAACGGCCGAGGGCGAACCAGGCGAGACCGCCCAGCACCACCGCGGCAACCAGCCAGTAGGGCCATTGCGACGTCGCGTTCGAGCGGGCGGCTGCAGTTGCCTCCTGACCGGCCCGCGAAACGGTCCGCTCCGAAGCCTCTGCAAATCGGGCGCCTGCCGCACTCGCTGCCGCCGCACCGCTGCGCAAGGTTCCGGTCGCCCCGTCAATGAGACCCGCGGCACTCAACTGATCGGCGAGACCGGACGGCATGGCCGCAGCGATCTGATCCTTCTGTGAGGTGAGAAGAGACGCAAGCCCGCTTGCATCGAGACCCATGCCGCGTTGCTGCTGGCCCAATGCGCCGAGCACCACGGGACCGAGCATGCCGAGCAGCGACTTGCTGGTGCCCTCGCCGATCCCGGCGAACTTGCCAATCGTTTGCGCCATCGTATCCAGCGTGCCGCCACCGAACAGGCCGGAAAGCATGTTCGATCCGGTATCCGCCACCAGGTTTTGACCGGCACCGCCGACCAGGTTCCTGAGGTTCTCAAGCGAATCGGATTGTTGCGTCAGCGTGTTGGTGAGCTGGCGTGCCCCATTTGGCGTGGAGGCAACATCAGCGAGACTGGCGAGAAGCGCGGGAATCGCACCCGCGATGGTTTTTTGCGCGACATTGCGCTCGAGACCCAGAGCAGAAGCGATCTTCGCTATCATGTCGGGCGTGAGGAATTGCATCACTACAGAGACCAGATTCGTCGCCATGGCGGTCCTCCTGAACAGGATACATTTGGGTGCACAGGTTAGTCCGCCCAATCCGGATTGCGTCTCCTGGGCTCGATCATTTTATATTACAACCTCCCCGGATCGGTCCGGGTTCCACAAAATGCCGCCGCCATTCGGGAACCGTCGCGCGGTCAGAAAGTGTTCTCATGACGTGCGATGCTACATCCCTCGCGCTACTTTGGGGCTGATGGAGATTGCAGACCATGTCGAACCTGGACCTTGGACTGTCGGTTGCGCTTGGCGTCGGGCTCGCCGCCGCAACCGGATTTCGGCTGTTCCTGCCGCTGCTGGTTCTGAGCGTGGCGGCTTACACCGGACATGCAAACCTGAACGAGAGTTTTGCATGGCTGGCGACACCAGCCGCCGTCATCATGCTTGGCACCGCAGCAATCGTGGAGATCGCCTCGTTCTACATTCCGGGCGTGGACAACCTGCTCGATACAGTGGCGACGCCCGGCGCCGTCGTCGCCGGGACGATCGCATCCGCCGCCGTCATGACCGACCTGCCGCCGATGCTGAAATGGACGGCGGCCATTATCGCGGGCGGCGGCGTTGCCGGCATCACGCAAGGCTTGACCGCCATGCTCCGGGCAAAGTCCACGGTCTTCACCGGCGGCCTCGGCAATTCGGCAGTTGCCACGGCCGAGCTCGGCGGCGCCTCGCTGATCTCGATCCTGGCGCTGGCAGCGCCGCTCGCCGCGCTCGCGCTGGTCGTTCTCTTTTTCTGGCTGGCCTTCCGCCTGATCCGTAGTTTGGCGCGGAGATCGGATCAGCCAAATGCGCGATGAAGCCCTGCAAATGGCGGGGTTTTCGTTTGGGGAGAATTTCTTGGACAGATTTCCTTGGGCGGGTTTCCTTGGGCTTGAACCCGGGAGCGCGATGCGGCGTCGATCATACCCCGTGCAGCCTGTCGGTCCGAGAGGACGAGAACCCGATCACCGGCAATACGTCACGGTTCGTGCCGCGCACGATCCTGTGACGTGGATCAACGCGCCGCGGAAGCCGCCGCCCGCAGGCCGATCGGCGTAATGCCGCCGCGGGCCGCCGGCGCGACGTTCGGACGATAGAGCCCGCGCCGATCCGGATACGGCTTGAAGGCACTGGTGATGCCGACCACGGATTCAGCCGCGCCGAGCGCCAGCACCCCGTCGGGCTCCATCATGCGCGAGAGCCGGTCGAAGATGTTAACCTTGGTCGTCTGATCGAAATAGATCAGCACGTTGCGGCAGAAGATGATGTCGAACGTGCCGAGGTGGGAAAAATCCTGCAGCAGGTTGAGCTGACGATGCTGCACCATGCCGCGGATGTCGGCATTGAGCTGCCAGAGATCGCCGTTCTGGGTGAAGTATTTCACCAGCAACTGAATCGGCAGGCCGCGCTGCACTTCGAACTGGCTGAAGATGCCGGATCTGGATTTTTCCAGCACGGCCTGCGACAGGTCGGTCGCAACGATCTCGGTACGCCAGCCCGTCAGCGCGAGGCCTGCTTCCTTCAGGCACATCGCGATCGAATACGGCTCCTGCCCGGTGGAGGACGCCGCGCACCAAATGCGAAGGCTGCGGCGGGCCGCGCGCGCCTTCAGCAGCGCCGGGATTACCGATTCCTTCAAATGGTCGAACGGAATCTTGTCGCGAAAGAAGAAGGTCTCGTTGGTGGTCATGGCCTCGACCACGTCCCCCGTCAGCGCGTCGGCGCCGTTCCGCATCTTCTGAACGAGTTCGGGAATGCCCTGCAGCGAAGACTTGCGCGCCAGCGGCACCAGACGACTTTCGACCAGATACTGCTTGTCGGCAGACAAATCCAGTCCGGAACGCTCTTTCAGGAGCTTGCGCAGATACTCGTAGTCTGACGGTGTCACGACCGATCCCCCGAAAACAACCGAACCAGTTTCGGTGCGATCTGATTGAGCGGCAGGATCGCGGCACAGATGCCGGCATTGGCGGCAGCACCCGGCATGCCCCACACCACGCTCGTCGCTTCGTCCTGGGCGATCACGCTGCCGCCGGCCGCAACGATCTCCTTGCCGCCGCGCATGCCGTCCGAGCCCATGCCGGTCAGGATGACCGACAGGGTGCCGCCTTGCCAGACATCGATCGCGGAACTGAACAACGGATCGACCGCGGGCTTGCAGAAGTTCACCGGCGGGCCGTCATCGAGCGCGATGGTGGTTTCGACGCCGTGCCGCACGACGCGCATATGGCGTCCGCCCGGCGCCAGATAGATCCGTCCCGCCTTGACGATTTCGCCATCGACGGCCTCATGCGCCGGCCGCCGGCTCGCGCGCGCCAGGTGCTCGGCGAGAATCGTGGTGAAGGTCGGCGGCATGTGCTGCGTGATCAGCACCGGAAAGCGATCGATCACGGGGCCGATGTCGGCGATCAGCGTCATCAGGGCCTGCGGGCCACCGGTCGACGATCCGATCAGGAGCACGCGCGGCGCCAGGTTGCTGAACGGCCGGCGCGCCAGTTGTGCGGACGCAGCCGGCGCCGCAGCCGGACGGGCCGTTGCCTCGCGCGCCCGGTCGATCGCTGGCGCCAGCGGCGAACTGGTGGCGGGGCATGTCGACGCAGCGCGGCGCAGGGCCCTGGCGCCGAGATGACGGATTTTCTGGATCAGATCGTGATGGAAGGTCTCGGCGGCGGTGGCCTCGCGGGTGCTTTCCGGCTTCGGAATGTAGTCGGACGCGCCGAGCGAAAGCGCCTTGAAGCTGATTTCCGCGTTACGGCGCGTCAGCGTCGATGCCATGATGATGACGAGGTCGCGCTTCTTTGCCAGCAGCCGCGGCAGTGCCGAGATGCCATCGAGTTCAGGCATTTCGATATCGAGCACGGCGACATCGGGGTTGACGCGCTCGAGCTGGTTGACCGCATCGAGGCCGGTGCGCAGGGAGGCTGTCACCTCCATGTCCGGCTCGGCTCCGATCCAGCGGGAAATCATCCCGCGGATCACGACGGAGTCGTCCACCACCATCACGCGCAATTTGCGTTGCCGCGTCGGGGCGGCGGCCGGGGAACTCATCAACGCAACGCTCATTACTTTTTCACCAACAAACGACGCAACGGCACAAAAACATAAACGATAACGCCGAAGGCCGTTCAGCCGCCGGATCGCAACAGGCCGATCAGATCAGGCCGACTTCCTGGAATTTCGCGGTAACAATGTCCTTGTCGAACGGCTTCATGATGTACTCGTTGGCGCCGGCATGCAGTGCGCGCGCAATGTGCGCGACATCGTTCTCGGTGGTGCAGAACACGACCTTGGGCGCGTCTCCGCCGGGCATCCGGCGCAGATTGCCGAGGAATTCGTAGCCGTCCATCACGGGCATGTTCCAGTCGAGCAGGACAGCCTCCGGCATGGCGCGCTTGCATACTTCAAGCGCCTTCTCGCCGTCCTCGGCTTCGACGATCTGGAAATCCAGACTTTCGAGGATGCGGCGGGCGACTTTGCGAATGACGCTCGAGTCATCGACGACAAGACATGTTCTCATTTCGGGCCTCTGCTTCCCAACATCCCCGAGGGGGATATCTTTGATTGCGGTTTGGTCTGCCTGCTTCCGGTGTTTATGCGGCCATCAAGTCAGGCACGATTTCGAGGACGCGATCGACGTCGAGGACGACCATGAGCTGTCCGTCGAGGCGGTGGACGCCGCCGGCGAGCTTGGCGAAGCGCGGATCGAGGTTGACGGGGTTTTCCTCGCGGCCGTCATCGGGGAGGCGCAGCACCTCGCCGATCTGGTCGATCAGGAGCCCATAGG